>NZ_JBITCM010000013.1:0-311237 GCF_044453205.1 Streptomyces sp. NPDC051738 | reverse complement strand
AACGGCTCGATCCACTTCGGATCATCCGCTGAGATCACCCCACCCATGCCCAGCCAACGCACCAACCGCCCCACCGGTTACGGGACAACCTCTAGCGTTACGTCCCCGCACACACGAAAACAGCCCCCTCGGAGATCACTCCGAGGGGGCTGTTCGAAGCTCCGTGCCTGGTCAGGCACTGTGCCCCCGGCAGGATCGAACCTGCGACACCCGCTTTAGGAGCATGATCATAAGCTCACTCGTCTTGCCTGATCTGGCTTGATGTTTCGCTGTTTTCGCAGGTCATCCGCCTGATGGGGGAAGGCGGGGGAGTGATCTTTCGCGATCCTTCGCGGGCCTTCTTTGTCTTGCTGTTCCCATCAGGTTCCCAGTCTGAGGGCATGGCGACGGTCTTCGAGAGTTGGCAGAGGTATCTACGCAGGTTCGTCGCCCAGCCCGGTTCCATTGAGCACCGCAGATGCTTTGAAGTACGGGCGACACCGCCTTCGGGCGATCGGGACGGGGCCTGGATGCCTCTCTTGACGTCGAGCTGGAGCCGGTCCCCGCCGAGCGGTGCACTCATCGCCCCGATCACGCTGACCCGTGCCCGTCCGTTGCGGGACCGTAGCCGGCGCAGATGGAAGAGCCCGTCGCTACGCAGTAGCGGAAGTGTCGTGGTGCGGCCGTTGTGCTCGGCATGGATACGTGCGGCAGTACAGACGCCGACGAGGTGGGCGTCGACGGCACGGGTGTCCGGGCTGCCGGGCTTCGCGGGCGGTCGGCGCCGGAGCGGGTGCCGGGCCTGGATTCCTCAGCCGCGGCTGTGCGCTCTGCGCCGGACGGCGACCGACTGCCCGGCCTGGTCGGCAAGGCAGAGGCGAATTCCTGCTCTTATGTGCCGGCCATGAGCTGGAGCAGGTCGCGCAGGTCGCGTCGCTGGTTCTCGTCGAGGGCCGCGAGCGGTTCGCGGGCGAAGCGGAGGCGGTCGAGCAGATCCTCGGCCATCTCTTTGCCGGTGTCCGTGATTGCCAGGAGTTTGACACGCCGGTCGCCGGGGTCGGGCTGGCGCTCGAGCAGGCCACGGGTTTGGAGCTTGTCCACGATGCCGGTGAGGTTGGAGGGCTCGGCGCCGAGGCGCTCGGCGATGCGCCGCATGGGCAGCGCGGCGCCTTCCAGGGCGATGAGCACCTTGACCTGCTGCGGGGTGAGGCCGTGGTGGGCAGCCGCGGACTCGTATTCGCGGGTGTACCGGTCGGTGATCGTTGCGAAGAGAGCGGTCACCTCGGAGGTCAGCGGGTCAGGGGTGAGCGTCATGCGTCTCACCCTAGATGAAGTTATAACCGTCTACAACGATTGACAATAATGATTATGAAGCATAAGTTTGTTCTCATCGCTACCGAACCAGGAGACATCACATGAAGCAGCGCACCCTTGGCACCGGCGGCCCCTCCGTGTCCGCGGTAGGCCTGGGCCTGATGGGCATGTCCGAGTTCTACGGAGCCACCGACGACAGCCAGTCCGTTGCCACCATCCACCACGCACTCGACATCGGCGTGAACCTCCTCGACACCGCCGACGTTTACGGAGCTGGCCACAACGAAGGCCTCCTGGGCCGCGCTCTGGCAGGACGGCGCCGCGAGGAAGCCGTCGTGGCCACCAAGTTCGGATCCCGGGCCAACGCCGACAGGACCACCTTCACCGTCGACTCCACCCCCGAATACGCGCGGCAGGCCGTCGACGCCTCACTGCAGCGACTGGGCCTCGACCACATCGACCTGTACTACCTGCACCGCCGCAACCCCGCCGTACCGATCGAGGACACCGTCGGCGCCCTGGCCGAGCTCGCCGCAGCGGGCAAGATCCGCCACATCGGACTGTCCGAGGTGAACGCCGACACCCTGCGCCGCGCCCACGCCGTGCACCCGATCACCGCCCTCCAGAGCGAGTACTCGCTGTGGGAGCGCGGACTCGAGGACGAGATCCTGCCCACCGCCCGCGAACTGGGCATCACCGTGGTCCCCTACTCGCCCGTAGGTCGCGGATTCCTCTCCGGCAAGATCACCGACACCGCCTCCCTGGCCCCCGACGACTACCGCCGCTTCGACCCCCGCTTCCAGGGCGAGAACCTGCAGAACAACCTGAAGCTGGCCGAGCGGGTCCGCACCCTGGCCGCCGAAGCCGACCACACCCCTACCCAGCTCGCCCTGGCCTGGCTGCTCCACCAGGGCGAGGACATCGTCCCCATCCCCGGCACCAAGCGCATCACTTACCTGGAGGAGAACGCCGCCGCCGCCGACATCCGCCTCGACGCCGACCAGCTCGCCGCCCTGGAGGCAGCCATGCCGCCCGGCGCCGCCGCCGGCCCGCGCTACCCCGAAGCCTTCATGGACCGCGTCAACAACTGACACCGCCCGTGGCCCAGGCGCCCAGCACCGCCCCTGGGCCAGGGCCAGGACAACCTTGAGCACCCGATGTCGAGCGCCTGGTCTTCCGGCTCGCCGCGTCGCATCATCAGCCAGGCGCCCGCCGTGCGCGGCCGAATCCGCCGACGGGCGGTGGCAGCCGTGGCGGGCCGCTCCCGGCCAAAGTGCCTGCGGGCACCGTGAGAATGATCAGTCCCGCTGGGCTTCGCGGGACTTCGGCTGACCGGCCATGCGGGATTGGCGGCGGCTGATGCGCCTGGTCATGAGGGTGATCGCGGCCCAGGCGTTCGCTGGACTCGATGCCTTTGCAGGCGATGCGGACGCCGATGCGTTTTGCCGCGTCGGGGATGTCGTACGCCTAATAGGCACGTGGGTTGGCCGGTTGGGTCGGTCGGCAGGGGCCAGAGCGAGACGTCTGGGATATACGCAGCGCCTGGAGTGCTTCGACAAGACGGACGCGGTTCAGGCCCCTGCCATATCGACTCCAGTCGCCGTACCGTGCCGTGATCCGAGCCGTTCCCAGAGCCACCTCCCAATTGGGCAGAGCCTTCGAGGTCTTCACGAGAGCGAGGACTTTGGGCAGGGCTGGGGCCACGGACGGCTGATGGGGTGGTGCGCCCGAGAGCGCTTCTATTAGGTCGCCGGGTGGTTCTGCCGCGGCTCGATGCCGACCGACAGCGAAGCCCTGAAAGGAGCGCGTCGTGCACGCAACCTGCGGAATTGACTGGGCTGAGGACCACCACGATGTTGCGGTGGTCGACTCGGACGCCCGGCTGCTCGGCAAACTCAGGATCAGCGATGACGCGGCGGGCTTCCAGGACCTGCTGCATCTGCTCGCCGAGCACGGTGACAGCCCGGACGATCCCATCCCGGTGGCGATCGAGACCTCCCGGGGACTGCTGGTCGCTTGCCTGCGGGCCTCCAGACGTCGGGTCTATGCCATCAATCCGATGGCCGTCGCCCGATACCGTGACCGGCACACTGTCTCCCGGAAGAAGTCCGACCACCAGGACGCGGTTGTCCTGGCGAACATTCTGCGCACGGACACCGAGTTCCATCGTCCGCTGCCGACCGACTCGGACCTGGTCAGGGCCATTGCCGTCCTCGCGCGGGCTCAGCAGGATTCGGTCTGGGACCGCACCCGCGCTCACAACCGACTCCGATCACACCTGCGCGAGTACTACCCCGCGATCCTCGAGGCATTCGCAGCGAAGCGCGAGCGGCTGCTGTCCCGGGAGGCCCGCACGATCCTGGCGATCGCGCCCACTCCGGCGGAGGCCGCCCGACTGACCCGCGGACGGCTGAGGACCGCCGTCACCAGGGCCGGACGCCAACGCCGCATCGAGGCCGAGACCGACCGGCTGCTTGAAGTGTTCCGCCAGAGCGGGCTTCGTCAACCTGCCCTGGTCGAGAAGGCAATGGGACGGCAGACACTCGCCCTCCTCGCCCAGCTCGACGCAGCCTGCCAGGCATGCGATGACCTGGCATCCGACACAGAAGAGCTGTTCCTGCAGCATCCCGATGCCGAGATCATCACGAGCTTCCCCGGCCTGGCCACGCTCACCGGTGCACGGATTCTCGCCGAGATCGGCGACGACCGCGCCCGGTTCACCCACGCCGGCAATCTGAAGGCCTATGCCGGAAGCGCACCCGTGACCCGCCAGTCCGGCAAGAGCCGCCACGTCACCCACCGCCGGATCAAGAACAACCGACTGGCCGCGACCGGCCGACACTGGGCAATCGCCGCGCTGACCGCCTCATCCGGCGCACACGCCCACTACAACCGCCGACGGGACACCGGCGACCACTACCACGCGGCCCTCCGGAATCTGTTCAACTGCATGCTCGGCCAGCTCCACCACTGCCTGACCAATCGCCAGAAGTTCGACGAAGCGATCGCCTTCAGCACCTCCGCCCCAGCTCCACTCTCAGCAGCTGCTTGACCCGACAGCTGCATGGGGTGTCTTGTCGGCGTGGCGCGCGGCAGAGCCTGCCAGGCGCAGCTGCTTTCCAGGACGCAGACGATGGCCGCGAACACCGCCTCATCAGGTGGGTTCTGCGTCCCACAGCCCTGCGGACGCACCCGCGGCGGCGGTAACAGTGGGCGGACGACATCCCACAGACCGTCCGGGGCGATCCACCCCCAGTCGTTACTCCCCATGCCCGGTCAACGCCCAACTCGCCACATAGGACACAGTCTTAGTTCGTCTTGGCGGCCGTGCTCGCGGCGCGCCGGGACCGGGGTTGCCGGTCTCTTCTTCGGCTCGGCTTCCTGCGCGGTGGACTGCGCCCGCTTGGACACACGGCTCGGGCTTCGCCGGGGCCGCTGCCTTCGCCGTGGCCTTCTCCGGCTCAAGGTGGGCCGCCGCTTGTGTGGTGTCGCAATGGATCGTTGGCACGTTCTCCCCCGGGAGGTCCGCAGACGGCTTCCGTCGTGGATCCCTCGCCAACGCGCTGTTGAGCCCAGTCAAGCATGGGCTTACGGCGTGATCACGCAACGAGCGTGGGCCGCTACGTCTGGGGTCCCCGCCCACTGCGAGATCTCCAAGGCCCAATGCCGGGAGTTCGGCGTCTCCTGAGGCTCGTCTGGCACGGAGGCCGGGGGCCAGCTGTCAGATCGTTAACGAATGTCCGAAATGTGAAAAACGCGCCGTTCAATGTTCCCAGGGCGTTCCCATTTCGCACCTGAAGGCCTTCCAAAGAGGCTCCCTGGAAGGCCTTCAGGTGCGCTGACCTGCAATTTTGTGGTGCCCCCGGCAGGATTCGAACCTGCGACACCCGCTTTAGGAGTGGGATCGAATCCTTGCCGGAGGGTGTTCGCCCGTGCCGGGTGTTGCCGTCCTCGCAGGTCAGCGCCGCCCGGTAGGACGATCGGCCCTGACGGTGTCGGCTTGTGATCTGCCGTCCGCTCACGCATCGCGCACGCGTGGCGTCTCTGTTCGGGGGCTTGGGCCGAGGAGCCGGCCGTCCGTCCCGGATCGCACGGTGAGCCGAGCGACGGTGCGCTGGGCCGGCTGTGCCGCAGTGGGCACGCTGCCGGGTCGATGACCGGGCACACCAAGTGATCGTGTCTGCCGGATGGCGCCGCGGCACCAGTCGGCACCTCGTGGGTTCGGCCGTTCCTCGTGGCCTCCCGCGACGTCCCCAGAGGGGTGTGGCTGCCGTCCACGGCTGGTCAAGCCCTCATCGGGAGAACCGCCCATCGGGTGGTCCTCTCGGAGTGGCGGGATATTCCGTGTCGTGCGGAGAGGGCCGCGACGATGCCGGTCCCGCGACCGTCTTCCCGGTGTTCGGCAGGGTGGGGGCTGTCGTGCGACGAGCGTCGTTGAGGCAGCGGCCCCGAGTCGGTGACCTCGATGCGCAGGGCGCGGCGGCCACCGGCCTCGGGCAGGGACAAACGCAGCACTGCCGGCGGCAGTGCGTGGACGATCGCGTTGGTGGTCAGCTCCGAGATCACCAGGAGGGCGTCGGCGGAGGTCGGGGAGGGCACGCGCCACTGGGTGAGGACGGTGCGTGCCCGTCGGCGTACGACGGAGACGGCCTCGGGGATGTGGGGCAGTGCGCAGACCAACTCGGCTCGCGAGGGCTGGGCCACTTCTGCGTCGGACGTGTTGTCAGACGTGTTCGTGGCGGGGACGCTCATCCTCGGCCACCTCCACTGGTCCTTGCTTCTCATGTCGGAAGCCGAGGCTGGTTTCGTGCCGCTGGTGGCGGTCGGTCACTCGGCGGTGGCGAGGATCTGGGCCAACGCTGTGACGGCCTGTTCGGCGTCGTCGCCCTCGGCATGGACGGTCACGGTGCTTCCGACAGTGGCGCCCAGGCCCATGACGGCGAGGACACCGGTCGGATTGACCGTCCGGTCGGCGTACTCCAGTTGTATGACACTGGTGAATGTCGCTGCGGCCCGGGCGAGTTGGCCGGCGGGTCGGGCGTGGAGGTTGGCGGGCAGGACGACGGCCATCTCGTGCTTGGGCGCGGTCGTGGCGCTCGTGGTGGTGTCAGAGCTTGTGGACATTGCGGGCCTCCTTGGCTGCGTCTGTGACGGTCTTCAGGTCGGCGCCGGAAGCGGCGGTGACGACGGCTGCGACGGCTCCCTCGACGAAGGGTGCGTCGACGATCAGGACGTCGGGGCGGGGATGGTCTTCCAGGACGGTGCGGGCGGTCAGGACGGAGCTGCCGAGGTCGGGCAGGACGACGACGCCGGCTCCGCGGTCGACGCTGCGGATGGCGGCGAGGACGAGGTCGTAACTGGTGCCGATCCGGCCGTCGTCGGTGCCTCCGGCGGTGGCGAGGGGAACCGTGTCGGAGCCGATCTGCTCCACCAGCAGGCGAAGGCCCGAGGCGAGCTCGGCGCTGTGGGACACGAGTACGATGCCGACAGATGCGCTCATGAACAATCACCGTAGATGTCAGAACGCTGTTCAGCAATAGTGAACCAGGGAGAAATTTTCGATGGTGCAGGCGGTGCAGCGGGCGGTGCAGATATTGCGGGAGCTCGCGTCCACCGGGCCCCGGCTCGGAGTGACCGAGTTGGCCGACCGTCTGGGCGTGGCCAAGCCGACCGTGCATGCGCTGCTGCGCACGCTGGAGGCCGACGGGCTGGTGGTGCAGGACCGGGACAGTTCGAAGTACCAGCTCGGACCTGGCCTGGTGCAGCTGGGCAACGCCTACCTGGACACCCAGGAGCTGCGCACCCGCTCGCTGACCTGGGCGGACCAGCTCGCAAACCGGACGAACGAGGCGGTGTGGGTGGCCGTGCTCACCGGTGACCACGTCCTGGTGGTGCACCATGCCTTCCGGCCTGAGGGGGCTGTGCAGATCCTCGAGGTGGGCGCCAGCATCCCGTGGAGCACGTGTGCTCTGGGCAAGGCCATCGTGGCCTTCCTTGCGGCCGGCGAGCGTGAGCGGCTGCTCGCGGATGAGCCGGCGGTGCTCACCGGCGCCAGCATCACCGATGCGGAGGAGTTGGCAGGTCAGCTGAAGGAGGTCCTCAGGACGGGGTATGCGATCGAGGATCAGGAGTCCGCGATCGGGGACGCGGGTATCGCATCGCCCGTCTTCGACCGCTCCGGCGAGGCGGTCGGCGCTCTCGGCATCGTCGGCCCCGTGGAGCGGCTGCTCGCCGAATCGGCACGTCAGGAGCTTGCGGTCGCCGTTCGGGAGACCGCCCGCAACCTCTCCCGCGATCTGGGCGCCCCCCGTGGGGCGGCCGCACGCAGCACGATGACCTGACCTGCCCCCGCGGTGGCGGTCGTCCGCCCGCCCCTCATTCAGGCCCCTCGGCAGCCGTCGAGGGGCCTTCTTCGTGTCGACGGGAAACGCCAGGGCTTGCCGAACCTCTTGACAGGCCGGAAACGCGGCGTTAATTTCCGGAACAACGTTCATCCATAGTGAACGATCTGCGGCCGGAGGCTTAA
This sequence comes from Streptomyces sp. NPDC051738, assembly GCF_044453205.1. Taxonomy (NCBI): domain Bacteria; kingdom Bacillati; phylum Actinomycetota; class Actinomycetes; order Kitasatosporales; family Streptomycetaceae; genus Streptomyces; species Streptomyces sp. NPDC051738. The sequence continues at coordinate 303,418 of NZ_JBITCM010000013.1, read as the reverse complement.
GCTCCCCGGCTTCCCCCTGAGCGGCCGCCAGGTTGCCCGACCCTGACCACCTGGCGGCCACCTCCCTTCACATCCCGCTCCACGCGGAGGAGGTGAGACGCCCAAGCCGCCGCTCGGCGCTGGGCGCCTTCCATGGAAGAAAACACTTACCCACAGAAGCTCGTGGCCGAGATGCTGGGCACCGCAGTGCTGGTGTTCATCGGCGTCGGCTCGGTCCCCGCGACGCTCATCGTCGGCGGCGACGCCCCGTTCACCATGGCGCAGCTGGGAATGATCTCGCTGGCCTTCGCCACCGCCGTCATCGCCATGGTCTATGCGATCGGCCATATCTCCGGCTGCCAGATCAACCCGGCCATCACCCTGGCGCTGGCCGCGACGAAGAAGATGCCCTGGCGAGACGTCCCCGGCTACATCGCGGCCCAGGTGGCCGGGGCGGTGCTGGGAGCGCTTGCGATCGTCGGGGTGCTGGGGAAGAAGGCGGTCGACGTCGGACTCGGCATCGCCGCCTACGGCACCGGAGTCGGCGCCGGCCAGGCGTTCTTCGCCGAAGCCGTGGGCACCTTCATCCTCGCCCTCATCGTCTTCGGTGCCATCGACCGCCGCGCGGCCGGCGGCTTCGCCGGTCTGGCCATCGGGCTCGGCGTCTTCGCGATCATCATCCCGGTGGCGCCGGCCACGGCGGCATCGATCAACCCGGCCAGGACGCTGGGCCCGATGATCACGGGCCAGCTCTTCGACGGCACCGTCCACTGGAATCAGATGCCGGTCTACATAGCCGCCGAAGTGCTCGGCGCGGTTGCCGCCGGCGTCCTCTACACCGCCCTCAACGCCCGCCGCTCGGCTGCCACCGCAGGTGCGGCCGAGAACCAGCTGGCCGAGACCGCCTCTGCCTGAAGGAGTCCTGTCATGAAAAAGTTCATCAACTCCCCTGAAGCGATGCTGGCCGAGGCGCTGGCGGGGATCGCCGCAGCCCACCCCGGCCTGAAGGTCGACGCGGAGAACAGGGTGATCGCCCGCGCCGCGGGTACCAAGCCGGGCAAGGTCGCCCTTGTCTCCGGCGGCGGATCCGGGCATGAACCCCTGCACGGCGGCTTCGTGGGGCGCGGCATGCTCGACGCGGCCTGCCCCGGCGAGGTCTTCACCTCTCCCGTGCCCGGTCAGATGCTGGCCGCGGCCCAGGCCGTCGATGGTGGCGCGGGCGTGCTGTTCATCGTGAAGAACTACACCGGTGACGTCCTCAACTTCCAGATGGCCGCCGAACTGGCCGCCGAGGAGGGCATCACGGTGGAGACCGTCCTGGTCGACGACGACGTCGCCGTCCAGGACTCCACCTGGACCGCCGGGCGCCGGGGCACCGGAGCCACGGTCTTCGTCGAGAAGATCGTCGGCGCGCTCGCCGAGCACGGCGCCGACCTCGCCGCCGTGGCGGAGATGGCCAAGAGGGTGAACGCCGCCTCCCGTTCCTTCGCCGTCGCTCTGACCGCCTGCACGACCCCGGCCTCCGGCAAGCCCGGCTTCGACCTGCCCGAGGACGAGATGGAGGTCGGCGTCGGCATCCACGGCGAACCTGGCCGCCGACGCGAGAAACTCCGCCCCGCCAAGGAGATCGTGGCGACCGCGCTGGACGCGATCCTTGCAGACCAGCCGCTGACCGCCGGTGACAAGACCATCGTCATGGTCAACGGTCTGGGCGGCACCCCGCTCATCGAGTTGTACGTGGTCTTCAACGAGGTTGCCGCCGCACTCGCGGACAAGGGTGTGGTCGTCGCCCGCAGCCTCGTCGGCAACTACGTGACCAGCTTGGACATGGCGGGTGTTTCTCTCACCGTGTGCAAGGCCGATGCCGACATGCTGTCCCTGTGGGACGCGCCCGTGAACACCCCGGCCCTGCGCTGGGGCATCTGACCGAGCCGGGGGCGGGGCCACGCGCGACGCGAGGGCCGGGCCGGGACCTTCCCGCTGTCCGCCCGCCCGGACCGCATCCCTCTCGTCTTCCCCCCGCCCCCGGCTCACCCCACCGCCAACCAGCCCCGTACCGACCATGAACGGAGACTCCGTGGACACCGACCTCGCCCGCACGTGGGTGCAGGCCATCGCAGCCGCCGTGGACAAGCACAAGGACCATCTCACCCAGCTCGACTCGGCCATCGGCGACGCCGACCACGGCACCAACATGCACCGCGGCTTCTCCGCCGCCGTCACGGCCTTGGCCGGCTACGAGCCGGACACCGTCGGGGCCGTACTGGTCAAAGCCGGCACCACCCTCATCTCCACCGTCGGCGGCGCCTCCGGACCGCTCTACGGCGGTGCCTTCCGCGCCATCGGCAAGGCCCTGGACACCTCCACGGCCGACACCCGGCAGTTCGCCGCCGCCCTGGCCGCCGGCCTCGCGAGCGTCCAGAAGCTCGGTGCGGCCGCACCCGGCGACAAGACCATGATCGACGCCTACGCTCCGGCACTGGCCGCGTTCCAGCAACAGGCCGACGCCGGAGCCGACTTGGCCGCCGCGGCCGTGACAGCCGCCGACGCGGCCGAAGAGGGCATGCGCGCCACCACCCCGATGCAGGCCCGCAAGGGCCGCGCCTCCTACCTCGGCGCCCGCAGCATCGGCCATCAGGACCCGGGCGCCACCTCCACCGCCCTCGTCTTCCGCGCCCTCGCCGAGACGCTGGGGGACCGATGACCGACAGCCGCACCTACACCGGGCATGCCGCCGCACCCGGCATAGCCCTCGGCTTCGTCCACCGCACCGACCGGCCACCCACGAGAACGGCGCTGCCCCACCGCGCGGGGGGCGACCCCACGCAGCAGATCACCGACGCCTTCGACGCCGTAGCCACCCGCCTGCTCGACCTGTCCACCTCGCTGCGGGAACAGGGCAAGGACGAACAGGCCGACATCATGGAGGTCAACGGCTACATCGCCCAGGACCAGGATCTGCGCGACCAGGCCGTCAAGAGGGCGAACGACGGGCAGCCGGTACCCGTTGCCGTCCGGCAGGCCATCGACTCCTACGCCGGAACCATCGCCGCCCTGGACGATCCCACCCTTGCCGAACGCGCCGCGGACGTCCGGCAGGTCGGCCGCCGCGTCCTGGCCCACCTCCACGGCGAGACGGGCCCCGCCCCGGACCAGCCCCTCGTCCTGGTCGCCCACGAGATCGGCGCCGCCGACCTGCTGGAACCGGGCCAGACGGTCACCGCCGCCATCTCCGTGACCGGCGGCCCTAATTCCCACGCCGCGATCGTCGCCCGCTCGCGGGGCATCCCCTTCCTCCTGGCCGTCGACCCCCAGCTGCTCGAACTGCCGGACGGGCAGGAGATCCTGCTCGACGCCGACCAGGCCAGCGCGGTCGCCCACCCCGACGACGAGGAACGCACCAGGGCCCTACGAGCGATGGAGACCGCCCGAGCCCGCAGGCTCGCCCTCGCCGAAGAGCGCCACCTGCCCGCCGAGACACTCGACCGGCACCGCATCGCTCTGCGGGCCAACGTGGCCACCCCGGCCGAGGCCCGCGCGGCCCTGACCACGGGTGCCGAAGGTGTCGGCCTGCTCCGCACCGAGCTGCCCTTCCTCAACCGTCCCGCCTGGCCCACCCGCGAACAGCACGCGGCCACCCTCGTCCCTGTGCTGCGCGCTCTCGCCGGGCAGGTCGTCACGGCTCGCACGCTCGACTTCGCCGACGACAAACTGCCGCCGTTCCTCGCCGAGGGCCGTGACGGCGGGCGGCTCGGGCGCGGCCTTCCCCTCATGCTCGCCCAACCGGACGCGTTCGCCGACCAGTTCCGCAGCCTGCTCAGCGCCGGAGCCGACACCGACCTGCGCATCATGATCCCCATGGTCGCGAGCGTCGACGAACTGCGCGCCTGCCGACGCCTCCTGCATGCCGCAGCCACCGAGGCCGGCGTTCCGATGCCACCTCTGGGGATCATGGTCGAGCTCCCCGAAGCCGTCGCCGCGGCAGACGACCTCGCCCGCGAAGCCTCCTTCCTCTCCATCGGCAGCAACGACCTCACCTGCCAGATCCTGGGCCTGGACCGGCGCGACCCCACCGCGACCCCGGCCATGGCGGCACACCCCGCGGTACTCGACGCCATCGCCCGTGTCGTCACCGCCGCCCACCGCCACGATCGTCAGGTCTCCGTCTGCGGCGACGCCGCCGCACACCCCCTCGTGACACCCCTCCTCATCGGCCTCGGCTGCGACAGCCTCTCGGTCGGCCCCGCCGCCCTCGACGAGGTCCGGGCCCGCATCCGTCGGCTCCGTCACGACACCTGTGCCTCCCTGGCCGCCGTCGCCCTCACCCGCGAAACCCCCGAAGAGGTCTGGCGACTCGTCGAGCAGTGCTGCCGGCCTTCGCTGCCCTGGGAAGAAGCGGCCTGAAGCATGAAGAAGCTCATCAACTCGCCCGATCACGTGCTCGACGACGCTCTCGTAGGTGTGGCCGCCGCGCACCCCTCGCTGACGGTCAACCCGTCCGACCGCTACATCGCCCGCGCGGGCGGACCCACCCCCGGGAAGGTCGGCCTGGTGTCAGGCGGCGGATCCGGGCATGAACCGCTGCACTCCGGGTTCGTCGGGTACGGGATGCTCGACGCGGCCTGTCCCGGCGAGGTCTTCACCTCTCCCGTGCCGGACCAGATCCTCGCTGCCACCCGGGCCGTGGACGGCGGGGCGGGTGTCCTGCACATCGTGAAGAACTACACCGGCGACGTACTGAACTTCCAGATGGCAGCCGAGTTGGCCGCCGACGACGGCGTGCGGGTGGAGGGCGTCGTGGTCAATGACGACGTCGCCGTGGAGAACAGCACGTGGACGGCGGGCCGACGCGGCACCGGGGCGACCGTGTTCGTGGAGAAGATCGTCGGTGCGGCCGCCGAACTCGGCGCGGACCTGCGCACGACCGCGGCTTTGGGCCAGGAGGTCAACGACCGGTCCCGATCCTTCGGGGTGGCGCTCACGCCGTGCACGGTGCCCGCGTCGGGCAAACCCGGCTTCGAGCTGGGCGAGGACGAGATCGAGCTGGGCATCGGCATCCACGGCGAGCCCGGTCGCGCCCGCGCCAGGCTGGCCCCCGCCAGGGAGATCGTCGGTGTCGCACTGGACGCCATCCACGCCGACATGCCGCTCTCGGGCGGAGTGCTCGTGATGGTCAACGGCCTGGGCGGCACCCCGCTGATCGAGCTGTACGTCGTGTACGCCGCCGTTGCCGAGTGGCTCGCCGGACATGGCGTGTGGATCACCCGCAACCTGGTCGGCAACTACGTCACCAGCCTGGAGATGGCCGGCTGCACGATCACGGTGTGCCGGCTCACGCCACAGCTCACCCATCTGTGGGATGCCCCGGTCGTGACCCCCGCACTGCGCTGGGGACGCTGAGCGGCCTCGGCCCCCGACGCCAGACCGTGCCTGACCGTACAAGACCGTGCGAGGGAGAGGGACGACGATGGACGCGATCATGTTCCGGGCCTGGATCCATGAGGCCGCCCGATCGGTAACCGAGAACGCCGAGCATCTGACCCGTCTCGACTCCGCTGTAGGCGATGCGGACCACGGCATCAACATGCGCCGTGGCCTGCAGGCAGCGGTGGCGATGCTGGACGAAACCAACCCGTCCACCCCCGGTGCGGTGCTCGCCACTGTCGGCCGGGCATTGATCAGCAAGACCGGCGGGGCCTCGGGGCCGCTGTACGGCACCGGGTTCCGGCAGGCTGCTCGGACCCTGGGCGAGGATCCCGACGTCTCCGCGGCACAACTGGGGGCGGCGTTGGCGGCTGCCCTCACCGGCATCCAGCGCATCGGCGCGGCGCTGGAGGGAGATAAGACGATGATCGACGCCCTCAGTCCGGCCGTGACCGCCTACCAGGCTGTCATCGACACCGGCGGCGACCTGATCAGCGCCACCCGCGCGGCGTCCGACGCCGCCGTGTGGGGCCTGAAGCAGACCGCCGGCATGCAGGCCCGCAAGGGCCGCGCGAGCTATCTCGGCGCCCGCACCATCGGCCACGAAGACCCCGGCGCGGCGTCGACCGTGCTCATTCTGTCCGCCCTCGCGACCGTCAGCTCGGCGGGCGAGCGGAAGCGCGAGTGGCCAGGTGCGGGGGCGGCGTCTTGAGGGTCGTATCCCGCGTGTGCCGCAGCGATTCGGGGCCGATCACGGCCGTATCGGTCAGGTGCCGGGACGGCGCAGACAGTAATCAGTAGTCCTCCTGCACGTTCGGTTGGCCCACGGCGGCCGACGCGGCCTCGCCGCCGGCACGGTCAACCTCCCCGTCGACGCCAGGCCCCACCCCCGCCGGCACAGACGAAGGACGCCTGAGCCCCGGTACCGAGCGGATCGCCACAGCGACCGCCGCCGGCGACGCGGTCGCGGCCTCGAACAGCTCCGAGAACGACGCGTAGTTCGCGTCCGCAGGCACCTGCCGGAGGACGCACGAGGCCCTGGCCTCATTCATCGACGTCACGACAAGCGCACTCGCGCGATGCGCGGCGCGTCCGCGATGCGTGGACGCGCCCCTGAATCGAGCACGTTCAACGGCGGGGAGTAGGTGCGAGGGCAAGTGCAAGGACAACGGGCCGGCAGCCGGAGGGGGTTCGCCCCGAGTGACTGGAGTGTGCGCACCCAACTGCTGGCCGTGGTGGTCATCCCGATCGTCACCGCGCTCGTACTCGGCGGCCTGCGGATCGGATCAGCCGTGCAGAACGCACACGACATCGACAACGCCCGTCAGCTCGTCCCTGTCATCGACAAGGTCACCAGGCTGTTGGACGAGATCCAGGACGAACGCGACCTCACCGCGCTCCACGTCGCGGCCGGGCGTACGGGCGACAACAGCCGACTCGAAACGCAGCGCTCGAAGGTGGACGCGGCGCTCGCCCGGGTCCGTGCAGAGGCCGCACAGGCTCACCGCGGGACGCACCCAGCCCTGGACACCCGGCTCGCGGTGCTCGACACCATTGGCCGGAAGGTGGCATCTCTGCGCCACACGGTAGCTGAGTCGAAAATGCGTACGCCGTCAGTGGTCTACGCATACACGCCGTTGATCGCCGAACTCACCGACGCCCTTGACCTCCTCGCGCCGGACATCGCCCACCAGGGCCTCGCCGTGAGGGCTGACGCGCTCGAGACCTTCGCCGGGGCCACGGAGAGGGTCTCCCTGCAACGCGCGCTGCTCGGCGGGGTACTGACCCAGGGACATTTCGATGCGAACGAGGCCCAGGGACTGGCCGTCGCCCGTCAGCAGCAACAGGCACTGATGGACCAGTTCAGGTCCAGTGCGCCGCCGGCCCAGCGCCAGTTCTATGAGCGCACCGTCACCGGAGGGGACGTCGACAAGGCGGAGGCGCTCCAGAAGCAGGCGCTCGCCCAGCAGGGCACCGGCCGCCTCCGCCTCGACGCCGACACATGGATCGACACCGTGACGAGCAAGCTCAAGCTGATGCGAGTGGTCGAGAAGCGGCTCGTCGGATCGCTCGAAGAGGAGAGCTTGCGCGAGCAGCACCAGGCCGAGCGCTCAGTTTTCATCGCCTCGCTCGTCGAGCTGTTGATCCTCCTGCTGACGTTCGGCGTGTCGTACGCCCTTGTGCAGTCCATAGTCGGTCCGCTGCACACCCTGCACGCTTCCGCTCTCGAAATCGCGGAACGCCGCTTGCCCGAGGTGGTCCGGGTGCTGCGGGTTTCCAGCGGCGCGCAACTGGAGCCCATCGAGGTCGAGCCCACGGCCATCGACTCAAGCGACGAGATCGGCGGTGTAGCCCGCGCGTTCGACGACGTCCATCTCAACTCCGTACGGCTGGCGTTCGAACAAGCCCAACTGCGAGGCCGCATCAATTCGATGTTCGTCAATCTCTCGCAGCGCAGCCACGGCCTCGTGGAACGGCAACTGGAGCTGATCGACCGTCTGGAGAACGGCGAGCAGGACCCCGACCTGCTCGCCGCCCTCTTCAAGGTCGACCACCTGGCCACCCGCATGCGCCGCAACGGGGAGAATCTACTGGTCCTCGCAGGCGAGAAGGCGGGGCGCCGCTGGAGCGCCCCGGTCCGGCTCGTGGACGTCCTCCGGGCGGCCATCAGTGAGATCGAGCAGTACCAGCGGGTGCAACTGCGCGGACTGGTCACCGCGGACGTCGACGGCCGGGCAGTGAACGACATCGTCCACCTCATTGCGGAGCTGCTGGAGAACGCGACCACGTACTCCTCGCCGGACACCGAAGTGCTCGTCACGTGCCGACTGCTGTCCGGCGGCGGCGCGAAGGTCGAAATCCGGGACAACGGCATCGGCATGTCCACGCAGGACCTTTCGGAGGCCAACGAGAAGCTCCTGAACCCCCCAGTCGTCGACGTCGCGGTGGCGCGGCGCATGGGCATGTTCGTCATCGGACGGCTCTCCGGCCGCCACGGCATCCGCGTCCAGCTCCGCAGGTCATCCCCCCACGGCGTCGCAGCAGTGGTCACGTTGCCCCAGAAACTGGTCCGGGAACACGAAGATCACATGGATCCTCCCGGACTGTCGGCCAGGTACAACGCGGAAGGACGCCTCACCGGCTGGCGCAACTACGACACGCCCGAGCAACTCGACGAGAGCGCTCTGGCCAGACGTGCGCACCGGACACGCCGTCACGGCGCCCGCTCGGCCGGCGGGAGGGAGTAAGCGTCGTCCCGACCCTCGCCGAGCCACGGTCGATGAGCGGCACCGTGCCCTGATCGCGTCCGCCGCTGCCGCAGCCCTTGCGGCGGTGGAAGCAGAGCTGCCTTCTCACCGGAGACCCGGGCAACGAGACCAAGACAGCTCCGGGCCGGGGTACTCCGTCACGGAAGCCTTGCACCTGAAGCTCGCTGTAGTGAACGAACACATCCGGACCGCCACGCACCGCTCACGCAAACGGCCCCGGACGAGACGTCCGAGGCCGAGTAGAAGCCCTCTCTGGGGGAGAAACCCCAGGTCAGCGGCGTAACGCGTTGTGCCCCCGGCAGGATTCGAACCTGCGACACCCGCTTTAGGAGTTTTCCCTGGGCAGGGCTTTGACCTGCGGAAACGTTGACTGAGGTACGTCTGGCCTGGGAAAACTCCCCTCCGTAGTTCTCACGTGTTCGCGGGGTTTCCCGGCCTCATGTGTGCTGAATCCGTTTCGCAAGGATGTCTGTGCAACAGAGCGACCGGTCACCGGCATGGCACGGCACATCGTTCCGGCGAACGCCTCTCGCGGGCTGCGACTTTGGCCGACGATGGGATCGCAGGTGCCGAGCGCGAATAGTTGGTATGGGGACAGGGGGCGTTGTGCGCGTTGATCTGCGTATGGAACACGGTGCGAGTGACCTGCGCTCACTCCACACTTGGCTGCGGAGTGACGCGGGTGTGCGCCGATCGACCACCCTGGAGCTGCAGGAGGCGTCACTTCAGCCAGGGCAAATGGGATCCGCTGTCGAGGTGATCAAACTGGTGACCGAGAACGGGTGGAGTGCGGCCTCGTTCGTGATGGCCGTCGTGGCGTGGAAGCGGACGCGACCGCAGAATCCCCATATCACGATCAGCCGCGACGACACCACCGTCTCGCTCACGAACTGCAGCCACGAAGAAGTGGAGCGCGTGATCCGGATCCTGAGCGAGAGGCAGGACGGGGAGGGGCAGGGCGAGTGACTGTGCTGCCCGACCCAGGAGCATCACGGGCCGTCCTGATCGGCTCCAGTCGATTTGATCACCTGGAGCAGCTTCCGGCCGTCGCTAACAACCTCACCGCGCTTGCTGATGCCCTCTGTCTTCCCGCTTCCTGGGGCCTGCCGTCGCAGAACTGTGTGGTCGTTTCGAACCCGGCATCCAACGATGAAGTGATGGCGGAACTCAGATCCGCTGCCAAGCAGGCCCGCGACACGCTGCTCGTGTACTACGCAGGACACGGGTTGATCGACCTGCAGAACGCCTTGCAGCTTGCGTTGCCCAAGTCGCATCAGCAGCGCGTGGAGTCGGGGCTTCCCTACGACTATTTGCGCCAAGCGGTTCTGGATGGTCCGGCAGAGCGGCAAGTGATCGTGTTGGACTGCTGCTTCGGCGGCCTGGCCCTCGGGGCGATGGCCGGCCCGCCGGAATTGGTGGATCAGGCATCTGTGGATGGAAGCTACCTCTTGGCAGCAGCGTCGGAGACGAGTTACGCCCTGGCGCCGCCCGGCGAGACCTACACGGCCTTCACCGGCGAGCTCCTGGAAGTCCTTCGCACAGGCATACCTGGTGGGCCGGAGCTGCTGGAACTCGATGCCGTATACCGGCACCTGCGCCTCGCGCTCGGAGCCAAGCAACGCCCCATGCCGCAAGCTCGCAACAGAAACACCAGCGCTCGACTGGCACTTGGACGGAATCGAGCCTTCCTGCCTGGACCTCCTGTAGGTACCTCCGCCGGCCTGGACTTGATCAGCCGCACTTGGCCTGCACCGGAGGGCATCCGCACTGTCCAGGGGTTTATCGCCAGGCTTCAGAACGTTCGTCAGACGTCCGGCTTGACCCAGAAGGCGGTTAGCCAACGGTCGGGTGGGCGGATTTCGGAAGGCAGCGTCAGTAATCTGCTCACTCGCGAGACCCTGCCCAGGACATGGACGGCTGTGCCAACCTTCTTGTCCGCTTGCGGTGTGCCGGACGAGCAGGTGGAGCAATGGCACGCAGCCTGGACGAGACTTCGGGCGGAACAATCGAGCCTCAGTGGCGCTGTGCAGCCGCCGGAAGGTCAGATTCCGAAGCCTGCTGTAGGGACAGGAGGCGCCTGGCGGAGGCTAACCAGCCGTATCGGGAGACCAAAGGCGCGTTAATCCTCGGTGCCTACGGGGTCTGGGAAACCTGGGAAGTTGGACTTATCTGTTGGGGTGTTGTGCCAGGCTCGTCCGAGTCGCTTCCGAAGATCGTATTCCAGAGGGCGATGGCCACGATCACTGCAGCCACGATGGTCCACGTGGAAGGCTTCTTCGCCCGCCTTGAGACCGCTGTCGGCCTGACGTATGTGGCTGCCCGGTAATGCCCCTTGCGGTACTGCGCCATCGCGAACCCTCCCCCGAGGTCAGCATGGACGAGCTGCTCGTCCTGCCGAGCAGTGTGGCAGTGCGCCGGGGTGTTTGAAGGTGAGTTGAAACCATACGGCTGGATTTCATTCACCGGATGTGGTCTCCACCGAGGTGCTCGGGCACCTGTGGGACCCATGATCCGTCGGTACCTGCTCAACCGGCCTCGGTATCGCACGTGGCACACCCGTCAGCCGAACTCACCCTGGTCCCGGCGGCGTCTACGCCAGCCACGAAGAACCCGACACCACCTCATGGACGAAGGATCCACGCCTGGATGCTTACACCCATAGAGGTCGGGATTCTCCGCCTCGCCCTGCATCCTCGTCATCCGCCTCGTCCGCACCGCCTACGACACCGAAGGATGAGCCGACGTGGGCTACTAGAAGAGGGTGCCGCCCAATCAGGTGGCAGCCCTTACCGCGGCACGGTCACTGCCATAAGTTTGCCGTCCCCAAGGTGGAGCCAGCCCCGGCCAGGAGCGACAGGACTGCCGATAACGGAGTCACCCGTCTTGATACCGATCCAATCACCGGCGTGCCGCTCCTGAGGAGACAGTAGGAGTCCGCGGTGGGCTCTCTTTGCTTTGCCCAGCCAGCGATAGCTCGGCCCAAGCTTGTCCTCATTGCCTGCCAGGACCAGCGCCGTACCCTCGGCGAAGCCGTGTTCCAACAGGTTTCGCAGCACACGCTGGGCATCGCACTCGCCCAAGACCTCAGCGTCGTCCATCACGACAACCACCGGTTCCTCAATGGATGCCACTGCCAGGGCCTCCTCAAGTTCGTCGTGCCCGATGTCGCCTTGATCGAAGCAAGCCACTACGCCGACCTGATCAGCCAACTCCCGAAGAGGCGACGGCTTGGGCGTGGCTAAGGCGAGCTGGGTGCCAGATGCGAGCAAAGAGCGTGCGATGTTCACCAGTGCCGTGGAGCGACCTGACTTTGCGGGCCCGGCCACAACGAACGCGGGAGCCGTGCCAGAGGCCAGATCGGGGCCATAGGCGGTCAGGTCGGCGCCCCCGACACCCGCAAGTGCCCACAACCTCGGTGCCGCCGGGTCGCGCAGTGTCCACGCTTCATCGAAGCTGATGCTGGATGGCAAGGACGCAGAGCGTTTCTGCGCCTCCAACGCATCATGCGCCGCGTCCCACAGGCCGAGCAACAGGACGTGATCTTCTTGCGTCAGGCTCGCCATGTGGGAGAAGGCGACAAGTGCCTCCCGCTCGGGCAGCTCATCGTGGGTGTACCAGCGGATCCACGCATCCGACGAGATGCCCGTCTGCTCCTCCATGTCAGTGAAGGACCACTTGCGCTTCAGCCTGTGTTCGTCAAGGCGGCGATGCAGCGTGACCAACTCCAGCCGCGCCGGAGAGTGGTCCACCTCAAACTCTCTGCTCTTCACGCCGTAGAATGTTGCGTTCGCTGGCCGTTGCTCCTCCGCGGCGTCAGCCATCCTGACGAAGCCTTCGCTACGGCGCACTACACCAAGGAACACTCTCAACGCATCCTTGTCGTGCCACAGGGCCTGCGCCGCGTTGAGGATTAGTCCCTTCAATGACTCATGCGCGTAGTTGAACTGCACAGAGTCTTGGCTGGCGTTGGTCGGTGTCTCCGCGCCGGCTGGTGGCTCTTCTGCTGCCTGCCGGTTCGGGGCCTCGGTGTCCTGCTTCGGCAAGTCCTCGGAAGGGGCAGTCGCGTCGTTCGCGCCATCATCTCCGGCGGATGCTGTGGTCTCTGCCGGAGGGTGTACTGACGCTTGGGCGACTGTTTCCCTGACGACCTGCTTCCACAGGCCCTTGAAGCGATCAACTTCGCCGTCTACGTCGCTGTGTCGAGCGAATTCGGCCAGGGCACGGGTGATGACCTCAAGTCGGCCCAACGGCGGTAAGTCCGGCTTCTGGAACGTGTCCAACACTGCTTGGTGATTCACGATCCAGTAGTCCTGCGCATCCTTTCCGACGCAGTCGCGAATAGTCCGCGCTGATGGGAGCCCCGCGTCCAGCCTCAGATCGTGGAGCTCGTCGTTCAGCTTCTTTAGGTCAGGCTGGTCCGAGAGATCGGGCCTCTTCCACGGCTGAGCGGCCACTATCTTTGCCCCCTCCTGGTACTTCTGCGTCAGGTCCTGTAAATCAGGCGCGTTGGTGCCTGCACTCGCGGGCGTCAGGATCTGTCACGCCTGTGACTCAGCGGCTGTTCTTGGCCAATGCTGTCAGCGATCGTCTTGAGCCGTCAGGGCCATCTGGGAAGCGCCCACGCTGGATGCACAACTCAGTCGGTGCCACACGGAAGGTAGATCCTCATGGAACAGATCAGCGTGCGCCTCGCAGTCCTCCTGCTGGTCGGAGTCCTCGTCGTCGCCCTGACCCTGCATGCGCCCGAAGTCGGGGCGGCCTTGGTGGGAGCCACTGCGGTGGTGGCACTACTAGCCCAACTCATGGGCCGGGAATGACTCTGCCCGAGTTTAGAAGCTTGTAGCCATGGGCCACCTGATCTCCCAAATCATCGGCTTTCACCGTCGCCTGAATGGTGGGACACCCGGAGCGGTTCAGCCCCGAAGGTCTTGGACCATCACCGCGTACACCGGTGAGTCGGCGAACGGCTGCTGCTCGCCGACTTTGGCGTACCCCCACGACTCATAGAGTTCCCGCACCTTGGGGTGGGTGACGTCGACCAGGAGCACGGCGAGGTCTTCCGTACGTTCCTTGAGGAGCGCCTCGTGCAATCGCTCGGAGATGCCCTGCTTGCGCCAGCCAGGGCGCACCATCACCTCGGACACGGCATACGTAGAGGTGTAGCCGGTCTTCGGCTCGTAGCCCGTGGAGCGCCACCACTCCCGGCCGGGGGCGAGCGGGGCGCCGTAGGCGAAGCCAGCGGGCTCCTCTCCGTCGTAAGCCACGACGCAGGAGAAGCCCTCCATGCCGGTCCAGTGGTCGACGAACCAGGCGAAGCGCTGGTGGAAGGGGTCGTCCATCTGGTCGGCATAGGCGTCGGCGTGCACGTCGATGAGCATCTGCCGGAAGCCTTCGGGGAGGCTCCCGTGCTGGAAGTGACGTAGGTCGGTCACGCTCGACTCCATTCGGTGCGCATGCGGTCTGCCCAGTCTCGTGCGTAGGAGGTGGAGGGGGACAGGGCGAACAGGCCCCGGTGGAAGTCGCCGATGAGCGTGCGCATCCGGCCGGGCATGGGATCGCCGTCCATGATCGTGAAGACATCAGCGGCTGTCACTGTGGCTTGTTCGGCGTCGCCCTGGTGCAGTTGCGCGAGGGCGAGCTGGGCCGTTGCGAGCGCCCTGTTGCGCCGGAAGGGCTCCGGGATCTTGGCCAGGGCCCGGTGTGCCATGGCTTCAGCGTGGGTGTGGTGTCCGCTGTTGTAGTGGACGATGGCGGCGAGGTGATCGAGTTCGGCCTGGCCGTAGAAGGCTGTCCAGCGTGGGCGCTCGCGTTCCGGAGTCTTGGTGAAGGCGTCCTGGGCCGATCCGAGGGATCGCCCGGCGATGCGGCCATCACCGAGTGCCGCGTAGGCGAGGGCGGCGCGGACGCGACCCAGGGAGTCGAAGAACGGGTCACGTCGTGCGGCCGGAGAGGCTTGTGCGGCCTGCGCTGCCGCGAGCGCTTCCGGCCAGTTCTGGCGCTGGTAGGCGAGCATGGACAGGTTGACCCACACCCGCATTTCGGTGGGGCCGTCCTGGGAGAGGCCGGCGTACGTCGCGGATTCGTTCAGGTGCCGTTGCGCCTGATCGAGGTTGCGGGCGTCGATGCAGGACCAGGCCGCGATGGTGGAGTACTCGGCGGCCAGCGCGTACAGGGCTCGGCGGACGCGTTCACCGGCGTTGCGCTGCTGCAACTCCAGTACGCCGTCACGACCCTTCGCCGCCGCCTTCTCCAACTCCACGTGTCCACCCTGGCGGTCGTCGGCTTCTACGAGCGCGTTCATCCCGGCGGCGGCCCGAGCCACATCTGACATGCCGACCGTGCGGCGCTGGGCGACCAGTGGAACCGCGCCAGCTGCGGTCCCGGTGGCCGAGGCGATGAAGGTTCGACGCCGCACAGGGTCCTCCTGCGGGTGGTGCATGGTGCGTGGTGCGCTGAACCCTAAGTCCTCGACGGGGCAGCCGAACACCCGCTCCAGCGCCGCGCATGTGCGGCCGATGGGGCGGCGGGACGTTCCGTTCAGCAGGTTGCGGACGGTGCGGGCGGAGACGTCGCCGGGCCTGCCGGTGATCTCTGCCAGCGCAGTGTTCATCCGACCAGCCAATTCATCCTGGGTGAGCCCGAGTTCATCCATCCGGCTCTTGAGGATGGCGTTCGCTCCCATGCCACTGACCGTAGACCGGCGGTCACCGACCGATCCAGACACCAGGTCACGGGAACGCAAAGTCTTCCGGGTCGGGGCGGCCAGCGCGGGCACGACTTTTCCTGTTCCTCACGGGCCACAGGCCGTTGACTCGGTAGCAGCCCGTCGAGGTCCTGATTCCCCTTTCCTCGACGGCATGGAGGAGAGCCCGCCCCGGCGCCACCCCGTCGCGGGGGCGGGCGTCCACCCCCGGAGGGATGTTCCTGTGACCATGACCGCAGCCCGACCTACTGCGACCGGCACCCCCGGTTACACCGAGACGATGCCGTGCGAGCCGGAATCCGCTCGCCGGGCCCGCATGCTCGTCTCCGCCGCACTGAGCACCTGGGGCATAGGCGAGTTGGCTGAGGCCGGGGTGCAGATCGTGGCTGAGCTGGTCAACAACGCAATCGACCACACCCGGTGCCGGAACGTTCGTGTCCTGGTCACGCGTCCCAGCCAGGGCGTGGTGCGTATCGGCGTCGCCGACACCTGCAGGGAAGGCCCCGAGCTGGGCAGCCCCGACGACGATGCCGAGGAGGGGCGTGGCCTGCTCCTGGTCGAGGCCCTTAGCTGGAGATGGGGATACGACCGGAAGCGCTGGGGCAAGGTCGTGTGGGCCGAGCTGGAAGTGCCAGCCAAGTGCTGAGACCTCGCGTGGTGTTACGGCTGATGCCTGCTGACGAGCTGGTGGACGACCCAGCGCGGAAGCGTGCGTGGAGCTCATCATCCTCGGCCCACTCCGCTCGACAAGTGACCCCGGCACCGCGATATTCGCTGAGCCCTTGCGCATCACCCCAGTGGATCTCTTCAGGCTGCACATGGAGTCGGCCCATGCACTTGGGGAAATCCGAGCCGAAGCCACGGGGGCGGAGATCGAGTACAAGCGGCGTCTCAACCGGTGGCATGAGGACGGCCGAGTCGCGGTCGAGTCCATGGAACCGGAGGTAGTGCTCCTTGCGCGCGTGCTTGAGGCAATGCGCCGGGAAGCTCTCGCGCCGGGCTGACCCGGTTCCAAGGGGCGACCGGCGCTCCACGACTTCCGCTTGGCGACTCGATGTCCGAGGCGCTGGGCGGACGAACAAGGCAGGCCAAAGCTCAGAACTTTCCCGGAGAAAGGAAGACCGTGTTCAACTACATGGACCGATTCCCCACCGGCAGCCCGCTGCCACAGGGACACCTGACCGCCGCTCCTTGGGGCCTGCGCCGCATCGCCCCATACCCGCTCGTAGCGGCGCCGGACTACGTGACGGTGGAACTGGACCCGGCGACGCAGACCGCCCGGTACCTGGACGCGGCCGGAGCGCCCACCATGTCTCCGGGGCACGGCACATCGTCCGGTACCAATCCGTCTACTGGCACCACGGGCCAGGGCGACCGCAACAGTGACTCCCCGGACAGCGACACGGGGAACGACACCGACCAGTGACTCCAGTGACGAACGACGATCGTCCGGTCCTGGTCGTCACGAACCTCGACGACCCGACCGCGGACATTGTGATCACCGAGCTGCACGACCGGGGTGTCCCGGTCGTGCGGTTCGACTCCGGTGACTTCCCGGCCACTCTGTCGTGCTCCGCCTCCATCGGCGACACCGACAGGTGGCGAGGAAGCGTGCAGACTCCGAGTCGGCGAGCCGACCTGGGCGCCGTGAGGTCCATGTACTACCGGCGCCCCTCTGGGTTCGCCTTCCCCTACCTCGACAGGCAGGAAGAGCGGTTCGCCATCGCGCACGCGCGCTACGGGCTGGGTGGCATCCTCACCTCGCTGCCCGGCTGCCTGTACGTAAATCACCCCAACCGCATCGGTGACGCCGAGTACAAACCGGCCGGGCTCGCGACCGCGGCGGCGGCCGGCTTCACCCTGCCGCCCACGCTGATTACCAATGTGCCTGACGATGCGCGGGCGTTCATCGAGGATCACAGCCCGGCCATCTTCAAACCCATCTCGGTTCCGCTCTACCTGGTCGACGGCAAGGCCCAGACTGTGCCCGTAACCGAAGTGACCGCCGACGAGATCGACGACGCGGTGGCCGGCACCATGCACCTGTTCCAGAAGTGTGTGGACAAGGTCGCGGACGTCCGAGTGACGGTCATCGGCGAGCAGGTCTTCGCGGTGCGAATCGACTCCGGCCTCCTCGACTGGCGCACCGACTACGGCACCCACACATACACGCCCGTCACCCCGCCGCCCGAGGTGGAGCATGCCATGCGTGCCTACCTGAAGCACTTCGGGCTTGTCTTCGGGGCATTCGACTTCGCCTTGACCGACTCCGGCGAGTGGGTCTTCATCGAGTGCAATCCTTCGGGGCAGTGGGCATGGATGGAGCCGCCGACCGGGCTGCCCATGACCGCGGCACTCGCCGATCTCCTGGAAGGAGGACTCCGTGGCCGGTGAGCCTGATGCCGAGACAACGGCAGCCGACCTCCGACGGCAGCTGGCCGCCGGACTGGAGAAGGACGGCTGGCTGCGGTCACCTCAGTGGCGGGCTGCCGTTGAGGCCGTGCCCCGCCACGTGTTCATTCCGCGCTTCTACCGGGAAAGCGACGGCCTTGGTGTCACCACCTGGGAGCCGGTCACCGAGGCGAACGTCGGCCACGAAGAGTGGCTCCGGCTCGTCTACTCCGACGAGACCTGGATGACCCAGTTCGACGGCCGGGACATCGACTGGGCCGATCCGAAGCCGATCACCAACGCGGTCCCGACCTCGTCGTCCACTCTGCCGAGCCTCGTGGTCCGGATGCTCGAAGACCTGGACGTACACGAAGGCATGAACGTACTGGAAGTCGGGACAGGCACCGGCTACTCGACTGCACTGATGTGCCACCGGCTTGGCAATGAGGCCGTGACCTCGATCGAGACGGACGAAGGTGTGGCACGGCGAGCCCGCGAGGCTCTCGCGAGGTCCGGCTATACCCCTGACCTGGTGGTGGGCGACGGCCGCGTCGGCCACCTCGACGGAGGCCCCTACAACCGGCTGATTGCCACGTGCGGCTTCCGCAACATCCCCCCTGCCTGGCTGGAGCAAGTGCCGCCCGGCGGCGTCATCCTGACCACTCTGCGTGGCTGGATGCGCTCCCTCGGCCTGGTGAAGCTCATCGTCACCGGCGCCAGCGCGAGCGGCTGGTTCAGTGAGGACGAACCGAGCTTCATGATCGCCCGCCAGCAGGACGCGCCGGAGAGCCTCGGCACGGTGCCGGGGCCCGACGCTGGCACGAAGCGGAAGGTCACGTACGGGCCGGAAGTCCTCACCAGTTCGGGGCCCGGCTTCATGGCACAGCTCGCGGCGCCAGATGCCCGCTTCTTCTCCATGTCGGTCGACGCCGCTCCGGTGAGCACGTTCGTGCTGGACAGCGGCACTGATTCGTTCGCCGTCCTCGCTCCCACGGACAACGGTTGGGAGGTCCGCCAGGGCGGCCCGCGCCGCCTCTGGGACGCAATCGAGTCGGCGGTGGCCACCTGGGAGGAGTACGGCTCACCGAGTACCGCCGCGTTCGGGGTGACGGCCTCCCGCGATGCGCAGATGGTCTGGCTCGGGAACCCGAACGGCCCTCAATGGCCGCTTCCACCCTCGTGATCAACGCCGCCGAGCCTGATGCTCCTGCGCAGGCGGTACGGCTGGGTGTTCTGGCACATGACGGGCATTTGCTGCCTGCGCTCTCGGTCCCGGCGCGTGGCGTTCGCCGAGGCGGCGGACGCGCCAAGTAAGGGCGCGGGCGGGGCTGAGGGCGTCGTCCAGGGTGCGCTGGCTGACTGCGCGGTCGAGGACCGTGGCCGCGTTGTGCCCGGCTGCTTCCGCCTCGGCGAGCACGGTGGCAAGGGCGTCCCAGACGGGGTCGGTCAGGATGCCTTCGGCGTGCTCGGGGGCTGCCTGCTGCACGTGGTGGGCGTAGCGGCGTTTGGTCTGCGGGCTGGGTGCCCGGCTGGCGAGGCCAGCCAGTACCGGTCCGGCGATCTGCACGTACGCGGCCTGCAGGTAGATGAGGGTCTGCTCGGCCGCCGCCTGCTGCTGGGTGTGCTGACGGGTGCGGTGCCAGTGCATCGCGTAGGCGACCGCGGTGAGCGCGACGTCCAGCAGCAGCGCCAGGCCGGCACCGTCTCCATGTCGTGCAGGGTCCTTCCAGATCGCCTGGACACTGCGGCGCAGGGCGCAGGCACTGGCGTCGTCGGCAGCGATGCGGGAGCGGGTGGCGCGCTCGAAGGCGACGGCGGCGCGTTCGAGTTCGGCCCGCACCGTGGCGGGGGCGGTGAGCGGGAGCAGATCGAATGCTGCGCCGAGCGCGGCCAGCTGGCCCTGAGCCACTTCGTCGCTGCTGCGGGTGAGGTGGTGGGGGATGCGTTCGGTGGCGGCGGTGGCCTGGTGCCAGGGGTTGCCCGGCCGGACGGCTTTCGGTTCGGGGGTCGTGTTGGTGAGGCGTTGGCGGATCTTGGGCAGGGAGAGGTCGCCGGCGAGGGTGGAACCGGCGTAGAACACGGGCTCGCCCTTGTCGTTGATGTCACCGGGCAGGGCGAAGTTGCAGCCGAGCGCGTCGCCGGAGGGGCCGCGCTTGAGGCGCACGGTCACGCCAGTGGCCTCCAGCAGGGCGAAGAACTCGGCCTCGTCCGTTGCTGCGGCGACGGCACGGCGGACCCGCAGGCGCAGTACATCGCGGGTGGCCGCTTCCTGACCCAGGCGCTTGGCCTTGAAGTGCTCCTTGCTGGTGGGGCGCTTGGCAGCGGTGCCGTCGCCCGGCTTCAACCGCCTCAGCCGGTAGTCGACTTCGATCTGGCGGGCTTCGCGCTGAACGGCCCGCTGGTCGTAGTCGCGCTGGGGGCGCCGGCCGTCCTGGCGGACGAGGGTGGCGGCGATGTGGATGTGGTCGTCGGCGTGGCGGACGGCCACCCAGCGACACGCTTCGGCGTCGCCTTCGGGGGCGATGCCGGCGGCGGCCACGATCCGGCGGGCGATGTCGGCCCACTGGTCGTCTGTGAGTATCGGGTCTTCGGGTGCGGCACGGACGGGGCAGTGCCACATGGTGTACTTGGGTGCCCTGTCGCCCAGCATCTTCACGGGCTGGTCGAGCTGAGCGGCGAGCTGGGCCTCCACCTCCTTCGGGTCGCGGTGGGGGCTGCGGCCAGGGTCGGGGGCGAAGTCGTTCCAGGAAGCCACCAGGTGTGGGTCGATGTGCTCGTTGGCCCGGCCCTTGCCGAAGAGGTAGCCGATCGTGCGGCGGGTGGCGTGTGGCCCCTTGCCGAGGATGATCTTCGGGATCAATGGTTCACCGCGCCTCTGTGATCTGGGCGACGGCGGTGTCCACCGCGGCGATGGACGCCTCGACGCGGTCCAGGAGCCGTTGGACGGTGTCGGGGTGGGGCCAGGCGCCGTCCTTGTTGAGGTGCCAGGTGAGCTGGTTGAGGTTGTTGCCGAGCCAGGCGAGCTGCCGGTTGGCGGCCATCAGGGTCTTCACCATGGTGCGGTAGTCGGCGACGGCTGCGGTGGGGTCGTCGGCGCGGGCGGCGGCGAGCGCGCACTCGGCGACGTAGCCGCCGGGCTTCATGCGGCTCAGGGCAGCAGCCTTCTGGACGAGCTCGAACTCGTCGTCGTTGTAGCGGGGATGAACGCGGCGCTCACGCAGCTGCTTGTCACGCAGACGACGACGCGGCGCGGAAGTCTGCGGCGCGTTCGACGACGGCTCGACGGCCCCTCCCTCGGTCGGCTCCCCCGGGCCGGCCGACTCCGGCGCCCCCTCGGCGACGGGTGCCTCCGCCACCCCAGGGGCGGAGGCCGGGTAAGGACTCCTTACCCGACAACTTGCTCCGCCCGGGGCTGCCCGTCCGAACGCACGGCGCCAACGGTCCATCAGCGTAGGGGACTTCGTCAGCTGCGGCAGCTCGTCCGGGGCGTTCTCGGGGTGGAGCGGGTCGTGCGTCATGGACGGTTCTCCAGAAAGGCGTGGGGAGGGCGCGCGGGGCAGCGCGAAGATCAGACGGAGTTCGGACGGCTGCCACCTCATCCACAGGTGTGGACGATCACGCGATACGTGGGGGCGGTGACCGGCGGGTCGGGTGACCGGAAGGGTTCCGGTCACCCGGCGGCGGTTCCGGTCAGCCGCTGGGCCGATGGGTCTCGGCTGCGGCTTCGAGTTCGGCTCGGAGGATGGCCATCACCTCGGTCAGCCGCTTGCTGCCGACCGTCAGCCCTTTGTCCTCGACTGCCGTTCGGACGACGGCCCGGGTGAGTTTGCCCTGCTCAGCGGCAGCAGCCCGGCCGATCTCCACGAGTGCCTGGAGTGGGGCGCCGGGCGGACGGCCACCGCGCACCTTGCCCGCTGCAGCGTCGGTCGGCGATTCCCGCGACTGGACGGATACGGCAGCCGACGGCTCAGCGGCCGGGCCGGGCTGAACCAGCAGACCGGCAGGCCGGACGTGCTCGACCGGAGCCTCGCCGGACTGGCCGACCGTGGTGGCCGACGGCTCGGCGGGGTGGACGGATGTGGTGGCCGGTGGTTGCGGCATCTGCGCGTAACCGGGGGCCGAATGGTCGACGACAGGCCGCGCGACGAGCTCATGGATCTGCCGCATCAGCACGCCGAAGGCCACCATCGCGGCGGCCGGGGGAACCGCGGCGACCACGTAGTCGAGCAACGGGACACTGCCGACGTCGCGTGTGCCGGTCACCCCGGCCACGTTGAGCCCGATGGAGCCGAATGATCCGATGGCGGTGACGCCGATGGCCCATTTGTCAGTGACGCGGCGCAGGCCCGCACGGAGCATGAGGAGCTCGCCCGCGACGATGAACGCGTCCAGCGTCGCGGGCCACGCCCATCGGCGGGTCGGCGAGTCGCGAAGTCCGTGCTGGGCGGCGACCTCGGCCAGGTGTGCGTAGGAGAGCCAGAACGCCCCGGCGGTCAGGGCCACGATGACGATGCCGGCCGTGCGGAGCACGTACTGCTCCGCAGTGAGCTTCGTCTTCGCTGGTTGCTCCTGACCGGGCTGGTCGCCGCGCGGCGGGCGGTCTCGGCGACGGGACATGAGAGGGAGCCTCAAGCGGGATACTCCTGGGGTGGTGGTGTGGTGCGTCTTTGGCGTCTTTGGCGTCTTGGCCGTTGCAGGCGCAGGTCACAGCGGGTACGGCAACCGCCTCGGCCCTCCGTCTTGCGAGCGCTGCATGCGTCCTGTTCCGAGACGGAACAAGCGCGGGACGTCCTGGCGGGCCTGGTGTCGATGTGGCCGTGCCCTGAGTCGGGACGGTGGCGTTGCGTCTTCCGTCCCGGTGGGCAGGGCTGCGACCTGCGGCGATACGGCAGGACGGCGGCGGACGGCACAAGACGGATACGGGCGGCGTCTTGGCGGCAGGGGTGCGATTGATGATCGCGTTTCCGTCTTGGCCCCGGTTGCCGTCTTGCCTGTAGGCCGTGTGACCTGCGAGATCACGGCAGGGACGGCAAGTACGGCAACCAGGGGGCGGGCCTCAGTCCTTGCCGCGAGTGGTGTCAGCGTCGACGGGGTGGACGGTGGGGCAGTACCGGCGCCAGGCGTCGAGGAACTTGTTGCGCATGTAGCCCTTGCGCTGGGTCCGGTCGGCCATGCGCACGTTGCCAGGCTTGATCTCGTACGCGCGCAGCATCCTGCTCAGCTCACGCGCGGTGAGCCCGCCCCGTCCCCACTCGGCCCACGGAGCCTCGGGGTCCTGGCGCAGGTGGTGGAGGAGTTCCTCGGTGGACAGGCTGTCCACCTCGCGCTGGGCGTAGAAGACCCGGCGGATGTCGGCGAGGATCCGCGCCCCGCTGGGGTGGTCCTCCTCGGCCGCCACTTCGGCGGCGACCATCCGCGCACACGCCACCCGCGCCAGCCGGGGCCAGCGCCCGCCGGCCAGGTCGGCGACGATGACCAGGGGCTCCCAGGTGTCCGCGGCACGGTCCTCGACCGGCATGTCCGGCTCCAGGTCCGCGGCCTCGTCCAGCAGCGGCCTGGCCCACGCGGCAATGCGGTCGCGCAGATCATGCAGGGCCGGGATGTCACGGCGAGAACGGAAGGGCTTGACCTTCTCGCCCTCGGCCCGGCGCCGCATACGGATCACCACCGCCCGGTCCATGACCGTGTCGGGCAGGTCACCGATTCCCGCGATGGCCGCCATGGCGAAGGTCGCGAAGCGGTGCGGGGTGTGGTCGTTGCCCACAACCCGGGTCACGTAACGGCCCCGCTGGTGACCGGCGTTGAGCAGGCCGCGCGTCTCCTCGTTCTTCTCCGCGACCTTCGGGCCGAAGATGGTGTCCGCCTCGTCCACCAGGAGCGTGGGCGGGTTGTCCTCGGTGATCGAGCGGAAGATAGCCGCCGGTGTGGTGTTGATGGTGAGCATCGGTTCGTGCACCGTCTCAGTCAGCACGTCCAGGAGACGCGACTTACCGCACCGCTTCGCCGGTCCCACCACCGCCAGCCGAGGGGCGTGCTGCCACGCTGGCTGCAGATGCGTCGCCGCCACCCACAAGGTGATCGCGTCCAGCGCCTCCGGCGAGGGCGGGATCACGAACTGGGCTATCCGTGCGCGCAGTTCGTCCAGCAGCTTCGAGCCGTGCGTCGGCTCCGCATCGGGCATCTCCACGAGTTCGCTCGACGTCTTGGCCTCGTCGGCGCTGCGGGCGTCCGCATCACCGCTAGGGCTCGGATCGGCGCTGTCAGCCTTCGTGGCGCGCAGGTGGGCGCCGGGTCGGCCGGGGATGGCCGCTGCGGGCCAGATGGCCTGCGCGGGGGTGGAATAGGGCTCGGGGTTCTCGGGTTGCACTCGGCAGCTCCTCGTCTGGCGGTGGCGGGCTCGCACGCCCTTGCCGCCGGGTTGGTTCTTCCAGGGCCGTTCGGGGTTGCTCGGGCCTCCGGCGTTGCACCGCCGGGGGCCCACCCCTTTCTCGCGGGCACCAGGCCAGCGCGAGGGAACACGGACCGTACGTCCACGCCCGGCAACAGTCCAGCGTTTCTGTGTCAGCTCAGCGCAGAATGGTCTGCTACGGTCCCCCGCTCTCACGCGGCCAAGCCCAGCAAGGCCAACAGGTCTGCAGTCACCACCCGGTAGGCATTGCCCAACCGCAGCACCTTGCACGGGTACTGGCCGCGCTTCGCCAGCTCGTACCCCTTACTCCGCCCAAGCCCCAACGCCCGGTTGCCCGTCTCCAGGTCAACGGCAGCGGGAAGCTCCAGCAGCTCCTCACGGCTCATGCCCTTCACCCGGCCAACGGGTTCGTACTCGCGCATACGCGCTCCATCCATGACTGAGCCCTCGGCGAACACGACGATCGCGCTCGTCTCCAGGCCATGGAATCAACGCTAGGCAAGTTAATGTGTCTTCATGGCACAACGCCGTTCCGACCATGGATACGAGGACGACACCGAGGTCGACGACCTCGAATGGGAGGACCACGTCATGGCCACCGTGGCCGGCGAGGTCCGCAGACGACGGAAGGAACTGGGGTGGAGCGCACAGGATCTGGCCGACAGGTGCGAGGAGATCGGCTACCCCATCCCCCGCAACGTGATCGCCAACATGGAGTCCGGCCGCCGCGCCAACCTGCCCCTGGTCGAGATCATGGTCCTCGCGAAGGCCCTGCGCATGTCCCCGATCAGCCTGATCTACCCCGTCGGCTACGTCGACGAAGTCCGCCAACTCCCCTACGAAGACCCGCAACCGGCCTGGGACGCGTTGCAGTGGTTCACCGGCAACTCACCGGCTGAAGACGCCACCGACCACATGCTCGACCACTTCCTGGCCCACGACCTCGACGTCCGCTCGGCCCTGGCCGCCGTGGAGAGCGAGGACTACGAGCGCTGGAAGGTCAAGACCGCCCCCAACCGCGTCCAACGGGAAGCAGCCGAACGCGCTCTGGCCCGGTACGCCGACCAGGCCACCAACGCCAAACATGAACTGCGCCGCCACCGCGACGCCATCCGCGAAGCCGGCGGTACCCCACCCCACCTGCCCCCGCAGCTCGACGACGTCGACCCGCCCGAAACCGACCCCACCGAGGAGAACGATCTTTGAAGGGTTCCACCCACCGCCGCTGCTACTGCCGCGACCCCCACACCGGCAAGCCGCTCGGCAAGAAGTGCCCCAAGCTCTCCAGCCGCAAGCACGGCTCGTACTCCATACGCCAGGAGCTCCCGCCCCGCGAGGACGGCACCCGCCGCTCCTTCAGCCGCGCCGGCTACGACTCCCTCAAGGCTGCACAGGCGGACCTCGACCACGTGCGCGCGCTCGTCGGCCTGGCCGACGCCGACGACGCCGAGGGCCTGGCCCAGATAGCCGAGTTGCTGGAGAAGGTGGCCGACGAGAAGGCCCCGCTGCCGGACATCGAGGCGACCCGCAGGCGTCTCAGCCACGGCCTGGACCTGACGAGCCGACTCACGGTCGGCGAATGGCTGGACATGTGGCTGGCGGGCAAGAAGGGGCGGCAGAGCGCCATCAGTCGCGACGAGAGCAACATCCGGGTGCACCTCAAACCGCGGATCGGGCACCTGCGGCTCGACCGCCTCCGGGTTACCCACCTGTCGGAGATGTTCGAGGCCATCGCCGAGGCCAACGTCGAGATCGCCGAGGGCAACGCAGCTCGTCGCAAGGCGTTCGAGGACCTCGCCCAGATCGCCTGGAAGGGGCGCGAGCACCGCGCCCGCCGCAAGGCGATGAAGGCAGCCATCGCCGAGATGGAGCCCTATCGCCGCATCGTGGGCCCGGCCACGCGGCAGCGTGTCCGCTCCACCCTGCGGGCCGCGCTGAACGCTGCGATCGCCCAGCAGCTCATCACCTTCAACCCGGCGGCCCACGTCGAGTTGGACGCGGGCAAGCGGCCCAAGGCTCTCGTGTGGACCGAGGAGCGCATCCTCCACTGGAAGCGCACCGGCGAGAAGCCGTCGCCGGTGATGGTCTGGACGCCGGAGCACACCGGCCTCTTCCTCGACCACGTCGCGGAGGACCGCCTGTACGCGCTCTTCCACCTGATCGCGTTCCGCGGGCTGCGGCGGGGCGAGGCGTGCGGCCAGAAGTGGACCGATACCAACCTGGACGCTGGTCTCATCACCGTCGCCAAGCAACTCGTCGTCGACGGCTGGGAGGTGTACGAGGACGACCCCAAGACCGACGCTGGCGCGCGCACCATCGCGCTGGACTCCGACACGGTCCAGGCTCTAAAGCGGCACCGCGCCCAGCAGGACAAGGACCGCAAGGAGTGGGGGAGCGCCTGGGTGGAGACCGGACGCGTCTTCACCCAGGAGAACGGCGAGATGCTCCATCCCGCCAACGTCACACGGCGGTTCATCGAGTTGTACGAGAAGATCGGCCTCCCACCGGTCCGGCTCCACGACCTCCGCCACGGCGCCGCGACCCTCGCCCACGCGGCCGGGGCCGACCTGAAGGACATCCAGGAGATGCTCGGCCACTCCTCGATCACCATCACGGCCGACACGTACACGAGCCTGCTCCCCGAAGCGGACCTGGCGATCGCCGAGGCCGCAGCCCGGCTCGTCCCGCGCGCCCGCGCCACCTCCGAGAACACCGCCCCCGAAGCGGAGCCCGAGCCCCACGACACGGAACATCCCGGCCCGAAGTCCGTGCTGGATGATGCTGATCGGTTGGGAGAAATTCCGGAGATCAACTCTCCGTCCGCTCACGCACCGCTCACGCAAACGGCCCCGGACGAGGAGTCCGAGGCCGAATAGGAGCCCTCCCTGGGGGAGAAACCCCAGGTCAGAGCGGTAAAGCGTTGTGCCCCCGGCAGGATTCGAACCTGCGACACCCGCTTTAGGAGCGAGGTTAGGTGATCATGCCACTGACCTGCTGCTTACCGACCTCAGGCCGATTGCGGGTGTCGGCCTCTTGCTCACCGTGATTCCCCGTTGCTCCCCGCCTGTTCTGGCACGAGAGTGGCACGGAGGCGGTCCTTGAAAGACAATGGCGGGCGGTCCCGAGGGAACCACCCGCCCCAAGCCGTGGCCTGCCCTGTCATGCAGAGCCGAGCCATGTCCAGCCTTAACCTGCCTGGACAAGAAGGCTACCGGATGATCGATGGAGCGCCGACTTTGAGATCGGGCCTCATCTCTGTCAGGTCGATCACGGGGTCTCTTCAGGGTCGACCAATCGCCTAGGCCTCAGCCCGCGTGCGACGTCGCCCGCGTCAGTGGGTTGTCCCGGCGCGAAGAGGGCGTGTGGGTTGTGCCGATCATTCGTTCCTGGACTCCTGCATCTTCTTCAACCGGCACCAGGTGAAGGTCCACGCCGCCAGGTCCCGAATGCCCGCACGCCTCCAGGAAAGCGCAGCAGCGTGGACACGGCGGGATCGACGTACTGCCGTTGAATCTGCTACCAGTCTCCGCAGGAGGAAGTGCGGTCATTCCATCCATAGGGCCTCAGGCTACGAACGCTGGCATACCCTGTCCCTGCCGGCACGACGTGGTACCAGAGCGGTCCCTCGAAGTTCTTCGCGTCGGACAATTGGACCACGCCGATCGACCACATCTCGAATGACGAGATTCTGTCGTTCCAGTCGCCCCCGAAGAGGGGGTCATATTTCACCTTTGACAGGCGCCAGAACCCCCTATTCGGCCCACAGCCAATGCGGCCGCCTTTCAAGTCGTCGTCTTCGAACCAAATAGCGCCGGGATTCATTCGCTGATTCCGCGGAAGGCTGGGTATGTCGCGGTACCTCTGGAAGTACTCGAACTGCAGCCAATCAACCATGAGGTTTCGATCGTCTACGACCAGCATGTGATCTTTGCCGGGTGATGTGAAGAAGTGAAGCTCCTGGCCGTTGAAGCGCTCGATGGCCGCGGGGTCGTAGAAGGTACCGTCAAGAACGAACGGTACCTCTGGGACTACATGCTTGATGTTCGCGACCACTGATGGATCGGCTTTGCGTCGCATACTCGCAAAGTCCGGTCCTGCAACGGCGCCTTCCGACCCGTTAGCCTCCGCTTCTTCTTTGAGTATGTGCAGGCCTTCCTCAAGAGAGGTGATACCCTCTCGCTTGAGTTCTGCGATGCCGTCTTCTATCTCGGCATCGCCTTTCACGATTGCTGTGAGCAGGTCCAGCGACTTGTCACTCTTCGGCTCCACGCTCATGACGCCTCCAGGGAGCGATAGTTGAGGATGGAACTGCCTTCGGGTGTCCCGGTAGGACTGGTTGAAGATTTAGAGATCCGTGGAAGGTGGTGCAGTGTCTGTAATCGCCACCCTCTACCAGGGAAACACATCTCGGCGCGAATCGAAACTCGCACAAGATGTCATCGAATCAACTAATATCAGCTTTCGCTGACGGCCAGTCAGGGCTTGTACGTCGGCCTCGCGCATAAGCAGGTTCGCCCATCTACGATCTGCACCCCGGTCGTCACCAGGATCGTCAACTGGGCCAGGCGAGTGGGACGCTCGGTGAGACCGTGCGCGTCCTTGCCTGCGACGGTTCAAAAGGTGTGTATCCCGGCGGTCGGTCGGGATACACGCACGTGGCGTGTGGGTGGTGCCGATCATTCCTCCTGGACTCCTGCACTTTCTTCAACCGGCATCAGGTGAAGGTCCACGCCTCCAGGTGCTTGCAGTTCCGAGCCCACCACTCTCCCCAGCTCCCATCCCGTCCGCCGTCGACCCACACACCGTGGAGCGGGCGTGGTTCATGGCGTCCAGGTGGAGCGCGCCACTGTACGAACGACCTGGACGCCATGGGCCGCGTCTGCTCGGCTCTGCCTGGGTCGATGGTGGACGGGATGGGAGCACCCCGCGCACGCCACTACGGACCCGCGGTCGCGAACGGCGCCCCCTCCATCCCGGTGCAGGCCGATCCCCCGCCGGAGGCGTGCTCTGACCGTGGCTTGCCCGTCTCGGGCTCTACCGTCCGGGCCGTAACATGCTTGCGGCCCCAGGGGCCGGCCCCAGCGCCGAAGGCGCAGGGGGCCGAGCCCAAGGGGCCAGCCCGCGCTTTGCGCGGGCCCTTGATGAGGTAGAGAAACCTGTAACAGGTGCCGCGCCGCCCGGTCGGTCAATCGATGTTGTACTCAGCGGAGAGTTCACGCCCGGTTCCAAGGAAGTCTTGGGCATACTCGGTCGGCTCGCCGTGCTGGTCTGTGTACTGGTTGGTCAAGGTCAGAGCCGGAGTCCCGACTTCTGCACCGAGTACCTCGGCAATGTCTCCGGGAACTGGCGCCATAGCTACTACGTCGCGTCGTCGAACTGCTCGACGGCCTGTCCGCTCTTCGATCAAGCCGAAGGTCATCTTGGGGAGTGGTCCAGTCTCAAGCAACTCCGGGGCCGCTTCGGCTAGGTCGCTGGCCAGATACGACGTGGACACGGCCACAACTCCGTCATCGTCGCGGTAGACCCGTCGACGTTCAACCACCTGGTCACCCTCGTTGATCTTCAACCCGTTGGCGACATGCGCTGGCGCTGGAACCAACTCGGCGCTCAAGATCTCGACGGTTTCCCTGTCGCGGAAGCCACTACCAGTTGCTCGCAGCATCTGAAGGCGGTCCGGACCGCTCGTCAGCTTCCTGCCGAGGTCGACGAACGTTCCCTGTGACGACGACCGTACGTAGCCCTCGTCCTGAAGCTGCTTGATCGCCTTTGCCGCTGTGGCTGTGGCGACTCCCCATTCCCGAGCGACGTCCGCGATTGAGGGCAGCTTGGATTCTTGGGGCAGCTCTCCGTCTTTGATCTTTGCGCGGAAGTGGTCCGCGATCTGCACGAACGGTGGTGCAGCTCGTTGCACCTTCGGTGTCATGTCTCCTCCACGGCGCCTCGCGCCTTCCTTGTCAGCGTGCTAGCGCCCGAAGCCTTCGCGCCCTAGCACGCATCTCAATGGTAAGCCGCGAACCTCCTTGAGGTCCCGCTGGATATCGGTCCGTCACAGGCTTGACAGGCGCGTACTAGTACGCGCATCATCGACGTAAGCTAGTACGCGATGAAGGTGTGCGATCTAGTACGCCTCCCTACGTGGAAAGAGGCAGGTATGCCGTCGTTCAAGATCGACCTCTCGACCGCTGTGGTGTTCGTGGCGACCGCGCCGGAACCGAAGATGATCAACAAGCGGACCGGTGAGCGGGCCGTGGACCGTGACAACCCGGACGTGGGCATGTCCACGGTGGGCCTGCTGGTCTCGGACGAGGGGGAGGGCAACCTCTACCAGGTCACCGTTCCGGAGACCGGTCTTCCCGCGAGCCTCGTGCCGGGTACGCCGGTGGCGGTCACCGGGCTCAAGGCCCGTGACTGGGAGAACGAGTTCAACGGCCAGAAGCGGCACGGGATCAGCTTCCGTGCGGTCGCGGTCACCGCATTGGGGGCCTGATCGTGGCTGACCTCGGGACCTGGTTCGAGCTGGGCGGCCTTGCGGCCGGTGCCGGTGGGCTCGGCTACGCCAAGTACCGCGCTCCGCGCGTGTACTGGTCGCTGGTCGGCCTGCCGGTCACCTGGGGCCGGTTCACCTGGACCTACCGCGACACGATGGAGGTGTGCGGGCTGACGGTGCGGCCGTCCGGCTTCCGTGCCTTCGTCAAGCGCAGCGTGGTCCGCAGCGAGGTCCGGCCGGTGGCGCCGAAGGTTCGCCGGGTCCGCCCGACCTCGACCGGCCTGCGGGTCACGCTCCGGCTTCCGGCCGGTCTGGAGCCTGCCGACCTCGCCGCGTCGACCGAACGTCTCCGCCATGCGTGGGGAGTGCGGTCGGTGACCGTGGCGGAGACCAAGCCCGGCTATGTCGAGCTGCGGATGACCGGCTACGACGTGCTCAGCAAGGTCACACTGCCACGCAAGGCGCAGCCCCGTGACCTGGTCGTACCGGTGGCGCTGCGGGAAGACGGCACAGTCTTCGAGCGGGACTACCGCAAGGCTCCGATGGCGCTGACCCTGGGCGCCAACGGGTCCGGCAAGTCGGTGTATCAGCGCAACCTGATCAAGGGCCTGGCTCAGCTGCCGGTTGGGTTGATCGGGATCGACTGCAAGCGCGGTGTCGAGCAAGGCCGCTACGCGTCCCGTCTGTCGGCGCTGGTCACCAACCCGGAGGGCGCCGGGCTCCTGATCGACGCGCTCGTTGCGGAGATGGAAGAGCGCTTCGATCTCCTCGCCCTGTACGGCGTATCGGACCTGTGGGAACTGCCCGATGAGGTGCGGCCGGTGCCGCTGGTCGTCCTGGTCGACGAGATCGCTGAACTGTTCCTGGTGACCTCGAAGAAGGACGAACCGGCTCGTGACCGTACGGTCATGCAGTTGGTGCGCCTTGGGCAGATGGCCCGTGCGATCGGCATCTACCTGGAGGTGTGCGGGCAGCGGTTCGGCTCCGACCTCGGCCGCGGTGCGACCGCGCTGCGGGCTCAGCTCACCGGCCGGGTGGTGCACCGCGTCAACGACAAGCAGACCGCCGAAATGGGCCTGGGTGACATCGCCCCGGACGCGGTGATGGCCGTGACTGCGATCGCCCCGGACCGTCCGGGTGTGGCGGTGGCCGGTGACACCTCCGGCGGCTGGTCGCGCATCCGCACCCCCGAGACCACTCCGGACGAAGCCGCCGCCGTGTGCCGGGAGTTCGCCCACCTGACCCCGGTCCTGCCGTTCCTGGCCCCGTTCCGGCCGGTCGGACAGATCGCCGTGCCGCCGATGCCCGCCGTGCCGCCGCTCGTACCGGCGCAGCCTGTCGGCGAGTAACACCCCCTGCTCCACGGTCGGCGCGACCGCCTCGCGCCAGGTCCCTACCCGAGCCATGCCGAAAACCGGAAGGAGATCGCTCATGGCCCCGCGCAAGACCTCCAAGCCCAAGGTCAAGCCGTGCCCGGCCTGCAAGGGCACCGGCGAGGTCTCCCGCACCGTCCGCGTCGGCCGCAAGCAACGGGTGGCCGGACAGCAGACCGGCATCTGCCTGGGCTGCCTGGGCGCCTGTGAGATCCCCGCCGACGACTGAACCTGCCGGGGCCGGGCGGCCGGACAGCGTTCCCCGCCCCGCCCCTGGCCCAACTCCCCGAAGGAGGTGAAGACATGGCCCGCTCACTCCGCGTGGACGCCGTAATCATCCAAGCCGTGATCGCTGGCGCGCTGTCCTTCGCCCACCTGCACGACCTCGCCGCAGCCGCCGGGCAGACCGGTTGGAAGGCCTGGGCCTACCCGGTCTCCGTCGACCTGCTCTTGGTCGCCGTGTGGCGCAGGCTGCGCACCGACCGCTCCACGCTGGCCTGGTTCTGGTTCCTGGTCGCCCTGGTCGCCTCGCTCGGCGCCAACATCGCCACCGCTGGACTCCTCGACCTCGACCACGTCCCATCCTGGCTGCGCATCCTCGTCGCCGGATGGCCTGCGCTTGCGTTCCTGGGCGGCACCTTGCTGGCCCATGCGCCGACTTCGGCCGGGGACCGGGTGCCGGTTCCGCCGGCGCCCGCAGCCCCGGCCCCCGCACCCGCTCCCGAGCCGGACTCCGGACCCGAGCCGATCCCTACTGCGCAGCCTGCCCCCGCGCTGCCGGAAGCCGCCCCGAGCGTGCCCCCGGCGCTGGTCGACCACGCCCGGAAGGTCGCTGCCGAGCACCGCACCCGCACCGGCACTGACATCGACACCGCCACCCTGCGCGCCCGCCTCGGGATCCCTGAGGGCCTCGCTGGCGCGATCGTCGCCCAACTCGCCTAGCAGACAAGGAGGTTCACCCCGTGCGCCCGAACCGCTTCTACGAGGTGATCCGCATCGGACCGGTCAAGGTCGGCACGTTCAACAACGGCCGTGGCCAGACCAAGCACACCGCCGCGTGCACGGCACCGAAGTGCGGCTTCTCGACCGAGCACGGTGACCGCTCGGCTGCCGAACTCGCCGCCCGTAC
Source organism: Streptomyces sp. NPDC051738 (assembly GCF_044453205.1). Taxonomy (NCBI): domain Bacteria; kingdom Bacillati; phylum Actinomycetota; class Actinomycetes; order Kitasatosporales; family Streptomycetaceae; genus Streptomyces; species Streptomyces sp. NPDC051738. The sequence continues at coordinate 270,254 of NZ_JBITCM010000013.1, read as the reverse complement.
CCACCGCTGCACCGCCTGACTGGGAGGGCTGACCTGTGCAGTTACCCGAGGACCAGCTTCGTGCCGGTCACATCCCCGCCGACCTCTACCGGCAGATCCCGTACGGCACCGACGTCCGCAAGGTCGTGATCGTCCAAGAGGCACCGCGCTCCTACAAGGGCCCGATCGTCCTCACCCTGGTCATCGCCACCTGCTCCGTGGTGGTCCTGCTCGTGATCGCCTTCGTCGCCCAGATCGTCGCCGGTGCGGCCGTCGCGGTCCTCTCGGCCTCCGGCGGACTCGGCTACACGATCAACCGGGCGTCGAAGCAGAAGCGGGAGTTATCCCGTGCGGGCACCCGTCGGCGCTCCCGCGCGCCGCGCAAGCACCCCGTACGCCGGTCCGTCCGCTCGACGCGCCGCTACCGCAAGTAGCGCCCCCCGGGGCGGCCTCAACCGCCAAGTATCCGCCGCCCCGGACGGCTCACCACTTCCCGATCTTCCAATCCGAAAGGGCTCTGTCCATCATGCCTGTCCGTCTCTCGAACCGTCCGGTCTGCCACTACTGCGACGGCTTCCCGGTCGTCGCGATCACCACCGGCGTCCGGCACCGCAACGGCTCCCGCGTGACCCTCACCGTCATCTGCCCCGTTTGCCAGGGCACCGGCCACAGCCACTCGCCCGCCGCCGCCCTCGCCCTGGTGGGGAAGTGATCGTGTGACCGACACCGCCACTCTGGCGGGTCTCGATGCGGCCACCCTCGCCGACGTGCTGAGGGTGGCCGCATCGGATGGCTTCGACCGCTGGCAAGAACAGATCAAGCGCACGGGCGGCTGCTCCGACCCGATCCGCCTGACCGGCGGCACCAAGACCATCGACCCGGCGACCAAGACCGTGATGCACGCGTACACGACCGAGCACGAGCCGGGCGGCATGCTCCGCATCGCCTGCGGCAACCGCCGCGCCTCCCGCTGCCCGGCCTGCGCCTGGACCTACGCCGGAGACACCTACCACCTCATCCGCGCCGGACTCGTCGGAGACCCCGACAAGGGCACCCCGCCCACCGTCCGCGACCACCCCCGGGTCTTCGCCACGCTCACCGCCCCCTCCTTCGGACCGGTCCACAACCGCCCCGGCAACCGGCCCTGCCGCTGCGGAGTCCGGCACTCCGAGGACGCTCCCGAACTCGGCACCCCGCTGGATGCGGCGACGTACGACTACGCCGGTGCGGTGCTGTGGAACAACCATGCCTCCGAGCTGTGGCGCTACTTCACGATCTACCTCCGCCGCGAGATCGCACGCCGCGCCGGACTCACCCAGACAGCCGCCCGCGAACAGTCCCGCGTCGCCTTCGGCAAGGTCGCTGAGTACCAGAAGCGCGGGGCCGTCCACTTCCATGCGGTGATCCGTTTCGACGGGCCTGACGGTCCCGATGATCCGCCTCCGGCCTGGGCCACCCTCGACCTGCTCGACGACGCCATCCGCGCCGCTGCGGCCCGTGTCGCGGTCGACGTCGACCCGGCCGGAGACCAACCGGCCCGCACCCTGCGGTGGGGCACACAGCTCGACGTGCAGCCGATCGGCGCCTTCGGCCACGGTGAGGAGATCACCGAAGCGGCCGTTGCCTCCTACGTCGCCAAGTACGCCACCAAGGCGGCTGAGACCACCGGCACCGTCGACCGCCGGGTCGGCAACAAGGAAGCCCTGGTGCTGCTCGGGGTGCCGGACCACCCTCGCCGGTTGATTGAAGCCTGCCTGGACCTGCACCCGCTCTACCCCGAGCGCAAGCTCCGGGACTGGGCTCACATGCTCGGCTTCCGCGGCCACTTCTCCACCAAGTCCCGCCGCTACTCGACCACCCTCGGCGCCCTCCGCCGGGTCCGAGCCGACTACCGCGCACAGCAGCAACGCGAAGCCCTCGGCCTGCCCGACCCCGACGACAACCCGGAGGCAACCACGCTCACCCTCGCCCACTGGACCTACGCCGGACACGGCCACACTCCCGGCGAATCCTGGCTCGCTGCCAACATCCACCGCGACATCCAGCACAGCCGCGAGATCGCCCGCGAGGTGCGAGCCGACATGACCGATCTTGAGGCAACGGGGGAGTGGTGATGGCTGATCAACTCTTGGACGTTAAGCAGGTCGCCGTTCGCCTCGGTACAGGCGTCCGCTTCCCTCGTCGGTTGATCGAAGAACGCCGAATCGCCTTCGTCAAGGTCGGTCGCAACGTCCGGATCTCGGAGCGTGTGCTGGATGAGTACATCGCCGCGAACACTGTGCAGCCGGTGACCGTTCGGCCTGGCGTGCTGCGGAGGGTGGCCTGATGGCGAACAACCAGGGCAGGCGTCGCCGGTTCGGATCTGTCCGGCAGCTCAAGTCCGGACGCTGGCAGGCTCGTTACCGTGATCCCGCCACGGGGCAGCTTCGCAGCGCAGAGGAGACGTACGCCACCAAGACCGACGCCGAGGTGGCGCTGACCCTCATCGAGTCGGACATCACCCGTGGCCAGTGGGCCGACCCCGACGCGGGCAAGGTCCACTTTGGTGAGTACGCAACGGCGTGGCTCAAGGATCGCAAGCTTGCTGCCCGTTCGCGCGAGCGGCATGAGTCGGTGATCAGGCTGCATCTGCTGCCCACCTTCGGTGAGCGTCCGCTGTCCTCGATCACAACGGCTCAGGTTCGGGCCTGGCGTACGGCCTGCCTCACGCGGACCGGTGAGCCGACCGTGGTCAAGGCGTACCAGATCATGAGGGCGATTCTGAACACGGCCGTTGATGACGAGCTGATCCGCCGCAACCCGTGCCGGATCAAGGGTGCCGACCGCTACGACGTGCCCGAGCGTCCCACCCTCACGGTGGTCGAGGTGTTCGCCGTGGCCGACGGGATCGCGCCGCGCTACCGGCTGCTCGTCCTCCTGGCCGCGTTCACCGGACTGCGCTTCGGGGAGCTGGCCTCGCTCCGTCGGCGGGACGTCGATACGGAGAACGCCGTGCTCATGGTCCGGCGATCACAGGCGGAAATGCAGACGGGCGCGCTCTTCGACAAGGCGCCCAAGTCCGATGCCGGTGTCCGGCCGGTGGCCTTCCCGACCGAACTCCTGCCGGACGTGAAGGGGCATCTCGACAGCTTCGCCGGGGCTGGCCGTGATGGTCATGTCTTCCTCGGCCCCCAGGGTGGTCGGCTGCGGCGGAGCAACTTCCGGGATGACTGGATCAATGCGCGGACCAAGGCGAAGATCACGGCAGACGTGCACTTCCACGATCTTCGCCACACGGGGAACACCCTTGCCGCGTCCGGTGCGAGCCTGCGTGAGCTGATGACCAGGATGGGCCACAGCACCCCGCGCGCCGCGTTGATCTATCAGCATGTGGTCAGCGGACGTGACCGCGAGATCGCCGATCGCCTCGGCTCGATGATCCGCAAGACGCGGGGCGATGTGGACTCTTAGCGGACTTTGTGGCACGGGTCTGGCACGGCCGTGATCATGCGAAAGGGCCAGTTCGAGAGGATCAAGCCTCTGAACTGGCCCTTTGTCGTGTGCCCCCGGCAGGATTCGAACCTGCGACACCCGCTTTAGGAGAGCGGTGCTCTATCCCCTGAGCTACGAAGGCGAAAGGTGCCCTGACAGCGTAGCGGATGCGTCCCTCGTCGTTCGCCTCGGTTGTCGGTGATCGGTGGCGTGGTCCGGTGATCTTCTTCGGGGCGCCCCGGGTCCGCTTGACCTCAAGTTAGCTTGAGATTTTACGTTGCCTGGGTGGGCCCCGCCCGGAGGCGGCTCGCGATCTCTCCCGACCTACGTCTCAGAACCGAGGTACACCCATGTCTCGATCCACGTCCCAGCCCCCGCTCAAGATCGGCGTCCTCATCGGCAGCGTCCGCCCCGGCCGCTTCGCCGACAAGGTGTCGCAGTGGTTCGTCTCCGAGATCGGGCGGCGTGACGACATGGAGACGCACGTCATCGACCTGTCGGAACCCGCCCTCGCCGACGAGCTCAAGCTCACCCTGGAGCGGTCTGCCGCCCCGGACGGTGCTCCGGACGCCGCCCCGACCCTGGCCGAGCGGATCGCTGGGCTCGACGGGTTCGTCGTCGTCACGCCCGAGTACAACCACGGATACCCGGCCTCCCTGAAGCTGGCCATCGACTACGTCTACGGGGAGTGGCGGGCCAAGCCGGTCAGCTTCGTCTCCTATGGCGGGATGGCCGGCGGCCAGCGCGCGGTGGAGCAGTTGCGCCAGGTCTTCGCCGAGCTGCACGCCGTCACCCTGCGCGACACCGTCAGCTTCCACATGGCGTGGGAGCAGTTCGACGACGCGGGCCGTCCGCACGACACGGACGGCACGTCCAAGGCCGCCTCCGTGCTGCTGGACCAACTCGCCTGGTGGGGACTTACCCTGCGCGAGGGGCGTGCCGCCAGGCCGTACGACGGCTGAGGTCGCCCCGAGCGCCCCCGAGGCCACCCCTCACCCCCGACTCCTCACTCCACCAAAACCCGAGCAAACCGCCCCACCACCCCCAAATCCCCCTCCACTCGCCCAGCCGTCTCCACCACCTCCGGCAGCACCTCCCGTACGCACTCCTCCACCGACCGCCGAGCCGCATGCATCGCCACGTTCACCGCGGCGACCACCCGGCCCGTGCGGTCGCGGACCGGGACCGCCACCGAGCGCAGGCCCTCTTCCAACTCCTCGTCGACCAGGGCGTATCCGAGGGCGCGGACGTTCTCCAGTGTGGTTGTCAGGGTCGTGGGGTCGGTGGTCGTGCGCGGTGTCAGGGGGGAGAGGTGCCCCAACTGGCGTTCCCCGGGCGGGAGAGCCGCCAGGAGTACCCGGCCCATCGACGTCGCGTGGGCCGGGAGTCGCGTGCCGACCGTCACGTTGACGCTCATCACGCGGCTGGTGGCGGCGCGGGCCGTGTACTGGATCTCCTCGCCCGAGGGGGTCAGTACCGCCAGGGACGCCGACTCGTGGACGCGGTCGGCCAGTTCGGCCAGGTGGGGGGTGGCGATCTGGGCCAAGGAGGTGCGGGACAGGGGTGGGAAGCCCAGGGACAGGACGCGGGGGGTGAGCGCGAAGCCCCGGGTGCCGGACTGGCGTACCAGGCCCAGGTGCTCGTAGGTGATGAGCGCCCTGCGTGCCGTGGCCCGGGACAGGCCCGTCGCCCGTGCCACGTCGGTGAGGGTCAGCTCGGCCCGTCCCGCGCCGAAGGCGGTCAGTACGGTCAGTCCGCGGGCCAGCGACTCGACGAACTCCCTGCCCAGTTCCTGCTTGGAGGCGCCCGTCCAGGTCGCCAGGCCCGCCGGTGCCGGGCCGGGCGCGGGCTCGGGCGCCTCGCGCAGTTCGCGTTCCATCTCCGCCACCGCCGTGCGCAGGCGGGGGAGGAGCGTGTCGCGCAGGTTCGCGGCCGTGTGGCGGCTGGTGTGGCTCACCACGTTCGCCACGCAGGCGATACGGCCGCCCGCGCGGGGGTCCTTCACCGGTACGGACACCGCCACAAGCCCCGGCTCGATCAACTGGTCGTCCAGCGCCCAGCCGTCCCTGCGGGCCCGCTCCGCACGGCGTGCGAAGTCCTCGTCGTCTTCGTCGTCCGTGCCGGGTGACGTGTGCTCCCGGGGCGGTACGGCGGGGAAGTTCCGGTCCTGCGGGTCCGCCGCCCGGCGCTCGCGCCACGCCTGCCACTGCGCGTCCGTCCACTCCGTCGCGAACAGCGGGCCCGGCGCGGTGCGTTCGGCGGGGAGCAGGTCGCCGATGCGGAAGCTGAGGGACATCGCTCGGCGGCGGGTCGCCTGGTGGATGAAGCGGATGCCGTCGCGGTCGGCGACCGCCAGGGACACCGACTCGTCCAACTCGTCGGCGAGCGCGTCGGCGTGGGAGGCGAGGAGGGCGGGCAGGCCCAGGGCGGCCAGGTAGGCGTTGCCGAGTTCCATCACGCGGGGGGCCAGCACCACGTCGCGGCCGTCGAGGCGGACGTACCCCATGCGCGCGAGCGTGGACGCGATCCGGTCCACCGTCGAGCGCGCCAGCCCGGTGCTCCGCTCCAGCCCGCTCGCGCTCAGCGTCCCGCCGGACTCCGTCAGCCGCCGCAGCACCGCCACCCCCCGGATCAGCGGCGTGACCGCCTCCGCCGGCACGGCACGGTCGTCGTCGTCCAGGGTCGTCTTCGCGGGCATCGGCTCTCCGTACGGCGTTCGAGGCAGCCCTAACCGTAATCCGCCCCACGCGCGCGTACGGCGACCTCGCCCCACGCGCGCGTACCGCCCTCGCCCCGCCCTCGCACCCACCCTGCCCCAGCCCACCCCCTCCTCACAGCCACCCCCCACCCCCTACCACTCCCGAGTAACCCGCACCCGATAACTCCCCGTAAGATCCGCCCCCGCCACCGCAACCCGCACCCCCCGCTTCTCGTCCCGGAACTCCTCCCCGGGCGCGAACGTCGCGTCCGAAAGTTCGGCGTGGACGTTCGGGCTCCGGGTGCAGCCGCCGCTGTTCTGGTGGGAGTCGTGGACCTTGACCGGGCCCATCCCGGTGTCCACGTCCGCGTCGACCTGGTAGATCAGGACGCCGGGGCGGCACACGGTCTCGTCGTTGCCCTCTCGGGTGCGCAGTTCGATGGCGTAGCCGCTGCGGCGGTCCAGGGGGACGAAAACCAGCTTCGGGCCGCCCTCGCGGGCCAGCGGCGTCAGCTCGTACTCGGCGGTGTCGGTGGTGGTCGCGCACCGTACCTGGGTCGCGTCCAGCCAGCCCAGCTTCCACTTGTGCCAGCCGAGCAAGTCGTTGTTGGCCCCCCAGTCCTCGCTCATGATGTCCCAGTGGCCCACCGCGCCGCCGCCCTCCGCGGTGTACAGGTCGGGCAGGCCGAAGACGTGGCCGTTCTCGTGGGGGAGGACCCGGTAGCCGGTGCGGTGGTAGGTGCCGGAGCCGTCGTCCTGGCGGGAGTAGACGAAGGAGGCGTTGGCGACGGAGACGCCGTCGGCCACCGGGGCCTCCGTGTTGCCCGCGAAGGACACCGACAGGACCGTGTCCAGGGCCGAGGGGCCGGCGTTCGGCGTCACCAGCACGTTGAGGAAGTCGTACGACTTGAAGTCCACCTTGGGATCGGCCGCGGCCACGATGTCCTGGACCAGTTGCCGGTACCCGGGATCGAAGGGCGCGCCGCGCTCTATGCCGTACGCCTTGAAGGACTTGGGCATGCGCAGCCAGCCGGGGATCGGGGTCCGGGGGCGGTAGTCGAGGCGGCCGTAGGAACTGGTGCGGAACCAGTCCTGGGTCTGCGGGAAGAACTCCGCGTAGCGGTCGAGCGCGCGGCCCTGACCATGTGCGTCGGGGAAGTCGACCATCACGGTGAGGGCGTGGACGGTGCCGGTCGAGCGGGAGTAGCCGTGGGTCGTCGGTACGCCCTCCGACATCTGGACCGTCGGCCGGCCACTGATCATGCAGGGGCCGAGGGGGGAGGAGCGGGAGAGCGCGATCGGCCCCGCTCCCGTCGCCGTCAGGGTGCCCGCCGTGTGGTGCCCGGTGCCTGCCGAGGTGCTGACCGCCAGGGTCAGGGCGGCCACGGAGACGAGGGCGACCAAACGGCGGGGGCGTATCCGGCGGCTTGGCTGCATGCATGGGCCCTTCAGTCCATGGCAGCCCGCCGACCGCGCGCTGCGCCCTCTCGATCACCCTGTGTCGAGGGGTGCGCGGGCGCGCGCTGGATGAGACCGAACGTGGGTCCTTGAATCAGAGCCTTGTGACTCAGGTCACAAGAAAACATCTCCGGAGCGGGAAATAACCGGGGAGCTCTTCCCCGTTTAGCCATGTGTCCGAGCGAAACGGGGAGACCTTCCCCGGATCGCCACTCACTGGAACTCACTGACCTCAGGAGTACGCCGTGCAGACCGCAACCCCCGTAGCGCGCAAGGCGACCCGGCCGCGCGCCGACGCCCTGCGCAACCGGGAGCGGATCGTCACCGCCGCCCGGGAGATGTTCGTCGAGTTCGGCCCCGACGTGCCGCTCGACGAGATCGCCCGCCGGGCCGGCGTCGGCAACGCCACGGTGTACCGCAACTTCCCCGACCGCGACGCACTGGTCCGCGAGGTCGTCTGCTCGGTCATGGACCGTACGGCGGCGGCGGCCGAGGCGGCACTCGCGGAGACCGGGGATGCCTTCGAGGCGCTGGAGCGCTTCGTGCACACCGCCGCCGACGAGCGGATCAGCGCGCTGTGCCCGATGGTCCAGAGCACCTTCGACAAGAACCATCCGGACCTGGAGGCGGCGCGCGAGCGGGTCGAGCAGCTCGCCGGGGAGATCATGGACCGCGCCAAGGCGGCCGGCCAGCTGCGCTCCGACGTGGACGTCGGTGACGTCATGCTCGTCGCGGCCCAGCTCAGCCGGCCCCCGGCCGGGACCGGATGCGACATCGCCGACCGCTACGTCCACCGCCATCTGCAGCTGTTCCTGGACGGACTGCGGGCCCCGGCCCGTTCGGTCCTGCCGGGCACGGCGATGACCATGGAGGACCTGCGCCAAGCCTGACCAACCCGTACCGACCTGGCCAACCAGTACCGATCAGTACCGATCAGTTCAGAGCGCGACCGCAGTCACCACACCGAATCTCGGGTCACCACACCGAATCTCAGGTCACCACACCGAATCTCAGGTCACCACCCCAATCTCACCGGCCGTCACAGCCGACGAGCCGTCCCCTTACCTTTCGCTTTTTCCGTTACGAAGTCCCGAAGTGGGTATCCCCATGTCTGAAACGGCCGCAAAGGCTCCCGGCAGCGCCCTCGGCGCCGTCGATCCCAACCGCTGGAAAGCGCTCGCGTTCATCGCGATAGCCCAGCTCATGGTCGTCCTCGACGCGACCATCGTGAACATCGCCCTGCCCTCCGCCCAGCAGGACCTGGGCATCTCCGACGGCAACCGGCAGTGGGTGGTCACGGCCTACGCCCTCGCCTTCGGTGGTCTGCTCCTGTTCGGCGGTCGTATCGCCGACCTGTGGGGACGCAAGCGTGCCTTCGTCATCGGTCTGGGCGGCTTCGCCGCGGCCTCCGCGCTGGGCGGGGCGGCCACCAACGAGGCCATGATGTTCGGCGCCCGCGCCCTCCAGGGTGCGTTCGGCGCGCTGCTCGCGCCGGCCGCGCTCTCGCTGCTCGCGGTGATGTTCACCGACGCCAAGGAGCGCGCGAAGGCGTTCGGCATCTACGGCGCCATCGCCGGTGGTGGCGGTGCCGTCGGTCTGATCCTCGGCGGTTTCCTCACCGAGTACCTGGACTGGCGCTGGACGTTCTTCGTGAACATCCCGTTCGCCATCGTCGCGGCGGCCGGCGCCTGGTACGTCATCCGTGAGCCGGAGGGCGGACGCAACCGCTCCTCGCTCGACATCCCCGGTGTGATCCTGTCCACCCTCGGTCTGGTCGCGCTGGTCTACGGCTTCACCCGCGCCGAGTCCAACGGCTGGGGCGACTCGCTGACGGTCGGCATGTTCGTCGCCTCCGGCGTGCTGCTGGCGGCCTTCGTCCTCGTCGAGGCCAAGGTCAAGGCGCCGCTGCTGCCGCTGCGCGTGGTCACCGAACGCAACCGCGGCGGTGTGTACCTCTCGCTCGGCCTCGCGATCATCGCGATGTTCGGCCTGTTCCTGTTCCTGACCTACTACCTGCAGATCGTGAAGGGCTACTCGCCGGTCAAGACCGGCTTCGCCTTCCTGCCGATGATCGTGGGCATGATCGTCGGGTCCACCCAGATCGGCACCCGCCTGATGACCCGGGTCGCGCCGCGGCTGCTGATGGGTCCCGGCTTCGTGGTCGCCGCCCTCGGCATGCTGCTGCTGACCCAGCTGGAGATCGGTTCCTCGTACACCGCGCTGCTGCTGCCCGCGATGGTGCTGCTCGGCCTCGGTATGGGTACGGCCTTCATGCCGGCCATGTCCCTGGCCACCCAGGGCGTCAAGCCGCAGGACGCCGGTGTCGCCTCCGCGATGGTCAACACCTCGCAGCAGGTGGGCGGCGCGATCGGTACGGCCCTGCTGAACACGATCGCCGCCTCGGCGACCACGTCCTACATCGCCGACCACATCGGCGGCGCGTCCAGCCGGTCCCAGCAGCAGCTGGTCCAGCTGGAGGGCATGGTGCAGGGCTACACCAGCGCGATCTGGTTCGCGGTCGGCATCCTGGTCGCGGCCGCGGCCATCGCCCTGACCTTCGTCAACGCCGGCCGCCCGGACGGTACGGCGGTGGCGTCCTCCGAGGAGGGCGCCGAGGACGAGGTGCGGGTGCCGGTCGTCGCGCACTGACACCGGCGACGACGACCGTAGGGCCGTACCCTCCGTACCCCTTGGGACCGGGCGTACGTACGGGGATGGGGACGCTCCGTACGTACCGCCTCGAAGGACCTGCCCCGGCTCTCGCTGAATGAGCGGCTCAGCGGAGCCAGGGCAGGTCCGCACCCGCTTCGCTCGGCTGCAGGCCCTCGGCGACGATCTGCATGATCTCGCCGAGGGCCTGCTGCTGTTCGCGGCTGAGCCGGTCGAACATCGCCTGGCGTACGGCCTCCACATGGCCGGGCGCGGTGTCCCGCAGTACCCGCACGCCCTGGTCGGTCAGCACCGCGAACTGGCCCCGCTTGTCGTCGGGGCAGTCCTCGCGCCGTACCCAGCCGTTCTTCTCCAGCCGCGCGATGGCGTGCGAGAGACGGGAGCGGGTGATCTTCGCGAGCATCGCCAGCTCGGTCATCCGCAGCCTGCGCTGCGGAGCCTCGCCGAGCTTGACCAGCAGGCCGTAGTAGACGTGCGGCATGCCCGCGTCCCGCTGGAGCTGGCGGTCCAGGTGGTCCCAGAGCAGCGTGGACGCCTCCATGTACGAGCGCCAGACGAGCTGCTCCTCGTGGGTGAGCCAGCGCGGTTCGCCCGTGGGCGCGGGTTCGGATTCAGGTTCGGGTTCGGCCGCGGGTGGCGCGGAGGTCGATGCCGTATTCATGTACTCCACTGTACGAGAGCTCTCCTTGAATTTTTAACTACCCGGGCGTACTGTCTTCGAAGAGAGAAGCTTTAGATTTGAAGCACATGGCTTCAGCTCTCCGGAGGGAGTCATCACCATGTCCGCCGCCGCGCAGGAGCGCATGCCCGCCCTCTATCTCAGCCACGGCGCCCCGCCTCTCGCGGACGACCCGATCTGGCCCGGTGAGCTCGCCGCCTGGTCCGCCGGCCTGCCGCGGCCCAAGGCGATCCTCATGGTCTCCGCCCACTGGGAGGAGGCCCCGCTCGCCATCGGTGCCACCGAGTCCGTTCCTCTCGTCTACGACTTCTGGGGATTCCCCGAGCACTACTACAAGGTGACGTACACGGCCCCCGGCGCGCCCCAACTCGCCGAGTCCGTACGGAAGCTGCTGCGCGCCCCCGGAATACCCGTGCAGGACATCCCGGACCGCGGCCTCGACCACGGCGCCTACGTACCGCTCGTCGAGATGTACCCCGAGGCCGACATCCCCGTCCTCCAGATTTCCATGCCGACCCTCGACCCGCTGCGGTTGCTGGAGATCGGCCGGAAGCTGGCGCCGCTGCGCGACGAGGGCGTGCTGATCGTCGGCTCCGGCTTCTTCACCCACAACCTGGCCGCCCTGCGGCAGGGCGGCATCCCCGCCTGGTCCGTGGAGTTCGACGACTGGGGCCGCCGCGCGCTGGAGAACCGCGACTGGGACGCCCTGCTGGACTTCCTCCACAAGGCCCCGGCCGGCCACTACGCCCACCCGCGCACCGAGCACTTCGCCCCGCTGTTCGTGACGATGGGCGCGGCGGACGCGGCCGGTGAGCTCGACGGCCAGAAGTCGGTGATCGACGGGTTCTGGATGGGGCTGGCGAAGCGGTCGGTGCAGTTCGGCTGAGGCCGCCGGCGGGTGCTCCGGGCCCTGGAGGCCGGGTGCTCCGGCCCCTGCGGGGCCTCAGAGCTCCTTCTCGTACCAGGCGACGTCCCAGTAGCGGCCGAACTTGCGGCCCACCTCGCGGTACGTCCCGACGTGCCGGAAGCCGAAGCGCTCGTGCAGGCGGACCGACGCCTCGTTGGGCTGCGCGATCCCCGCGTAGGCCCGATGCAGATCCTCCTCCGCGAGGGCCTCGAACAGGGCCTTGTACAGGAGCGTGCCGACACCGCGCCCCCCGGCGTCCGGCGCGAGGTAGACCGTCACCTCCACGGAGGTCTCGTAGGCGGGCTTCGGCCGGAAGGCGCTGGATGTGGCGTAGCCGAGAATCCGCTGTGAGTTCCCCGTGGAGTGGCGCTCCTCGGCAACCATCAGCCGATGCGGTCCGTCTTCAGGGTGGGAGAGCAGCCAAGGACGTCGCTCCTCCGGCGTGAAGACCGCCGTATCGAATGTGATGGGCGTCTCACGTACGTAGTGGTTGTAGAGGTCGGTGAGGGCTTCGAGGTCACTCTCGACTCCCGGTCTGACCTGCACCTCTCTACGTTCCGATGGCATCGGGCCTCCTCGTGTGGCCGGACGTGGCCGGACAGGGTACTGCAAGATCAGAAAAATAGAGGGGCGGGTTGGGAATTCTGTCCTGATTCCAGTCGTTGTTTCCATCGGATGCAGGGCACTCGAGGAGAGTCCCAAGCGTTCAGGAATCACCCGCCCGCCCCACATCGCAAGGGAGCACGCATGGCAACCCGTGCCGTCGCCCGTCGTAAGTCCGCCACCGGCGGGACCGACGCGGCCAGCAGTGTTCGCGCCCATGGCGGCGAGATCGCGGACCGCGACCTGGTCGGCATGTACCTCGACGAGATCGCGCGCACGCCGCTTCTCGACGCGGCCAAAGAGGTCGAGCTGTCGCAGATCATCGAGGCGGGTGTGTTCGCAAGGCAGGTCCTCGACGGGTACGAGGAGGCCAGGGCGGACGCCACCCGTGAAGAACTGGAAGCCCTCGTCGACGAGAGCGAGCGGGCCAAGGACGTCTTCATCCGCTCCAACCTCCGCCTGGTCGTCGCGGTGGCCCGTCGCTACCCGCGCAGCGGCCTCCCCCTGCTCGACCTGATCCAGGAGGGCAACGCCGGCCTGGTGCGCGCGGTGGAGAAGTTCGACTACCGCAAGGGCTTCAAGTTCTCGACGTACGCGACGTGGTGGATCCGTCAGGCCATCACCCGCTCGATAGCCGACCAGTCCCGCACCATCCGCCTCCCCGTCCACCTCGTGGAGGAGCTGGGCCGCATCCGCCGCGTCCAGCGCGAGTTCAACCGCGAGCACGGCCGCGACCCGGAGCCCGCGGAGATCGCCGCCGAGCTCGGCTCGAACCCGGACCGGGTGACGGACGTCCTGGACTGGGCCCGCGACCCGGTCTCCCTGAACATGTCGGTGGACGACGACGGCGACACCCAGTTCGGTGACCTCCTTGAGGACACGTCGGCGGTCTCTCCCGAGCAGTCCGTCCTGACCCTCCTGCGCAGCGAGGAACTGGACGACCTCATCGGCCGGCTCGACCAGCGCACGGCGTCCATCATCAAGATGCGCTACGGCATCGAGGACGGCCGCGAGCGCACGCTGACCGAGGTCGGCAAGGAGCACGGGCTGACGCGGGAGCGGATCCGGCAGATCGAGAAGCACGCGTTGCTGGAGCTGAAGAAGCTGGCGCGGAGCACGGGGTTCGACGCGGCCGCGTAGTGCCTCCGGCGGAGGGGCCGGGGGCAAGTGGCCGCGGGCGGCGTACGCCGGGTGGCGAAAGACCGCGCAAACATGGCGATGTAACGCCGCTTCAACTGGCGGGCCACCGGGAACAAGACCTGCGGGCAAGGGAGTTCAGGGCCTGAGGCGACTGTCCTCGGGCCCGGACGAAGGCCAACGGGCCCCACCGACCGCAGCACGGGCGCACCACACACCACCAGACCAAGTCCCGACGCACTCCCCCCGGCGCCGGGACTTTCCCCGAGCCGGGCTTCGGCGCCTATCCCCCCTGGGTGCCGGGGCCCGGCTCTTTTCGGACGCCGGGCCGGTGGGCCACCCCGTACCTGAACCACGGGGTGGCCCACCAAGGGGCAGATTCTGTCACATGGGGCACGGCGTCTCCGCTCGGCGTGGTGATCCCATGGGGCCGCCCGGCCCCGGGGCTCACCCCGCGGCCCGACGCAACCGCCCGCCCAACTCCCGCACACACACCACCAGTTCCTCCGGCGACTCCACCACGAACTCGCAGTCCACCATCGCCAGCCGCACCGCCATCCACTCCACCGCATCCCCCGCCGTCCCACGCAGCCGACACCGCCGGCCGTCCCCGACCGCCTCGGGCGCCCCCAGCCACCCCGGCAACCGAGCCGCGACGAACTCCGCGGGCGCATCGAACGTCACCGAGAAGTCGTACGTCTCCTGGCGCCGCCACATCGACTGCCGCAGATACTCCGCGGCACTCCCCGACGGCAACTCCCGTGGAGTGAACCGAGCCCCCGTCGCGAACGGCTCGCTCACCCGGTCGACCCGGAAGGTCCGCCAGTCGGCCCGGTCGAGGTCGTAGGCGACTAGGTACCAGCGCCGCCCGGTCGACACCAGCCGATACGGCTCCACCAGCCGCCGAGACTCGGTCCCGTCCTTCGCCCGGTACGCGAACCGCAGCCGTTCCTGACCCGCCACGCTCGACGCCATCACGGTGAGCGTCTCGGGCGCGATACTCGCCCCGTCCCCACTGGTCAGCGGCGTCGTCGCGGCCTGCAGAGTGGCCACCCGGTGCCGCAGCCGCGACGGCAGCACCTGCTCCAGCTTCGCCAGCGCCCGCACCGACGCCTCCTCCACCCCCTCGACGGCGTGCCCCGCCCCGGCCCGCAGCCCGACCGCGATCGCGACGGCCTCCTCGTCGTCCAGCACGAGCGGCGGCATCGCCTTGCCCGCGACGAGCCGGTAGCCGCCGTCGGCCCCCTTGCTCGCCTGCACGGGATAACCGAGCTCCCGCAGCCGGTCGACGTCCCGCCGCACCGTGCGCCGGGACACCCCGAGCCGCTCGGCTAGCTCGCCGCCGGGCCATTCGCGGGGCGTCTGGAGGAGGGAGAGGAGCGTCAGCAGCCGTGCCGGAGTGTCCGTCGTCATGAATCCGAGGATGCCGTATAAGTAGGACACGATCTGACCTAATGAGGCCGTAGCTTCCTTCCATGACCTCAAGGACCTCAGCGGGGACCGACCCCGTGACCCACCAGAGCGCACCGCTCGCCGAGCCCACCCCGGGCGACCGCCGCCGTTGGTTCGCCCTGGCGATCGTGATGACCGCGGCCTTCATGGACCTCGTCGACGTCACGATCGTCAACGTCGCGATCCCCTCGATCCAGCGGGACGCCGGCGCGAGCTTCAGCCAGATCCAGTGGATCACCGCGGGCTACGCCCTCGCCTTCGCCGCGGGCCTGATCACCGGGGGCCGCCTCGGTGACATCCACGGCCGTAAGCGGCTGTTCCTCATCGGCATCGGCGGCTTCACCCTGGCCTCGGCCCTGTGCGGGTTCGCCGCGAACCCGGAGATGCTGGTCGCGTCCCGCATTCTGCAGGGCGGCATGGCGGCGCTGATGGTCCCGCAGGTCCTGTCGATCGTGCACGCCACCTTCCCGGCGCACGAACGCGGCAAGGTCTTCGGCCTGTTCGGCGCGGTCGTCGGACTCGGAGCGGTCACCGGACCGCTGCTCGGCGCCCTGCTGACGGAGTGGAACCTCTTCGGCCTCGAATGGCGCCCGATCTTCCTCATCAACCTTCCGGTCGGCATCGCGGGCCTGATCCTCGGCAGCCGTTTCATCACCGAGTCCAAGGCACCGAAGGCGCTGAAGCTGGACCTGGTCGGCGTCGCCCTGGTCACGCTCGGCCTGCTGATGCTGCTCTACCCGCTGACCCGCGGCCGTGAGCTGGGCTGGCCGCTGTGGGGGTACGTGTCGATGGGCGGCGCACTGGTGGTCCTCGGGGCGCTGGTGGCGTACGAGAGGCGCAAGGCGGCCCGCGACGGCTCCCCGCTCGTCGAACTGTCGCTGTTCAAGGTGAAGAGCTTCGCGGCCGGTATCGCCGTGCAGACGGTCTTCGGTGTCGCGCTCGGCATCTTCTTCCTGGTCTGGACGCTGTACATGCAGTACGGCCTGGGCTGGAGCGCGCTGAAGGCAGGCCTGACCGGGATCCCGTTCTCGATCGCCGTCTCGGTGGCGGCCGGCCTGTCCGTCCAGCAGCTGGTCCCGCGCTTCGGCCGCAAGGTGCTCCAGGC
The DNA here is from genome assembly GCF_044453205.1 of Streptomyces sp. NPDC051738. NCBI lineage: Bacteria > Bacillati > Actinomycetota > Actinomycetes > Kitasatosporales > Streptomycetaceae > Streptomyces > Streptomyces sp. NPDC051738. Next base: position 254,095 of record NZ_JBITCM010000013.1, on the reverse strand, counting down.
GGGCGCGCTGGTGATGGCGATCGGCGTCCTGCTCTACATCTGGGAGTCCGGCCACTACGGCCTGACCATCGCCCCCTGGCAGATGGCGCTGCCCCTGGTCGTCATGGGCGTCGGCATGGGCCTGATCGTGGCGCCGCTGACGGACGCGATCCTCTCGGAGGTGCCGCGAGAGCACGCCGGTTCGGCGTCCGGCCTGATCAGCACCGTCCAGCAGATGGGCAACGCGCTCGGGCTGGGTCTGGTCTCCGTGGTCTTCTTCGGCGTCATCGACGACCGGCTGGCCGGCGGCGCGGAAGATGCGCGGGGCGCGGCGGCGGGCGCGGCCTTCGCGGACGGCTTCCAGCATGCGCTGGGGTGGGTGGCCGCGGTGATGGGCGTCATCTTCCTGCTGATGTTCGCGCTGCCCAGGCGGTCGGCGGAGCACGTGGAGGGAGCGACGGAGGATCCGTCGCCGACGCCGCGGAAGGAGCCCGCGCTGGTGGGCTGAGAGCGGGGGAGGGGCCCGGCACTTCGGTGCCGGGCCCTTCGTCGTTTCCGTATCTCTCCGGTCTCTCTGGTCTCTCCGTATTTCTCCATGTCGGAAGCCCGTTCATGCCCGATTGGATCCGAACCTGTTTACTTTCTGGAAATCCGGGCGTAGCCTCCCAGCGAAACCACAAGTTCGGGCACAGTTCGGAGGCGAACGGACATGTACGCACCGGAGCGGCAGCAGGAGATCCTCCGGCTCGCCCGTGACGGCGGCCGTGTGGACGTCCTGTCGCTGGCCGAGGAGTTCCAGGTGACCGCGGAGACGATCCGCCGGGACCTGAAGGCCCTCGACCGGGCAGGGCTCCTGCGCCGTGTGCACGGTGGCGCGATCCCGGCCGGGCGACTGGACTTCGAGCCGGACCTCGCCGAGCGCGAGTCGACCGCGGCCGACGAGAAGGACCGGGTCGCGAAGGCGGCCCTCGCCGAGCTGCCCACCGAGGGCACGATGATCCTCGACGCCGGTTCGACGGTGGCCCGCCTGGCCGCCGCGCTGCCGCTGGAGACGTCCCTCACCGTCGTCACGCACAGCCTGCCCATCGCCGCCCGCCTCGCGGACCACCCGGGCATCCAGCTCCATCTGGTCGGGGGGCGCGTACGGCACCGTACGCGCGCCGCCGTGGACGCCTGGGCGCTGCGCGCGTACGGCGAGATCCGCGCCGACGTCCTGTTCGTCGCCGCCAACGGCTTCTCCGCCGAGCACGGTCTGACCACCCCCGACCTCGCCGAGGCCGCGGTGAAGCGCGCGGCGGTGGCCGCGGCCCGCCGGGTGGTGCTGCTCGCCGACTCCTCCAAGCACGGTCAGGAGCACTTCGCCCGCTTCGGCGACCTGGGCGACGTGGACCTGCTGATCACCGACAGCGGGCTGAGCCCCGAAGACGCCACCGCGATCGAGCGCGGCGGCACGGAAGTAGTGCGCGCATGATCCTCACCGTCACCCCGAACCCGTCCCTGGACCGCACCTACGAGGTCCCCTCCCTCGACCGCGGCGAGGTCATCCGCGCCACCGGCGAGCGCATGGACCCGGGCGGCAAGGGCGTGAACGTCTCGCGCGCGGTCGCGGCGGCAGGGCAGCGCACGATAGCCGTCCTGCCCCTGGGTGGTGCGCCCGGCGCGCTCGTCGCCGACCTGCTCGACGCGCAGGGCATCGAGGTCGCGCCGGTGCCGGTCGCGGGCGCCACCCGCTCGAACATCGCGCTCGCGGAGTCGGACGGGGTACTGACGAAGATCAACGCGCCCGGCCCCGAGCTGTCGGCGGCCGAGCAGGAGCTGCTCCTGGAGACGGTGCGCGAGCAGTCGCGCGACGCGGACTGGATCGCCTGCTGCGGGAGCCTGCCGCGCGGGCTCGCCCCGTCCTGGTACGCCGATGTGGTCGCCCGGGCGCACGCAGGGGGCGCGCGGATCGCGCTGGACACCTCCGGGCGTGCCCTCCTCGAAGCCCTGCGCGCGCGGCCCGACGTGGTGAAGCCGAACGCCGAGGAGCTCGCGGAAGCGATCGGGCGCCCCCTGGCCACCGTGGGCGACGCGGTGAAGGCGGCCGAGGAACTGCGCGAGATGGGCGCGCGCGCCGTGCTCGCGAGCCTGGGCGCCGACGGACAACTGCTGGTGGACGGCTCGGGAGCCTGGTTCGGCAGCGCGCGCGTGGACGTCGTACGCAGCAATGTCGGCGCCGGCGACTCCTCCCTCGCCGGCTTCCTGATCGCCGGCGGCAGCGGCCCGGAGGCCCTCGCCTCGGCGGTCGCCCATGGCGCGGCGGCCGTACAGCTTCCCGGCAGCGTGATGCCGTCCCCGGCCGACCTGGACCTGGCGGCGGTGACGGTCACGGCCGAGGTGCCGGTGGATCGCGTACTGAAGGAGCCGGTGTCATGAGGAATGTCTCGGTTGTCACAGTTCTTGCCGATCGGCTCCCTGAGCGGCGAAGCTCGCTGTTACTCACGGCCGCCGACGGACGGCAGGGCCTCCTGAGCCGCTCTGCCGCCCGGAGGGGGCGAGGTTTCCCCGACCCCGCCCCCTCCACCCCCTCTTCCACCCCCACCTCCCCCCACCGCATCCATGCCGCCCCCCACGGCACCCCCGTCCCCTTCACCGCCCACCAGACTCCCCGGGCGATACGCGTGCGAAGGAGCCCGCGATGAGCGACATGATCACCGCGGACCTGGTCGATCTCGACCTGTCCGCCGACACCAAGGAAGCGGCGGCACGTGCCCTCGCCGAGCGCATGGTCGCCCTGGGCCGGGTGACCGACCTGGAGGGCTTCCTCGCCGACGTGGCCGCCCGTGAGGCACAGATGCCGACCGGCCTCGACGGCGGCATCGGCATCCCGCACTGCCGCAGCGAGCACGTCACCGAGCCGACGCTCGCCTTCGGGCGCAGCGCCGCCGGCGTCGACTTCGGCGCGGCGGACGGCCCCGCGGACCTGATCTTCCTGATCGCCGCCCCGGCGGGCGCGGACGACGCCCACCTGACGATCCTGTCGTCGCTGGCCCGGCAGCTGATGAACGCCGAGTTCACGGACGCGCTGCGGGCGGCGGGCGACGCGGCGTCGACGGCGGCGCTGATCCGGGGCGAGGAGCCCCCGGCGGCTGACGCGGCCGTTGCCGCCACCGCCGATTCCGAAGACTCCGTGGCGTCGTCGGTGGCGGCCTCCGCCGACGCCGCCACGGGCACCACGGCCCCGGCGCCGGGTGCGCACGCCGAGGGCGCGGACGCCCCGGCGCCGGGCGCCCCCGCCGCGGCTGCCGCCGACGGTGAGCGTCCCTTCCGTATCGTCGCCGTCACCTCCTGTCCGACCGGCATCGCCCACACCTACATGGCGGCCGAGTCGCTGGAGAACGCGGGCCGCGAGGCGGGCGTCGAGCTCGTCGTCGAGACGCAGGGCTCGGCCGGCTTCACCCGGCTCGACCCGGCCGTCATCGCGGCGGCGGACGGCGTGATCTTCGCCCACGACGTGGCCGTACGGGAGAAGGACCGGTTCGCGGGGAAGCCGACCGTGGACACCGGGGTGAAGGCGGGCATCAACCGCCCCGCCGAACTCATCGCCGAGGTCCGCGCCAAGGCGGAGCGCGGCGAGGCCACCGCGGCCGCCCGGCCCGGCACCCCCGTGGAGCGGGCCGGCGAGCCCGGCGAGGGCTACGGCACCAAGCTGCGCAAGTGGCTGATGTCCGGCGTGAGTTACATGGTCCCGTTCGTCGCGGCCGGCGGTCTGCTGATCGCCCTCGGCTTCGCGATCGGCGGCTACCAGATCAACGAGGCCAAGTCCGTCACCGAGCACTTCGACTGGGGCCAGGTCGACAGCTGGGGCGCGCTGCTGTTCCAGATCGGCGCCGCGGCCTTCGGCTTCCTCGTCCCGGTCCTCGCCGGTTACATCGCCTACGGCATGGCCGACCGGCCAGGACTCGTGCCCGGATTCGTCGGCGGCGCGATCTCGGTCACGATCGGCGCCGGCTTCCTCGGCGGTCTGGTCGCCGGTCTGATCGCCGGTGGTGTGGTCATCGGCATCCAGCGGATCAACATCCCGCCGGTGATGCGCGGCATCATGCCGGTGGTGGTGATCCCGCTGGTCGGCTCGGCGGTCGTCGGGTTCCTGATGTTCGTGGTGATCGGCAAGCCGATCTCCGAGGCACAGAAGGGCATGACCGACTGGCTCAACAGCCTCTCCGGCACCAACGCCATCCTGCTCGGCGTCCTGCTCGGCCTGATGATGTGCTTCGACCTCGGCGGCCCGGTCAACAAGGTGGCCTACACCTTCGCGACGGCCGGCATCACGGTCGCGGCCCCGAGCGACTCGGCCATGAAGATCATGGCGGCCGTGATGGCGGCCGGCATGGTGCCCCCGCTGGGCATGGCTCTCGCGACCTTCCTGCGCAAGAAGCTGTTCACCCAGGCCGAGCGCGAGAACGGCAAGGCCGCCGTGGTCCTGGGCGCCTCCTTCATCTCCGAGGGCGCGATCCCGTTCGCCGCGGCCGACCCGCTGCGCGTCATCCCCGCCTCCATGGCGGGCGGCGCGGTCACCGGCGCGCTGGCCATGACCTTCGGCTCGACCCTGCGCGCCCCGCACGGCGGCATCTGGGTCACCTTCCTGATCGGCAAGCCGTTCCTCTACCTGCTGGCCATCGCGGCCGGTACGGCGGTCACGGCCGGCCTGGTCATCCTCCTGAAGGGCATGCGCAAGACGGCCCCGGACGGCACCCCCGCCGCCGAGTCCCCGGCGACAACGGCCGCGGAGGCGAAGCAGCCGGTGGCGGCGTAAGCCCTCCGCCGGGCAGGCCTCCCGCTTGTCCCTTTGGGGCGCTGTGAGTTGTTCACGGCACCTGCGAGATACGTCACGGTCCGGGCCTAATGGCCCGGACCGTGGTGTCTACTGGGCCCATGCCTGAGCACGTCACATTCCTCCAACTGCTGGGCCCGGTAGTCCTGACCCTGGCGGCCGTGCTCTGGGTGACCGGCCTGATCCGCGTCCTGCGCGGCGTCCGCCCCGAGCGGTCGCCGTGGCACCCGGGCGGCTCGGCCCTCTCCGCGCTCCCGCACCAACGGCAGACGCCCCCCGAACTGGAGGCCGTGGAACTGTCCCCGGCGGAACGGGACGCGTTCGCGGGACTCGTACGACAGCTCAGCGACGGGCGCTGAACGGCGGAGACGGCGTTACGGCAGATGCGCGGCCAGGGCTGCGGCACCTGTGCCGAATGGCGCGGCCGGAACCACCGCACCTGTGCCGAACAGCGGGACCGGCGTTACGACAGCTGCGTCGCCCGGCGCTCCATCGCATCGCGCGCCGCGTCCTCGTCGACGTACACCTCGCACATGTGCCGCCCGTCCGGCGTCGCCGTGTGCTCGACCTCCCACAGGGAGACCTCGCTGCCGTCGCGCAGCAGGAAAGCGTGCTCGTAGAGCGAGAAGCAGAGCCCGGCGCGCCGCGCACGGCACGGGCGCCCGAAGGCCTGCGTGATCTGGTGCGCGCACGCCGTGGCCAGCAACGCGGCCGTCTCCGCGTCCGGCCGGTCGGCGTTCTCCGCCCGGCGCAGCAGCCGGCGCGCGTGGTCCGCCGAATCGTCCGACAGATACGCGTGCCGGGGCGCGGGGATCGGCGACACCTGCACCGTCACCGGCAGTTCGAAGTCCGGCGCGTCCGGCGGCAGCGGCAACCGCGCGGTCGCGGCGCGCAGCTCCTCCTCGTCGACGTACACCTCGTGCTGGGCCGCCCCGTCCCGCGCGGTGTTGTGCACGAGCTCCCACAGCGTGAGCGCCGAGCCGTCGGCGAGCAGCCAGGTGTGCCGATACGTCTCGCGGTGCCGCCCCGCGCTGTGGTGCGCGGAGTGCAGCGAGCTGTCATGAGCCAGCGCACAGTCGAGCAGCCGCAACGTCTCGTCGGGCAACTCGAAGGAGTTCAGGGCGCGGCCGAGGAGTCGCGCGAGGTGCTCCTCCGGAGACTCCGGCGACTCGGGTGGTTCGTACGCTGCCGTCTCGTACGGAACGCTCAAGGTTTCTCCCGGCGTTGCTGCATGTCACCTTGTGGGTGCATACCGTAGCCCCTCGGTCGGACATCATGTCCGGGAACCGAGAAAACGTACGTCCGGTAATACGCACGGGCCGCGCGAGAGGTTCCCGCGCGGCCCGACGAACCGTCAGTAATCCCTGTTGGGGCGGTACTTCAGTGGATCACGCGGCGCTGCCCGCGACCCACTCGTCCCACGCCATGTTCCAGCCGTTGAGCCCGTTGTCCGGGGTCACGCTCTTGTCGGGGGAGTTCTTCACGATCACCACGTCGCCGATGAGCGAGTTGTCGTAGAACCACTTGGAAGGGGTGTCCCCCTGTCCGCCCTGCACGTCCCGCAGGCCGACGCAGCCGTGGCTGGTGCCCTGGCTGCCGAAGGGCGGGTTGCCCTTGTTGTACCAGTAGTTGCCGTGGATGAACGTCCCGGACGTCGTCAGTCGCATCGCGTTCGGCACGTCCTTGATGTCGTACGCGTCGGCGAGATTGACCGTGCGGCTGTCCATGTGGAGCTGCTTGTACTTCTCCGAGATCACCATCTGCCCGTTGTAGGTGGAGAACTCGGAGCTGCCCGCCGAGATCGGCACCGACTTGATCGTCTTGCCGTCCCGCACGACCGTCATCGTCTGCGTGTTGACGTCGACGGTCGAGACCTGCGAGCGCCCGACGGTGAAGTTGACGGTCTTGTTCTGTACGCCGTAGACGTCGTTCGCGCCCTCGACGCCGTCCAGGTCGATCTTCATCGTGACCTTGGAACCGGTCTTCCAGTACTCCTCGGGCCGGAAGTCGAGCCGCTGCTCCCCGAACCAGTGCCCGACCACCTTTTGGCCACTGCTGGAGGAGACCGTGATGTGCGACTGCACGGCCTTCTTGTCGCTGATCGCCTTGTCGAAGGTGAACGACACCGGCATGCCGACGCCGACCGTCGTACCGCCGTCGGGCGTGTACGTCCCGATGAAGCTGTTGGCCGAACTGACCGTGGTGAAGGTCGAGTCGGCGGCGACGGTGCGCCCGTCCGCGCCCTTCGCGCTGGCCGCTATCCGGTACTTCTTCCCCCGCTCCAGCTGCTCCGCCGGCTTCCAGCTGCCCCCGTCGCCGGCCACGGAGCCCGGCACCGCCTGCCCGCTCCCCGCCAGCGTCATCTTCACGTCGGTCAGCTTCCCGTCGCTGACCTTCACGCCGGTCGTGTTGATCGATGCCCCTGTCGAGCCGTCCTTCGCCGAGATCACGATCTTCGCGGCGGACGCCCCGGAGTCCTTGCCGCCCTTCCCGTTCCCGTTGTCGGCATTGGCGCTCCCACCACAGGCTGTGAGGGTCAAAGCGCCGATCATCAGGGCGGCACAGGCCCCGAGTGCGCGCCGCGCTGCTATGTCCGGCGTTGTCACGAGCTGCTCCATCTTCGTGTGATCTGCGAGATCCGTTCCGTTCCACGGTGGAAGAGGCCACCGCCACCGACCCGGGTTCCCGCTGTGCGCGGTGAACGCCATCACGTGACAGAACCGCGACAATCGCCCGCGCCGGGCAGCTGCCGCCCCGTCAGCTCCAGGTCCGGCCGGCCGGCTCCAAGTTCCGCCCGGCCGGCTCTCTGATCAGCGCTCCCCGTTCACCTGCCCGTTCAACTCCCCGTACAACTCCCCGTACGAGGGCCACGCTCCACCCGGCCCGTCCACCGACTCGGCCGCACGTACGGCGCGCACGATCGCGCGCGTCACGGCGTCCGCGCCCGCCGCGAGGAGGTCGTTCAGCGCGAGAGGCTGCCCTGCTTCGAGCGGGCGGTCCCCGGTGGCCAGGGTGAAGACCGTGTCCCCGTCGTTGAGCAGATGCGCCGGCCGCAGGGCGCGCGCGATCCCGTCGTGCGCCGCGCCGGCCAGCTTCTGCGCCTGTGCCTTGGACAGCCGGGCATCGGTGGCGACCACCGCGAGCGTGGTGTTCAGCGGGGGCAGTGGGTTCTTCGCCATGCTCTCGGCGAGGCGTCGACGCGCGGCCTCGTGGACGTGTGCCTCCGGGTATTCCACCCGCCCCTGGAACAACTCCCCGTACAGCACGCCGGTCTCCGGATCCACCGCCGACCCCGCCGCGTTGGCCACCACGAGCACGCCCACGGTGATCCCCGAGGCCAGCACGACGCTCGCCGTGCCGATCCCACCCTTCGCCGCCCCGACCGTCGCTCCCGTACCGGCGCCCACGCACCCCTCCCGCACGGGCGCGCCGGGTTCGCTCGCCGCGGCCTCCTCGACCGCAGCCCGCCCGGTGGCCGCGTCCGGCCTCGCGCGGAAGTCGCCGCCCCGCCCGAGGTCGAAGACGCAGGCGGCCGGCACCACCGGCACGACGTGCGTCGGATCCACGCCCACGCGCACCCCGCGCCCCTGCTCCTCCAGCCAGGCCATCACCCCGGACGCCGCGTCGAGCCCGTACGCACTGCCCCCGGTCAGCACGATCGCCTCGACCCTCTCCACGACGTTGCGCGGATCGAGCGCGTCGGTCTCCTTGGTGCCGGGGCCCCCGCCGCGTACGTCCACGGCGGCGACGGCGCCGCCCTCGGGCGCGAGGACGACCGTGGTGCCGGTGAGCCAACCGCCGCCGGTGCGCGTCGCGTGCCCCACCCGCAGTCCCGCGACGTCTGTCAGAGCGTCAACTGTCATGCGCCCAGTCTCGTCCAGTGACCGGCATCGTCCAGTGACCGGCGTCGTCCTATGCCCCTCGTCTTCTGCCCCTCATAGACCGTTCCGCAGACCCCTCCCTAGGTGACCGGCACCTTCATCCGCTTTCCGTTCTCCCGTCTCGTCATGCGCGCCGTCAGCGTGGTCCCGGTCGCCACCGTCAGTGCCGACACGAGGCCGGCCGCCAGCACGGCCCACTCGCCCAGGAACGTGCAGCAGATCACCAGCAGGGCCGAGGTCGGCAGCACCAGCTGCTGGGTGATGCCGAACTTGAAGTGGCGCGAGTGCAGTGCCCAGACGGTGAGCAGATACAGCGCCGTCGGCAGGGTCACCGCGGCCGACGCGGCCAGCGTGGAGATGTGCGCCTTGCCGACGACCTGCTCGACCGCCACCTCCAGTCCGGCGCCGATCGCGGCTGCTGAGGCGAAGACGAGGTAGTGGCCGTAACCCCAGAGGAACGCCTGTCGGTTGGAGCGCAGGTGACCGTGGATCGGCACCACGAAGTAGATCCACCACGCGGCGAAGATGATCAGCAGCCCGCCCATGGCGATGGGCAGCAGGTCGCTCAGCTCGTCGCTCTCGTCGATGCCGGCCTTCATCGCCACCGTGGCCGCGGCGATGGTCTCGCCGAGCACGATGATGGTGAACAGGCCGTACCGCTCGGCGATATGGCGCGGATGCCACGACGTCGGGTGGTCCTTCTCCGCGAACGGCGGCACACACAGTTCGAGGATCGCCATCACCAGGAACACCCAGACTCTGGCTCCCTCGGGCAGGACCACCAGACCCAGCCAGCCGATCAGGCACACCAGCACGCCGCCGGCGTACCGCAGGGCCATCGTTCTCTCCGCGCCCTCACATGATTTGGCCGCGCGCAGCCACTGCGTGACCATGGCCAGCCGCATGATCACGTAGCCCAGCCAGACCGCCAGGAAGTCGTGGTCCTCGAACGCGGAGGAGACCCCGGCCGCCAGGACCAGCACACCGGCGATCTGCACCAGGGTGACGACTCGGTAGAGGACGTCGTCGTTGTCGTACGCCGAGGCGAACCAGGTGAAGTTCATCCAGGCCCACCAGATGGCGAAGAAGACCATCGCGTAGTTGAGGATCCCCTCGCCCGCGTGTCCCTCGGCGACGGCGTGCACCAGCTGGATCCCGGCCTGGGCGATGGCGACGACGAAGCACAGGTCGAAGAAGAGCTCGAGCGGGGTGGCGGTCCGGTGCGCCTCACCACGGCCACGGGCCGTGAGTCTGCGCAGTGGGCGGTGGCTTTCGTGTGCGCGGGGTGAGTCCGGCGCGGGAGTCGAACTGGACGTCATGGTGTCAAGCACAGCAGATGAGGCGCGGAATTTCTTGCCCGACGATTCACAAGCGCGCAAGACCGCGGGCGGCGGGTGGGGGGTGGGGAGCCGGGGCTGAGCGGCCGTGGCCCCGACGCCCATGGCCCCGACGCCCGTGGCCCGGCATGCCCCCGCCCCGAGGGCCGTACCCTGGACGCATGAGTACCGCCCCCGTCCCCGCCCCCGAGCCGGGTGCGCCGAAGCCCGTGCTGATCTTCGACGACCCGTTGGACCAGCAGTCCTCGGACGACACGGACCGCGGATGGGGCGAGCGGCCGGGCACCGGCGGCGACAGTGCGGCCGACCTGAAGCGGTTCCTCGACGAGAAGCCGCCCCACCACATCTGAGCCGTTACTGCTCGTTGTGCCCCGACCCGCGCTGGGCGACCAGTGCGTCGCGGATCTCCTTCAGCACCTCCAGCTCGGTCACCTCGATGACCTCATGCGCGCCCTCCTTCTCCTTGCGGCGGGCCTCCACTCGGGCCAGGTACTTCGCCATGGGCAGGACCATGAGGAAGTAGACGACGCCCGCGGTGATCACGAAGCTGAGGGCCGCGCCGAGGACCGAACCCCACAGGATCCGAATGCCCTGATCGCCCGCGCACGACGAGCTCAGGCACGAGCTGTAGTGATCGAGGTTCTTGGTGCCGATCGCTCCGACCAGCGGATTGATGATCCCCTTCACCACCGAGTTGACGATGTTGGTGAACGCGGCACCGATGACCACCGCCACTGCCAGATCGACGACGTTCCCGCGCATCAGGAAGGCCTTGAAGCCGTCCCAGACGCTCGGTTCCTTCTTCTCGCTCACCGCGGAGCCTCTCCTCGCATGCACAGGTTGTGGAACGAACAGCTCCGCAACCTACGGCAGGGTTAGGCCATCCTGTCCAATGGGGCCACCTGAACGAGGGGCTTGACAGGAGATCTCGGGCGATATTCACCGCACGCTGGAGCCGGCTCAGCACACCGTCACCGCCAACCGCGCCGTAGCACTCGCCCCCGCGAGGCGCGCCGCTGTGGAACGCGGCACCGACAGCACCACCAGCGCCCCGCTGTCGGTCGCGGCATCCAGCGGCTCCGGCACCTTCGTCACCCGCGCCCCGCGCGCGACCACCTGGGCGTCCCCGCCCGTCGCCGTCTCCTCCGCTGCGATCACGTCGACCCGGTCGCCGGGCCGCAGCAGCCGCACCGTGGCCCCGTCGGCGATCCGCACCGGTGCGGACACTCGCTCGACCGCCCGCTGCTGGCGCACCGGCTCCGCCACCGGATGCCCACGCGCCCGGTCGGCCTCCCGCGGCCCCGCTGCCACGAGCGCCGCCGCGGTCACGGCGAGCCCCGCCGCCACGGCCCGCCTCCGGTGCCGTACGAGCCGACGTAGTCGATACCGCCCGCCGCGCACCCGGACCGGCGCGAAGTGCGGCACCTCGCAGGTGGCCGGGGCGTCCGAGCCCGAGCCCGGCGGGAGCGGAACGACCGACGAAGAAGACGAAGAAAGCGACGACGGAGCAGACGAAAAGGGGGACGACGGAGCAACGGACATGAGGACCACCACCTGCGACGACGGAACGGCTTGCGACGCCACGATCAGGCATCTCGCCGCCGCCCGCAGACGCCGGTGGACTACTGGCCGGTTGTGGAAAACTCCCCCACCCGAACGAGGAGTTCCGCTCCTCGGCCAGGCGCGACAGCTGCTCGGCGAGGCCCTACGGCAACACGAACCCCGGATCCATCCCACCCAGCGCGTTGGCGCACAGACAGTCCCGCTCCCCGTTCCCCGGCAGCCCCGCCACCGCGTCGAACAGCACCCCCCGCAGCCGGTCCACATTCGCCGCGAACACCCGCAGCACCTCGTCGTGCGAGACGCCCTCGCCGGTCTCGGCGCCCGCGTCGAGGTCGGTGACCAGCGTCAACGAGGTGTAACAGAGCTCCAGTTCACGGGCGAGCGCCGCCTCGGGGTGGCCGGTCATGCCCACCACCGACCAGCCCTGGGCCTGGTGCCACAACGATTCGGCACGGGTCGAGAAGCGTGGGCCCTCGATGACCACCAGCGTCCCGCCGTCCACCGGCTCCCAGTCCTGCCCGCGCGCCGCCTTCAGCGCGGCCGCGCGCCCAGCGGGGCAGTAGGGGTCGGCCAGCGAGACGTGCACCACGTTCGGCACGGTGCCGTCGGGCAGCGGCAGCCCGTCGAAGTACGTCCCCACCCGGGACTTCGTACGGTCGACCAGCTGGTCCGGCACGAGCAGCGTGCCCGGCCCGTACTCGGGACGCAGACCGCCCACCGCGCACGGGCCGAGGACCTGGCGCACGCCGAGCGAGCGCAGCGCCCAGAGGTTGGCCCGGTAGTTGATCCGGTGCGGCGGCAGATGGTGGCCGCGTCCGTGCCGGGGCAGGAAGGCGACCCGCCGGCCGGCGATCTCGCCGAGGAAGAGGGAGTCGCTGGGCGGCCCGTAAGGGGTGTCCACCTGGATCTCGGTGACGTCGTCGAGGAACGAGTAGAAGCCGGAGCCGCCGATCACGCCGATTTCGGTGTTCGCCTTGTTCGCCATGCCCGCACCCTAACCGCACCCGAAAAACGCCGAGGACCCCGTCGCCGTAAGACGACAGGGTCCCGCGAGCCGTGGGTGTTACGCGGCCGAGCTGCTGGAGGAGGTGCCGGTGCTCGACGACTTCGAGTCCGAGGAGGACGAGGTCGAAGAGGAGGTGGTGGCGGAGGAGGTCGAGTCGGACGACGTGGACGTCGACGACTTCGACGACGCCGGCGAGCTGCTCGACGAGGAGCCGCGGCTGTCGTTGCGGTAGAAGCCGGAGCCCTTGAAGACGATGCCCACCGCGGAGAACACCTTCTTGAGGCGGCCCTGGCAGCTGGGGCACTCGGTCAGGGCGTCGTCGGTGAACTTCTGCACCGCCTCGAGGCCCTCGCCGCACTCGGTGCACTGGTACTGGTAGGTCGGCACTGTCTTCCTCCTGGCACTCTCACTCGATGAGTGCTAACGACGGTCAAGTGTGTCGTATTCCAGCCGTTCAGTCCACCGCCACCGGCACGCGGTGACCGACGCCACGTGCGACGGTACGACCGCGGGGCCGGGCCGCCAGCCGTGAGCGCAGCGCCACCAGGGTCGCCAGGGCGAGCAGCGTGCCGCCCATCGGCACCAGGAACCCGGCGCCGCCCCAGAAGCGATCCTCCAGCTGCCCGGCGGCCGTGACGGCGGCGGCCTGGCCCAGCGCCACCGCACCCGTGAGCCAGGTGAACGCCTCGGTGCGGGCGCCGGCCGGGACCAGGCTCTCGACCAGCGTGTACCCGGTGATCAGCGCGGGCGCGATGCACATACCGACCAGCAGGCCGAGGGCGGCCAGGACGAGCACCGAGTGCGCGGCCCACAGCCCGGACGCGGCCAGCGCGAGGGCGGCGTATCCGACGAGGAGGCGGCGCTGCGGGGCCACCTTCCACGCGATGGCTCCGCAGACGATGCCGGAGAGCATGTTGCCCGCCGCGAACGTGCCGTACAGGACGCCGTTCAGGCCGGGCTCGCCGATCGACTCGCTGAAGGCGGCCAGCGAGACCTGCATACCGCCGAAGACGGAACCGATGCCCAGGAAGGTCACGATCAGTACGCGCACCCCGGGGATGCGCAGCGCGGAAGCGTGCTCCACGCGCGCGTGCCCGACGGCGGTGACCGAGGGCTGTGTGCTCTTCTGCGCGGCGAACAGCAGACCGCCCAGCAGCGTGAGCGCGGCCTCCGTCACCAGGCCCGCGGCCGGGTCGACGGCCGTGCACAGGGCGGTGGCCAGCAGCGGGCCGAAGACGAAGGTCAGCTCGTCGGTGACCGACTCGAAGGCGGCCGCCGTGGTCATCAGAGGCGAGCCCTGGAGCTTCACGCCCCAGCGGGCGCGCACCATGGGCCCGATCTGCGGCACCGAGGCACCGGTCGGGACGGCCGCCGCGAACAGCGCCCACAGGGGTGCGTCGGCCAGCGCGAGCGCGGTCAGGGTCAGGCCGGACAGGACGTGCACCAGGACGCCGGGGATCAGCACGGCGCGCTGCCCGTAACGGTCGGCGAGCCGGCCGCTGTAGGGCGCGAACAGCGCCATGGAGACGCCGGTGACGGCCGCGGCGGCGCCCGCCGCACCGTACGAACCGGTGGTGTGCTGCACCAGCAGCACGATGGAGATGGTCAGCATCGCGAACGGCTGGCGTGCGGCGAAGCCGGGGAGCAGGAACGTCCAGGCGCCGCGGGTGCGCAGCAGCTGTCCGTATCCGGGGCGGGAGGAGGTCGGCGAGTCCTTCGACGGCTCGGTGGTGACCGTGGACGCCACGGTCCGTGCCTTTCTGCCGCCTGGTAGCGCGGCCCCGTCGGGTGGAGGGGCGGTGCCGAGAGCTGTCCTCTTGCGCGGAACTGCGGTAGATGCCGGCGCCTCTTGAGGAAGGACGTCCCGGCCGCCATACGGTCGCGCCAGCTCTGCGTCAGGCAGAGTTGGTTTGATCTGGGTAACGCCTGCATAGTACAGGGGGAAGCGCCTGATGATCCTGTGAAAATGAGCACTTCCCGGCGCATCACCTGCGAATGGGGCGCCTCGCCAGGCCCCCTCCAAGCCCTTCCAGGCCCCGCCCGGCCCCGTCAGTTCGCCCCGTTCGTCCCCAGCCACCCGGCCAGCTTGCCCCCGGCCCCCACGGCCCGCAGCCGGCTCTCGGCGGCGTCCCGTACCGGATCCGTGGCGACCACGAGCAGTTCGTCGCCGAGCCGCAGCACCGTCGTCGGCAGCGGAACGAACGATTTTCCGTCGCGGACGACGAGGGTGACGGCGGCTCCGGCGGGCAGCCGCAGCTCGTTGATCTCGACGCCGTGCATCTTCGAGCCCTCGGGGATCGCGAAGGACAACAGGTGTCCGCGCAGCTGCTCCAACGGCGCCGACTCGATGCCGAGGTCGGCGGGCCCGGGGCCGTTGCCGAGGTGCAGTACGCGGGCGAGCCAGGGCAGCGTCGGCCCCTGGACCAGGGTGTAGACGACGACCAGGACGAAGACGATGTTGAAGATGCGGCGGCTGTCCTCGACGCCGCCCACCATGGGGATCGTCGCCAAAATGATCGGCACGGCACCGCGCAGCCCGGCCCAGGACATCAGCGCCTGTTCGCGCCAGGGGACCCGGAACGGCGACAGGCACACGACGACGCTCAGCGGGCGCGCCACCATGGTCAGCACCAGCCCGATGATCAGCGCGGGCAGGATGTCGTCGCCCAGCTCGTGCGGGGTGACCAGGAGGCCGAGCAGGACGAACATGCCGATCTGGGCGATCCAGCCGACCCCGTCGGCGAATCCACGCGTGGCGGGCCAGTGCGGCAGCTTGGCGTTGCCCATGACCATCGAGGCGAGATAGACGGCGAGGAAGCCGCTGCCATGCGCCATCGCGCCCGCCGCGTACGCGGTGACGGCGATGGCCATGACGGCGATCGGGTAGAGCCCGGAGGCGGGCAGGGCCACGTGCCTGAGCCCCCAGGAGCCCAGAAAGCCCACCGCGATGCCGACGGCCGCGCCGATGGCCAGCTCCAGGGTTATCTCGCCCAGCAGCGCGTACCAGTGCTCGATGGGGCCGGACTGGGAGAACGCGACCACCAGGATGACCACTGGGGCGTCGTTGAAGCCGGACTCGGCCTCCAGGGTGCCGGTCACGCGCGAGGGGAGGGGGATCTTCCGCAGGACGGAGAAGACCGCGGCGGCGTCGGTGGAGGAGACGACCGCCCCGATGATGAGCGCCTGCCGCCAATCCAGCCCGACCAGGTAGTGCGCGGCCGTCGCCGTGACCCCGACGCTCACCGTGACCCCGACCAGGGCCAGCGCGGAGGCGGCCGGAAGGGCCGGCCTGACCTCCTTCCACTTCGTGCCGAGACCACCCTCGGCCAGGATCACGACCAGGGCCGCGTACCCGATGACCTGCGTCAGCTCGGCGTCGTCGAAGCGGATACCGCCGATGCCGTCCTGGCCCATGAGCACGCCGATGCCCAGGTAGACGAGCAGGCTGGGGAGCCCGCTGCGCGAGGAGATCCGGACCGCGGCGACTGCGACGAGCAGGACGAGCGAGCAGACGAGCAAGAGCTGGTTGAGGTCGTGGACAGTCAGCGGCCGTTCCCTTCCCTGGCCCGCGCACACGCGCGCGTGGGCTCACGTACATAGGACACGAAGTAGCGTTCTTCGCACCCAACTACTTCGTTACCTTACCTAACTCTTGACGATTTCTTGACGATCGGCGAGGCATGATCGAACGCCCGTCCGCGTTGGATCACCACTCCGCGTCAAGTGGGACCAGGCCCTGCGCCTATGGTTGCTCCAGCGCTCATTCAAAAGGACAGCCAGCCCTGCCGCTCGCGTTAGGACAGCAAGGACAGCGATGCCCCCGAATACCACCGCCTCCACGGGTCAGCAGCCCGGCAAGTCCGGCAGGAAGAAGGGGCGCAGAGCCCGTCTGATGGTCCTGGTGCTGGCGCTGGCCCTGATCGCAGGCGTCACCGGCGGTGCCTACTGGTCCATCAGCACCGTCCGTGCCTCCTTCCCGCAGACCAAGGGCTCGATCTCGCTGGACGGCCTGTCCGGGCCCGTCGACGTGAAGCGCGACGACTACGGCATCCCGCAGATCTACGCGTCCTCCGACGAGGACCTGTTCATGGCGCAGGGCTACGTCCAGGCGCAGGACCGGTTCTACGAGATGGACGTGCGCCGGCACATGACCTCCGGGCGCCTGTCGGAGATGTTCGGCGAGGGCCAGGTCGAGAACGACGAGTTCCTGCGCACCCTGGGCTGGAACCGGATCGCGCAGGAGGAGTACGACAAGACGCTGTCGGCCTCCACCAAGAAGTACCTCCAGGCCTACGCCAAGGGCGTCAACGCCTACCTGGACGGCAAGGACAACAAGGACATCTCCCTGGAGTACGCGGCGCTCGGGTTCGCCAACGACTACAAGCCGGCGAAGTGGACCCCGGTCGACTCGGTCGCCTGGCTCAAGGCGATGGCCTGGGACCTGCGCGGCAACATGCAGGACGAGATCGACCGCGCCCTGATGACCAGCCGCCTCGGCCCCAAGGAGATCGCGGACCTGTACCCGGGGTATCCGTACAGCCGTAACAAGACGATCGTCCAGGCCGGCCAGTACGACGAGGTCACCAAGACGTTCGAGCAGAGCGGCTCCGCGTCCACCGCGGGCTCGTCCGCCGGCGGCTCCACGAGCGGCTCGACGGGCACCGCCTCCTCCTCGTCCACCAGCGGCCTGCAGAGCCAGCTGGCGGGCCTCCAGGACGTCCTGGACGACCTCCCCACCGCCGTCGGCGTGAACGGCAACGGCATCGGCTCCAACTCCTGGGTGGTCGCCGGGAAGCACACCATCACCGGTAAGCCGCTGCTGGCCAACGACCCGCACCTGTCGGCCTCGCTGCCGTCCGTCTGGTACCAGATGGGCCTGCACTGCCGCGCGGTCTCCAGCAAGTGCCAGTACGACGTCAGCGGCTACACCTTCGCGGGCATGCCCGGCGTGATCATCGGCCACAACCAGAACATCTCCTGGGGCATGACCAACTCCGGCGTCGACGTCACCGACCTCTACCTGGAGAAGCTCTCCGGCGACGGCTACCTGTACGACGACAAGACGGTGCCCTTCAAGACGCGCGAGGAGACCATCAACGTCGCCGGCGGCGAGCCGAAGAAGATCGTCGTCCGTGAGACCAACAACGGCCCCCTGCTGTCCGACCGCAGCCCCGAGCTCGTGAAGGTCGGCAAGAAGGCCTCCGTCGACACCGCGGCGCCCGACCGCGGCGACGGCTACGGCATCTCACTGCGCTGGACCGCGCTGGACCCGGGCACCTCCATGGACGCCGTGTTCGCCATGGACAAGGCGGCCGACTGGAACGACTTCCGTGCCGCGGCCACCCTGTTCGACGTGCCCTCGCAGAACCTGGTCTACGCCGACACCAAGGGCCACATCGGCTACACGCTGCCCGGAAAGATCCCCACGCGCGCGAGCGGCTACGACGGTTCCGTGCCTGCGCCGGGCTGGGACTCCAAGTCCCGCTGGACCGGCTACATCGACGACGACGAGCTGCCGTACGAGTACGACCCGGCCCGCGGCTACATCGTCACCGCCAACCAGGCCGTGGTCGACAGGACCAAGTACCCCTACACGCTCACCACGGACTGGGGCTACGGCAGCCGCAGCCAGCGCATCAACGACCTGATCCAGTCGAAGATCGACGACGGCGGCAAGATCTCCACCGAGGACATGCGTCAGATGCAGCTCGACAACAGCAGCGAGATCGCCAAGCTGCTCGTGCCCAAGCTGCTGAAGATCGACATCGCGGACAAGAACGTCCGGGACGCGCAGGAGCTCCTGGAGGGCTGGGACTACACCCAGGACGCCGACTCTGCGGCGGCCGCCTACTTCAACTCGGTCTGGCGCAACATCCTCAAGCTCGCCTTCGGTAACAAGCTCCCCAAGGAGCTGCGGGTCAAGGGCCAGTGCCTGTGGGTCGACCCGGTCAACACCACCGGTCCCGCGGACCAGAGGGACAAGGTGCGCGAGTGCGGCGAGCGTGAGGCCGACCAGGCGCAGCCGGACGGCGGCGACCGCTGGTTCGAGGTCGTGCGCAGCCTCATGGACGACGAGAAGAGCGACTGGTGGACGACGCCGAAGAACGGCACCCGCCCCGGGGCCGCCAACCGCGACGACCTGTTCAAGCGCGCCATGATCGACGCCCGCTGGGAGCTGACCGCCAAGCTCGGCAAGGACATCGACACCTGGAGCTGGGGCCGGCTGCACCGCCTGTTCCTGAAGAACCAGACCCTGGGCACCGAGGGCCCCGGCTTCCTGCAGTACGCCCTCAACCGCGGCCCCTGGAAGCTCAGCGGCGGCGAGGGCACGGTCAACGCCACCGGCTGGAACGCCGCGGGCGGCTACGGCGTCGTCTGGGTGCCGTCGATGCGGATGGTGGTCAACCTCGGCGACCTCGACAAGTCGAAGTGGATCAACCTCACCGGTGCCTCCGGGCACGCCTACAACGCCCACTACACCGACCAGACGGACAAGTGGGCCGACGGCGAATTGCTCGACTGGTCCTTCTCGGACGGCGCGGTCGACGAGAGCACAGAGGACACCCTGGTGCTCAGGCCGTGACCCGCTGACGCCGAACGACCGAAGGGGCCCTCCACGCGCACGCGTGAGGGCCCCTTCGCATGAGTTCGCATGACGGGACGCGACTCAGGGCTCCCGGAAGCGGCGCACACCCGACGGCGTCACCACCGCGTGCACCGGACGGTCGTGCGGCTCCTCGGGGACGCGCTCGACGACCTCGGAGTCGTACAGCAGCACCACCAGAGAGGGACGGGCGCCCGTCCGTTCCAGACGGGCCAGAACGCGGTCGTACGACCCACCGCCGCGCCCCAGCCGCATCCCGCGCGCGTCGACCGCGAGGCCCGGCAGCAGCACCACGTCGGCGTCGGTCACGGCGTCCGGGCCGAGGCGTTCCCCGCTGGGCTCGAAGAGGGCCATCCTGCCGCCGTGTTGGACCCGGGCGAGGGAGTCCTCCCCGGTGTACGCCCCCCAGTCGAGGTCGTTGTCGGGCAGAAGGGCGGGGAGCAGGACGCGCACGCCCCGCGCGCGCAGTGCGTCCAGCAGGGCGAGCGTGCCGGGTTCGGTGCCGACGGAGACGTACGCCGCCACCACGCGCGCGTGCGCCAGTTCGGGCAGGTCCAGGGCCCGTTCGGCCAGCGCGGCCGCGGATGCCCGCACGTCATCCGGCGTCAACCTGCTTCTCACCGTGAGGAACTCTCGCCGCAACATTCGCTTGCCAGTGTCGCCCGGACGTCCGATGTGACTCACCAGTCGCTTCCGTACCCTTCCCAATGGGCTCATATGAGTTCCAAATAACCGGAGCCTCAGATTCCCTACAAAGGCACCGGATAAGGTGGCGGGCATGACTCAGTCGCACCCTCGGATCAGCAAGGCTGTCATCCCCGCAGCGGGCCTAGGTACCCGCTTCCTGCCGGCCACCAAAGCAACTCCCAAGGAGATGCTGCCGGTCGTCGACAAGCCCGCGATCCAGTACGTGGTCGAAGAGGCCGTGTCCGCCGGCCTCGACGACGTCCTCATGATCACGGGCCGCAACAAGCGCCCCCTGGAGGACCACTTCGACCGCAACTACGAACTCGAGTCCGCCCTGCAGAAGAAGGGCGACGCCGAACGGCTCGCCAAGGTCCAGGAGTCCAGCGACCTCGCGACCATGCACTACGTCCGCCAGGGCGACCCCAGGGGCCTCGGTCACGCCGTCCTGTGCGCCGCCCCGCACGTCGGCCACGAGCCCTTCGCGGTCCTCCTCGGCGATGACCTGATCGACCCGCGCGACCCGCTGCTCAAGCGGATGGTCGAGGTCCAGGAGCAGCACGGCGGCAGCGTCATCGCGCTCATGGAGGTCGCGCCCGAGCAGATCCACCTCTACGGATGTGCGGCCGTCGACCCCACCGAGGACGGCGACGTGGTCAAGGTCCACGACCTGGTCGAGAAGCCGGCCGTGGCGGACGCGCCGTCGAACTACGCGATCATCGGCCGCTATGTCCTCGACCCGCACATCTTCGACATACTGCGCAAGACCGAGCCGGGCCGCGGCGGCGAGATCCAGCTCACCGACGCCCTCCAGCAGCTCTCGCAGGACGAGAAGGTCGGCGGCCCGGTGCACGGCGTCGTCTTCAAGGGCCGCCGCTATGACACCGGTGACCGCGGCGACTACCTGCGTGCCATTGTCAGACTCGCATGCGAACGTGAAGACCTGGGCCCGGACTTCCGGACCTGGCTTCGCAGTTACGTAGCCGAGGAGATGTAGCGCTGTGAGCACCGCCGCGACCCGCCCGGCCGACCAGGACCACCTCTGGTCGGTGGACGAACACCTGGAGGACATCCTCGCGACCGTCCGCCCCCTCGAACCCATCGAGCTGCAACTGCTCGACGCCCAGGGCTGCGTCCTGGTCGACGACGTCACGGTGCCGGTCTCCCTGCCGCCGTTCGACAACAGCTCCATGGACGGGTACGCGGTGCGGGTCGCGGATGTCGCGGGCGCGAGCGAGGAGTTCCCCGCCGTCCTTGAGGTCGTCGGGGACGTCGCGGCGGGCCAGGCCGAACTGCTCCCTGTGGGCCCCGGCCAGGCCGCCCGCATCATGACCGGCGCCCCGCTGCCGCCCGGCGCCGAGACCGTCGTTCCGGTGGAGTGGACCGACGGAGGGCTCGGGGAGGGCCCGGTGACCGGCATGCGCGCCCGCGGCCTGGCCCCCGAGGGCGACCGGGGCGATGTGCACATCTACCGGCCGGCCGAGGCACGCGCGCATGTGCGGGCGAAGGGCAGCGACGTGAAGTCGGGCGACCGGGCCCTGGAGGCCGGCACGGTCCTCGGGCCGTCGCAGATCGCCCTGCTCGCGGCGATCGGCCGGGGCACGGTACGGGTGCGCCCGCGCCCGCGTGTGGTCGTGCTGTCCACCGGCAGCGAACTCGTCCAGCCCGACGAGACCCTGGGCAGCGGCCAGATCTACGACTCCAACAGCTTCGCCCTCACCGCGGCCGCCCGTGACGCCGGCGCCATCGCGTACCGCGTGGGCGCCGTCGCCGACGACGTCGAGACACTCCGGTCCACCATCGAGGACCAGCTCGTCCGCGCCGACCTCATGGTCACCACCGGCGGAGTGAGCGTCGGGGCGTACGACGTCGTCAAGGAAGCCCTGTCCCACGTCGGCGACGAGGACGAGGCGGGCAGCGGCGTCGAGTTCCGCAAACTCGCCATGCAGCCCGGCAAGCCCCAGGGCTTCGGCTCCATCGGCCCCGACCACACCCCGCTGCTCGCGCTCCCGGGCAACCCGGTGTCGTCGTACGTCTCCTTCGAGGTCTTCGTGCGCCCCGCCATCCGCACGCTGATGGGCCTGGAGGACGTTCACCGGACGCGGACGACCGCGACCCTGACGGCCGACAAGGCGCTGAGCTCGCCCAAGGGGCGCAGACAGTTCCTGCGCGGGACGTACACCGAGGGCGAGGTCCGGCCCGTCGGCGGCGCCGGATCCCACCTCATCGCCGCCCTCGCGCACGCGGACGCGCTGATCGTCGTCCCCGAGGACGTGGAGAGCGTCGAGCCCGGCACCGAGGTCGAGGTGGTCCTGCTCGGCTGAGCGGCCCTGGTTGGCGGTACCGTGTCGCGCACAGCAGGCCCGTGCGCCGCACCGCGACGGGCCCGGACCGGGAGCGCCAGACCAGCATGAGCACGCAGGACCCACCCAGCCAGGACCGCCTCACGCACATCGACGACGCGGGCGCGGCCCGCATGGTCGATGTATCCGAGAAGGACGTCACCGCGCGCACGGCCCGCGCCAGCGGACGCGTCCTGGTCTCGCCCCGTGTGATCGAGCTGCTGCGCGGCGAGGGGGTTCCCAAGGGCGACGCCCTCGCGACCGCGCGCATCGCCGGGATCATGGGCGCCAAACGCACCCCCGACCTGATCCCGCTCTGTCACCCGTTGTCGGTGTCCGGTGTGAAACTGGACCTGTCGGTCGCGGACGACGCCGTGGAGATCGCGGCCACCGTGAAGACCACGGACCGTACGGGCGTCGAGATGGAGGCCCTCACCGCGGTCTCCGTCGCCGCGCTCACCGTGATCGACATGGTGAAGGCGGTCGACAAGGGAGCGGTCATCACGGACGTGCGGGTGGAGCAGAAGACAGGCGGCAAGTCGGGCGACTGGAGCCGGGCATGACTTCCGACGCTTCGACGGGCGGTGTGCTGTTCGCGCTCACCGCGCCTTACGCCGCACTGGTCGTCACCTCGTCCAACAGGGCCGCCGCCGGGGTCTACGAGGACAAGGGCGGCCCATTGATCGCCGAGGGCCTCAGGCGCTTCGGCTTCGCGGTCGACGGCCCGCAGGTCGTCCCCGACGGCGACCCTGTGGAGACCGCCCTGCGCGCGGGCGTCGAAGCCGGCTACGACGTCATCGTCACCACCGGCGGCACCGGCATCTCGCCCACCGACCGCACACCCGAGGCAACCCGCTCGGTGATCGAATACGAGGTGCCGGGCATCGCGGAGGCCATCAGGGCGTTCGGCAGGGAGAAGGTGCCGACCGCCGCACTGTCCCGGGGCCTGGCCGGAGTGGCGGGAGCCACCCTGATCGTGAACCTGCCCGGTTCCAGCGGCGGGGTGAAGGACGGACTGGCCGTCCTGGAACCCCTCCTGATCCACGCCGTCGACCAGATCCGCGGCGGCGACCACCCCAGACCCAGCAGCGGGGGTGCGTGCTGAACAGCCCATCCTGGCCCGTCGTGCTGAGGGACGGCGATGTCGTCCTCAGGCCGATAAAGATGCGCGACCAACGGGCCTGGCGCGAGGTCAACCGACGCAACCGGGACTGGCTGCGTCCCTGGGAGGCGACCATTCCGCCGCCCACGCCCAGCGGGCCGATCGCGCACCGGCCGACCTACCGCCAGATGGTCCGCCACCTGCGGTCCGAGGCGAACGCGGGCCGGATGCTGCCGTTCGTCATCGAGTACCAGGGGCGGCTGGTCGGCCAGTTGACGGTCGCCGGGATCACCTGGGGCTCGATGTGCTCGGGGCACGTCGGCTACTGGGTGGACGAGGCGGTCGCGGGCCGCGGGGTGATGCCGACCGCCGTGGCGCTCGTCGTGGACCACTGTTTCCGGACCGTCGGTCTGCACCGCATCGAGGTCTGCATTCGTCCCGAGAACGGGCCCAGCCGCCGGGTCGTGGAGAAACTCGCATTCCGCGAGGAGGGGCTGCGTCCGCGTTATCTGCACATCGACGGAGCCTGGCGCGACCATCTCGTCTTCGCGCTCACGGCGGAAGAGGTGCCGGAAGGGTTGCTGAGCCGTTGGCAGCGGGCACGCTCGCAGAAGACGCCGCGCACGAACCCGCAGGACACCCGACCGAACACCCGGCACAACACCCAGGGGAATCCCGCGTAGCCCGGAAATTGAATAAGTGTTCGAAATTGATCGCCCGATGACCGGCTCGGGGCAATAAATTCGCCCCCTCGGTGGGCTGCTGATCGCATCCGTCACAAAAAAAGTTCGAAATATCAGCCAGATCGTGCGACACACCGGCTCAATTGGCAGATGGCCTCACGCAAACCCCTCTACCGTGTGAGGCGTGAGCAGCAGCGGCCTCATCTACGCAGTCATTGTCGGGGCCTGGGCCGCCTACTTGGTGCCGATGTGGCTCCGTAGGCAGGACGAGCTGAACGAGGCCCGTCCGACGGAACGCTTCAGCACTGCCATCCGGTTGCTGTCCGGACGGGCGGGGATGGAGCGCCGGTACGCCAAGGACCTGCGCGCGCGCTCCACCGAGGAGGGGGAGCCCAGCGCCGATGATCCGGGCGACGTCACCGAGTCGGTGGACGTCCGGGCCTTCGCCATGCCTCCGACCCGTCCGCAGACCCAGGCAACGGTCCAGGCGCAACCGCCGGGACGCCCGGAGCCGACGCCTGAACAGGCGTCCAGGCCGGCACCCGAACGCGGCACGGCGCCCGTCCCCGAACAGGGCTCGGCCCCGGCCCGCAAGGCGCCGGGGCGGGTGCCCGCCGCCCGGCGCCCCCCTGCGGAGGAGGCGGCCGTGGCACGTGCGCGGCGCTCCAAGGCGCTCGCGCGCCGCAGGCGCACCACTGTCGTCCTCTTCTTCGCCTTCACGCTCGGCGCGATCGTCGCCGCGGTCGGCGGGCTCGCGTTCCTGTGGGCGCCCGGCGTTCCCGCCGTGCTGCTCAGCGGGTACATCGCGTACCTGCGCTCCCAGGAGCGCCGCCGCTTCGCGTACCAGATGGACCGGCGCCAGGCGGAGGCCGCCGCCCAGCGGCTGCGCGAGCACGCCCGCCAGTCGCGCCGACGCGGCATCGCCGACGCCGGTGACGGCGTCGACGAGCCCGACGAGAGGCCCGAACCAGGTACCGACACCGGGACGTCCGCGCTCGCCGCGGACCGCCGCGCCCTCGTCGAGCAGACCGACCACGCCGAGTGGGTCGACCAGCAGCGCGAGCGGCAGCGGCGGCCCGGGCACGGGGACAGCTGGGACCCGGTCCCGGTGCCGTTGCCGACGTATGTGACGGCGCCGGTCGCTCCCCGGGCCACCTCCGACGTGGACCTCGGGGCGCCGGACGCGTGGAGCTCGGCCCGGTCCAGCTCCGTCAACCGGGACCGGGACGCGGGCGCCGACGCGGGCGACGGTGCCGCACGGGGTGCGGAGCAGGCGGACGCGGCTCACGGTGATGAGAAGGGCGACGGGGGTGGCCGCAGCGACGCCCGCCGCGCCGCCTCCGCCCGCCGGGCGCGTGAGCGGGGCCGTACGCCACTGTTCGACCAGTACGAGGACGGCGACCGGCCGCGCGCTGCGAACGAGTAGCCGGTCGCGCCGGTGGTGGGCCGTGCGGCCCACCAGGAACGGATTTCCAAGCAGCCCGATCGGGGTGCTAAAGTTTCACTCGTTGCAAGGGCCTGTGGCGCAGTCCGGTAGCGCACCTCGTTCGCATCGAGGGGGCCAGGGGTTCAAATCCCCTCAGGTCCACAGCAACGACTTTCCAAGGGAACTTGGGGAGTTGGCGAGATCCCGTCCGATCGGTTGATCGGACGGGATCTTTGTTGTTCCCAGCTTGTTCCCAGCCCGGCTAGTGCGCAGGGGGGGCGTGTCTTGAGGGCGAACTTCTGGCGGTTCCTGGCCGCCAGTCTGATCTCCGCCACCGGGTCCGCGATGGCCACCCTCGCGCTCGCCTACTCCGTCATCGAAGAGGGCGGAGGAGCCGGGGCCCTCGGTGTGGTGCTCGCCGTGAACACCGTGCCGACCGTCGTCTTCCTCCTCGTGGGCGGAGTGCTCGCGGACCGTGTGTCCCGCAGCCGGCTGCTCTTCCTCGGCAATCTGCTGGCGGCCGTCGCCCAGGGGGCCTTGGCGGTCATCGTGGCCACCGGGCATGCGACGACCGCCACCATCGCCGCCTGCGGTTTCGTCTCGGGGACGGCCGTGGCCTTCACCGTGCCGGCCACTCAGGGGGCCGTCGCCCAGATCGTCCCCGCGGAGCAGTTGCAGCGGGCCAACGCCCTGCTCAGGCTGCCGACCAACGCGGTCAAGGTGCTCGGTCCTGCGGTCGGCGGAGTCGTCGTCGCGGTCAGCGGTCCGGCCTGGGCGCTGGCCTGGGACGCGCTCACCTTCGCCGTCGCCGCCTTCCTGCTGCTCGGGCTGCGCCTGGACGCGCCCGTCACCGCCACCAGTGCGCTGAGTGACCTGCGCGAGGGATGGGCCGGTTTCTGGGCGCGGACCTGGTTGTGGACGTACACGGTCGCGGGGACCGTCCTTGTCGCCGCGTGGCTGGCAGGCTTTCAGCTGCTGGGTCCGGTCGTCGCGGCGGAGCAGTACGCCGGGGCGCGTGACTGGGGGCTTGTGCAGGGCGCGTTCGCGGCGGGGCTGCTGGCCGGGACGGTGGTGTGCCTGCGCTGGCGGCCGTACCGCCTGCTGGTCGTGGCCGTCGTGGCCGGTGCGCCCCTCGCCGCGCCCCTGCTCGTCATGGGCTGGGGACTGCCGCTGCCCTGGCTGCTGTTGGCCATGCTGCTCGCGGGGATCGGGCTGGACGTGGCGATCGTCGCGTGGACGACCGCCTTCCAACAGCATGTGCCACAGGGGGAGTTGGGGCGCATGAGCGCGTTCAACAGTGTGGGTGAGCGGCTGGCGATTCCGCTCGGCTATCTGCTGACCGCCCTCGCGGTCGGCGTATGGGGCAACCGGACGGTGCTGGTGGCGTGCGCCGGTCTGGTCGTCGCCTCCGCCGTCCTCAACCTCTGTGTGCGGGACGTGTATCGCATCAACGCCGTGAAACGCGTCGACGCCGTGGCACCCGCCAACGCCGCGGAGCGGGGCAGCGCGCCACGGAAGTGACGCTCACAGCGTCTTCGCGTAACACAGGCTCAGTTCGTGGTGGCGGTAGTAGCCGAACTTCTCGCACGGCTCGTACCCGCTGGACGCGTACAGCGCCACCGCCTCCGGCTGCTTGGCGCCGGTCTCCAGCACCATGCGGATGCGGCCCGCCGCCCGCGCGTCCTCCTCCAGCGCGGCCAGGATGCGTCTCGCGAGGCCCCGGCCGCGCATCGACTCGACGACGTACATCCGCTTGAGCTCGGCGTCCCCGTCCCGGTTGCCCTCGCCGTTCTCGTCCTGGACCCGCCAGCCGCCGGAGGCGACGGGGGTGCCGAGGTCGTCGTACGCGATCAGATAGTGGCCGTTCGGCGGCTCGAAGTCCGCCGCGTCCATGGCCGTCGCGTCGCCGCCGTCGCCGTAGCGGACGCCGTACTCGGCCTGGACCTGGTCGTTGAGTTTGACGGCGTCGGGGTGGGCGAAGGAAACGGGGCGTATATGCATGCTGCCTACCGTATGTCAATTCAAGATCAAGAGGTTCCAGAACCGGACACCGTCCAGTGTGCCGGTAAGGTGCCCGGGTGCTCACTGTGACCTCTGTGAATGTGAACGGACTGCGGGCCGCCGCGAAGAAGGGCTTCGTGGAGTGGCTCGGCGGTACGGAAGCCGATGTGCTGTGTCTGCAGGAGGTGCGTGCGGAGCCGCAGCAGTTGCCGGAGCAGGTGCGGACGCCCGATGGCTGGCATGTCGTGCACGCCCCCGCCGCCGCCAAGGGCCGCGCCGGCGTCTCCCTCTACACCCGCCGGGAGCCCGACCGTATCCAGGTCGGCTTCGGGTCGAGTGAGTTCGACGGCAGCGGGCGGTACGTCGAGGCCGATCTGCCGGGTGTGACGGTCGCCTCGCTCTATCTGCCCTCCGGCGAGGTCGGCACCGAGCGGCAGGACGAGAAGGTCCGGTTCATGGGCGAGTTCCTGGCCTATCTGAAGGACCTGCGCGAGCGGGCCGCCGCCGACGGGCGTGAGGTCGTCGTCTGCGGTGACTGGAACATCGCCCACCAGCAGGCCGACCTGAAGAACTGGCGCGGCAACACCAAGAACTCCGGCTTCCTGCCGGAGGAGCGGGAGTGGCTCACGCAGGTGCTCGACCCCGCCGACGGCGGCTATGTGGATGTGGTGCGAGCGCTGCACCCGGACGTCGAGGGGCCGTACTCGTGGTGGTCGTACCGCGGGCGGGCCTTCGACAACGACACCGGCTGGCGTATCGACTACCAGATCGCGACGCCGGGGCTCGCCGGCAAGGCCCTCAAGGGGTACGTCGAGCGCGCGGCGACGCACGCGGAGCGGTGGTCGGACCATGCGCCGGTGACGGTGGTCTACGACCGTTAGCCCGGCGGCCGGGCCCGCTCGGTCTGCTTGCGCAGGCGGCGGTCCAGTGCCAGGGACAGTTCCGCCTCCACCACGCTCCGGGCGAGCGGGCGCAGGCGCTGGAGGTCGTCCTCGTGGGTGTGGCGCAGCACCAGGTCGGCGAACATCTCCGCCAGGTCGTCCACGTGTGCGCGGACCCGCTTGGCCGCCGCCAGGACCTCCGCGAGCGGGATGCCCTCGCGGACCAGGGCCGAGGAGACGTCCAGCAGGCGGCGGCTGACGTGGACGATCTCGTCGCCGTCGGTGCCGAGGTAGCCGAGTTCCAGGGAGGCGGCGAGGTTCTCGGGGGTGACCTGGCCCTCGAAGCGGGCGGCGAGTTCCTCGGGGGTGAGGCGGACCGGCTCCTCCTCGGTCGGCGCGGCGACGCCGAGCAGGTCGGCGACGTCCCGGCCGTGGTCGAGGGCCTCCGCGAGTTCCGCGATGCCGGTGAGGGTGTGGCCGCGCTCCAGCAGGGCCGCGATCGTGCGCAGGCGGGCCAGGTGGTGGTCGTTGTACCAGGCGATACGGCCCTCGCGGCGGGGCGGCGGTATCAGCTTGCGTTCGCGGTAGAAGCGCAGGGTGCGCACTGTGATGCCGGCCAGGCGGGCCAGCTCCTCCATGCGGTACTCGCGCTTCTCGGTCACTCCGGCACCTTAATTCGTACTGGCGGTACCCGCGGCGGCAGCCGCTGATGTAAACGAACCCCGAACGACCCCTACCGGTCGGTACGGAGCTCCTCTACTCTCCCATTGCGCCAGTGTTCACTGGCGTGGTTCCGGTTGCAGTGTTGTCGTGTTGAAGTGTGGAGGCACAGGCATGGCCGAACGCGAACATGTGCGGGTCGCGGTGGTCGGGTCCGGGTTCGGTGGGTTGGGGGCCGCCGTCCGGCTTCGACGCGAGGGCGTCACCGACTTCGTCGTCCTGGAGCGGGCCGACAGCGTCGGCGGCACCTGGCGGGACAACAGCTATCCGGGGTGCGCCTGCGATGTGCCCTCCCACCTGTACTCCTTCTCCTTCGCGCCCAACCCCGACTGGCCGCGCACCTTCTCCGGCCAGGAGCACATCCGCGCCTACCTGGAGCACGTGACGGACGTCTTCGGGCTGCGGTCGCACCTCCGCTTCAACTCGGAGGTGAAGCGGATGACCTGGAACGGCGAGCGGCTGTGCTGGGACATCGAGACCAGCGGGGGGAATCTGTCGGCGGACTTCGTCGTCTCCGCCACCGGGCCGCTGTCCGACCCCAAGATCCCCGAAATCCCGGGGCTGGACTCCTTCCCGGGCAAGGTCTTCCACTCCGCCCGCTGGGACCACGACTACGACCTGCGCGGCAAGCGCGTCGCCATGGTCGGCACCGGCGCCTCCGCCATCCAGATCGTGCCGGCCATCCAGCCCGACGTCTCCCGGCTGACCGTCTTCCAGCGCACCCCGCCCTGGGTCATGCCGCGCGTCGACCGCGCCATCAGCGGTGCCGAGCGCTCCCTGCACCGGGCCCTGCCCTTCACCGCGCAGGTGCGCCGCGGACTGCTGTGGGGTCTGCGGGAGTTGCAGGTCCAGGCGTTCACCAAGCACCCCAATGAACTCGGCCTGATCGAGCAGTTGGCCAAGCGGAACATGGGGCGCTCCATCAAGGACCCCGCCCTGCGCGCCAAGCTCACCCCCGACTACCGCATCGGCTGCAAGCGGATCCTGCTGAGCAGCACGTACTACCCGGCGCTCGCCCAGCCCAATGTCGACGTCGTCGCCGACGGGCTCAGCGAGATCCGCGGCTCGACCGTCGTCGCCGCCGACGGCACCGAGGCCGAGGTCGACGCGATCGTCTTCGGTACGGGGTTCCATGTCACCGACATGCCCATCGCGGACCGGGTGGTGGGCGCGGACGGCCGGACGCTCGCCGAGGCGTGGAAGGGCGGGATGGAGGCCCTGCGGGGTGCCTCCGCCGCCGGGTTCCCGAACTGGATGACCGTCATCGGGCCCAACACCGGGCTCGGGAACTCGTCCATGATCCTGATGATCGAGTCCCAGCTGAACTACATGGCCGACTTCGTACGGCAGTTGGACGTCCTCGGTGGGCGGGTCGCCCTCGACGCGCGGCCCAGCGCCGTGCGCGCCTGGAACCGGCGGGTGCAGGAGCGCATGAAGCGGACGGTGTGGAACACGGGTGGGTGCACGAGTTGGTACCTGGATGCCAACGGCCGCAACACCACCATCTGGCCCGGTACGACCTCGGAGTTCCGGCGGGCCACGCGGCGGGTGGATCTCGCGGAGTACACCGTTGTCCGGGCGAGCGCACAGGACGGCAAGGGAAGCAACGACAGCAACGAGAACGCGGAGGTGACGGCATGAGCCGTCTCATGCACGTGGCCTCCGGGCCGTACGCCCCACCCGTCCCCGCCCGTGAGCTGACGGCCGTGTCCGCCGACGGCGCCCGGCTGCACATAGAGGTGCACGGGCCCGAGAACGCGCCCGCCGTCGTCCTCGCGCACGGCTGGACCTGCTCGACCGCCTTCTGGGCGGCGCAGATACGGGACCTCGCCGCCGACCACCGCGTCATCGCCTACGACCAGCGCGGCCACGGACGCAGCCCGGCCGGCTCCGGCTGCACCTCCGACGCGCTCGCCGACGACCTCGAAGCCGTACTGAAGGCGACCCTCGCACCCGGCGAGCAGGCGGTGATCGCCGGGCACTCCATGGGCGGCATGACGGTGATGGCCGCCGCCACGCGCCCTGCCCTGCGAGAGCATGCCGCCGCCGTCCTGCTGTGCAGCACCGGCTCCTCGCGGCTGGTCGCCGAGTCGACCGTCCTGCCGATGCGGCCGGGGCGGCTGCGGACCTGGCTGACCAAGCACATCCTCGGGTCGCGGGCGCCGCTCGGGCCGGTCACGCCGATCGCGCGGGCGATCCTCAAGTACGCCACGATGGGCCCCGGTTCGGCCCCGCACATGGTCGAGGCGTGCGCGCGGATCGTGCACGCGTGCCCGCGCACGGTGCGGCACGCCTGGTCGCATGTGCTCGACCTGCTCGATCTCGACCACGGAGTACGGGAGTTGGCGGTGCCGACCGAGGTCGTCGTCGGTACGGCCGACCGGCTGACGCCTCCCGTGCACGCCCGCGCGCTGGCCGCCGCGCTGCCCGACTGCCTCGGCGTCACCGAACTGCCCGGCCTAGGGCACATGACGCCCGTCGAGGCGCCCGAGCTGGTGACCGGGAAGATACGGCAGCTGGTCACGACGTATGCCAAGGCCACGACGACTCCGCAGGACGCGACGTACACGCAGGTGAAGGAGGGCGCATGAGCAGGGTGAGTCTCGAAGGGCAGGTCGCCGTCGTCACCGGGGCGGCGCGGGGTGTCGGTGAGCTGCTCGCCCGCAAGCTCTCCGCGCGCGGGGCGAAGGTGGCGCTCGTCGGGCTGGAGCCGGACGAGCTCAAGCAGGTCTCCGAGCGGCTGCACAGCGACAGCGACCACTGGTACGCCGATGTGACGGACCATGAGGCCATGTCCCGGGTCGCTCGGGAGGTCAAGGAGCGGTTCGGGAAGGTCGACATCGTGGTCGCCAACGCGGGGGTTGCCAGCGGTGGGCCCTTCGTCGACTCCGATCCGGACGCGTGGCGGCGGGTCATCGAGGTCAATCTCATCGGGTCTGCGGTGACGGCCCGTGCGTTTCTGCCGGTGCTGTTGGAGAGCCGGGGGTATCTGCTGCAGATCGCCTCGCTGGCCGCCATCACTCCGGCGCCGATGATGACCGCGTACTGCGCGTCCAAGTCGGGCGTGGAGGCGTACGCGCACAGCCTGCGCGCCGAAGTCGGGTACAAGGGCGTGCGTGTGGGCGTCGGGTATCTGTCCTGGACCGACACCGACATGGTGCGCGGGGCCGATCAGGACGACGTCATGCGGGAGTTGAGGAAGCGGCTGCCGTGGCCGTCCAACAAGACGTATCCGCTGGGGCCGGCGGTCGACCGGATCGTGGCCGGGATCGAGCGGCGGTCGAGTCATGTGTACGGGCAGTGGTGGCTGCGCGGGATGCAGGGCGTGCGCGGGTATCTGCCGGGGGTCATCGGGACAGTGGGGCAGCGGGAGATGCGGCGGTTCGCGGACCGGCTGGAGGGGATGCGGACGGGGCTGGTCGGGGCGGGGGGCTCCGCCGATGAGCGGGAGCGAACTGGGGGGATAACGCCGCGTAACTGATCGACATGCGTGGGGTTATCGCCCGTGTGAATCTGGTCGAGGCCCCAGCGAGGGGTCAACCCCCCCCACTCACTACGGGAGTGAACCCACATGGGTATGAAGGACCAGTTCCAGGAGAAGTCCGAGCAGCTGAAGCAGCGCGCGCAGCAGCAGCGCCAGGGTCAGCAGGGGCGTCCGGGTCAGCCGGCCCACCCCGGTCAGCCGGGTCAGCCGGGTCAGCCGGAGCGGGGTCGTCAGCGGCCGCAGCGCGAGGACGAGCGCGAGCGCCCGACTCGTGACGATGAGGAGCGGTTCGACCAGGACTACGACCGGTAGTTGTCTGTCGTGGTCGGCTGAGCCGATGGACGCGGGGTGCCCCCTGGTTTGGGGGGTGCCCCGCGTTTTGCTTTTGGGGTTCGTTGTCGGCTGCGGGCCGGTGGGGGCTTGTCGCGCAGTTCCCCGCGCCCCTAAAAGGTTGGCTGCCCTCCCGTGCCTCAAGAGCGTGGGGGAAGCTCTGGCCTCGATCTGTTCGGGACGTGGGCGTAGCCCGGGGGCGTTGCCGGGGGGTTGGACTCCAGTAGTTTCAGGGCCAGTTCCACCGCGTCCGTCAGTTGGGCGTGTCTGCCCTCCGCCCAGTCCAGGGGGGTGCGGAGGATTTCAAGGTCGGGGGTTACGCCCTTGTTCTCGATGGTCCAGCCGTACGCGTCGAACCACGCCGCGTTCATCGGGACCGTGATCACCGTGCCGTCGCCCAGGCGGTGGCGGCCGGTCATGCCGACCACTCCGCCCCAGGTGCGTTGGCCGACCACCGGGCCGAGTTTCAGGAGTTTGAAGGCCGCCGTGATCATGTCGCCGTCCGAGGACGTCGCCTCGTCGGCCAGGGCGACGATCGGGCCGCGCGGGGCGTTCGACGCGTACGACACCGGCTGGGCGTTGCGCGTGAGGTCCCAGCCCAGGATCGTGCGGGTCAGCTTCTCCACGACCAGCTCGCTGATGTGGCCGCCCGCGTTGCCGCGTACGTCGACGATCAGTGCGGGGCGTGACATCTCCATCCGCAGGTCCCGGTTGAACTGGGCCCAGCCCGAGCCGCCCATGTCGGGGATGTGCAGGTAGCCGCAGTGGCCGCCGCTCAACTCCCGTACGACGGCGCGCCGTTTGGCCACCCAGTCCTGGTAGCGCAGGGGGCGTTCGTCGAGCAGGGGGACCACCGCGACTCGGCGTGACCTGCCCGCCTCGCCCTCCGCCGGACTGAACGTCAGCTCCACCGTCGTACCGCCGGAGCCGGCCAGCAGTGGATAGGGGCCAGTGACCGGGTCCACGGGGCGGCCGTCCACGTGGGTGAGCACCGCCCCTTCGCGGATTCCGGTGCCCGCCAGGGGGGAGCGGGCCTTGGAGTCGGACGACTCGCCGGGGAGGATGCGCCTGACCATCCAACCCTCCTCCCTGCGGACGAAGTTGGCGCCCAGCAGGCCCTGCCGGCGCTGGTAGTGGGGCGGGCCCTCGTTGCGGCGGGCGGCGGAGACGTACGCGTGGGAGGTGCCGAGTTCGCCCAGTACCTCGCGCAGGAGGTCCGCGAACTCGTCGGGGGATGCCACGCGGTCGACCAGCGGGCGGTACTGGGCGAGCACTCCGTCCCAGTCGATGCCGCACATGTCCGGCTCCCAGAAGTACGCCCGGATCAGACGGCCCGCCTCCTCGTACGACTGTCTCCACTCCGCCGTCGGGTCCACCTCGTGCAGGATGCGGCGCAGGTCGATCCACACCGTCGTGTCGATGTCGCCGGACTCGCTCGCGGGCACCCCCCGCAGGTCGCCCTCGTCGACCAGGACCAGGCGGCTGCCGTCGCCGCTCACCGCGAACCAGTCCAGATGGTCGACGAGTTCGGACTTCTTCGCCTTGCTGATGTTGAAGTGTTCGAGGGTCGGCCGGCCGGTCGTGTCGTCCGGGTTGGCGAACGTCTCGCCCAGCGCGCCCGAGATCGGCCAGCGCAGCCAGACCAGTCCGCCGCCCGCGACCGGGTACAGCGCCGAGTACTTGGAGGCGGCGACCGGGAAGGGGGTGACCCGGCTCTCCAGGCCCTCGAACTCGACGGTCGTCGTGCCGGCGTCCCCGCCCTCCTCGTCCTCCACCGGGTCCAGACCGCCGGCCGCCGGGCGGCCCTCGGGGTTGAGGGCGAAGGGGGAGGGGGTGGCCGAGGACAGGGGGACCAGGTAGGGGCGGCAGCCGAGCGGGAAGGACAGGTCGCCGGTGTGGACGTCGTAGACCGGGTCGAAGCCGCGCCAGGAGAGGAAGGCGAGGTAGCGGCCGTCCCGGGTGAACACGGGGTTCTCGTCCTCGAAGCGGCCGTTGGTGACGTCGACGATCAGGGTGTCCTTTATGCGGGCCAGCTTGATCTGGCGCAGCGAGCGGCCGATCCCCGGGTGCGACCAGGTCAGCCAGGTGCCGTCCGGGGAGAAGGCCAGGTCCCGGACCGGGCCGTTGATCGACCGGATCAGCTCCGTGACCTCGCCGTTCGAGTCCTCCGTGCCCGCGGCGTCAGCCGCATTTTCGGGCACAGTGAGGAGGAGCAGCCGGCCGTCGTGCGCCGCGATCGCGAGGCGCTCTCCGCCCGGGTCGGCGACCATCTCCAGGACCCGGCCCAGCTCGCCGGAGGCCAGCCGGCGGGGTTCCCGGTCACCGGACGCCCGGGGGAGGTACGCGATCTCGATGGCGTCCTCGCCCTCGGCGTCCGTCACATACGCGACCTGGCCGACCGAGCCGAGCATCTCCGGGAGCCGGACCCGTACACCCGGGGTGTCGGTGATGGTCCGGGCCGGGCCGTCCCGGTGGGTGAGCCAGTAGAGGCTGCCGCGTACGACCACCGCGCTCGCGCGGCCCGTCTCGTCGACGGAGATGCCGTCGATGTGATGGGCGGCCGGCACCTGGTACGTACGGCGTCCCGCGCGCGGCCCGCTCAGCCGTACGTCGAGCTTGCGCGGCTTGCTGTCCGCGGCGAGGTCGTCCACGATCCACAGGTCGCCCGCGCACTGGTACACCACCCGGGTGCCGTCGCCGGAGGCGTGCCGGGCGTAGAAGGCGTCGTGGTCGGTGTGGCGGCGCAGGTCGGAGCCGTCGTACGCGCACGAGTAGAGGTTGCCGACGCCCTCGTGGTCGGAGAGGAAGGCGATCCGGCCGCCGACGAACATGGGGGAGTGCAGATGGCCGCCGATGTCCGGGAGCAGGCGTTCGCCGTGCAGCCAGAGGCGGCCCGTGGCCCCGCCTCGGTAGCGCTTCCAGGAGGCCGGTTCGTGCGGTGGGGTGCCGGTCAGGAGCAGGCTCTTGCGCTCGCCGTCGAGGTCGGCGACCTGGATGTCGGAGCACGGGCCCCAGGGGAGCCTGCTGCCGGGGTCGCCGTCGGGGCGGACCTTGTAGGCCCAGGTGAAGTGGGAGAAGGGCTCGCCGTGGGAGGCGACGGCGAGGATCACTCCGTCGGGCGTCCAGCCGCACACCTGGGTGTCCGCCGACCCCCAGTGGGTGAGCTGCTCGCCGGGGCCGCCGTCCACCGGGACCAGATGGATCTCGGGGACCAGACTGCGCCAGCTCGTGTACGCGATGCGCCGGCCCTCGGGGCAGAAGCGGGGGTGGCCGATCTTGGTGCGGTCCACGGTGAGTCGCCAGGCGCGGCCAGGGCCGTCGAGGGGGGCCAGCCACAGGTCGTCCTCGGCCACGAAGCACAGCAGGTCGTCATGGAGGTGCGGCAGGCGCAGATAGCTCACGTCCCCATGCTTTTCCCATGGACGTACCTGAGCAACTCGTGACATCTGCTCACGTAAAGGCGTCGAGTGAGTCAGAACACGAACGAAACCGTTTCGTTTCGCACGCAGGGTGCGCTATCGTCGTGGTGTACGAAACCGTGTCGTTCGGAGTGGGAAGGTGAGGACCGTGACCGAGGCGGCAACAGCACGGCGCAGTCGTATCACCCCTGAGCGCGAGGCCGAGTTGTACGGCGCCGTGCTCGACCTGCTCCGCGAGGTCGGCTACGACGCCCTCACCATGGACGCCGTGGCGGCCCGCACCCGGTCCAGCAAGGCGACGCTCTACCGCCAGTGGGGCGGCAAGCCGGAGCTGGTGGCGAAGGCGATCCGGCACAACAAGCCGGGCAACATCGCCGACGTCGACACCGGGACCCTGCGGGGCGACCTGCACACCCTCACCTCCCGTGAGGACGACTGCGCCATGCAGCAGAACGCCGCGCTGATGCGGGGTCTGTTCATGGCGGTGCACGCCAACCCGGACCTTCTCCAGGCCTTCAAGGAACTGCTCATCGAGCCGGAGATGGAGGAGTTCCACCGGGTGGTCCAACGGGCCGTCGACCGCGGCGAGGTCCGCGCCGACTGTCCCGCGCTGGACTACGTGGTGCACATGCTCGTCGGCGCGTTCGCCACCCGCACACTGATCGACGACCGGCCGCCGACGCAGGCGTTCCTCATGTCGTACATCGACGCCGTGGTCCTCCCCGCCCTCGGCGCACCCGTCGACTGATGAGTCCCGTCAACTGACGAGTCATCCCCTCAGCCGGCGAGTCCCCTCAACTGACGCATCCCCGCAGCCGACGAGTCCCCCTGGCTGACGGGTTCCCCAAGCAAGCCCTCCACCTGACGTAACCGCTCACGTCGTCGGGCTGATCACCCCTGCCCAGAACCAACTAAACGACCTGACCGGGAGTCGCTCTCGTGGCCACGTTTCTCTACAAACTCGGCCGGCTCGCCTTCAGGCGACGGCATTTCGTCGCCCTCATATGGGTCGCGCTGCTCGCCCTCGCGGGCGTAGGCGCGGCCAGCGCCCCCAGCGCGGGATCCAGCTCCTTCTCCATCCCCGGCACCGAGGCGCAGAAGGCCTTCGACCTGCTGGACCAGCGCTTCCCGGGCGGCAGCGCGGACGGCGGGACCGCCCGGGTCGTCTTCAAGGCGCCGGACGGGGAGAAGATGACGGACGCCGCGAACAAGGCGACCGTCAAGAAGACCGTCAAGGAACTGTCCGACGGCTCCGAGGTCGTCTCCGTCGCCGACCCCTACAAGGCGCACGCCGTCAGCAAGGACGGCACGATCGCCTACGCCTCCGTGCGCTACGAGGTCCCCGGCATGGAGCTGACGGACGCCAGCAGGGACGCCCTGGAGGACGCCGGGCAGCAGGCGCGCGACGCCGGACTGACGGTCGAGATCGGCGGTGACGCGCTCCAGACGACGCCGGAGGCGGCCTCCTCCGAGATCATCGGCCTCGCGGTCGCCGCGGTGGTCCTCGTCGTCACCTTCGGCTCGCTGATCGCGGCCGGTCTGCCGCTGCTCACCGCGCTGATCGGCGTCGGCATCGGCGTCTCGGTGATCACCGCGCTGGCCAACGCCCTGGACCTCGGCTCCACCACCTCCACCCTGGCCATGATGATCGGCCTCGCGGTCGGCATCGACTACGCCCTGTTCATCGTCTCCCGCTACCGCGCCGAACTCGCCGAGGGCCGCGACCGCGAGGAGGCGGCGGGCCGCGCCACCGGTACCGCGGGCTCCGCGGTGGTCTTCGCGGGTCTCACGGTGGTGATCGCGCTGGTCGGCCTCGCGGTCGTGAACGTCCCGATGCTGACGAAGATGGGTGTCGCCGCGGCGGGCACGGTCGTCATCGCGGTACTGATCGCGCTGACCATGGTCCCGGCACTGCTCGGCTACGCGGGCCGCAAGGTCAAGCCGGCGGGCGCGAAGGGCAGGCTCTTCGGGGGTGGCAGGAAGAAGGCAGCCGCCGGAGCCGATGAGCCGGCTT
Source organism: Streptomyces sp. NPDC051738 (assembly GCF_044453205.1). Lineage (NCBI taxonomy): Bacteria > Bacillati > Actinomycetota > Actinomycetes > Kitasatosporales > Streptomycetaceae > Streptomyces > Streptomyces sp. NPDC051738. The sequence goes on along the minus strand of NZ_JBITCM010000013.1, from coordinate 215,826 downwards.
CCGACAAGCCGAACATGGGCACGCGCTGGGCGAGCTTCGTCGTACGCCGTCCCGTGGCCGTCCTCGTGCTCGCCGTCCTCGGCCTCGGCGCCGCCGCCCTCCCGGCGACCTCCCTCGAACTGGGCCTCCCGGACGACGGCTCGCAGCCGACGTCGACGACCCAGCGCCGGGCGTACGACATGCTCTCCGAGGGCTTCGGCCCCGGCTTCAACGGCCCGCTCGTGGTGGTCGTCGACGCGAAGTCGAGCGATGCCCCGAAGGGCGCGGTCACCCAGGTCTCCGACGAGATCAAGGGCCTCAAGGACGTCGTCACGGTGACGCCGGCGACGTACAACAAGTCCGGCGACACGGCGACGATCACCGTGATCCCCGACTCCAAGCCGTCGTCGGTCTCGACCGAGGACCTGGTGCACTCCATCCGTGACGCGGGCACCGGGATCGAGGCGGACACGGACGCGAAGGTGCTGGTCACCGGCACGACGGCGATGAACATCGACTTCTCGCAGAAGCTGAACGACGCCCTCGTCCCGTACCTGATCCTGGTGGTGGGCCTCGCCTTCCTCCTCCTGATCCTCGTCTTCCGCTCGATCCTGGTCCCGCTGAAGGCGGCCCTCGGCTTCCTGCTCTCGGTCCTGGCGGCCCTGGGCGCGGTCGTGGCGGTCTTCCAGTGGGGCTGGCTCGCCGACCTCTTCGGCGTCCAGGAGACCGGCCCGGTCATGTCGATGATGCCGATCTTCATGGTCGGCGTGGTCTTCGGTCTTGCCATGGACTACGAGGTGTTCCTCGTGACGCGGATGCGTGAGGCGTACGTCCACGGGGAGCGGCCGACCCAGGCCGTGGTGACGGGCTTCCGGCACAGCGCTCGGGTCGTCACTGCGGCGGCGATCATCATGATCGCGGTGTTCTCCGGCTTCATCGGCGCCAGCGAGTCGATGGTCAAGATGATCGGCTTCGGCCTCGCGATCGCCGTCCTCTTCGACGCGTTCGTCGTCCGCATGGCCATCGTCCCGGCGGTCCTTGCCCTCCTCGGGAAGAGGGCCTGGTGGCTGCCGAAGTGGCTGGACCGTGTGCTGCCGAACGTCGACGTGGAGGGCGAGGCCCTGCGCACGGAGGCGGAGGCCGACACGGACGGGGAGCGGGAGCTGGCACGCGTCTGACGAGCCGCTTCTGAGAACAGACCGGCCGGTGAGGGCTCCGTGGGGACGGGTTGCCTTCACCGGCCACGTTTGTGCTGCAGCTCGGCCCAGACCGTCTTGCGCGGATACGGCCCCGGCGCCGCGCCCCACCGGTCCGCTAGCGCGTCCACGAGGAGCAGGCCCCGACAAGGCGGACGACGTCCTGAGGGCGCAGGGGCATCTCAAGGCGTTCAAGCGGGACATGGAGAAGGCCCGGTATCCGAAGAAGGTGCGTGAGCTGGCGGATTTGGAGGGGCGTGCCGTCGGGCTGTTGATGTACGGCAATCACAACCTCCACGGGGTGTTGCAGACCGAGGAGTACATGCGGGCGCTGCTTTCGACCTGGCGTCCGGCCTACTCGGCGGACGAGCTTGAGCGAATGGTGGCGGGGCGCATGGCCCGTAAGGCCATCTTCGACAGGTCCCCGGCGCCGGAACTCAGCTTTGTCCAGGAAGAGGTGACGCTACGCCGCCCGGTCGGGGACGCAATGGTGTTGCGCCGACAGCTCGAACACCTGCTGGAGGTGGCCAACTTGCCGTTCGTGGAGCTTCACGTGATGCCGACCTCCCGGGCGAACCACCCCGGGACGGGGGGCGGAATTCAGACGCTGAAGTTCGGCGACGGCACCGCAGTTGGGCTGGCCTTCATCGAGCAAGCGCTGGGAGACCCCCCGAGGCCCCCCACCTCACGGTCGCCCCGTCCACCTGGACTACCTTCCTCGGCGCCTTCCCTGTGCGCTGATCAAGGGAGGGGAGTTGACCACGAACCCCGGGTCCCTCAGCAGCGCGTAGAAGCGCTGCAGTTCGGCCTCCGTCACGCCGTCCGCCCGTAGCCCCGCCTCCGTCTGCTGCGCGTTGACGCGGTGCAGGTCGATGCCCGGGCTGCCGCCCTGCCAGGACTCGGCGTATGTCGTCGCCGTGACGTCCTCCAGGTCCGCCCGTCGCATGGCGCCCAGCACCCGCCGGCCCCAGAGGGTGTCCGCACCCGCCTTCTCCAGTTGCGTGAGCAGGGCCGCCTGGACGTGGTCGAAGAGGGCCTCGGACGCCTCGTCCGGGGTCGCGAGCACCGGCGACCAGTGGCAGTCGAACTCCTCCAGGACCAGGGTGCCCCCCGGGCGCAGGGCCGCGACCAGCCGGTCGAGGACCTGGAGCCGTTCCGGCAGGTGAATGAGGACCAGCCGGGCGTGGATCAGGTCGTAGCCGTCGCCCGGGATCGGGTCGTTGACGATGTCGTGGTGCAGAAGGCGGACCTGGGGCGAGTGCGGGCGGGACTCGGCCCAGCGGGGGTCGATGTCGGTGACGGTGACCTCGCCGTCGGGGCCGGTTCTGTCGGCCAGCCAGTCGCCCAACGAGCCGCCTCCACCGCCCACTTCGAGACAGCGCCAGCCGGGCGCCAGGCCGGCCAGTTCGAGCCGGCGGCGGGAGACGTGGTCGTAGCAGGACTCCAGGACGGCGAAGCGGTCCGGGGTGCGGGTGTCCGTGTTGTCGAAGAGATATCGGGACATACCGTCATCTTCGGGGGAGTGCGGGGCGCGCGCGAGCAGGGAGTCCCGGGGCGAGGTGGACGAGGCGCGTTTGAACGTGTTCAAATTATGGCGTGGCAGGTACCGCGGGGAGGAAGCCATGGGGTCGGGTGCGGGCGTCATCGTCCTGGCGGTGTTCTTCTTCTACGTGCTCCTCATGGGGCCGTTCTGCGTCCTTGTCGGCTCGCGAACGTCCTGGGGCATGGGCTGGCTGATGTCGGTTCCCCTGATCTTCCTGCCCCTTGCCTGGGTGGTCGCCCTCCTGACTCCCTGAGAGCGGGTAATCGGTCGCATGGCCCATGCACGCACCGCTAGCGTGCCCCCATGACGACAGCCGCCCACCCCCTTTTCGCCGAGGCCCTGAGTGAGCTCGGGCTGGCCGAACTGCACACCCGGATCCGTCGCTTCCCGGATGCCACCCGTACCGCCGCCGAGGCCGCCGCGGCCATCGGGTGCGAGCTCAGTCAGATCTGCAAGTCGCTGATCTTCGCGGCGGACGGGGAGCCGGTGCTGGTGCTGATGGACGGGGCGTCGCGGGTCGACGTCGAGCTGGTGCGCAAGGAACTCGGCGTCCAGAAGGTCACGCGGGCCAAGGCGGATGTCGTACGGGAGACGACGGGGTACGCCATCGGCGGCGTACCGCCCTTCGGGCACCGTACGAAGACGCGCGTGCTCGCCGATCGGTCGCTGCTGGAGCACGAGGTCGTGTGGGCCGCCGCCGGGAACCCGCACGCGGTCTTCCCGATGGGGCCCAAGGACCTTGTCGCCCATGCCGGTGCCACCCTTGTGGACGTGCGCGAGCAGGCGCAGACTTCGTGACTCCGCTGGTCACCGCCGCCGTCCTGCTGGCGGCCGTGACGCACGCCAGTTGGAACGCCATCGCCCACAAGATCACCGACAAGCTGGTGGGGTTCACGCTCATCGCGGGCGGCGGGGTGCTGATCGGGCTGGCGCTGATGCCGTTCGGGGCGTTCCCGGCGGCCAGGGCCTGGCCGTATCTGCTCGCCTCGGCCGTCGTGCACATCGTGTACTTCGCGCTGCTGATGAAGTCCTTCCGGCTGGGCGACTTCGGGCAGGCCTATCCGATCGCACGCGGCACCGCGCCGCTCGTGGTCGCCCTGTTCGCCGCGGTTTTCGCGCACGAGGTGCCTGACGGGTGGGCGGCGGCCGGGATCGTCGTGTCCTGCGCGGGACTCGTCGGCGTCGCCCTGTGGGGCCTGCGCGGGAGCCGGCCCAACTGGGCCGCGATCGGCGCCGCGTTGGCGACCGGGCTGAGCATCGCGGCGTACACCGTGCTCGACGGGCTCGGCGTACGCGCCTCCGGGTCCTCGCTCGGCTATATCGCCTGGCTGATGGCCGTCGAGGGGCTCGCCATTCCCGCGTACGCCGTCTGGCGCCGGCGCGGGCAGACCGTCGCCGTGCTACGGCCGTTCGCCGCGCTGGGGCTGCTCGGCGCCGCGCTGTCCGTGACCGCGTACGCGCTGGTCCTGTGGGCCCAGACGAAGGCGGAACTGGCGCCGATCGCCGCACTGCGGGAGTCCTCGATCATCGTGGGCGCCGCCATCGGGGCCGTCTTCTTCAAGGAGCGGTTCGGGCGGGCCCGGATCGCGGCGGCGGCGCTGCTGGTGGTGGGCATCGGGATGATGCTGCACGCGAGTTAGGCGGAAGCCCCGGCCGGTTGGCCGGGGCTTCCGCACCAGTCAGACGGTCACTTGCTGAACGCGGCGTTGCTGCAGCCCATCGTCGAGCCGAGGTGGGTGTTCTGGCTGCCCTCGGAGCCCTCGCCGTTGAGGGCGCCGCCCAGCAGGCCGTTGAGCAGCCCGACCGTGCCGAGGATGTCGATGTTCAGGTCGTGGGACTTGCACGACGTGCTCTGCTGGACCTTGACGTCGTTGCCGCCACGGTGGCCGTGGCCGTCGGCGTGGGCGGTGCCCGCGCCGACGAGCGCCACGCTGCTGAGGGCGGCGATCAGCACGGCGGCCTTGCGAAGCTTCTGCATGTCATCTCCGGTGGAGTGAGGTGGATGCAAGTGGATGCACTGCGTGAAGGGACGACTCTTCGCACCGGGTGCGCACAGGGCGCGTACGGGGTTTGTGCAGGGGCGATCCCTTACGATTAAGGGAGATTAAGTAAGAAATGCCCCAAATCATCCTGCGGCGCGCCGAGTTTCGCGATCTTGCACCGGCTTGGCCACGCGGAACGCGAACTGGCCGCAGTACGTCAGCTTCCGCAGGTTCACCAGGGCCGTCCTGCGGCGGCGGCCGTTCTGCGCCGCCCACTCGTCGATCTCCGTGTTGAGCGGGGACTGCTCGTCCCAGTACCGGCTGTACTCGGGCGGCCGGCCGAGGTAGCTGCGCATGATCAGCGCCACCCCGTCGAGCGAGGGCCGGATCTCCTGCAGCGCGAGCCCCGCCTCCTCGACCAGGACCCGGAAGCCGTACGGGGTGTAGTTCCACAGGCTGAAGGAGTGGTACGGCTCGAACTGGGATGTCGATCCGATGAACACACCGCCCGGCTCCAGCACCCGGGCGATCTCCGCGAGCAGTTCGCGTGGGCGGGCGACGTGTTCGAAGACCTGGTGGGAGTAGATGAGGGGGAGCGAGTCCGTGCCGAGGGGGAGGTGGACGCCGTCGTAGTGCACCACCGGGTCGCCGCCCGGGGTGTGTTGGCCGGCCTCCGGCGAGTCACCGATGTCGACGCCGACCCAGCGCACCTGAGGGTCGTGCCGACGGAAGAGCCCGGCGGACGTGCCGCGGCCGCACCCCAGGTCGACGACCAGCCCGGGTGCGCCTGAGGCGCCCATCACCTCGTCGACGTAGTACCGCGAGGTGACCTGACGGGCATGGTCGTCGGGGATGCAGTCGCGCATGAGGTCCCAGAGGGTCGCCATGCTCCGACGCTACGGACACTCCCTGCCGGCTGCTATTTACAGTGCGCTGTCTGTGCGCAGACCGTGCGCGGTGACGCCGGACAGGTCGTGCGCCGTCATGCTGTTGCGGTCGGCGACCGAGCGGCCCAGGGCGTGGTGCGGCCACAGGCCCGCGGCGACCCGGCGGCTGCGCTCGTTCCACTGGCGGGCCGCCGGGGCGTCGGCCTTGTAGTGGTTGAGGGCGTAACCGCCGGAGTGGATGCGCAGGAGGGTGAAACCGCCCGGGTACTCCTTGGCGGCGGCGACCTCCTGCTGGGTGACGTGCGGGGCCCGCATCAGCACGGTGCGCTTGTTGCGGTGGGTGTGGCCCGCGTGGTGGAGGAAGACGCCGGGGGCCTGCGCGTAGGCGTCGACGATCGTGCGGGCCTGACGGCGCTCCAGGCACTGGCCGCGGGTCACCGGGAAGACCGAGTCCCGCACGGTCAGCGGATGGTGCCCGAACACGAGTGTCGGCTGGTCCGGTTGTTCCATCAACCGAGCCTGGAACCAAGCCAGTTGGTCGGGGCCCAGCCCGCCCGCGTCGGCGCCGTTGCCGGTCTTGGCGTAGGTGTCGAGGCCGATGATCCGCAGCCCGCCGAGGTCACGGGCGAAGAACCCCAGCCCGTCGCCCCCGCCCGGGAAGCCCGGGAACGTCGTATGGAAGGCATCGGCGCTGTCCCTTGAGCGGTCGTGGTTGCCGCGTACGACGAAGTAGTCCCGCCCGTGCGTGCCGAAGCCGTCCAGGATCCGCCGGGCCTCGCCGAGGTCGTGCGCCGCCCCGCCGGCCGAGATGTCGCCCCCGGCCAGCAGGACGTCCGCCCCGCGCCGCCGGGCCTCCTCGACCAGGGCCCGGCTCATCAGCTCCGGGTACGGCGCGCGCCCCGGCTGCTGCACCACCCCGCGCAGCAGAGGAATGCCGCCGACCAGGCCCGCGGTGGTCTCGCCGAGGTGCAGGTCGTTGCAGAGCGCGACCGTGAGCAGGTGGCGGCCGGGCGGGGGCTGCGGGGTGGTGAACGAGTACGGGCCGCCGCTGTGGCCGAACCCGAACGTCGAGGTGCCCACCGCGTTGCCGCGCACCAGGTGGAGCGGGGTGGGTGTGGCGGCGACGCCGCGTGAACGGGCCTGGTAGTAGTACGTCTGCCCCGGCTCCAGGTCCGTGAGCTCGACCTGGTGGTGGGCGGTCGGGCGGCCCTCGGACGCGGTGCGGTTGAGGCGGGAGGGGTGGGTGCCGTAGACGATCTCGCCCTCGGTGATCGCGGGGAGGGGGTGGCCCAGGCCGTCATTGGAGCCGGGGATGCCGGTGTACCAGGTGATGACCGCGCGGTCCTCGGTGAGGGTGACCAGTTCGAGGTTGACGGCGGTCAGGTCGTCGGGGTGGGAGGAACGCGCCCGCTGCACGGCGGCGGAGGCCGAGCGCATGAGGGCAGGGGCGAGGCGGGCGCCGGAGCGCAGCACCTCGCAGGGGCCGGGGAACGCCGACAGGGCCGCGAGTGCGGGGAGGTGGGCGGAGAAACAGCAGCGCATGTCCTCGATATGGCCCAGAGCGGTGAACGGGGGAGGTGGCGGTGGCGGCGGGGCCAGGTCCGGCGCGAGACATCTCCATGGAACGGAACGCGACATCTCCATGGAAGCAGGGCGAAGGCGGTCATCGTAGGGAGTGTGCCGAGTCTCACTGATCCCGAGTTGTGGGCTTTGCTCCGGTACTACGATCGGTCGGGCCGGGTGAGGGCTCACCGAGGGGGCGGGCAGTGACTGCGTTGAGTGAGGGGTCGGAGGGTGCGGAAGGGGCGGAGATCGGGGTGCGCGAGCCGTTGGGCGCGGACCGGATCAAGCACCTTGAGTTCATCCAGGCGACGATCACGCGATTGGGGACCAACTCGTTCCTGGTGAAGGGCTGGGCGCTGACCCTGGCCGCGGGCCTGTTCGCGCTGTCCGCGAGCCGGTTGAGCTGGCAGATCGCGAGCGTCGGTCTCGTGCCGCTGCTCTGCTTCTGGTACCTGGACTGCTACTTCCTGCGCCAGGAGCGGGCCTTCCGTCGGCTCTACGACGATGCGCGCAGGCCCGACAGCACGGTCGAGATGCTCTCCATGAACGTGGCGCCGTATCTGGTCCGGATGCCCTGGCCGGAGGTGTGGCTGACGCCGACGCTGCTGCTGTTCTACGCGCCGTTGCTGCTGGCCGACCTGGCGCTGGTCGTGTTCGCTCTGTGAGTGGGCGTGGGCGGCGGTGGGCCGATGGCCGCGGAGAGGCGGGTGGCGAGGGCGTCGGTCGCGGCCTCGTCCTCGTACCGGAATCCCGCGCCCTTCGGCGGCCAGATGGACCCCATCGTGTCGCCGGGGCCGCGCGGCACGAGGTGCACATGGGTGTGGAACACGGTCTGGGTTGCCACCGCGCCCGTGGAGTTGACGACGTTCATGCCGGCGGGCCGGAGAACCTCGCGGAGCGCCCTGCCGACGAGCATCACGGTGTGGAAGAGCCGCTGAGCCGCTGCCTCGTCCATCACCCAGAGGTCCGCCGTGTGCGCCTTCGGCACGACCAGGGTGTGCCCGCGGGTGGCGGGCGCCAGCGGGAAGAAGGCGAGGGTGTGCTCGTCCTCGTGCACCACCCGCGCCTCGCCGGTGCCGGCGACGATCTCGCAGAAGACGCAGTCCTGTTCAAGGGCGCCCATGGACCATTCCTGTCGTTCCCTGCCGTTCCCTGTCGTTTCCTGTCGCTCTGAAGTGTCGCAAGAGTATGCCGAGCCCGACTGGTCGCCGGTGCCCTCTCGGGCGCACCCTGGAAGCAGGTCTTCCGGAGGTGATCGTCATGATGCACACCACAGTGGGATGGCATGTCGAGCTGGAGTTCCTGGAGGACGATCAGCACACGCGGGCGGTCGCGCTGGTGCGTCTCCCCGACGGCTCCGAGGTACGCGCCCACGGACACGCCACACGGCACCACACCGACTCCAATCAGCCACGGGTCGGCGAGGAGGTCGCCGCGGCCCGCGCCCTGAACGAACTGGCGATGCAACTACTCACCAAGGCACACGGCGAAATCGACCAGGCCTCGGGCCGCACGTCCCACCCGATCCACGTCTGACCACGCCGGCCCCGTCCTGTCTTCATCGCCGCCGAGCGGTTGGAGATCCGTCGAGCGGCGTCATCGGCATGGGCGCCGCGACTGGCTGGGGTGCCGCTGCTGGCCTGGGCGGCGTCACGTGCCTGGGCGGCGTCACATGCCTGGGCGGCGTCGCCGGCCCGAGCGGCCGTCACTGGTCCGAGCGTCGGGTCGCGCCCGCGTGGCCGATGACGCCTGCGCGCGGTCGGTGAGGGCTATACGCCCTTGACGCCGCGCGCCCGTTGGCGCTGCCCGCCCGCTGCCCGCCCCGGCGCGCGGCCCGGCTGGTTGCGTAGGCGTCATCCGCGGTGCCTGTGACAAGGCCTGTGCTTTCGGATCCGCCGTCGCCGGCCCGGCCGGCCGATGCACGCCTGCGTGGCTGAGATGCCCCGGCGCGGTCAGTGAGGGCTGCGCGTCCGTGGATGCCACGCGCCCCGTCGACGCCCGCCCGCCGCCCGCTCCGGCGCCCGACGTGGTGGCTACGTCAGTGCTGCCCGCATTGTCCGCACCAACGCCAGCGCTGCCCGCACAGCCTGCGCCGACGCCTATGCCCTCGGACCTGCCGTCACGGGCCCGGTCCGCGCCCGCGCGGTCGACGAGGCCTGCATGCCCGCAGGTGCAGTGCGCCCCTCCACACCCGCCCGCCACCCGGCGGGGCGGTTCCCCAGCGCCACCCGCAGCGCCCGTACCAACGCCAGCGCCCCTGGATCGGCCGTCATCGGCCCGGGCGCGGGCCGCGCCCCTCGACGTCCGGCCGCCCCCCCCCGCCCCGCCGATCACCCCAGCGCCGCCCGCACCCCCCGCACCAACGCCTGCGCCCTCGGATCCGCCGTCACCGTCTTGCGGAAGCCGTTCGTCACGTAGCCGAACGCGATGCCTGATTCCGGGTCGGCGAAGCCGAGGGCGCCGCCGCGGCCGGGGTGGCCGAAGGAGCCGGGGGCCAGGAAGGGGGACGCGGTGCCGTGGAGCATGTAGCCGAGGCCGAAGCGGGTGTTCACGATCAGGACGCGGTCGGGGCCGGAGGACTCCTCGGTGCGGGCCAGATCCACCGTGGGCGGGTCGAAGAGGCGGATGCCGTCGACCTCGCCGATCAGGGCCGCGTAGACGCGGGCCAGACCGTCGGCCGTGGCGATGCCGTTCGTCGCGGGGAGGGCGGCGGCGTGGTACGCGGGGGTGTTCTGGTCGGGGAACGGGGTGATGGCGGCGAAGGCGCGGCGGGTGAGGGAGTTCGGGTCGTCGTAGGCCTCGGTGACGGAGCGCTTCGGGCGGGAGCGCAACCCGCCCGTCGGCTCGGGACCTTCTACGCGGCCGGTCCGGCCGACTCGGGTGGCTTCAGCCTCCGGGAGGCCCAGCCACAGGTCGGCGCCGAGCGGGCCGGTGACCTCCGTCGCCAGCCACTCGCCGGCCCACCGTCCCGTCACGCGCCGGACCAGCTCGTCGAGCATCCAGCCGTACGTCAGCGCGTGATAGCCGTGATCCGTGCCCGGCTCCCACGCGGGCGCCTGCGCGGCCACCGCCGCGGGGCCGCGGTGCGGGTCGAGCGCCTCCTCGGGCGTGAGTGGGCGGTCGAGGACGGGCAGCCCGGCGCGGTGGTTCAGAACGTGCCGGACCAGCAGACGTTCCTTGCCATGTGCCTTGAACTCCGGCCAGTACTCGGCCAACGGCGCGTCCAGGTCCAGCTCCCCACGCTGGTGCAGCAACAGGGGTACGGCGGCGGCGACGCCCTTCGTCGCCGAGCGCACGACCTGCGCGGTGCCGCGCTCCCACGGCTGCGTACCGTCGACGTCCTTCGTTCCGGCCCACAGGTCCACGACCTTGCGCCCGTCCCGGTACACGGCGACCGCCGCGCCCCGCTCCCCGAGCGTGTCGAAGTTCCGTGCGAACGCCTCCCTGACCGGCTCGAAGCCCTCGGCCACTGTGCCGTTCACGTCCACGCCCGTGCTCCCTCTGCGACCGTCCCGCACCTCTCGTGCGCCTTCGACGGTCAGTCCAACACGGGTCCGTGGCCTTGGATTCCGATGTGTGGCCGACGTCTCGCTAGCCGAGCAGGATCGTGACGTCGATGTTGCCACGGGTCGCGTTGGAGTACGGGCAGACGTCGTGCGCCGCGTCGACCAGCTTGGCCGCGATGTCCGGGTCCAGCACCGGCAGCGAGACGCTGAGGGCGACCGCGAGGCCGTAGCCGCGATGCTTGTTGGGGCCGATGCCGACCTTCGCGGCGACCGTGGATCCGGTGAGGTCGTAGCCCTCGCGGTTGCCGACGAGGATCAGCGCGTTGTGGAAGCAGGAGCTGTATCCGGCGGCGAAGAGCTGCTCGGGGTTGGTGCCGTTGCCGTCGCCGCCCAGTTCCGGGGGCATCGCGACCTTGAGGTCGATCTGGCCGTCCTGGCTGCTGACAAAGCCGTCCCGGCCGCCGTGCGCGGTGGCCTCGGCGACGTACGTGATCTTCGTCGGACGGGTGTCGACGGCGGTGCCCTCGGCGGTCATGTTTGGCCCTCCCCCATACAAAGCGCGCACAAGTACATCGTGCACAAGGTACTGGTCGGTAGCAATCCCGCCGGTATGTGGGGTGGGCAACTGTCGGTAACCCGAGGTCAGCGATTGCGGGATCAGTGGTTCCGGGATCAGCGGTTGCGCTCGGCCGCCGCCGACGCCTTCGCCGCCAGCTGCCACAACTCCTCCCGCAGCCGGGCGACCTCCGGGCCGCCGAGCCCGGTCTCCGTGAGCAGCGTCCCTGGTACGCACTCGGCGCGCTCTCGCAGCCGTTCGCCCTCCCCGGTGACCGCGACGAGCACCGACCGCTCGTCCCGCGCCGAACGCTCACGACGGACCAGCCCCGCCGCCTCCAGGCGCTTCAGCAGCGGGGAGACGGTGCCGTAGTCGAGGCGAAGCGCCGCCGCCAGCTCCTTCACCGTCGTCTCGCCGCGTTCCCACAGGACCAGCATGGCGAGGTACTGGGGGTAGGTGAGGCAGAGTTCGTCGAGAAGGGGGCGGTACGCGGCTGTCACCGCGCGCTGGGCGGCGTACAGCGCGAAGCACAGCTGCTCGTCAAGGAGCAGTGACCCGGCGTCCTCTTGTTCCGTCACGCGCCCATTGTCACGGAGCGAGGGTCGAAACCGAACGGCAGCTCCAGCCGGTGGGCGCTCATCAGCTCCTCGTCCCCGAGGAGTTCCCCGGTCTTTCCGTCCGCCGCGATCACGCCCTCGCTGAGGACGAGGGAGCGCGGGCACAGCTCCAGGGCGTACGGAAGGTCGTGCGTGACCATCAGAACCGTGACGTCCAACGAGCGCAGGATGTCGGCCAGTTCACGGCGGGAGGCGGGGTCGAGGTTGGAGGAGGGCTCGTCGAGGACGAGGATCTCCGGTTCCATCACGAGCACCGTCGCCACCGCGACCCGGCGCCGCTGGCCGAAGGAGAGGTGGTGCGGGGGCCGGTCCTTGAACTCCGCCATGCCGACCTGGCCGAGCGCCCGGTCGACGCGCTCCTCCAGCTCGGGCCCCTTGAGCCCGGCCGCCGCCGGCCCGAAGGCGACGTCCTCACGGACCGTCGGCATGAAGAGCTGGTCGTCCGGATCCTGGAACACGATCCCGACCCGGCGTCGGATCTCGGCCATGTGCTGCCTGCCGACGGGCAGCCCGGCGACCTTCACCGTGCCCGCGCCGCCGGTCAGGATGCCGTTGAGATGCAGGACGAGGGTCGTCTTCCCGGCGCCGTTCGGCCCGAGCAGCGCGACCCGCTCGCCGCGCGCGATGGAGAAGTCCACGCCGAACAGGGCCTGGTGGCCGTCGGGGTAGGCGAAGGCGAGGCCGGAGACTTCCAGCGAGGGTGCGGTGTCAGTCGAAAGTGCGGTGGGCGTGTCAGTCACAGGGTCCATCCCAACAGGCAGACCGCGAGGGCCGCGAACGGAAGAGCGAGGGCGTACGACCACTGCGCCCGGGACGCGGTCACCTCGTCGATCACCGGCATCGAACCGGCGTACCCGCGGCTGAGCATGGCCAGATGGACCCGCTCGCCGCGCTCGTAGGACCGGATGAACAGCGCGCCCGCCGACTTGCCGAGCACGCCCCAGTGCCGGATGCCCCGCGCCTCGAAGCCGCGCGACTCGCGGGCGATGCGCATCCGCCGCATCTCGTCCGTGATGAGGTCGCCGTACCGGATCATGAAGGACGCGATCTGCACGAGCAGGGGCGGGAGCTTCAGCCGCTGGAGGCCGAGGAGCAGTGCGCGCAGCTCGGTCGTGGAGGCGAGCAGGACGGAGGCGGCGACGCCCAGGGTGCCCTTGGCCAGCACGTTCCACGCGCCCCACAGTCCGTTGACGCTCAGCGACAGGCCCAGCACCTCGACGCGCTCGCCCTCCGCCACGAACGGCATCAGCACGGCGAACGCGACGAACGGCACCTCGATCAGCAGCCGCTTGAGCAGGTAGCCGGCGGGCACGCGCGCGGCGTACGCGACGAGCCCGAGCAGCACGGCGTACAGGCCGAACGCCCACATCGCCTCCCGCGGCGTCGACACCACGACCAGCACGAAGGCGAACGTGGCGACCAGCTTGGTGTGCGGGGGCAGGGCGTGTACGGGCGAGTGCCCGGGCCGGTAGAGCTGGTGGGCGGCGTGCCCGGTGCCCATGTCAGGCGCTCGTGGACGCGGTCGACGGGGCGGGCGTGTCGGTCGTACGACGGGGGCGCACCGCCCAGAAGACGGCCGTACCCGCGACCACGGTCACGCCGACGCCGATGGCACCCGCGAGACCTCCGGACAGCCGGGTGTTCTCGATGTCCTTGACGCCGTAGTCGGCGAGCGGCGAGCCGGCGGCCGCGTGCTCCTCGACCTTCTTGTCGATGCCCTTGTCGGCGGCCACCTTCTCCAGGCCGTCCGGGTTGGCGGAGGCGTAGAAGCTGACGAACGCGGCGAGGACCAGGGAGGTGACGAGGCCGACGGCCCAGATCCTGCGGGGGGAACGGGCGGCGACCGGGACCGCCGGCTCGGCGGCGGGGGCGTCGACCAGCTCGCCGTTCACCCGCAGCTGGAGGCGCTGGCGCAGGTCGCGGGCGCCGTGGACGAGATCCGGCCGTACGGCGAGCACGGCGCCCACCGTCAGCGAGGTGATCGCGGCCTCGCCGATGCCGATCAGGATGTGCACGCCGACCATCGCGGTGGCGACCTTGGTGAGAGAGACGTCGGTGGTGCCGCCGACCGCGTACAGCGCCGTGAAGACGAGCGCCGAGGCCGGGACCGAGACGAGCGCGGCGACGAAGGAGGCGGCGGTCACGGAGCGGCGGGTGCGCGGCAGGATCTTGACCAGGCCGCGGAAGAGGCCGTACGCCGCGACCACGGTGACGATGCCCATGCACGTGATGTTCACGCCGAGCGCGGTCAGGCCGCCGTCCGCGAAGAGGATGCCCTGCATGAGCAGGACCACGGAGACGCACAGCACGCCGGTGCAGGGGCCGACGAGTATCGCGGCCAGGGCGCCGCCGAGGAGATGTCCGCTGGTCCCGGCCGCCACCGGGAAGTTCAGCATCTGCACCGCGAAGATGAACGCGGCCACCAGGCCGGCCAGCGGGGCGGTCCGCTCGTCGAGCTCACGGCGTGCGCCGCGCAGGCTCACGGCGACGGCGGCAGCGGCGACCACGCCGGTCGCGACCGAGGTGGGGGCGTCTATGAATCCATCAGGTACATGCACTGTTCGATGATGTGGCCAAATGCGAACCGTTCGCAAGAGCGGTCTGCTTGTGTATCGCACACGTGATATATGCCTGCTCCAGGGGGCGCATTCCGGAAGATATGCGACATTGGAGGGGGAGCGAATGCATAGCTTTCGCACAGGTCACCCAGGGTAAGGGGCCGGTCCGATGTCTGTAGTCGAGCAGTACGCACGAGCCCACATCGTCACGGACGCGGACATTCTGGTGGAAGAACAGGACGCCGTACCGGTCGTCCTGAAGTACGACCCCGAGACCGATCCGCGCGCGGTGCGCATCCGTCTGCCCGGCCGCGAGGCACATGAGTGGACGTTCTCGCGCTCCCTGCTGGAGCAGGGGCTGCGGGCGCCGACCGAGAGCGGCGAGATACGGGTGTGGCCGTGCGGGCGGGTGCAGGCCGTGGTGGAGTTCCACTCGGCCCAGGGTGTTTCCGTGGTCCAGTTCGAGTCGAAGGCGTTGATGAGGTTTCTGCGGCGGACGTATCTGGCCGCCGCTGCACCCACGCGGCAGCCGGAGTCCCAGCTGCGGCGCTGAGTCTCAGCCATTCATCGGCTGAGACTCAGCCGCCCATCTTCAGCAGTGCCGCCACGATCGGCCCCGCCGTCTCGCCGCCGTGGCCGCCCGACTGCACGACGCCCGCCGCCGCCAGGTCGCCCCGGTACGCGGTGAACCAGCCGTTCGGCTTCTTCTGGCCGTCGACCTCCGCCGAGCCCGTCTTCGCGCCGACGTCACCGGTGACCCCGGCCATCGCCTCCGCCGCCGTGCCGTACGCCGCCGTGTAGGCCATCAGCTCGCGCAACTGCGAGAGCGTGCCCGCCGACATGTTGCGGGAGGCGGTGGCGAGGGTGCGGTTGTCGACCGTCGGGGACACCAGGTAGGGCTGCTTGAAGGTGCCCGTCTTCACCGTCGCCGAGACCGACGCCATGTTCAGCGGGTTCATCCGCACCCCGCCCTGGCCGATCAGTGAGGCCGCCATCTGGGCCTGGGACTGGACCGGGACGGCGCCGTCGAAGGTCGGGACGCCGACGGACCAGTCGTTCATCGCCAGCCCGAAGACCTGCTGGGCCTGCTTGGTCAGGCTGTCGTTGTCCAGCTCGGGGGCCTGGCTGATGAAGGCCGTGTTGCAGGAGCGGGCGAAGCTCGCCTTGAAGGTGCCGCCCTTGATCTCGAACTTGTCGTCGTTCTGGAACTTCCAGTGGCCGTACGTGAAGTACTTCGGGCAGGGGTGCTGCTTGTCCGCCGACGCGAGGCCCTTCTCGATCAGCAGCGACGAGGTGATGACCTTCATCGTGGAGCCGGGGGCGAGGGAGCCCTGGAAGGCGGTGTTGAAGCCCTTCGAGGAGTTCGCGACCGCCAGGATCTCGCCGGTCGACGGGCGCAGGACGACCACCGACGCCTTCGACTTGGCGGCCACCTGCTTCTCCGCGGCCTCCTGCAGCGCCGGGCTCAGCGTCGTCTTCACCGTGCCCGGCGTGCCCTTGCTCAGCTCCAGCAGGGTCTTGTCGGACAGTTCGGCCTTCTTGGACTCCTTGCCCCGGACCACCTGGAGCTCGACGCCCGCCTTGCCGCCGGCCTTCTCGCCGTACTTCTCGCGTAGCCCGTCCAGGACCGAGCCCAGCGACGGGTACTCCTTCTCCGTCAGCTCGCCGCCGTCCCGGTCGAGCGCCTTGACCGGCGGGGTACCGGACTCGCCGGTGACGAGGGTGTCGCCGTCCTTCATGTCGGGGTGGACGATCGCGGAGTGCCACTCGATCAGCGGTTTTCCGTCCTCGGCGCGGCGCACGACGGTCAGCGAACTGTCGTACGTCAGCGGCTTGCTGGTGCCCTTGTACGTCACCGTCGCCTTCACGGTGAAGGGGACCTTGGCGCCGGTGCGGGTGCCCTCGGTGAGGGTGACGTCCGTGATGTGGGCGTCCTTGGTGTAGCCCGTCAGCAGCGACTGGGCGGCCGTGGTGTCGTCCGTTGCGGCGGCGGCCTGGGTCACCTTGCCCTGCTGCCAGGCGGTGAGGAAGGCCTCGGCCGCGCCGCTGACCTCCTTGGCGGACAGCGGGCCGGTCTTGACCTTCTTCGCCTTCTGGTCGGCGGCGGACGCCGTCGGCGTACGGCTGTCGGCCGCCGCCCCACCGCCGTACAGGGCGTAGACGCCGAACCCGGCGCCGCCGACGACCACGGCGATCATCCCGCCGAGCACCGCGGGGTTGGTCTTCCGTCGCTCGGCGACGCGCCTTCTGTTACCCACTGCCTTCAGTTCCCTCGCGTATTCAGGGGCCCCCGCCGCCCCGCCGACCTCACGCATACCAACGACGACGACCACACTAGAGTCCCGTGCCGCGAGGGATAAGTTCAGCCGGACGCTCGTAGCACGGCTGCGACAATCGGCCCCGCCGCGTCGCCGCCGTGGCCGCCCTGCTCGGACATGGCCGCGGCCGCCACATCATCACGGAATCCGGTGAACCAGCTGTCAGAGGTGGCCTTGCCGTCGACCTCGGCGGAACCGGTCTTGGCACCGATGTCGCCGCCGAGCCCGGACATGGCCTGTACGGCGGTGCCCTGGGCCGCGGTCGCGGTCAGCCGCATCATCTGCTTCAGCTGGGCGGCGGTGCTCGACGGGAGCCCTTTGGCGGTGGCCAGTTGGCGGTCGTCGAGCTCCGGCGAGACGAGATACGGCTGCCGGAAGTCGCCGGTGATCGCGGTGGCCGTCACCGAGGCCATGTTCAGCGGGTTCATCTGGACCTGGCCCTGGCCGATCGCGTTTGCCGCGCGGTCCGGGCCGGTGGCGGCGGGGACACTGCCGTCGAAGGACGTGATGCCGGTCTTCCAGTCGCCGCGGCCGAGTCCGAACCGCTCCTCGGCCTCCGCCGTCAGCGAGGCGTCCGTGAGCGGGTCCTCGTCGACGAGCTTGATGAAGGCGGTGTTGCAGGAGCGCATGAACCCACTGGCCAGCGTGGCGTTCGCGCTCTCGTCGGGCTCCAGGCCCGTGAGGTTCTTGAAGGTCTGGCTCTGCCATATGGCGGTCGGCGGGCAGGGGGCCGGGCCGTTCATCGTGGTCACGCCGTTGTCGATGAGCATCGCCGCGGTGATGATCTTCATCGTGGAGCCGGGGGCGACGCGCCCCTCGAAGGCCGCGTTGAAGGCGTCGTCGCGGTGGTTCGCCACCGCCAGCACCTCGCCGGTGCTCGGCTTGAGGGCCACCACCGAGGACTGGGCGTACTTCTTCACGGCCTGCTCGGCGGCGGCCTGCACGCTCGCGCTGAGCGTCGTCTCCAGCTTGCCTGCCTTGCCCTTGGCGAGGGTCAGCAGCGAGGTGTCCGGCGATTCGTCGGCGTGCCGTATCGCGAGCTCGACACCGGCCTCGCCGCCGGCCTTGTCGCCGTACTTCTCGCGCAGGGTGTCCAGGACGGGGCCGAGCGAGGGGTACTTCTCCTTCGTCAGCACGGTGCCGTTCCGGTCGACGGCCTCGATGGGCGGGCTCGCCGCCTCGCCGGTGACGAGGGTGTCGTCCCGCTTCAACTCCGGGTGGATCACGGTGGGTTCCCAGTCGACCAGGGCCTTGCCGGTGGTGAGCCCGCGGACGACGGTGAGCTCGCTCTTGTAGTCGAGCGCCTTGGACTTCCCGCCGTAGGACACCTTCGCCTTCACGCTGAAGGGCACGGTGTCGCCGCTCGCGCTCCCCGGGGTGATCTTCACGCCGGTGATGTGGGCGCCCTCGCCGTACGACGTCAGCACCCGCTCGGCGGCGGCGTCATTGTTCGTGTACGACGCCGCCTGCGCCGCCTGCCCCTTCTCCCAGGCCGCGAAGAACTTCCCCGTGGTCTCCTCGACCTCCTCCGCACTGGGCGGCCCCGACCGCACGGGCGCCGGCCCCGCGGCCCCCGTCGCCCCACCCCCGTTCAACGCGGACATGATGTTGTACGCGCCGTACCCGGCACCGCCCACCATCACGGCGAACACGCCGCCTATTACGGCGACTTTGACCCCCTTGGACATGGTCCCCTCCCCGTTAGTCACCCGAACTGTAAGTGGTGCGAGGGGAACCTGTGGCGGTGTTTTCCTTTGTTGGCGGATATGGCTGAGCGCCGCAGTCGGACCGACCGGCCGACTGCGGCGCTCAGAGCGGGAGACGACCTCAGAGGACGCCCAGGGGGTTGATGCCGAGGAGGGCGACCGCGGGAACGGCGGCCGCCAGGGGGAGAACGCCCGGCGGGTAGGCGGCTGAGTACGGGTACACCAGGTTGGTGCTCGCGGGCTGCGCGCTGGGGGTGTCGGCGCCGGCGAGGGTGGCGGCCGACATGATGGCCGCACCGGCGAGGGCGATGACGGCAATTGTCCGTTTGGTTACGTTCATGCCCAAGTGAACGATCATCGCCGTCTCCTGTTACGCAGGCTGGACCCCAGGTATGCCTACACCCAGGTATCCAGCCACATCCGCGACCGCCGGTCGTCAACGGGGACCTGCCAGGGTGGCTGCAGAAGTGGCACCACCCGTCATGCCCATGCGGCCGCTGCCCTGTCCCGGCCTTCCGTCTCTTCCACAGCTTGCACCGCGCGGTCGTGAACTCGCTGGGGCAGAGAGGGAGCCGTCAGGCGCAAGGTATCCAGCTCCGTGGCGAACGAGCTCAGCAGGTCGCCCGTGATCCGCTCTGGATCTCCGGCGAGGGCGACTTCCATCCGGCGCCGGATACGGCCGTATTCGAGGACTGCCTGCCGGTGGTGTTCGGCGAGCTGGGGATAGCCGAGAAAGGACTGCAAAGCGGCCAGGACCGCGGCCAGCACACTGAGCTACCCAGCGCACGCATGGAAACAACGTAGATCCGCGCCACGGCCCACGCATGCGGGCCCCAAACGCGCCGCCGTCCGCCTGGAGTCGGGCCGAGCCCTTGGTTGGGCCGGGGAATGCGGGCACGGACTCCTTGAGGGCGGCCACCAGGTCGAACACCTTGTCGCTCTGCGCCTCGGGCTCGGGCGCCTCGGGCAGGGGCCTGTCCTCGCGCTTCGCCTCGATGATCTGCGCCGCGCATCGGTGTACGTGTCGAGGAACTGAGGGCTGTCGAGGTCGTCTCGGGTCATGGAGTCCATGAGTGCCGGCGCGCCGTCGATCTCGTCCGGGGTCAGTTCCATGGGCGGGGGCGGCAGCTCGGCGGGGTCGCGGATCTCGTCCGGCCGGCGCATGGCGTACAGAACAATCACGTCGTCCTTCACCTGCGGCAGACCCAGCCGTTCACGCCCTGGCCAGGCGTACTCGGCGATTGCAAGCAAATACTTGGCTAGCCACATGTTTACTGTTACGTTAGTTATGTGTCCAGCCACCTAATCGGGCGGCGACACGAGAGGAGTCGTCATGAAAGCCATCCTGTTCGACCGTTTCGGAGGCACGGAAGTGCTGCGCGAGGCGGACATCGAGGTCCCGCAGCCCGGTCCCGGGCAGATCCGCGTCCGCGTCAAGGCGGCCGGGCTGAACGCGCTGGACGGCAAGATCCGCTCCGGGGCACTGGAGGCCGTGTTCCCCACGCCGCTCCCCTCCCTCCCCGGTCACGAGCTCGCCGGCGTGGTGGACGCCCTGGGGGAGGGCGTGCGGGATGTGCAGGTGGGTGACGAGGTGCTGGGCTGGTCGGACACCGGCTCGTACGCCGAGTACGCGCTGGCCACCACCGTGGCCCCCAAGCCCGCCGGCCTCGACTGGCAGCACGCGGTCGCGCTGCCGGTGGCGGGCGAGACGGCTGAGCGGGTCCTGAACCTGCTGGGCGTCGCCGCCGGGGAGACGGTGCTGATGCACGGCGCGGCCGGAGCGGTCGGAACCCTGGCGGTCCAGCTTGCCACGGCCCGCGGAGCGCTTGTCATCGCCACCGCCGGCCCCGCCAACCAGGACTACCTCACCTCGCTCGGCGCCACCGCGACCCTCTACGGCGAGGGCCTGGTCGAGCGGGTCCTGGCACTCGCCCCCGACGGCGTGGACGCGGTGTTCGACCTGGCCGGGAAGGGAGCCCTGGAGGACTCCATCACCCTGCGCGGCGGCACCGAGCGCATCGTCACCATCGCCGACTTCCGCGCGCACCAGCTCGGCATCACCTTCTCCAGCGGTGGCCAGGAACGCTCGGCCGCCCGCCTGGCCGCCCTGGCGCAAGATGCCGCGACCGGCAAGGTCGTCACCACCGTCACCGCCTACCCGCTCGCCGAGGCAGCCACGGCCCAGCAGGTCAGCGACGCCGGGCATGTCCGGGGCAAGCTCGTCCTCACCCTCGACTGATCACGCCCGCCTCTCCTGCCGTCGCGCCCGCGCTTTCCCGAACACCACCTGTTCATCACCGCACCCAAGGACCCTTCATGCTGAACTCCCTGTGGACACCGACCACCGTCGGTGACATCTCCCTCCCGCACCGCCTGGTCATGGCCCCCATGACCCGTGACCGTTCCACCCCTGAAGGCGTACCGACCGAACTGAACGCCGAGTACTACGCCCAGCGGGCCTCGCACGCGCTCATCATCACCGAGGGAACCCAGCCCTCCGCCGACGGCCAGGGCTACCTCCTCACCCCCGGCATCCACAATGACGAGCAGATCGCAGGGTGGCGCAAGGTCACCGACGCCGTGCACGCGGCCGACGGCCGGATCGTCATCCAGCTGATGCACACCGGACGCATCTCCCACCCCGACAACACCCCCCACGGGCGCCAGCCCGTCGCCCCATCGGCAATCCGGCCGCAGGGCGCGATGTTCACCGCGTCCGGTCCCCAGGAGATGCCGACACCCCGTGCTCTGTCGACGCAGGAGGTCGCGGCGACCGTCGACGACTTCCGCCGCGCCGCAGCGGCTGCCGTCACGGCAGGCGCCGACGGCGTGGAGATCCACGGCGCCAACGGCTACCTGGTCCACCAGTTCCTGTCCGACAACACCAACCAGCGCACCGACCGCTACGGCGGTTCCCTCGACAACCGCATCCGCTTCGCCATCGAGGTCGCCGCCGCCGTGGCCGACGAGATCGGCGCCGACCGCACCGGCCTGCGCATCTCCCCCGGCAACCCCTACAACGACATCGCCGAGTCCGACACCGTCGAGCTGTATCCGGCGCTCCTGCGCGCCCTCAGCCGGCTCGGCCTCGCCTACCTCCACGTGATGCACGCAGGCGACGAGGAGTTGCTGGGCACCCTGCGCGAGTTGTGGCCGACCACGCTGATCCTCAACCGGGCCGGCACCGACCTGCCCACCCGCGCCAAGGACATCGACCACGGCACGGCCGACCTCGTCTCCGTCGGCGCCCTCGCGCTCGCCAACCCGGACCTCGTCGAGCGGCTACGCTCTGACGCGCCGCTGAACACCCCCGACCCGGCGACCTTCTACGGCGGCGGAGTGGCCGGCTACACCGACTACCCCACCTACACCGTCTGAGGAACCGACCCATGCCCGCCCCCACACCCCGCACCCCCAGCACGGCCAGCGAGGGGCCGATGAGCTACGCGATCTTCCAGCTCGCCCGCGCTCACCGCGCCCGCGCCGCCGCCATGCTCCGCGAGATGGACCTGCATCCCGGACAGGAACTGCTGCTGATGCAACTCCTCGACCGGGACGGCCAGACCCAGTCCGAGCTGCTCGAAAGCGTCGGCCTGGACCACTCCACCGTCTCCAAGTCCCTACGCCGCATGCAGGACGCCGGCCTGCTCATCCGCGAGCCGGCCGAACACGACCGGCGCGTCATGGTGGTCCACCTCACCGACAAGGGCCGTGCCATGCGCGAGCCCATCGCAGCCATGTGGCAGGCCCTGGAGGAGACCTCCGCGCGGAACCTGTCGGCGCAGCAGGCAGAGTCATTCGTCCGCACGGCCTACGCCATCGCCGACGCGATCAACAGCCGCGCTGTTCCGCAAGAAGAGTCCGAGTAACTCCCCTCGGCCTGCACCCCGGTTCCGGCCGGGAGTGCGCATCGTTTCCAGCGTTCCTGCGAAGTGGACAGTGCTGCAGCGCAGTCGGCTCACGAAGGCCCGTGCTGAACGGAGCCAGGCTCCCCGACTGTCGCAAGAAGCCCGGTGAGCCGAGCCGGCGGATGTGGCGGAACCCGCCCGATCACCCCCGCACGTCAGGGAGAACGGGGTGATCGGGGCCTCGGCGTAAGGGGCAAGCGCGAGCTGTCCCGGTGCAAGCAGGACGGAACTCATCCGGGGGAAAGGCCAACACCCGGCGGGGCCGGCGAGCCCTTCCCCGTCGCCGGTCGGCCGCACATCAAGGACGGCCGCATTACCCCCGTCCGGGGCACCTTCGACCTCCGCAAGCTCCTGAAGGCCGACGGTGACCCGCGCCGCGGATCCGTCCACCACAGCCTCGGCCCTCTGAGCGACCCGGGCCGACGGCGCCCACGTCCCCGGCCACCCCTGCCTGCCCACCCAATCCCCCCACCACTGACCTGATGGAAAGTGAGACCCCCATGACCACCACCCTCCCCGTCCTCGTCGTCGGTGCGACCGGCTCCCTCGGCGGCAAGGTCGTCGACGAACTACTCAAACGCGGTAAGAACGTCCGCGCCCTGGTCCGACCGACCACCGACGCGAGCAGGCTCGAAAGCCGGGGTGTCGAGATCGCCCGCGGCGACATGCTCGACCTCGACTCACTCGTCGCCGCCATGAACGGCGCCGATGCCGTCATCACCACCGCTGCCGGCTACACCCGCGGCGGCAAGAACGCGCACGACATCGACACCGTCGGCAACGCCAACCTCGCCGAGGCCGCCCACCGCACCGGCATCCGGCGCTTCGTCCTGACCAGCATCCTCACCAGCGACCAGACACCCCAAGTCCCGCACTTCTGGCACAAGAAGATCGCCGAGGACAAGCTCGAACAGCTCGGCGTCCCGTTCGTCGCACTGCGGCCAGGGGCGTTCCTCGACCAGATCGCGACCATGGCGGGGAACCCGATCGACAAGGGCCGCCTGATGTGGATCGGCAAGACCACCGTTCCGCTGACCTTTGTCCACACCTCCGATCTCGCGGCGTACCTGGCGGCCGCCGTCGACGCCGAGGCCGACAACGGTGAGCGCGTCGACATCGGCTGGGACCGTCCGGTCAGCATGCGCGAGATGGCCGACCTGATGGGCAACCGGGCCGGAAGGAAGATCAAGGTGTGGGCCGTCCCTTCCGCCGTCGCCCGCGCCGCAGGAGCCGTCGCCGGCCGCTTCATGCCCCTGGTCAAGGACATGGCCGCGATGTTCGGCTGGTTCGACAGCGGCCGCTACGTCGCCGATCCGAGCCGCCAGGAGCAGCTGTTCGGCCCCGCCCCCACGGCCGAGGACGCCCTCGGCCGGTACACCGACGAGCTGGGCACGGCGCAGCGCCGGTGACCGGCCCGCGTCCCGGTCCCGCCGCCCGGGCGGGGGCCAACCGATGGGTGGAGGAACCGCTGTGACAGATCGCCACACGTTCCTACCGCACCCGGAATGGGACCTGCCTGGCCCGGCTGCAGCCGGGCTTCCCCTGAACTGGCGATACCACGACACCTGTTGCACCTGTTGCACCTGTTAGCCCCGAGCAGCGCCAGCCCATGAGCGCCAAGCGCGCCCCGCATGCGCGCTCCCGGCCCAGGCCACACGCTGGTGCCATTGCCGGCGAGTCGTGGTCGGCCGGCCCGACCACAGCGTGGAAGGCAGTGGCTATGACCGCTCGACATCCTGCGGCGCGGACGGTGTGGTTCAAGCGTCTGTCCGAAGCAGCGGCCGCCTTCACCAGCTCCTTGCCCTTCTATGCCATTTGCCTGGCACTGGTGGCGTTCTGCTACTGGCTTTGCTGAAGAACTCCGAGCAGAGAGCCGAGAACGCGATCCAGCGGAAGCTGGATGCCATCGCAGCCGCATGAGGGAGGGGCGGCGTGTTGAGCGGTTCCTATGCGTCCGGGGCCTGGCGCAGGTCCAGGAAGCGCTTCATTCCGGGGTGGTCCACGTCTGCAAAAGTCTCACGGAGAAGGGGGCTCGCTCTCCTCGCCGTCCCGGCTGCTCTTGGAGAGGAGCAGACCCAGTAGATCCCTGGCTGCCTTCCCCCTGGTGCTGCTGGGGCTGATCAGCACGATCAAGACGAGTAGTACGCGCGACCCCGCCACAGTGGCGGCAAGGATGAGTGCGGCGCTGGTGCCGCTCCCGAGGAGTTCCAACATAGACATCATCAATCGCTCGCCAAGCTGCCTTTTCGAGGCGCCCGGGGCAGCGTGAGGGCCAGGGAGGGGAGCGACCGGGCGCCGAGTCGGTCATGGCCGTGAAGAAGGCGTAGCGATGCTGATTGCTGAGAGTCATTTGGTCGTTCCTCAAGGCGGATAGGTGTCGGTGGGGGCCGAGGCGGGGGCGGCCTGCCCGCGCTCTCGTCCATGACTCCATTGCGCCTCGCCGACAGCTTCAGGTCATGGCACGGAAACTCGTGACTTGACGACGCTGAGGCCCGCGTGGTGGCAGCGCGGGCGCCAACGAGCGACGGGAGCCCGGTGGCCATGCGACCTTGACGGGACGGCAGCCACATCATGAGGCGTGGGTCCAACAACGACCGTCACGGCGTGACCCGGGCCCGTCGCGCCGTGACGGCATCCGTCCAGCTACACCCAGGTATCCAGCCACATCCGCGACCGCCAGTCGTCCACCGGGATCGCCGTCCCCGTGTGGATCGGCCAGAAATAGATGAAGTTCCACGCGATCAGCAGCACCAGCACACCCGCGCCCGTCGCCCCCGCCACCCGCCGGGTGTCGCCGGCGCCCGGTGGGCCGATGATCGCGCCGAGGAGCATGGCCACGGCCAGGCAGAGGAAGGGGAGGAAGACGATGGCGTAGAAGAAGAAGATCGTGCGTTCCTGGTAGAGGAACCAGGGGAGGTAGCCCGCCACCACGCCGCAGGCGATCGCGCCGGCGCGCCAGTCGCGGCGGAAGGCCCAGCGCCACAGGATGTACAGGATCGCGAAGGCGGCCACCCACCACAGCAGGGGGGTGCCGATGGCCAGGACCTCGCGGGCGCACTTCTCGCCCGCGTCGACGGGGCAGCCGTCCTTGCCGGGGAGCGGGGACTCGTAGAAGTACGACACGGGGCGGCCGTCGACGATCCAGCTCCACGGGTTGGACTGGTAGGTGTGCGGGGACGACAGGCCGACGTGGAACTCGTACACCTGGTGCTCGTAGTGCCACAGGCTGAGCCACCAGTCGGGGAACAGCCACGACCAACTGCTGGTGCGGCCGTTGGCGGTGGCCCAGTCGCGGTAGTAGCCGCCGCTGCCGTCGGTCGAGGAGAGGATCCAGCCCGTCCACGACGCGATGTACGTGACGATCGCCACCGGGACCGTCGCCAGGAAGGCCAGGCCCAGGTCGCGCCTGACGACCGCCGTGTACGGGGCGTACGCACCGGCGACCTTGCGGGCACCGACGTCCCAGAGGACCGTCATCAGGCCGAACGCGACCAGGAAGTACAGGCCGTTCCACTTGGTGCCGATGGCCAGGCCCAGCATCAGGCCGGCCAGCCAGCGGTACGGGCGCCAGCCGAGGCTCAGGGTCTGGGCGATGTGCGCGTCGGGGCGGACCCTGCCGTCGGCGTCGACCGGCAGCGCGGCGGCCAGTCTCGCGCGCGCTCGGTCGCGGTCGAGGACCAGGAACCCGAACGCCGCCAGCACGAAGAACATCAGCACCCCGTCGAGCAGCGAGGTGCGCGCCATCACGAACGCCAGCCCGTCCACCGCCATCAGCGTGCCCGCGAGGCAGCCGAGGAACGTGGAGCGGAAGATACGGCGGCCGATGCGGCACAGCATCAGCACGGCCAGCGTGCCCAGCAGTGCCGTCATGAAGCGCCAGCCGAACGGGTTGAACCCGAACATCAGCTCGCCGAGCCCGATGACGTACTTGCCGACCGGCGGATGCACGACGTACGCCGCGTCCGTGGGGATGGGCACGTCGCCGTTGGTCGACAGGATCAGGTCGTTGGCGTTCTTGTCCCAACTGACCTCGAAGCCGCGGTGGACGATCGCCCACGCGTCCTTGGCGTAGTACGTCTCGTCGAATATCACCTTCCTGGGGCTGCCCAGGTTCCAGAACCGCAGCACCCCGGCCAGCAGAGTGACCAGCAGCGGACCGCCCCAGGCCGACCAGCGCACCATCCGCTCCGCGAGCGGGCGCGACACGCCGAGGAACTCCCACATCCGCGGGCTGGGCCGCACATACGGCGGCACCAGCCGGTCGCGTACGTCCCCTCCGGCCGCCGCCGTGTAGCCGAATCGGCGCAGCCGCTGCTGCCACGACGGTCGCTGCTCGTGCGGTGCCTGGCCCTGCCGGGTGTCCGTGGAGTCCATGGACGACGCTGTACTGGTCACCGCGCCATCGTAGGGAACAGGTCTGTGGGAGTCCCGTGGATGCGCCCTGGGAGGATGGAAACGTGACAGGAACCCTTGTTTTGGCAGGCACTCCCATCGGCGACGTCAAGGACGCCCCGCCCCGGCTCGCCGAGGAGCTGGCCGGCGCGGACGTGGTCGCCGCCGAGGACACCCGGCGGCTGCGGCGCCTCACCCAGGCGCTGGGCGTGCAGCCGGCCGGGCGGGTCGTGTCGTACTTCGAGGGCAACGAGTCGGCCCGGACGCCCGAGCTGGTCGAGGCGCTCCTGGAGGGCTCGCGGGTGCTGCTGGTGACCGACGCGGGGATGCCGTCCGTGTCCGACCCCGGGTACCGGCTGGTCGCGGCGGCCGTGGAGAAGGACATCCGCGTCACCGCCGTACCGGGGCCGTCCGCCGTGCTCACCGCGCTCGCCCTGTCCGGGCTGCCCGTCGACCGGTTCTGCTTCGAGGGGTTCCTGCCGCGCAAGGCGGGGGAGCGGCTGGGGCGGCTGCGGGAGGTGGCCGAGGAGCGGCGCACGCTCGTCTACTTCGAGGCACCGCACCGGCTCGACGACACGCTCGCCGCGATGGCCGAGGTGTTCGGCGCCGAGCGGCGGGCCGCCGTGTGCCGGGAGCTGACCAAGACGTACGAGGAGGTCAAGCGCGGCGGGCTCGGGGAGCTGGCGGCGTGGGCCGCCGAGGGTGTGCGCGGGGAGATCACCGTCGTGGTCGAGGGGGCCCCGGAGAAGGGGGCCGAGGAGGTCGACGCCGTAGAGCTCGTACGGCGTGTTCGCGTGCGCGAAGAGGCGGGGGAGCGGCGCAAGGAGGCCATCGCGGCGGTGGCCACGGAGGCCGGAGTGCCGAAGCGGGAGGTTTTCGACGCTGTGGTGGCGGCCAAGAACGCGGGGGCGTGAGACGCCGTGTGAGCAGGGCGTATATCGCATGAGCGTGCGCCCCATGCGGGGGTAAAGGGACCCGGCCCTTTCGGCAAGGAACGTCCAAGTCGACGCCAACACTGGACAGATGGCGTGCCTTCGCTCCTGCCGAGGAGTCCACTGGGTTGTGGGACGCGACCCGTCCCACCCAGCGGACCACAGGAGCTGGCATGAGTGAGATCGCACAGCAGACCACGGGCCTTCGCAGCGCCGCGACCGCCGTCGTCCACGAGTCGTATTCGTTCGCCTGCATGCGCTGCGGGCACGGCTGGGAGCAGTCGTACGAGATAGAGCACCACATAGACGGTGACGGCCACGAGTTCGTGATGTACGTCGCGAACGGCCAGGTCGTGCCGTCGCCGCTGAGCCGGCCCACGTGCCAGAACTGCGACGGCCACGTCGTGCGCATCATGCGGCCCGGCCAGGTGTCCTCCGTGCAGAACTCCCTGCACCGCCCCCGCCCCATTCCCCGGCAGGCGGATTCCTCGCAGCAGGACGCGGCGGCGGACGGGCAGCAGCCGGACCACCACTGGCATCTCTCCGATCTGCTGCACGTCTTCCACCGCAGGGCGAGCTGAGCCGAGCGCCCCGGCCGGCCGGGCATGCCCCTTTCGTAGGATCGGGGCATGCCTTCGAACGCCGCCGACAAGCACGCCGCCCCGCCCCTCCCGGAACCGCTCCGGGTGCCGGTCGCCGACTCCCACACCCACCTCGACATGCAGTCCGGGACGGTGGAGGAGGGCCTGGCCAAGGCGGCGTCGGTCGGGGTGACCACGGTCGTGCAGGTGGGCTGTGACGTACGCGGCTCGCAGTGGGCCGCCGAGACGGCGGCGCGGTACGACGCCGTGCACGCCACCGTCGCCCTGCACCCGAACGAGGCTCCGCGCATCGTGCACGGGGACCCCGACGGCTGGTCGCGGCAGGGGGCGCGCGAGCCCGGAGGTGAGCGGGCGCTCGACGAGGCGCTCGCGGAGATCGACCGCCTCGCCGCACTCCCCCAGGTGAAGGGCGTCGGCGAGACCGGCCTGGACTACTTCCGCACCGGGCCCGAAGGCAAGGAGGCGCAGGAGGCGTCCTTCCGCGCCCACATCGAGATCGCCAAGCGGCACGGCAAGGCCCTGGTCATCCACGACCGCGAGGCACACGCGGACGTGCTGCGGGTGCTCAAGGAGGAGGGCGCGCCCGAGCGCACCGTCTTCCACTGCTACTCCGGGGACGCCGAGATGGCCGAGGTGTGCGCCGGCGCCGGCTACTTCATGTCCTTCGCCGGCAACGTCACCTTCAAGAACGCCCAGAACCTGCGGGACGCGGTCGCCGTGGCCCCCCTGGAACTGCTCCTCGTGGAGACCGACGCACCCTTCCTCACCCCGGCCCCGTACCGCGGACGGCCCAACGCGCCGTATCTCATTCCGATCACGGTGCGTGCCATGGCCGCCGTTCGGGGCATCGAGGAGGACGCGCTGGCGGCGGCCCTCGGCTCGAACACGGCTCGCGCCTTCGGTTACTGACCGATCACGGCCGGACAGCCCTCGTACGGATTTACGCCGGGTCCCCTCGCGACTGTGCGTAGCCGAGTCGCTTTGGAGAGTCACCACCCCTCCGCTAGGTTCTGGTGGCCCGATCCGGAGTCCTCCGCTGGAGCGTGTCCTCGTGAGCAACGCGCAGTTCGAGACGTATGGCCCCAGCCCGGCCGGCCACGAGCCGCGGGCGTACGGCGGCTTCGACCCGTACAGTGCCCAGACGCTGGCGTACGGGGTCCAGGGGGTGCAGGGAGCCCACGGGCCGTACGGGATGCGTACGGACAGTTACCGGCCCGCGTACGAGATGTACGGGACGTACGGGGCGTACGAGGCGAACGACGACCCGTACGAACCCGCCTATGAGGTCCCCGAGCCGGAGCCCGAGCCGGTTGTGCGCCCAGGGCGTGGTCGGCGGGCCGCGCATCGGCGCCGGGCGCGGACCGCCGAGCGGGGGGAGGGGTCCATGCGCCGGCTCGTGCCGCAGGCGCTGGTCGTCGCGTTCCTCGCGGGTGGGACGTCGGCCTTCGTCGCCAAGGACAAGGCGATCGAGCTGAGGGTCGACGGCAAGCCGCGCACCCTGCACACCTTCGCGGACGACGTCACCGAACTGCTCACCGAGGAGGGCGTGGAGGTGGGGGCGCACGATGTGGTGGCGCCCGCTCCCGACGCGCCGCTCACCAGCGGTGACGAGGTCGCGGTGCGCTACGGGCGGCCCGTGCGGCTCACGCTCGACGGTCAGCGGCGTCAGGTGTGGACGACGGCGCACACGGTGGAGGAGGCGCTCAGGCAGTTGGGGGTGCGTGCGGAGGGGGCGTATCTGTCGACGTCGCGCTCCCGGCGCATCGGGCGCGAGGGGCTCGCGCTGGACGTGCGGACCGAGCGCACGGTGACGATCATGGCGGACGGTCTTGCGCGCACCATCCGCACGAACGCGGCGACCGTGGGCGAGGTCGTGGAGCAGGCCGGCATCTCGCTGCGCGGGCAGGACACCACGTCCGTCCCGCTCGACACCTTCCCGCGCGACGGGCAGGCGGTCACGGTCCTGAGGATCACCGGCAGGAAGGAGATCCGCGACGAGGCGATCGACTTCGCCGTGGAGCGGGTCGAGGATCCCGCGGTCTTCAAGGGCACGGAGGTCGTCGAGCGGGCGGGGGTGCCGGGGCTGAGACGGATCACGTACTCGCTCCGCATGGTCAACGGCGTCCGGCAGAAGCCGCGGCGGATCCGCTCCGAGGTGGTGCGGGAGCCGCAGACGCAGATCGTGAAGGTGGGGACGAAGCCGCTGCCGACGTCCGTGCGCGGTGCGGACGGGCTGAACTGGCAGGGGCTGGCGGCGTGCGAGTCCGGGGGGCGGCCGGACGCGGTGGACTCGTCGGGGACGTACGGCGGGCTGTACCAGTTCGACACCGAGACCTGGCGGAGCCTCGGGGGGTCGGGGCGGCCGCAGGACGCACCGGCGGCGGAGCAGACGGCTCGGGCGAAGAAGCTGTATGTGCGGCAGGGCACGAGTCCCTGGCCGCATTGCGGGGGCCGCCTGCAGGGGTGAGGGCCGGCCGCGGGCGGGCGTGCCTTCGTGCCGCCGGTTCGGTCGGGCGACGTGCGGCCGAGCCCGGCTGGACAGGCCTTGTCCCCGACCCCCGTACCCTTGTCGGGTGAGTAGCCCCACCCCCGACGCCCTCCTTGGCCCCGCCGACATCCGTGAGCTGGCGGCAGCCCTCGGTGTGCGTCCCACCAAGCAGCGCGGCCAGAACTTCGTGATCGACGCGAACACGGTCCGCCGTATCGTCCGCACGGCGGATGTCCGCCCCGACGACGTGGTGGTCGAGGTGGGACCGGGGCTCGGCTCCCTCACGCTCGCCCTGCTGGAGGTGGCCGACCGCGTCACCGCCGTGGAGATCGACGACGTCCTGGCCGGCGCGCTCCCCGCCACCATCGCGGCCCGTATGCCGGAGCGCGCCGACCGTTTCGCGCTGGTGCACTCCGATGCGATGCATGTCGCCGAGCTGCCGGGCCCGCCGCCCACGGCGCTGGTCGCCAACCTCCCCTACAACGTGGCCGTCCCGGTCCTCCTCCACATGCTCGAAGCCTTCCCGAGCATCGAACGCACCCTCGTCATGGTGCAGTCGGAGGTCGCCGACCGCCTGGCCGCCCCGCCCGGCTCCAAGGTGTACGGCGTGCCGTCCGTGAAGGCCAACTGGTACGCCGAGGTCAAGCGGGCCGGCGCCATCGGGCGCAACGTCTTCTGGCCCGCCCCGAACGTCGACAGCGGCCTGGTCTCCCTGACGCGGCGCACCGAGCCGCTCAAGACCACCGCCTCCAGGCGCGAGGTCTTCGCCGTCATCGACGCCGCCTTCGCCCAGCGCCGCAAGACCCTGCGCGCCGCGCTCGCCGGCTGGGCGGGTTCGGCGGCGGCCGCCGAGACGGCCCTCGTCGCGGCCGGGGTCTCCCCGCAGGCCCGCGGAGAGGCGCTCACGGTCGAGGAGTTCGTGCGCATTGCGGAGCACAAGGAAGCCGCCCAGCACAAGGAGTCCGAGTAAGTGAGCGCGAGCGTCACCGTCCGGGTGCCCGCCAAGGTCAACGTCCAGCTCGCCGTGGGTGCCGCCCGCCCCGACGGCTTTCATGACCTGGCCAACGTCTTCCTCGCCGTCGGCCTGTACGACGAGGTCACCGTGACCCCCTCGCCCGACGGCCTGCGCGTCACCTGTGACGGCCCGGACGCCGATCAGGTCCCCCTCGACCGTACGAACCTCGCCGCCCGCGCGGCCGAGTCGCTCGCCGCGCGCTACGGCCGTACGCCCGATGTGCATCTGCACATCGCCAAGGACATCCCGGTCGCCGGCGGCATGGCGGGCGGCAGCGCGGACGGTGCGGGGGCGCTGCTCGCGTGCGACGCGCTCTGGGGCACCCGGGCCTCCCGCGAGGAACTCCTCGACATCTGCGCCGAGTTGGGCAGCGATGTGCCGTTCAGCCTCGTCGGGGGCGCCGCGCTCGGCACCGGGCGGGGCGAGCGGCTCCGTACGCTCGACGTGGGCGGCGCCTTCCACTGGGTGTTCGCGATGGCGGGCCGCGGGCTGTCCACGCCGGCCGTCTTCCGGGAGTTCGACCGGCTCGCCGAGGGCACGGACATCCCCGAGCCCGTCGCCTCCCAGCCGCTGCTCGACGCCCTCGCGAAGGGCGACCCCGACGCGCTCGCCGCGGCCGTCTCCAACGACCTCCAGCCCGCCGCGCTCTCCCTCTTCCCGGAGCTCACCGACACCCTCGCCGCCGGCCGGGGCGCGGGCGCGCTCACGGCGCTCGTCTCCGGCTCGGGACCGACCACGGCGTTCCTCGCCCGTGATCCCGAGTCCGCGGAGAAGGTGGCTGAAACCCTACGGTCGTCGGGCACCTGTCGGGCGGTGCGTACGGCGTCGGGGCCGGTGCCGGGCGCCACCGTACTGCCTGCATAAAACCCCCACAGGATCTCCACCTGGGGCAATGCGACTCCTTGACCTGCATAGGTATGCAGGTCAAGTGTTAGCTAGTTCACGGTAGTTGATTGTTCTACATCACCCTTCATGGTCCCTTTCACGCCACTCTGCGTCATGGGGACGGCTGGCATGATCGGCCCTCCCCGGTCCTCCTTACCGGTGGTACCTCCTGAGGAGTCCCCATGGGGCACATGGACCACTTCAGCGCCGGATGGGTCACTCCCGTCCTCTCCTACGCGATGGCCTGCGTCGGCTCGGCCCTCGGACTGCGCTGCACCGTCAGGGCACTTGAGGCGGACGGCGCCTCCAAGCGGAACTGGCTGCTGCTCGCCTCCCTCGCCATCGGCTCCGGCATCTGGACCATGCACTTCGTCGCCATGATGGGCTTCAGCGTCGACGGCACCCCGATCCGCTTCGACGTCCCGATCACCGTCCTGAGCCTGCTGATGGCCGTCGCCGTGGTCGCGGCCGGCGTCTTCACCGCCGGATACGGCCGCTCGCGCGTGATGTCGGTCGTGCTCGGCGGACTCGGCACCGGCCTCGGCGTCGCCGCCATGCACTACACCGGCATGGCCGCGCTCAACCTGCACGGCGAGGTCGACTACGACCCGCTGTTCGTCATCGCCTCCGTGGCGATCGCGGTCGTGGCCGCCACCGCCGCGTTGACGCTCACGCTGGTGGTGCGGGGATCCGTGCTGGCCGTTGTCGCCGCGCTGGTGATGGGGCTCGCTGTGAGCAGCATGCACTACACCGCGATGTACGCCGTGAGCATCTCCCTCGCTCCCAGTAGCGCGGAGTTGCCGGGGGCCACCGCGACGGAGTTCATCTTTCCGTTGGCCGTGCTGCTCGGGTCGTTCCTGTTCCTGGCCGCGGCGTACGTTGCGCTGTCGCCTACGGGTAAGCGGAACGAGTCGGCTGCCGCCGCGGAGTTGCTCCGCGAGGTGGAGCTCACCACGGCGTAGGTAGTGCCGCTTTCGGTTGTCGTCCGTCTGCGGACTCGTTGTGGCTGGTCGCGCCCACGCGGCGGAGCCGCAAATCGATACAGCCCCGCGCCCCTTGGGTGCGCTGTCGAACCGCCGGACCATAGATCCGTTTTCCTCCCTGAACGAGGTTCCACCCCATGCGCCTCCCCCGTACCTCCGCCCGCCTGCGCCCCAGATCCGTCCGGGCGAAGATCGTCTCTCTGCTGATGCTGCCCATCGTGTCCCTCATGGCGCTGTGGGGCTTCGCCGCTGTGACGACCGTGGCCGGTATCGGTGACACCGAGCGCGCCAAGGACGTCAACTCCGAACTCCTCACCCCGGTCGACGACTTCGTCGCCGCGCTGCAGGCCGAGCGGACCGCCGCGATGCGGTACGCGGCCGCTCCTGACGGCTTCACCGAGGCCCGCAAGGTCACGGACAAGTCCGCCACCGCCCTGCTGAACGGCATCAACTCCTCCAGCTCGGATGCCGCCCTCCTCGACGCGAGCCTGCCCGGGCGCATCGAGCGGCTGGAGAGCGACGCCGGAAGCCTGGCTCGGCTGCGTACCGAGGCCACCGCGAAGAAGGCGGGGGCGCCCTCGGCCGCGTACACCGCCTACTCGGCGATCGTCGAGCACGCCTTCGCCGTCACCGGCGCGCTCACCGACGACCGTGGCACCGACGCCGCCTCGGAGGCGCGCGTGGTGCTCGAACTCGCCCGCGCGCGGGAGGCGCTGGCCCGCGAGCAGGCGCTCTTGGGTGCCGCCGACGCGCGCGGGACGCTGAGTCAGGGCGAGTACGCGCTGTTCGTGGGCGCCGTCGCCACCCAGCGCGAGCTGCTGGAGTCGGCGGTCGCCGACCTGAAGGCCGGGCACCGGGCGGCGTACGAGGAGGTGCTGGACGGCGACGGGTACGCGCGCGTGCGGGCCGTCGAGAACCGGGTGCGCGATGCCGGTCCCGGTGCGGCGGCTGTGACGCGCACGTCGCTCGGGGGCTGGGACACGGCGGCGTCCGGTGTGCTGACGGGGCTGACCGAGGCCGAGACGGCGGCCGGTACGGGGGCCACCGCGCAGGCCGACCCCTTCGGCTGGGACACCCTCGGCGCCTCGGGCGTGGCCGTCGTACTCGGCCTGGTGGGTGTGCTGCTGTCGCTGCTGGTCTCCGTGCTGGTCGGACGCGGGCTCATCGTCGAGCTGCTCGACCTGCGCAACGACGCCCTGGAGGTGGCCGGCCGCCGCCTCCCGCAGGCCATGCGCAAGCTGCATGCAGGGCAGGGCGTCGACATCGACGCCGAGGCACCCATGCGACGCCTGGTCGGCGACGAACTGGCCCAGGTCGGCACGGCGCTCACCGCGGTACAGCGCGCGGCGCTGAAGGCCGCGAGCGAGCGCGCCGAGCTGCTGAGCGGGATCTCCGGGGTGTACGTCAGCCTGGCGCGCCGCAGCCAGGTGCTGCTGCACCGTCAGCTGGACCTGCTGGAGGGGATGCAGCGGCGCCGGCAGGACCCGGCGGAGCTGCAGGACCTGTACCGCGTCGACTACCTGGCGACCCGGATGCGCCGGCACTCCGAGAGCCTGCTGATCCTGTCCGGCATCGCGCCGGGCCGTGGCTGGCGGGACCCGATTCCGCTGGCGGACGTGCTGCGGGCGGCCGTCGCCGAGATCGAGAGCGGGCAGCGGGTGCAGATCTGGGCGGTGCCGAGGGTGTCGCTGGTGGGCGGCTCGGTCGCCGACGTCATCCATCTGCTCGCCGAACTGGTCGAGAACGCCACGTCGTTCTCCCCGCCGAGCACCCAGGTGCAGCTGCGCGCGGCCCGGATGCGGGAGGGGCTCCTCATCGAGGTCGAGGACAGCGGCTTCGGCATGAACGAGGACGCCCTCGCCGAGGCCAACCGCAAGATCCAGTCCGAGAAGGTCGACCTCCTCGACGCCAAGCAGATCGGCCTGTTCGTGGTGAACCGGCTGCGGGAGCGGCAGGGGCTGCGCGTCGAGCTGCGGGCGTCGCCGAACGGCGGGGTCACGGCCGCCCTCCTCGTCCCCGAGGGCCTGCTGCGTGACGACATGCCGGTCGGCGAGGAGACGGTCCACGGGCGCGGCCTGGCCCCGGCGGCGGCGCTGATCCCACAGCAGCGGGTGGACGGAGCCGGAGCGTGACGCCGTACTCACAAGTAGGGCTTCTTTGCCCGATCTTCACACGAATGTACTGCGATCGGAGTACGCGTGGGGCGGGCGGGGACGTTAGGGTCGCTTGACGTTTCAAGCGTCGGGCCTCCCCCCGCTCGACGCTGTCATCTGCACTTCTGGAAGGCGTACTTCCCCGTGTCCGAAACCCCCACCCCCGCACAGCCGTCCCACCGTAGAAAGCGCTCGCTCTCCCGGCGTGGCGTGATCGCCGCCGGTGGTGCCGTGGCCGCCGGTGCCGCGGTGACGCCGATGGTGTTCGCGGCCACCGACTCCGGCGAAACGGACAACTCGGCCGCCGGCTCCGGCGATTCCGGTACGACGCCGGAGAAGTTCCCCGCCACCCGGACCGAGGCCGCCACTGGCACCGGCGAGGCCGCCACCGCCTTCGCCGCCTCCTACGTCGGTGTGCGCTGGTCCGGTGCGAAGGAGGGCGCCGCCATCCGCCTCGCGGACGGCAACTGGCAGACCCTCGCGAGCGGCTGCGCGGCCGTCGAGGACGGCGGCACGGCCCTGGTCGCCGCCCAGAACGCCACCGCGTACGAGGTGAAGGCCCCGACCGACATCGACGGTGTGCACTCGCTGGCGATCGACACCACCGACGGCCCCGACCGCACCTTCAAGGTGCCGAGCGAGCCCACGCGCGTGCGTGGCGTGCGCTACCTCTCGCGGCCGGCCTGGGGCGCCGACGAGTCCAAGCGGTTCAAGGCGGACGGCTCGGTCAACTCGCCCGAGACCTACTACCCGCTGCAGATCATCACGGTCCACCA
Source organism: Streptomyces sp. NPDC051738 (assembly GCF_044453205.1). Classification (NCBI taxonomy): domain Bacteria; kingdom Bacillati; phylum Actinomycetota; class Actinomycetes; order Kitasatosporales; family Streptomycetaceae; genus Streptomyces; species Streptomyces sp. NPDC051738. Next base: position 179,281 of record NZ_JBITCM010000013.1, on the reverse strand, counting down.
CACGGCGACGCCGAACGCCGATCCCGACCCGGCCGCCACGGTGCGCGCGATCTACGAGTTCCACGCGATCACCAACGACTGGGGCGACATCGGCTACCACTTCCTCATCGACGAGGCGGGCAACGTCTACGAGGGCCGCTACTCCGGCGACGACGGCATCCCCGCCTTCAACCCGGACGGCGACCTCGTCACCGGCTTCCACTCCGTGGGCTACAACTCCGGCGCCCTCGGCATAGCCCTGATCGGCAACCTCGACGCGCAGGGTCCCACCGAGGCCGCCAAGGCCTCCCTGATCCGGCTGATCAAGGTGATCACCCGGTTCAAGGGCCTGGACCCGGAAGCGAAGGTCACGTACACCAACCCCGTCAACGGGACGAAGAAGGACACGAACACCATCGGTGGCCACCGCGACTACTTCGCCACCGAGTGCCCCGGCCAGATCATGTACGACCTCCTCGGCGAGGTCCGCGCGGCGGCCGCGCGCCGCTGACCAGAGCGAATGGCCTGAGCGAATGGCCTGAGCGAACACGGCGACGCGCCCCGGGGATCCCGCCCCGGGGCGCACGCTCGTTCCAGGTGCTCTCAGCCGGGGCTCAGAAGGTCAGCTTCCAGCTGTTGATGTATCCCGTGTCCGCGCTGTAGACGTCCTGGACCTTGAGCTGCCAGGTGCCGTTGACGGTCGTCTCGCCGGCCGCGTCCACCGTGTACGTGGCGTCGACGTTGTCCGTCGAGTCGGAGGAACTGCTGCTCTTCAGGCGGTAGGTCGAGCCGTCCGGCGCGACCAGGTCGATCACCAGGTCGCCGCGGTAGGTGTGGACGATGTTGACGTACACCGACAGGTCGCTGGGCGCGCTGCCGGTGAGGCCGCTGACGGTGATCGGCGAGTAGACGGCCGAGCCCGCGTCCGGGATGGAGACGTCGGTCGCCGACTCGAAGCTGGAGCCGGTGTCGCCGCCGTCGTCGTCACCGGCCGGGGTGACCTGGAGCAGCAGGTTGGGGCTGCCGGTTCCGACGCTGGTGAGCGTGCCGGACGACGCCGCCGAGGTCAGGGCCGAGGCGACCGCGGAGGGCGAGGCGCTCGGGTTCTCGCCCAGGTAGACGGCCGCCGCGCCGGCGACGTGCGGGGACGCCATCGACGTACCCGAGTAGGTCGCGGTGCCGGAGTCGGAGGCGTTGGACGCGGACGTGATGCTCGATCCCGGCGCGAACAGGTCCAGTACGGACCCGTAGTTGGAGAACGACGACCGCGCGTCGGCGCTGGTCGAGGCGCCCACGGTGAGCGCGGCCGAGACGCGGGCCGGGGAGTTGGAGGAGGCGTTGGTGTTGTCGTTGCCGGCCGCGACCGCATAGGTGATGCCGGCCGCGATGGAGTTCTCGACCGCCTCGTCGAGCACCGAGTCGGCGCTGCCGCCCAGCGACATGTTGGCGACGGCCGGGAACTGCGCGTTCTCGGTCACCCAGTCGATGCCCGCGACCACACCGTCGGTCGTGCCGGAGCCGTCGTCGTCGAGGACGCGCACGGCGACGATGTCCGCGTCCTTGGCGACGCCGTACGTCGATCCCGCGACGGTGCCCGCCACATGTGTGCCGTGCCCGTTGCCGTCCTGTGCGGTGGAGTCGCCGTCGACCGCGTCGTAGCCGTAGGAGGCCCGGCCGCCGAAGTCGCTGTGGGTGATGCGGACGCCGGTGTCGATGATGTACGCCGTCACCCCGCTGCCCGCGCTGTCCGGGTAGGTGTACGAGGAGTCGAGCGGCAGGTCGGCCTGGTCGATGCGGTCCAGGCCCCAGGTCGGGTTGGTCTGGGTGCCGTTGATGTGGACCGTCTTGTTCTGGACGACCCGCTCGACGGCCGGGTCGGCGGCCAGCCGCTTGGCCTCGGTCGCGCTCATCTCGGTCGCGTAGCCGTTGAGCGCGCTCTTGTACGTGCGCTCGACCTCGGCGCCGTACCGGTTCGCGAGCGCCTTGCCCTTGGCGGAGGCGGCGGGGAAGCCGGCGTTGTCCTTGAGGGTGACGATGTAGCTGTCCTTGATGGCGCCGGGGGCGTCGGCGCCCTGGACGACGCCCTCGGCGGGGGCGGCCGAGGCGGGAGCGGTGGTGGCGGCGCCCACGGCGAACAGGGCCGCTGCCGAGACGAGCGCGGCGAGGCCGGTGCGTCTGCGGCGGGACATGGGGGCGTGCTGCACGAACGACATGGGGGTGGGACCCCTTCTCGGGAGACGTGCACGGACGGGGCGGTGGGGGGTGGCCTGTCCTGTGCCGATACGGTGACGGTCTTGAGGTGATCACGTCAATTAGGGGAATCCCTACGTCCGCGTAAGGGGGCGGGTACGGGGCGTGTTCGGTGCGGGCTCGGTACGGGTTCGGGGGCCCGGGCGGACGCGGGGCGAGGAACTGTCGGTGCGCCCGACTACGCTGGGAGGCTGATCGTCCCCCTGGGCAGGAGAGAAATGGCCGTCAATCTGGTCAATGTCGAGAACGTCAGCAAGGTGTACGGCACCCGTGCCCTGCTCGACGGTGTCTCGCTCGGCGTCTCCGAGGGCGATCGCATTGGAGTCGTGGGCCGCAACGGCGACGGCAAGACGACCCTGATCCGCATGCTGGCCAAGGCGGAGGAGACCGACACCGGCCGGGTCACCCACTCCGGCGGACTGCGGCTCGGTGTGCTCACCCAGCACGACTCGCTCGACCCCGAGGCGACCGTCCGGCACGAGGTCATCCGGGACATGGCCGACCACGAATGGGCCGGGAACGCCAAGATCCGGGACGTGCTCACCGGACTGTTCGGCGGGCTCGACCTGCCCGGCTTCCCGCAGGGTCTCGACACCGTCATCGCCCCGCTCTCCGGCGGCGAGCGGCGGCGGATCGCGCTCGCCAAGCTGCTCATCGAGGACCAGGACCTGATCGTCCTCGACGAGCCCACCAACCACCTCGACGTCGAGGGCATCTCCTGGCTGGCCCAGCACCTGCGCGAGCGCCGCTCGGCGCTCGTGTGCGTCACCCACGACCGCTGGTTCCTCGACCAGGTCTGCACCCGCATGTGGGACGTGCAGAAGGGCGACGTCTTCGAGTACGAGGGCGGCTACTCCGACTACGTCTTCGCCCGCGCCGAGCGCGAGCGCATCGCCGCGACCGAGGAGGTCAAGCGGCAGAACCTGGTCCGCAAGGAGCTGGCCTGGCTGCGCCGCGGCGCCCCCGCGCGTACGTCCAAGCCGCGCTTCCGGGTCGAGGCGGCCAACGAGCTCATCAAGGACGTACCGCCGCCCCGGGACACCAGCGAGCTGATGAAGTTCGCCTCGTCCCGGCTCGGCAAGACGGTCTTCGACCTGGAGGACGTGACCGTCCAGGCCGGTCCCAAACTGCTGCTCAAGCACGTGACCTGGCAGCTCGGGCCCGGCGACCGCATCGGCCTCGTCGGGGTCAACGGCGCCGGGAAGACGTCGCTGCTGCGCGCCATGGAACAGGCGGCGCGCACCGAGGGCGAGACGCAGCCGGCCGGCGGGCGGATCGCCGTCGGCAAGACGGTCAAGCTCGCCTATCTGTCCCAGGAGGTCGCCGAGCTGAACCCGGCCACGCGGGTCCTGGAAGCCGTACAGCAGGTCCGCGAGCGCGTCGACCTCGGCAAGGGGCGCGAGATGACCGCCGGTCAGCTGTGCGAGACGTTCGGCTTCAGCAAGGAGAAGCAGTGGACGCCGGTCGGGGACCTGTCGGGTGGTGAGCGCCGCCGCCTCCAGCTGCTGCGGCTGCTCATGGACGAGCCCAACGTCCTCTTCCTCGACGAGCCCACCAACGACCTCGACATCGAGACCCTCACCCAGCTGGAGGACGTCCTCGACGGCTGGCCGGGCTCGATGATCGTCATCTCCCACGACCGGTTCTTCGTCGAGCGCACCACGGACCGCGTCTTCGCCCTGCTCGGCGACGCCACCCTGCGGATGCTGCCGCGCGGCATCGACGAGTACCTGGAGCGCCGCCACCGCATGGAGGCCCAGGTCGCCGCCGCGACCCCCGCTCCGGCCGCCGACAAGGCCGTCCCCGAGAAGAGCGCCGCCGATCAGCGCGCCGCCAAGAAGGAGCTGCAGAAGATCGAGCGGCAGCTCGACAAGCTCTCCGAGCGGGAGACCAAGCTGCACGCCCAGATCGCCGAGCACGCCACCGACTTCGGGAAGGTCGCCGAACTCGACGCCGAACTGCGCGACTTGGCCGGTCAGCGGGACGAACTGGAGCTGCGCTGGCTGGAGCTCGCCGAGGACGCGTAGCGCTCCGCTAGAAGTGGCGCTCCGGTCCGTCGATCGTCTGCGGCGCCATCGTGGCTGGTCGCGCCCCGCGGCGGAGCCGCATATCGACACAGCCCCGCGCCCCTTTCAGGGGCGCTGCCGAACCGCAGCGGATCGCCCGACCTGGCGAGTGGTAGAAAGACTTGCTCGACAACGGGCCGAGACCCGCCGGTGTGGCGAGAACGCGACGGCGCGGCAGCGGCACCACATCAGTGCGCGAGGGGAGAGCCGCGTATGACCCAGCCACCGCAACCGGGTGGCTACGGCGCGCCGCACACGCCGCCACGGCCTCCCCGGCCACCCGTGCCGCCTCCGCCCCCCGGCCCGTACGGCCGGCTGCAGGATCCGTACGACTGGAACTCCGGCTACGGCATCCCGCAGCCGTCCCCGCCCACCCCGTCCACCCCGCCCACCCCGCCCGCCGGGCCCGGTGGCGGCGGGCGGCGGGCCAAGGGCTGGTCGGCCGTCGTCGTCGCGGCGGTCGTGGCGATCGCGCTGATCATCGGCGGTGGTGTCCTGTACGCCAACTCCGGTGACGGGGACGCCAAGGACGCCACGGCCGGCGCCGACGGCGGCACCGGCGGCCAGGTCGACGGGGGCGACGGCACGACGTCCCAGGGCAGCGAGAAGGTGCCCGCCCGGACCGCCTCCAAGGTCCTCTTCCAGATCCCGTCGCCCAAGGCCCTGGACGCCGGCAGCGGCGCGGTGCCCGGCTCCTGGCTGACCGGGAAGGCGTACGTCAAGACCGGCGTCGCCGAGATCGTCGGCTACGACCCGGACAAGGGCACCAAGCTGTGGACGATCCCGCTGCCCGGCCCGGTGTGCACGGTCACCGGCCACACCACCAAGGACGACCTGACGGCGATCGTCCACGAGCCCGCGATGCCGACCAAGGCGAAGCCCACGCACGGCTGCACCCAGGTCTCGGCGATCGACCTCGACGCCGGCCGGAAGCTGTGGACCGGCTCCGCCCTGCGCGGCAACGCACCGATCCGGTTCGACAACATCACCATCAGCGCGCGCACGGTCGCCGTCGGCGGTGCCGGCGGTGGCGCCGCGTTCGACATCACCTCGGGCGCATCGCTCTGGACGCCGAAGGCCAACGACACCTGTTACGACGCCGGGTACGGCGGCGGTCCCAAGCTGGTGGCGCTGCGCAAGTGCCGGTCGCAGAGTGGGCTCCAACCGCACATCCAGACCATCGACCCGCAGTCCGGGCAGGTGATCTCGGCGTACCGGATGCCCGACGGCATCGAGCACGTCGGCATCGTGTCGACCGACCCGCTGCTGGTCGCCGCGGGTGACGGCAGCGGCGTCTCGGAGTACTTCTCCCTCGACAACAGGACCGGCAGGCTGCGTACGCGGATCTCGGCGCCGAGCGAGCAGTACGCGGCGGTGTGCGACCTCATCAGCAGGATCGAGCAGTGCTCACAGGCGGCGGTCGGCAAGGACCGGCTGTATCTGCCGACGAAGGTGCGGGCGGGCGCCGTCGGTTCCGCGCAGACCAACGAGATCGTCGCGTTCGACCTGACCACCGGCAGGCGGACCGGGCAGCGTGCGGTCGCGGGCGACGGCTATGTGATCGCGCCGCTGCGGATGGACGACGGCAACCTGCTCGCGTACAAGCGGGCGCCGTACGCCGCCCAGGGCGGGCAGGTCGTCAGCATCGACGGCCGCACGTTCAAGCAGACCCGGCTGCTCCAGAACCCGGCCACGCAGGCCGTGCGGGACGCCGAGGCCGGCATGCTCCCGGAGCGCGCCGAGTACCTCTACACGCAGGGGCACCTGTACATCTCGGCGATCTCCGCGATCTCGGCGACGACTGCGGCCGGGTCGGCCCGCCCGGGCGAGCGGAAGTACCTGGTGATCGCGTTCGGCGCGGGTGACTGATGAGGGGCCTGCTGCTCGTCGTCCTCTAATGCGCGGAAAGCCAGAAATTCCGCCGTTCCGGGGCACTTCTCACCGGTAGGGGGAGCGCAACGTCGAACAAGCGTGTAGCTTCCGGGGGCATGAAGGGCGGGGGAGCCGGGAGGGGGCTTCTGCCCGCGCGGACCAGTGGGCATCCAGAGTGGGGCATCCGGACTGGCCTGGCCCGTCCTGGGTATTGATGGAGATCCATTGGGGGGACTGGGGGGTTGCTCGATGGGAGTTCGGCTCATGGTGGTCGACGACCACCGATTGCTCGCCGAGGCACTGGCCTCGGCACTGAAACTGCGAGGACACCGGGTGCTGGCCGCCGCGGCGCCCGCCGCGGGGGCGGCGGAGCTGGTGATCACACGGGCGCCGGAAGTGTGCCTGCTGGGGACGGCGACACCGGCGGAACCGGGGATATTCGACCCGGTGGTGAAGATCAAGCGGGAGCGCCCGCAGGTGGCGGTTCTCGTCCTGGGCCCGGTGCCGAGCCCGCGCGGCATAGCGGCGGCGTTCGCGGCGGGCGCCTCCGGTTATGTACGGCACGACGAGCGCATAGAGGGTGTCGAGCGGGCGATCATGAAGGCGCGCTCGGGAGAGGCGGCGGTGGCACCGCAGTTGCTCCAGGGCGCGTTCAGCGAACTCCTCAACCCGGCCGCCCAACCGGACGACGAGGGGCAGAGGTTGCTGCAGATGCTCACCCCCCGGGAGGTCGAGGTCCTGGTCCGGGTGGCCGACGGCGAGGACACACGGCTGATCGCGGCGGGCATGGGCATCGCGCCGTCCACGGCTCGTACCCATGTCCAGCGGGTGCTGATGAAGCTGGGGGTCGGTTCGAGGCTGGAGGCGGCGGCGTTGGCGGCGCGGACGGGGTTGCTGGAGCGGGCGGGGCCGGTGCCGCACTCGTCACCGGAGACGGGGGTGGGGCCGGAGTCCTGAGAACTCCGGCCTCACCGGATGCCGTTGGCCTCGCTCAGCCGGTCAGCCAGTCAGCCAGCCAATCAGTAAGCAGCTCTAGCTAGCCCGCCCGCTCACCCGCGTGCGGGCCTCAATCCGCTCGGCCCTCTTCGCGTGCCGTGCCCTGCCAGGCGAAGCCGAGGGCCGGGACCAGCACTCCGGCGGCGGCGGTCCACGGCCGCCAGGTGCCGTCGTCCGGTACCAGCAGCAGCGCGGCCAGGCAGCCGAGTGCCAACGCCCAGCCCGCGAGCACTGGCACGGACGCCGTGGCGAGCCAGCCCGCGCCGAGGTCCAGGGGCCGTACGCGCCGCTGCGGGTCAGGCTGCGCGGGGACGGTGAGCCCCGCCTTCGCGATCTGCTCGGCCACCGGGACCGGCACCGCGCCGGGCAGCTGCCAGCCGTCGTCGCCCACCAGGTCGGCCAGGACGTCCCGGCCCCGGCGCCGCCGCGGATTCCACAGCAGCCAGCCGTGGGTACCGGACAGGGCGTCCCCGGCGGCCTCGCTGGACATCTGGGAGTGGAAGGGGATCTCACTGCCGCCGCCCTGGAGGACCAGGCCCTTCAGACGCCGGGTGTTCTCCCGCTGCTTGCGCTCGTCGGCCACCGAGGTACCGCCGGCCGGCGGCGCGTCGACGTGCTCGCCGGCCCCCGTGACGGTGACCCGCAGGGCATGCCAGTCGGAGCCGACGGTGCGCGCGCGGCGCCGCGTACTGCCGGTCACCCACCAGCCGATGACCAGGGCGAGGGTCACCAGGACCCACAGCCCGGCGATCGGCCAGGCGGTGCCGACCTCCACGGCCCGCCCGGCGAGTTGGCGCTCCACGTCCTCGCGCTGGTCGTCACCGATGGCCCCCAGATCGGGCCGGTCCGGGACGTACGCCACGTACAGGTCGCCGCCGACGGCCTGGCGTTGATTGGTGGTCGCCTCGAATGTCGCGCGCGCACCGTCCCGCCCGGTCGTCGAGGGAAGCAGGACGGTGAAGTCGGCGGTGGCATCGGCGCGTCGGCTGCTGCCGTCCGCCACCTCGTTCTCGATCTTCACGATCGGAAGCGGCTTGATCACCGCATCCGCCTCGGCCAGCACGGCACTCGTGCCGGTGCCCCGCGCGTCGGCTGCGCCCAGCGTCCCTCCGAGCGCCAGCAGCGCGGGAACGGCGACCAGCACGCCCACCATGCGGATCGACTGCCCGCGCGCACCGCCCAGCCGCAACGGCACGGCGCCTTCGCCGTGGCCCGGGGTCGCCGATGCGGCCCGCTCGGCCCGCCGGTAGGTCTCCCTACGGGACCGGCTGCCTCCGCGCACCACCGCCACGGCCAGGATCAGCAGGCATACGGTGAGCAGTGCCAGGGAGCCCCACATGATCGCGGCGCGCACCGGCGTGGCCCCCAGCAGGAGCCACGCCGCGGTCAGCGCCACGAGGGCGAGCGGGGCGGCCACGGCGACGAATCTCCCGCTGCGGACGAGGCTTTGGACACCGGTCACGTCGTCGGTGCCGTCCAGGGCAGTCTGGTCCACGGTCCACCCACTGCTCACCCGAACGCTCCACAGAAACTCTTGACCGCGCGCAGATCAGTTGCGCTTGCCCAAGACTTTACTGTCGGTAGCGTCGTCGCAGCCGCTGAGCCGACCCTCCCTCACTGATTCTGCACGTCCGGCGGCGTCTGCACGTCCGGCGGCGGCGGAGCCGCAGGCCTCAGCTTCAGCCACGCCAGGAAGAACAGGCCGAGGAGCAGCATCCCAAGCCCGGTCCAGAGGTTGATGTTGACGCCCTCGGCCTTGTCGATCGCGGCGTCGTCGTCGGTGAGGCCGGTGATCGTGACGATGACGCCGTAGAGCACGAAGAGGCCGCCGATGATGCGCCGGATGTCGAAGAGACGGGCGGCTGTCGCGGACTTCCCCTCCAGATCGGTGACTTCCCGCTGGACGTCCTTGTCGGAGTACCCGGAGTGTCCGGAGCGGCCGGGGCGCTCGGGGTTTTCGGAGCGGTCGGAGTTCTCGGTCATGGTCTCTCAACCTCCGGTCGTCAGAAGGAGAACGGGATGTAGCAGGCGGCCGCCAGCACGATCGCTCCCCACCCCAGCAGCGCCGGCTTGCGGTACCAGGCCTCGTCGCCCGGTGCCGGCGGCTCGGCCATGCCGGGGGAGCGGGTGCCGTAGACCAGCCCCTGGAGTTCCTCTGCCGGCTTCGGTGCCGTGAAGAGGGATACGGCCACCATGACGACCCCGCCGGCCACGAAGCCCGCGATCGCGGAGACGAAGTTCGCGCCCTGGTCGGAGGGGATGGAGATGATGTCCTGCTTGTAGAGGACGAAGTAGTTCACCATCGCCGCCGTCGTGCCGGCCAGCAGGCCCCAGAAGCCCGACTTCATCGACGCCCGCTTCCAGAACATGCCGACGATGAAGACCACGAACATCGGCACGTTGAAGAAGGAGAACAGGGTCTGGAGGTAGCTCATGATGTTGGAGAAGGAGGAGGCGAGGAACGCCGTGCCGATCGACGCCATCACACCGATCGCCGTGATGAGGCGGCCGAAGCGGACGTAGTAGGAGTCCTCGCGGTCCGTGACCACGTACCTCGCCCAGATGTCCGTGGTGAACACCGTGTTGAAGGACGACACGTTCGCCGCCATGCCCGCCATGAAGGCCGCCAGCAGGCCGGTCACCGCGATGCCCAGCACACCGTTCGGCAGCAGGCCCTCCATCAGGTAGGGGATGGCGTCGTTGTACTGGTAGCCCGACTCCTCGGTGCCGAAGCCGGGGATCAGGGCCGCGGCGGCCAGCCCGGGGATCATCACCAGGAACACGATGAAGATCTTCGGGAACGCCGCGATCAGCGGGGTGCGCTGGGCCGCCGAGAGGTTCTTCGCGGACAGCGCGCGCTGGACCTCGGCGAAGTTCGTCGTCCAGTAGCCGAAGGACAGCACGAAGCCGAGGCCGAGCACGATCGTCAGCCAGTTGGCGCCCAGCGGGTTCGCCTCGCCGATGCCGGTGCCGCCCCAGGCGGTGACGAAGTCGTCGCCGTGGGTCTGGGTCAGCTTGTCGCTCAGGCCGTCCCAGCCGCCCACCTTCTTCAGAGACAGCACCGTGATGGGGATGAGGGCCGCCAGGATCACGAAGAACTGCAGGACCTCGTTGTAGATCGCGGAGGACAGACCGCCGAGGGTGATGTACGCCAGCACGAAGAAGCCCGCCACGACGATGGCCACCCACTGCGGCCAGCCCAGCAGGGCCTCCACCACGATCGCCAGGGCGTAGAGGTTCACACCGGCGATCAGGATCGCGGCGAAGGCGAACAGGACCGAGCTGAGCAGGTGCGCCCACTTGTCGAAGCGCAGCAGCAGGAACTCGGGGACCGAGCGGACCTTGCTGCCGTAGTAGAAGGGCATCATCACCAGGCCGAGGAAGACCATGGCCGGGATGGCGCCGATCCAGTACCAGTGGACGGTGTACGCACCGTACTGCGCGCTGTTGGCGGCCATCCCGAGGATCTCGGTGGCGGCCAGGTTGGCGGAGATGAAGGCGAGGCCCGTCACCCAGGCGGGCAGGGAGCGGCCCGAGAGGAAGAAGTCGAGGGTGGTCTTCACCGAGCGGCGGGCGGCGAAGCCGATGCCCAGCACGACGACGAAGTAGATGCCGAGCAGCGTGTAGTCGAGCCAGTTCGTGGGGAGCCGTAGCTCGGCTGCGAGATGGGTGGGGGAGTACGTGGGGGTTTGTGTGGGGGTGTTCATATGTACTCGCTTCGTTTGGCGAACCGATACAGCGCGGAACCTACGCCCCTGCGTTCAGTAATTGAACACGTCCTGTGACGCTCTTTGTTTGATTGTGATGTTGACTGCCGTGGTGAGTTGTGTTTCTCTGTGTTTAGTTCTGTTTGATGGAGTCTCGGAAGACCTGAGTGGCTCGAAATGGAGTCCGGCGTGAAGAAGACCTCGACCCGACTGGCGGACGGTCGTGAGCTCATCTACTACGACCTGCGTGACGACACGGTGCGCGACGCGGTCGACCGCCGTCCCCTGGACCGGACCGTCACGACGTCCGAGGTCCGTCATGACGTGCTGCTCGGTGACGCGGTCGCCATCGCCTCGCACCGGCAGGGGCGGACGTACCACCCGCCGGCCGACGAGTGCCCGCTGTGCCCCTCCGAGGGCGACCGGCTGAGCGAGATCCCGGACTCGTCGTACGACGCCGCCGTGTTCGAGAACCGCTTCCCCTCGCTCGCCGGGGACTCCGGCCGTTGCGAGGTCGTCTGCTTCACGTCCGACCACAACGCCTCCTTCGCCGACCTGACCGAGGAGCAGGCGAGGCTCGTGCTCGACGCCTGGACCGACCGGACCTCGGAGCTGTCCTCGCTGCCCTCCGTCGAGCAGGTGTTCTGCTTCGAGAACCGCGGAGCCGAGATCGGTGTCACCCTCGGCCACCCGCACGGGCAGATCTACGCCTACCCCTTCACCACCCCGCGCACCGCCCTGATGCTGCGCTCCGTCGCCGCGCACAAGGACGCGACCGGCGGGGAGAACCTCTTCGACGCCGTCCTGGAGCGTGAACTCGCCGACGAGCGGGTCGTCCTGGAGAGTGAACACTGGGTGGCCTTCGTGCCGTACGCCGCGCACTGGCCGTACGAGGTCCACCTGTACCCGAAGCACCGGGTGCCCGATCTGCTCGCCCTCGACGAGGACGCGCGCACAGAGTTCCCCAAGGTGTATCTGGAACTCTTGAGGCGCTTCGACCGGATATTCGGGGAAGGGGAGCCTCCGACGCCGTACATCGCCGCCTGGCACCAGGCGCCGTTCGGCACGCTGGAGGACTTCGAGGGCGTCGTGCGTGAGGACTTCGCGCTTCACCTCGAGCTTTTCACCATCCGCCGCACTTCCGGCAAGCTGAAGTTCCTCGCGGGTTCCGAATCCGGCATGAGCGTGTTCATCAACGACGTGCCGCCGGAGCGCGCGGCCGAGCGACTGCGAGAGGTAGCGAGTCAATGAGTGGGAAGTTTCTGGTCACCGGTGGCGCGGGCTACGTGGGCAGCGTGGTCGCGCAGCACCTGATCGAGGCGGGCGAGGAGGTCGTCGTACTCGACAACCTCTCCACCGGCTTCCGTGAGGGTGTGCCGTCCGGGGCGTCGTTCATCGAGGGCGACATCCGCGACGCCGCCAAGTGGCTGGACTCCTCCTTCGACGCGGTGCTCCACTTCGCCGCGTTCTCGCAGGTCGGCGAGTCGGTCGTGAAGCCCGAGAAGTACTGGGACAACAACGTCGGCGGCACCATGGCCCTGCTCGGCGCCATGCGCGAGGCCGGCGTACGCAAGCTCGTCTTCTCCTCCACTGCGGCCACGTACGGCGAGCCGAAGGAGGTGCCGATCGTCGAGTCGGCGCCGACGCAGCCCACGAACCCGTACGGCGCCTCGAAGCTCGCCGTCGACCACATGATCACGGGCGAGGCGGCGGCCCACGGCCTGGGCGCGGTCAGCCTCCGCTACTTCAACGTCGCGGGCGCCTACGGCGACTGCGGCGAGCGCCACGACCCCGAGTCGCACCTCATCCCGCTCGTCCTCCAGGTCGCCCAGGGCAGGCGCGACGCGATCTCCGTCTTCGGCGACGACTACCCGACGCCGGACGGCACCTGCGTGCGCGACTACATCCACGTCGCCGACCTCGCCGACGCCCACCTCCTAGCGCTGAAGGCCGCCCGGCCGGGCGAGCACCTCATCTGCAACCTCGGCAACGGCAACGGCTTCTCCGTCCGCGAGGTCATCGAGACCGTCCGCCAGGTCACCGGGCACCCGATCCCGGAGGTCGTGGCCCCGCGCCGGGGCGGCGACCCGGCGGTCCTGGTCGCCTCCGCCGACGCCGCCCGCGAGCGGCTCGGCTGGAACCCGTCCCGCGCGGACCTCGCGGGGATCGTGGCGGACGCGTGGGAGTTCGCGCAGCAGCGCGGCAAGTAGAAGGTACGGAAAGGTCAGGGTCAGGGGATGAGCGTCGACACGGCAGCCGCGGTCGCCGAGCGGTTCAGGGAGCTGTACGGGGCCGAGCCGGAGGGGGTGTGGGCCGCGCCGGGCCGGGTCAACCTGATCGGCGAGCACACCGACTACAACGACGGCTTCGTCATGCCGTTCGCGCTGCCGCACACCGCGGTCGCGGCGGTCTCACGGCGCGAGGACGGCGTGCTGCGGCTGCACTCGGCGGACGTCGAGGGCGGCGTCGTGGAACTGCGGCTCGACGACCTGGCCCCCGAGTCGGACCGGAACTGGACGGCGTACCCGTCGGGCGTGCTCTGGGCCCTGCGTGAGGCCGGCCACGCGGTGACCGGCGCCGACATTCACCTGTCCTCGACGGTCCCGGCGGGCGCGGGCCTGTCGTCGTCGGCGGCGCTGGAGGTCGTGGTCGCACTCGCCCTGAACGACCTCTACGACCTGGGCCTGAAGGGCTGGCAGCTGGCCCGCCTCTGCCAGCGCGCGGAGAACGTCTACGTCGGCGCCCCGGTCGGGATCATGGACCAGACGGCGTCCGCCTGCTGCGAGGCCGGCCACGCCCTGTTCCTCGACACCCGCGACCTCTCCCAGAAGCAGATCCCCTTCGACCTGGCCGCCGAGGGCATGCGCCTGCTGGTCGTCGACACCCAGGTCAAGCACTCCCACAGCGAGGGCGAGTACGGCAAGCGCCGCGCGGGCTGCGAGAAGGGCGCCGCGCTGCTCGGCGTCGACGCGCTCAGGGATGTCGCCTACGACGACCTGGACGCGGCGCTGGACCGGCTCGGCGACGACGAGGAGGTACGCCGCCTGGTGCGCCATGTCGTCACCGAGGACCAGCGCGTCGAGCGCGTCGTCGCCCTGCTGGAGTCGGGCGAGACCCGAGCCATCGGCCCGGTCCTGACGGAGGGCCACGCCTCGCTGCGGGACGACTTCCGCATCTCCTGCCCCGAGCTGGACATGGTCGTGGACACAGCCCTGGCGAGCGGCGCCCTGGGCGCCCGCATGACGGGCGGCGGCTTCGGCGGCTCGGCGATCGTGCTGGCGGAGGAGGCCGACGTCGAGACCATCACCAAGGCCGTCGAAGAGGCCTTCGCCTCCGCCGGGTTCACCGCGCCCCGGGTGTTCGAGGCGGTGCCGGCGGCGGGGGCGCGGCGGGTGAGCCGGCCTCAGGCCTGATGTTCCCGGCCCGGGAGAACAGCAGAGCGGGCGAGCCGGACCTCGGCCGCGGCTGACCGCGGCGCCCGGCTCGTCGACGAGCCGCCAGCGGGACCCCGACGAGGGTCAGGGCGAGGTGGACGGTCAAGGGGCGGGCGCTCCCGTAGTGGGCGGTGAGACGGGAGCGCAGGCCCTCGACGCGGGCGGCCAGTTCGGTGAGGGAGAAGGCGCCCAGCGTCGCGCTGGTCGTCAGGCCGTCGGCCCGGTCGAGGGCGAGATCGTGCAGGTCGTCGAGGAGTTGGAAGACGTACCCCAGCTCGCTGAGCAGCTCCCGCTCCGGCCCGGACATCCCGGGGCGGAGCAGGGAGAGCAGGGCGACCATGCCGAGCCCGCCCTTTCCCCGCGTGATCTCCAGGACCTCCGGCAGGGTGATCCCGGGGTCCCGCTGGGCGCGGGAGCGCAGTTGGAACGCGTGCAGCTCCCGCAGGAGGGGGTGGATCGGGTCGTCGGGCGGGTGGGGCAGCCGTACGACGAGGGCGGCGTGCAGGAGGAGCAGCAGTTCCTCCGGACGGGAGTGCGGGCGGAAGGGCTCACCCTCGAACAGGGACGCCAGGTCGGTGTCGAGCCCCTCCCGGTCGCCGTGGTCGACGAGATCGTCGTAGAGGCGGGTGAACGAGCTGCCCAGGACCGTCAGTTCGGCGTCGAAGGGCACGTGCGCCATGGACGCGTACCCCCACATGGCGAACCCCACCTTCACGGCGGTGCCGAGCAGGGTCGCGCGGATCGTGCGGCGCAGGGCGGGGTCGGGCACCGTGCGCTCGACCAGGGGAAGCACGGTCCGGTCGAAGGCACGCACCACCTCCCGGGAGTCGGCGCACAGGAACCTGGCGAGCGCACCCCAGCCCCGCGCCGAGACGGCACACCGTAAGACCGCCGCCGCATCACCTCGTGTGTCGCTCCTTGCCTCCCCCATGCCGTGAAGCCTTACCGTGGGCCGTTGCGCGTAGTCCATACCGTCGCAACGCCGTGCGCCCCTCGCGCACCCAAGAGGGAGGTGACGGCGGGCGGCGTTCGGGTACGGTCTTAACGGGGGTAACACCGGTCCGGAATGGACGGTCGATGTGGACACTTCACCAGGAGCAGCCGAATCGCCGGGCCGACCGGGCCGCCGTGGCGGCGTGCTGAGGCCCGATCTGCAAGTGCCGCTGTATCCGACGGATTCGAGAGCCGCGGCCCTGGCCAGGGTTCTTCTCGTACGGCTGACCGCGCCCCGCTTCGCCGAGGCGCAGCGGGCGAACCGGCGGGGCTTCGCGCTGATCCTGGTGCTCCTGGTCGCCGTGCAGTTCGTGGTGGCACCCGAGGCGCGGCCGTACCTGAGGTGGGTCGTCGCGGCACTGGCGCTGTGGCTGCTGGCCCGCGTGTTCGCGCTGGGCAGGACGGAGAAGCGGCAGCGCCACTACGAGCAGCGGTGGCTGGCGACGCAGAGCGCGGCCCTGCGCGACACCTGGTTCGAGGTCGTACGCTGCACCGTTCAGGGGCGCCAGGGACCCGGGCCGGCTCGCCGGAACGAGTCGAGCTACGAGCTGGCACGCTCCGACGACGTGCGGGACCTGCTGGACAGACAGGCGGCGGAGCGGGAGTCGGGGCCGACCTCGCGGATCACCGTCGAGTTCGGGTTTCCGCTGCCCGGGCGACAGTACTCGGCCGTCGGCGCGGTCTACGCGGATCTCACGGACATCGAACTGGTCGTCACCGCGGGGCGGGTGCGCTCCGGCGGCGTCCGCTTCCCCGAGGCCGCCTACCACGCCGAGGCGTCCCGGACCCGGCAGGGCAGCTACTGGCCGAGCCGCACCACGTTCTGGGTCCTGGGCACACCCCTGCTCTTCACGGCCTCGCCCGACGGGCTCCCCGCACCGGCCGACTCGTCAGCCGGCGGCCGTCTGATCGGCTGAGCCCGTCGGCGCCGGGGCGACGGCCGGGCGGACGGCGGCCAGGTGGTGCTGGAGGCTCGCGTGCCGGAACTGGTACTGCGCGCCCGTGGAGCGCAGCACGCCCAGCCGGTACGCGTCGTCGAGGAAGGTGACCAGGTGCCAGGGGGTACGGCCGTGCCAGGCCAGCCACCACCGGGTCGTGTTGAAGTGGCCCCAGGCGCTCGTCGACAGCACGACCATGCCCAGTCCGGCCCCGGCGAGCAGCGCGCCGACCAGGGCGCCGGCGATGCCCGTCAGTGTGGCGGACGCCGAGAAGACCAGGTCGTAGCGCGCCTTGTGGATGCCGGCGGTGGCCAGCAGGCCGCCCACGGCCGCGCCCGCCACGGAGCCGAACAGCCACGCGTACAGCACCGCGTCGCGGTCGTCCCGCAGTGACCTCAGCGGGGTGACCGCCTGCTTCGGCTCGGTGGGGCGGGTGAACCGGCGAGCGGTCGAGAAGACGACACCGTAGGCCAGACCGGCCGCGATCCCGTACGTCACCGGGTACAGCAGCCCCGCGATGAGCCCTCCCGTGACCGCCCCGATCAGGCCGAACGCGAGGTCGAGGAACAGGGGCCGCAGGACCAGACGCCGGTGCTGTGCGGAGCGGCGTGGCGCGAACCGCCGTGGCGGCTCCGTGCGGACGAGGCCGAGGAGCGGGCTGAAGACCAGGCCGACCGAGCCGCCGAAGAGGGCGCCGAACGCGGGCCGCCCGAAGAGGCCGAACAGGAGCAGACCGAGCAGACAGCAGGCCACCGTGCCGATCACCCCGGGTATCACGACGAAGGCGTACCGCGGCACACCCGCCAGCTCGCGCAGCTCCCACCAGCGCAGATCGGCGGCGCCGTGTTCCCCGTCGCGGCGGCGGGAGTCCAGCCGTTCGGCGAGGAACCGCAGATACCGCAGCGCCGCGGGCGCCGGCCAGTGGCGTGCGGGACGGCCCGGGTTGCCGTCGTCGGCACCCACGGGCGGCGAGTCGAAGACGACGGGGACGAACATGTCGAGCAGATACGCCTCGATCGCCTCGCCGGTACGGAACCGGCCGTCGTCGAGGAGTTCGCTCGGTGAGCTGCCCCGGGGCTGGTAGGTGGCCCGGGTCAGGAAGAGCAGCAGCGGTCGGGACAGCGCGGTGGCCAACGGCCCCGTCGGGTCGGTCCGCAGACTGTGCAGGACGGGTGCCCAGCGGTCCAGGTCGTCGGGGAAGTGGGACTCCAGATAGGCGATCGAGTCCTCGACCGCGACGGGCAGCAGACGCACGATGCGGCTGTCCGGCAGCGGCTCCTCGGCCGTCGTCGCGTGGAACTCCTCGGTACGGCAGGTCAGGACGGTGTCCGTCGGCAGGTGCGTGTTCTCCCGCAGGGCACGCAGCACCTGCCCCCGCGCCTCGGGAGGCAGTTCGTCGAGACCGTCGAGGACCGGGAGCAGCCTGCGGTGGACGAGCAGTTCCCTGGCCGCACCGGAGCCGTACTTCACGGTGTCGCCGAGGAACCGGTAGTCCTCGGTCAGGCGCCGGACGATCCAGTCCTGGAAGCTCGTCTCCGGATCCCAGGCGGAGAGTTGGAGCAGTACGGGGATGCGCGCGAGGTCGCCCCGGCGGCACAGCGCGAGGGTCAGCTCGACACATAGGCCCGTCTTGCCGGATCCCGCGTCGCCGACGATGACCAGGCGGGAGGGGTGGGCGAGGTAGTCGTCGACCAGCGCGTCGAGGACGCCCTGCCGGGTCAGTGGGCCGGTGTCCCCGGCGGGCGTCGTGCGGGAGGGCGGTTCGCGGACGGTGTCCCACAGGACGGGGATGCGGTCCACTTCCAGGTGCTGTCTGCGACGGCCCGCCTCGGTGGTCCAGTGCCGCTCGATCGCGTGGTTCAACGCGGCCGCGGCGGCATCGAGCCGGTCACCCTCGCTGGGCTCGGCGTTCCATGCCCAGGTGCGCTGGAAGAGGGACCTGGCGGGCGAGGCGATCAGAAGCGTCCCACCGATCCCCAGGGCCGCCGTCACCGGCTCAAGGCCGAACCGGATCACCGCCCAGACGGCCACCGCGATCCCGGCCAACCAGAGAGCCAGGGTCCACCGCTCTCGGCTCGTCATGCAGTCATGAAATCCCAACTCGACCTGGGCGTCCATAGGGTGACGGATCATCGCCTTGACATCACACCTGTCTGCCCCCCCCGCAGCTCACCCCAGCCGTTTGGTGAGCGTGTACTCCGTGATCCCCGGCGGATAGTCCGGGATCACGCACACCACGTCATATCCGCGCTTCTTGTAGAACTCCGGCGCCTGGAAGTCCCACGTCTCCACGCGTGCGGCCGTGCAGCCCCGTTCAAGGCGGGCCATGCGCTCCGCGCGTGCGAGCAAATGCGAACCGAGACGGACGCCGCGATGGCGTTCGTCGACCCAGAGGTACGTCACATGGAGCCAGGTGGTCCAGGTGTGACCGACCAGCCCGCCGGCCACGTCGCCGGAGTCGTCCAAGGCCCATACCTGGAGCGGAAGTTCACGTTCACCTGGGGTTCCGCGCAGGGCGCGCAGGATCGGGGAGGCCGCGGTGTTGGTGTCCCGCAGCCGCCGACGGAGCAGATCCTGCCGTGACTTGTCGACTTCTGTCTCCAGACGAAACATGCGGCTCACCATAAACGCGTCGGCCAACCAGTTCTGCAAATTACCTTCCGCTCCTGCCCCCCGCCCGTACTCTGATGAGCAGCACCGGTGGGGGCCGGTGCTGATCAGGGGGCGAGACAGGTCGGGTACGACGCCCGAAGTGGGGGTAGCAGTTCTTGCACGGCGGCGGCCGTGCGGCCATCCGTGCTTCGGGCATCGTGCCCGCGAAGGTGTTCGTCTCCCGGTGTCGTCCTGTGACGATGGGGTATCCCCCGCTCTTCGAGAGCTTGGGGAAGGGGGTTTCGTGCTTCGCATCCGAGTCCTGGTCGTCGACGACCATCGCATCTTCGCCGAGTCGCTCGCCGCCGCACTGGCAGCCGAGCCCGATGTCGACGTCTCCGCCGCGGGCAGCGGTCCGGCCGCGCTGCGCAGTCTGGAGCGTGCGGCGGCGGAGGGGCGACGGTACGACGTGCTGCTCGTCGACGCCGACCTGGGCGGCAATGTGCCGGGCGTCCGGCCGGCCGTACCCGTTCAGGAGGTGGGCGAGGACGGGCTCGTCGACGGCATCTCGCTGGTCGCCGGGGTCCG
The DNA here is from genome assembly GCF_044453205.1 of Streptomyces sp. NPDC051738. Lineage (NCBI taxonomy): Bacteria > Bacillati > Actinomycetota > Actinomycetes > Kitasatosporales > Streptomycetaceae > Streptomyces > Streptomyces sp. NPDC051738. Next base: position 159,866 of record NZ_JBITCM010000013.1, on the reverse strand, counting down.
TTCCGGGCAGCCCGCCGTACGGATCGTCGTCCTCGCCGAGAAGGACGATCCGCGCCGGGCCGCGCTCGCCCTGCAGGCCGGGGCGTCCGGCTGGGTGGCCAAGGACTGCTCACTGTCCCGGCTGCTCACCGTCATCCGCGGCGTCCTGCGCGACGAGACCCATCTGCCGCCCGCCCTGCTCACGGGCGTCCTGCGGGAGCTGACGGCCGCGCGCAAGCACCGCACCGAGAGCGAACGGCTGGTGGAGTCGCTGACGCCGAGAGAGCGTGAAGTCCTGCGGTGCATGGTGGCGGGACTGGGCCGCAAGGCAGTCGCCGAGCGCCTGTACCTCTCCCCCCACACCGTCCGCACCCACATGCAGAACGTCCTCGGCAAACTGGGCGTCCACTCCACCCTGGCCGCGGTCGCGCTCGCGCGCCGGGCCGGGGTAGGGCCGGTGGACCTGGGCCCGACCGCACGGATCTTGCCGGAGGAAAGCAGCAGCGCATGACCAGTGCCCTGGGCGGCAACGCCGCTCCAGGGGCGCGGGGAACTGCGCGACAAGCCAAAACGGCGCCGCAGACAACAAGACGGCCTATTTGCGGCTTCCCCAGCGGAGCGTTCACCCAGGGATGTTGTCGAACGGCGCCGTCAGCTGCCGCAGCAGACCGGCCAGTTCCCCCCGCTGCGCCCGCGAGAGCTCGGAGAGAATCGCCCGCTCCTGATCCAGCAGACCGGCGAGCGCCTGATCCGCCCGGTCGCGGCCCTCGTCGGTGAGGCGGACCAGCACACCACGCCGGTCACTGGGGTCGGGGAGTCGCTCCACCAGCCCCTTCTTGGCCAGCCGGTCGATACGGTTCGTCATCGTGCCCGAGGTGACCAGGGTCTGGGTCAGCAGCTGCCCCGGAGAGAGCTGATACGGCGTCCCCGCGCGCCTCAGCGCGGTCAGCACGTCGAACTCCCAGGGCTCCAGGCTGTGCTCGGAGAAGGCCAGCCGACGTGCGCGATCCAGATGCCGGGCCAGTCTGCTCACCCGGCTGAGCACCTCGAGCGGTTCCACGTCGAGGTCCGGGCGCTCCCGGCGCCACGCTGCGACCAGCCGATCGACCTCGTCCTCCATGACGATCAGTGTAGTGGTTGTGTCGACGTGAAGTCTCTTGACGTCAAGATATCTATGGGGGCAGGCTGGAGAGCGAGAGACAGGAGGCCTCCGCCATGTCCGCTGCCGCCGCCCCCACCTGGGACCCCGCCCAGTACCTGCGCCACGCCGACCACCGCGCCCGCCCCTTCACCGACCTCCTCGCCCGCGTCCCCGACCTGCCAGGTGAACGCCCCCGCATCGCCGACCTCGGCTGCGGCCCCGGCAACGTCACCGCCCTGCTCGCGCAGCGCTGGCCCACCGCCCACATCACCGGCTACGACAACTCTCCCGAGATGCTCGACAAGGCTTACGCCGAGCACGAAGGGCCGACGCCGGGCGGCGGGCGCCTCGACTTCGCCCACGCCGACGTACGGACGTGGACGCCCGAGGAGCCGTACGGCCTGATCGTCAGCAATGCCACGCTCCAGTGGGTGCCGGGGCACGCGGACCGGTTCGCGGACTGGGTACGGGGCGTGCGCCCCGGCGGCACCTTCGCCTTCCAGGTCCCCGGCAACTTCGACGCCCCCAGCCACCGCCTGATGCGCGACCTCGCCCACCGGCACGACCTCGCCGGCACCCTGCGCCACGAGGACGCCGTGCTCGCCCCGGAGACCTATCTGGGCAAGCTGGCCGACCTGGACTGCACGGCGGACGTGTGGGAGACGACGTACATCCACCTCCTGACCGGCGAGGATCCGGTGCTGGACTGGGTGAAGGGGACCGGACTGCGCCCCGTCCTCACGGCCCTCGCCGACGCCCCCGACCAGCGGGAGGCCTTCCTGCGCGACTACCGGACCGCCCTGCGCGAGGCCTATCTGCCCGGCCGGCACGGCACGCCCTTCCCGTTCCGCCGGATCTTCGCCGTGGCCCGCAAGGAGGCCTGATGATCACCGCCGTCGACCATGTCCTGCTCGCGGCCCCGCCGGGATCCGAGGAGCGGCTGCGGACGTACTACGTGGGCGTCCTCGGCATGACCGAGATCCCCAAGCCGGCCGCGCTCGCGGCACGCGGGGGCTGCTGGTTCCAGGCGGGGAGCGTGCAGCTGCACCTCGGCATCGAGAGCGACTTCCGACCCGCGACGAAGGCGCATCCCGGGCTGCGGGTCACCGGGATCGAACGGTACGCCGCGCGGCTGGCGGCGCGGGGAGCGCGGGTGGAGTGGGACGAGACCCTGCCGGGGCACAGGCGGTTCTACTCGTACGACCCCCTTGGCAACCGGCTGGAGTTCCTGGAGCCCGTGACCCCTGTTTGAGCCGTCCGGCGGAGGGTCACCCGCTGAGTGACACCCCGACGTCGAACCTTGCGGGAGTGAGAAACGTGGCGAAGGAAGAGAAGGCCAGGGCCAAGAAGGAACAGATCAAGGGCAAGGCCAAGGAAGCGATGGGCCGCATGGTCGGCAACGAGCGAATGACCGCCGAAGGCAAAACCGAGCAGATGAAGGGCGACGCGCGCCAGGCGAAGGAGAAGGGCAAGGACACCTTCAAGCACTGACGCGCAGGGCCGGGAACTGACGCACCCGGCGCCGCGCGCATCAGTTCTTCCGGCGCCCTATCAAGTGCGGCTTCGCCTCCAGGCCGTCCAGCCCGTGCCACGCCAGGTTCACCAGATGCGCCGCCACCTCCGCCTTCTTCGGACGGCGGACGTCCAGCCACCACTGGCCGGTCAGGGCGACCATCCCGACCAGGGCCTGCGCGTACAGCGGGGCCAGCTTGGGGTCGAAGCCGCGGCTCTTGAACTCGCGGCCCAGGATGTCCTCCACCTGGGTCGCGATGTCCGAGATCAGCGAGGCGAAGGAACCCGTCGACTGGGGGATGGGCGAGTCGCGGACCAGGATGCGGAAACCGTCCGTGTACTCCTCGATGTAGTCCAGGAGCGCGAACGCCGCCTGCTCCAGCAGCTCACGCGGATGCCCGGCGGTCAGCGAGCCGGTCACCCCGTCCAGCAGGCGCCGCATCTCGCGGTCCACCACCACCGCGTACAGCCCCTCCTTGCCGCCGAAGTGCTCGTACACCACCGGCTTGGACACCCCGGCCTTCGCCGCGATCTCCTCCACCGACGTGCCCTCGAAACCCTTCGCGGCGAACAGGGTGCGACCGATCTCCAGCAGCTGCTGGCGGCGCTCCGCACCGGTCATCCGGGTACGGCGCGTCCGCCGAGGCTTCTCGTTGCTGGGGGTACTGCTGGAGTCGGTCGCCACGGCGTCAATCATGCCGTCTTTACGGGTTCCTTCCGGCGCTGGGAACCGCCTTCCTCGGTGTTCCGGCGCGAATCGATACGCGAGCGTGACGGCCAGCGCACGTCATAGGCCCAGCCGAGCATCTCGCACCAGCGGATGATCCGCGCCGAGGAGTCGATCTGCCCGCGCTCCACACCGTGCCGCGCGGACGTCGGGTCGGCGTGGTGCAGGTTGTGCCAGGACTCACCGCACGACAGGACCGCCAGCCACCACACGTTGCCCGAACGGTCACGCGACTTGAACGGCCGCTTGCCCACCGCGTGGCAGATCGAGTTGATCGACCACGTCACGTGGTGCAGCAGGGCCACCCGGACGAGCGACCCCCAGAAGAAGCCCGTGAACGCGCCCCACCAGGACATCGTCACCAGACCGCCGATCAGCGCGGGCAACGCCAGCGACAGGATCGTCCAGGAGATGAACTGACGGGAGATCGCGCGGATCGCGTTGTCCTTGATCAGATCCGGCGCGTACTTCTCCTGCGGCGTCCGCTCCTCGTCGAACATCCATCCGATGTGCGCCCACCACAGGCCCTTCATCAGCGCCGGGACGGTCTCCCCGTAACGCCACGGGGAGTGCGGGTCACCCTCCGCGTCGGAGAACTTGTGGTGCTTGCGGTGGTCGGCGACCCAGCGGACCAGCGGACCCTCCACCGCCATCGAGCCCGCGACGGCGAGCGCGATGCGCAGCGGACGCTTCGCCTTGAAGGAACCGTGCGTGAAGTAGCGGTGATACCCGATCGTGACGCCATGGCAGGCGAAGAAGTAGAAGAAGGCCAGCAGACCGAGGTCCAGCCAGCTCACGCCCCAGCCCCACACCATCGGCACCGCGGCGGCGAGCGCCAGGAACGGGACGACGATGAAGAGAAGGAGCGCGAACTGCTCGACCGACCCCTTCTTCTCGCCGCCGAGGGTGGCTGAGGGAAGTTGGGTGTCGTCGTTCGCCTTCGGGGCGTCTTCGATCACATCGGAGCTCGTGGTCATGGGCGTCCCCTGTGGGGTTTCGAGGGTTGTGGCAGATGCCGGGGCTGTGGGAACTGTTCCCAGGTTCCGTTAAAACGGTCCCTACGGTTCCGTAACCTACGGCGTCGTAAGTATGGCAGTGCGCTGCCCGGCGGCAAGAGCCCGAGAGTCTGCGCGTCCGCATGCACACCTATCCTGGTGTCGGTCGGACAGCGCGGTCCGCTCTGATTTCTTCCCGGATGTCAGGAGCCGTATGCGGCACTCGCCGCGCGGCCCTCGGCCCCGGGTTCCCTCCCGGACGAGCTTCAACACTGCAAGGAGCCGCACCTGTGAGCAGTGCCGACGACCAGACTGTGTCCCAGACGACCACGAGCACTGAGCTGCGAGCCGACATCCGCCGACTGGGTGACCTCCTGGGTGAGACCCTCGTCCGGCAGGAGGGCCCCGAGCTGCTCGACCTCGTCGAGAAGGTCCGCCGCCTGACCCGCGAGGACGGCGACGCCGCCGCCGAGCTGCTGCGCGGCACGGAGCTGGAGACCGCGGCCAAGCTGGTCCGCGCCTTCTCCACCTACTTCCACCTGGCCAACGTCACCGAGCAGGTCCACCGCGGCCGCGAGCTGCGCGCCAAGCGTGCCGCCGAGGGCGGCCTCCTCGCCCGCACGGCCGACCGTCTCAAGGACGCCGACCCCGAGCACCTGCGCCAGACGATCGAGCACCTCAACGTTCGCCCGGTGTTCACGGCCCACCCCACCGAGGCCGCCCGCCGCTCCGTCCTCAACAAGCTCCGGCGCATCGCGGCGCTCCTGGAGACCCCGGTCCTCGAAGGCGACCGCCGCCGCCACGACACCCGACTGGCCGAGAACATCGACCTCGTCTGGCAGACGGACGAGCTGCGCGTCGTACGCCCCGAGCCCGCCGACGAGGCCCGCAACGCCATCTACTACCTCGACGAACTCCACGCCGGCGCCGTCGGCGACGTCCTGGAGGACCTCACCGCGGAACTGGAGCGCGTCGGCTACCAGCTCCCCGACACCACCCGCCCCCTCACCTTCGGCACCTGGATCGGCGGCGACCGCGACGGCAACCCCAACGTCACCCCTCAGGTGACCTGGGACGTCCTCATCCTCCAGCACGAGCACGGCATCAACGACGCCCTGGAGATGATCGACGAGCTGCGCGGCTTCCTGTCGAACTCCATCCGCTACACCGGCGCCACCGAGGAACTCCTGGAGTCCCTCAAGGCCGACCTCGAAAACCTCCCCGAGATCAGCCCCCGCTACAAGCGCCTCAACGCCGAGGAGCCCTACCGCCTCAAGGCCACCTGCATCCGGCAGAAGCTGGAGAACACCAAGCAGCGCCTCGCCAAGGGCATCCCGCACGAGACCGGCCGCGACTACCTCGGCACCGGCGAACTGCTCGCCGACCTCACCCTGATCCAGACCTCGCTGCGCGAGCACCGGGGCGCGCTGTTCGCCGACGGCCGCATGAACCGTACGATCCGCACCCTGTCCGCGTTCGGACTCCAGCTCGCCACCATGGACGTACGCGAACACGCCGACGCCCACCACCACGCCCTCGGCCAGCTCTTCGACCGCCTCGGCGAGGAGTCCTGGCGCTACGCCGACATGCCCCGCGACTACCGCTCCAAGCTCCTCGCCAAGGAGCTCAGGTCGCGCAGGCCCCTCGCGCCCACCCCGGCACCCGTCGACGCGGCCGGCGAGAAGACCCTCGGTGTCTTCCAGACCGTCAAGCGGGCCCTCGCCGTCTTCGGGCCCGAGGTCATCGAGTCGTACATCATCTCGATGTGCCAGGGCGCCGACGACGTGTTCGCCGCCGCCGTCCTCGCCCGCGAGGCCGGCCTCATCGACCTGCACGCCGGCTGGGCCAAGATCGGCATCGTCCCGCTCCTGGAGACCACCGACGAGCTCAAGGCCGCCGACACCATCCTGGAGGACATGCTCTCCGACCCGTCCTACCGGCGCCTGGTCGCGCTCAACGGGGACGTGCAGGAGGTCATGCTCGGCTACTCCGACTCCTCCAAGTTCGGCGGCATCACCACCTCGCAGTGGGAGATCCACCGCGCCCAGCGCCGCCTGCGCGACGTCGCCCACCGCTACGGGGTGCGCCTGCGCCTCTTCCACGGCCGCGGCGGCACCGTCGGCCGCGGCGGCGGCCCTTCGCACGACGCGATCCTCGCCCAGCCCTGGGGAACCCTGGAGGGCGAGATCAAGGTCACCGAGCAGGGCGAGGTGATCAGCGACAAGTACCTGGTGCCGTCACTGGCCCGGGAGAACCTGGAACTGACCGTCGCGGCCACCCTGCAGGCCTCCGCCCTGCACACCGCGCCGCGCCAGTCCGACGAGGCTCTCGCCCGCTGGGACGCCGCCATGGACGTGGCGAGCGACGCGGCCCACGCCGCCTACCGCAAGCTCGTCGAGGACCCGGACCTGCCGTCCTACTTCCTCGCGTCGACGCCGGTGGACCAGCTCGCCGACCTGCACCTCGGCTCGCGGCCCTCCCGCCGCCCCGGCTCGGGCGTCTCGCTCGACGGCCTGCGCGCCATTCCGTGGGTGTTCGGCTGGACGCAGTCCCGGCAGATCGTCCCGGGCTGGTTCGGCGTGGGCTCCGGTCTGAGGGCGCTGCGCGAGGCCGGCCTGGACACCGTGCTCGACGAGATGCACGAACAGTGGCACTTCTTCCGCAACTTCATCTCCAACGTCGAGATGACGCTGGCGAAGACCGACCTGCGGATCGCCGCGCACTACGTCGACACCCTCGTACCGGACGAGCTCAAGCACGTCTTCGACACCATCCGCGCCGAGCACGACCTCACCGTCGCCGAAGTCCTGAAGATCACCGGCGAGAGGGAACTCCTCGACGCCGCTCCGGTCCTCAAGCAGACCTTCGCCATCCGCGACGCCTACCTGGACCCCATCTCCTACCTCCAGGTCACTCTGCTCAAGCGCCAGCGCGACGCGGCGGCAGCGGGCGCCGAGGCCGACCCGATCCTCGCCCGCGCCCTCCTCCTCACGGTGAACGGCGTGGCGGCAGGCCTGCGCAACACCGGCTGACCAGCGAAAAGAGCGGTGCCCCCGTGCTCGTACGAAGCACGGGGGCACCGCTCTTTTCGGCTCTACTTCCGCTCCGGGTCAGGCCTTGCGACGCCGGAACACCAGGTACCCGCCCGCACCCAGCAGCGCCGCCGCAGCCGCGGACAGCAGGCCCACCGGGGCACCGTTCCCGGTCTCGGCGAGGTCACCCTCGGCGCCGCCCTGCGGTGAGGGTGACGACGACGGGGCGGCCTCGGCGGACGGGGACGGGCTCGCGGCCGGCTCGGTCGTGGAGTCGCCCGGAGTCTCGGACGCGGGCGCGGACGGCGTGTTCGTGGTGCCGCCGCCCTGCTCCCCGTCCTCGCAGTCCGTCCAGAACACCTTGTGTTTGGCGGACCCGTTCTCTCCCTCGAAGTTCCAGAACAGCTTGTAGTGCCCGTCGGGCAGGGTCATGTCCAGCGTGCGGCCGTGGCCTTCGCCGTCCAGCGTGATCGCGCCGGACTTCACGGTCGCGCCCTTGACGGCGGCCGTCGGGGCCCAGGCCTCGATGTGCCAGCTGACCTGCTGGACGCTGTCGAAACCGAACGCGTCCAGGTAGAACTCGCACACGTGCGGTTCGTTCTTGCGCAGTTCTTCGCCGGTGGCGGCGTCATGGATCTTTACGGTGCCGTTGTCTCCGGGAGCGGTTGCGTGGGCGGCGGCCGGAGTGCAGAGCAACGCGGCCGCGGCGACGGCGGACAGGGCACCGGCGCGATTGAGGGTACGCATGGGGCAGTAGTCCATCTTCGAGAAGGAACGGGAAGATGTGGAGGGGGCGGCTCAGCTTCCGGCCGGGACTGACTCCAGGTCAATCACGAACAGGGAACGAACAGAATTTCCACAGGTGCGGCCGCTCCTGGCATGCCGTCAGACCACCACAAATGCCGCCGTGAGCAAGGCGACCCCCGACCCCGCCAGCACCCACGCCACCCGCGTCCGCCGCAGCCCGCCCGCCACCACGACCGACGCCAGCAACAGCGCCCCGCCGAAGGGAACCCAGGCATAGAGGATGCCCGCGGGTCCGGACCGTACGACATCGTCGCTGCCCGGCTTGATCACGACCGTGTACGTCTGCCCCTTGCGCACGGCCACGTTCTTCTCGATGACGACCGACTCACGCCGCTGCGACCCCGCCGAGATCGGCGTGTACGGCCCACTGCACGTTTCCGCACCACACCGCGCCACCTCGATCGTGCCGCTCTCCCGCCCCTTCGTGAGCATCACATGCTGGGCGGTGCCCCACGACGCCCACACACCCGCGATCAGGATCAGCACCGCGACCGTACCCATCGTCGCGAGGCGCCCGAACCGCAGCGCGGCCACGGCACCCTGACTGGAGACAACGGCAGAAGGCATGGCCGCGATCCTTGGCCATGCCCCTACGCCCGGTCAACCTCGGCCCGATCGAGCGGGCGGACAAGTCAGGAGTTGTACGTGCTTTGCGCCCGCTCCAACCCCTCGATCACCAGACACTCCACCGCATCCGCCGCCCGGTCCACGAAGTAGTCGAGCTCCTTGCGCTCCGCCGACGAGAAGTCCTTCAACACGAAGTCCGCCACCGGCATACGACCCGGCGGCCGCCCGATCCCGAACCGCACCCGGTGATAGTCCGAACCCATCACCTTCGTCATCGACTTCAGCCCGTTGTGCCCGTTGTCCCCACCGCCCAGCTTCAACCGCAGCGTGCCGTGGTCGATGTCCAACTCGTCATGGACGGCGACGATGTTTCCCAACGGCACTTTGTAGAAGTCCCGCAGCGCGTTCAGCGGTCCGCCCGAGAGATTCATGTACGACATCGGCTTCACCAGGATCACCCGCCGGTTCAGCGGCCCGGGCGGCCCGATCCGCCCCTCGATGACCTGCGCCTGAGCCTTACCGGCCCGCTTGAACTTCCCCCCGATCCGCTCCGCCAGCAGATCCGCCACCATGAAGCCGACGTTGTGCCGGTTCATGGCGTACTCGGGCCCCGGATTGCCGAGGCCGGCGATCAGCCAGGGGGCGCTCGGATCGGTCGTCACGTCCATCTCTCCTTGATACGCGCCAGCCGCTGCCCCGTACGGGAACAGCGGCTGACGAACCGATGACAGAGCCGAGGATCACGCCTCTGCCAGACCCGAGAATCAGGCCTCGGCGACTTCCTCGCCCTCGGCGCCCTCGCCCTCCGGGGCCTCCTCGGCCTGCGCGGACAGGACCTGCAGGACGACAGCGTCCTCCTCGATGGCCAGCGTGGTGCCCTTCGGCAGCGTGATGTCCTTCGCGAGGACGGAGGCACCGGCCTCCAGACCCTCGACGGACACCGTGACCGACTCGGGGATGTGCGTGGCCTCGGTCTCGACCGGCAGCGCGTTCAGGACGTGCTCCAGCAGGTTGCCACCGGCGGCCAGCTCGCCCTCGGTGTGCACCGGGATCTCGACCGTGACCTTCTCGCCGCGCTTGACCAGCAGCAGGTCGACGTGCTCCAGGTAGCCCTTGATCGGGTCACGCTGCACGGACTTCGGAATGGCCAGCTCGTTCGCCTTGCCGTCGATGTCCAGGGCGATCAGGACGTTCGGCGTACGCAGCGCGAGCAGCAGGTCGTGACCCGGCAGGGTCAGGTGCAGCGGGTCCGAACCGTGGCCGTACAGAACGACCGGAACCTTGCTGTCACGACGGATACGACGCGCGGCACCCTTGCCGAACTCGGTGCGCGTCTCGGCGCTCAGCTTCACCTCGGACATACGGATCACTCCTCGTAGAACTAGAAACGGACGTGGTCACCCGGCCACGAACGGCCTGCTACGAAGAGCGCGTCGATAACGGACAACCGACACCTGCGCCAACAGGTACGGCCTCCCTCGCCGAGCAACTGAAGCAGTCTACTCGGACAGGAAGGCCGTACCAAAAGGATCTTTACCGCGAGGATCTCTACTGCTCGTCGAACAGGCTCGTCACCGAACCGTCCTCGAACACCTCACGCACCGCACTCGCGATCGTCGGCGCGATCGACAGCACCGTCAGCTTGTCCAGATCACGGCTCAGCTCACCCGGCGTCGGCAGCGTGTTCGTGAACACGAACTCGCTCACCCGGGAGTTCTTCAGCCGGTCGGCCGCGGGGCCGGACAGCACACCGTGCGTCGCCGTCACGATGACGTCCTCGGCACCGTGCGCGAACAGGGCGTCCGCCGCGGCACAGATCGTCCCACCGGTGTCGATCATGTCGTCGACCAGGACACACACCCGGCCCTTGACCTCACCCACGACCTCGTGGACGGTCACCTGGTTCGCCACGTCCTTGTCGCGCCGCTTGTGCACGATGGCCAGCGGCGCACCCAGCCGGTCACACCAGCGGTCGGCCACCCGCACCCGCCCGGCGTCCGGCGAGACGACCGTCAGCTTCGCCTTGTCGACCTTCTGGCCCACATAGTCCGCGAGCAGCGGAAGCGCGAAGAGGTGATCGACCGGGCCGTCGAAGAAGCCCTGGATCTGGTCCGTGTGCAGATCCACGGTCAGGATTCGGTCCGCACCGGCCGTCTTCATCAGATCCGCGATCAGACGCGCCGAAATCGGTTCACGCCCACGGTGCTTCTTGTCCTGCCGCGCGTAACCGTAGAACGGCACGATGACCGTGATGGAGCGGGCCGACGCACGCTTCAGCGCGTCGATCATGATCAGCTGCTCCATGATCCACTGGTTGATCGGAGCCGTGTGGCTCTGGATCACAAAGCAGTCCGCGCCACGCGCCGACTCCTGGTAACGGACGTAGATCTCGCCGTTCGCGAAGTCGAAAGCCTTGGTCGGGACGACCCCGACCCCCAGCTGCTGGGCGACCTCCTCGGCAAGCTCGGGGTGGGCGCGGCCGGAGAAGAACATCATCTTCTTCTCGCCGGTCGTCTTGATCCCGGTCACAGCTGTCTCCTCAGAGGTGTCTCAACTGGGTTGCACTTATCACGGTACGCCGTGTTTGACGCACCCGTTTCCGGTCAGTCCTTGCCCTCGACCTGCCGAGACGCCGCCTCGGCCGCCTTCGCGGCCCCGCTGCCCGGACGCTTACGAGCCACCCAACCCTCGATATTCCGCTGCTGACCACGGGCCACGGCCAGCGAACCGGGCGGCACATCCTTCGTGATCACGGACCCGGCAGCGGTGTACGCACCGTCCCCGATCGTGACAGGAGCCACAAACATGTTGTCCGAACCGGTACGGCAGTGCGAACCGACAGTCGTGTGGTGTTTGTCCTGTCCGTCATAGTTCACGAACACGCTCGCGGCACCGATGTTCGTGTGCTCACCGATCGTCGCGTCCCCGACGTAGGAGAGATGCGGCACCTTCGTGCCCTCACCGATCGAGGCGTTCTTCGTCTCGACGTACGTACCGATCTTGCCCTTCGCGCCAAGACGCGTCCCCGGACGGAGATAGGCGTACGGCCCCACAGTCGCCTGCGGCCCCACGACGGCGCCGTCGGCCACTGTGTTGTCCACCCGCGCCCCCGCACCGACCTTGGTGTCCTTCAGCCGGCTGTTCGGCCCGACCTCCGCACCCTCACCGAGATGAGTGGAACCCTGGAGCTGGGTGCCCGGGTGGACGATCGCGTCCTGCTCGAAGGTCACGGCCACGTCGACCCAGGTGCTCGCGGGGTCGATCACCGTGACGCCGTCGAGCATCGCGCGGGTCAGGAGCCGGTCGTTGAGGATGCGACGCGCCTGGGACAACTGCACACGGTTGTTGATCCCCGCGATCTCACGGTGATCGGCGGCGACCGAGGCACCGACACGGTGACCGGCCTCGCGCAGAATCCCCAGGACGTCGGTCAGGTACTCCTCGCCCTGACTGTTGTCCGTACGCACCTTCCCGAGCGCGTCGGCGAGCAGCTGCCCGTCGAACGCGAAAACCCCGGAGTTGATCTCCCGGATCGCCCGCTGCGACTCGCTCGCGTCCTTGTGCTCGACGATCGCGGTCACGGCACCGGAGGCACCGTCGCGCACGATCCGCCCGTAGCCCGTCGCGTCCGGGACCTCGGCGGTCAGCACGGTGACGGCGTTGCCGTCGGCGGAGTGGGTCGCCGCGAGGTGGGTCAGGGTCTCGCCGGTGAGGAGCGGAGTGTCGCCGCAGACGACGACCACGGTCCCGTCGACCGAGCCGCCGAGCTCCTCCAGGGCCATCCGCACGGCGTGCCCCGTGCCGTTCTGCTCGGCCTGCACGGCGGTGCGCACGCCGGGGTCGATCTCACCGAGATGCGCGGTGACCTTCTCCCGCGCGTGCCCCACGACCACGACCAGGTTCTCGGGCTGCAACTCACGCGCGGCGGCGAGCACATGACCCACGAGGCTGCGTCCGCAGATCTCGTGCAGGACCTTGGGTGTGGCCGACTTCATACGGGTGCCCTCACCCGCTGCGAGTACGACGACGGCTGCCGGGCGAATGGCGCTCACGGGATGCCCTTCGGCTGTGGAGGGGGTGGGGTGACATCCGCAGGATACCGGGGCGTTTCGTGGGGGACATGGGAGCGGGCCCTGACTGAGCTGTGATCAGTCAGGGCCCGAACCGAGCATGGGCTCCCCCGCCAGGACTCGAACCCGGACAGATGGCACCAAAAGCCACAGTGCTGCCAATTACACCACGGGGGATCAAACTCGACTAAACCGGACAGTTGGTCAGGCCGCCGAGTCGGCACCCAACACTATGCCGTACCGGGCGCCCTCCATGCGACGGTATGGATGGGCGCTCTTCGTGACGAGGGATATCGGGTGGTTTCGCTTACGTTCCGTCACGGAGTGTGGTGTAGGCCAGTCGTCAAAACTCCCCGGAAATCGGCGCCGTACGGCCCGTAGGCTGGAGTCATGACCACGACGGGGGAAGACCACGCCGAGGCTCCGCCACCGGGGGCAGGGCCGTGGTGGTGGGGCAGGTTGCGCAGTGCGGTGCTGGACGTGGGGCTGGGTGTCGCGTCAGCGTTGGAGTGCGGGGTCGAGGGGGCCGGGTTCGCGGGGGATGCCGGGATTCCGGTGGCCGCGGGGGTGGTGTTCGGGGTTCTGGCCGGCTCGGTGCTGGTGCTGCGGCGAAAGTGGCCCATCGCCGTAGTGCTCGTGTCGATCGCGGTGATGCCCGCCCAGATGGGGTTCCTGATGGGCATAGTCGGGCTCTACACCCTCGCCGCCTCCGAACTGCCGCGGCGGATCATCGCCTCGCTGGCGGGCATGTCGTTCGTCGGCATGCTGATCGTGACGTTCGTGTGGGTGCGGCAGGACGTGGCCCGGGGGGCGTTGACCTTTGGTGACTGGGTGATTCCGTTCGCCTCGGTCACCACCGCTCTCGGGATGACCGCGCCGCCCCTCCTGCTCGGGCTGTATGTCGGGGCCCGGCGGCGGCTGATGGAGAGCCTTCGGGAGCGGGCCGACAGTCTTGAGCGGGAGCTTCAGCTGCTCGCCGAGCGGGCGGAGGAGCGGGCCGAGTGGGCGCGCGGCGAGGAGCGGACGCGGATCGCCCGGGAGATGCATGACGTCGTCGCGCACCGGGTGAGCCTGATGGTCGTGCATGCCGCCGCGTTGCAGGCGGTGGCTCGGAAGGACCCCGAGAAGGCGGTGAAGAACGCCGCGTTGGTCGGGGACATGGGGCGGCAGGCGTTGACCGAGTTGCGGGAGATGCTCGGGGTGCTGCGGAGTGGGGGCGGTACGAGTGCTGTTGCCGGCGGTGGGGGGATGGTTCAGCAGGCTGTCGTACCGCTTGCGGCTGTGGGGGCCGCTGCCGCCGCCGCGGCCGACCGGGAGCGGGGCGGGCCGGAGGAGGGGGTTGCCGAGGGGCCCTGTCTGTCCGAGTTGGATGAGTTGATCGGGCAGTCGGCCGCCGCGGGGATGGTGGTGGATCTGTCGGTGGAGGGGGATTCGCGGTCGTATGCGCGGGAGATAGAGCAGACGGCGTTCCGGGTGGTGCAGGAGGCGTTGACCAACGTCCACAAGCATGCGGCGGGGGCGAAGACGCACGTGCGGCTGGCGCATCGGGTGACGGAGATCGCGATGCAGGTGGAGAACGAGCCGCCGCCGGAGGTGTCGTCGGCGTCGTCGGCGCGGTTGCCGTCGGGGGGTAACGGCCTGGTGGGGATGAAGGAGCGGGTCGTGGCGTTGGGCGGGGTGTTCGTGTCCGGGCCGACGGATGCGGGGGGTTTTCGGGTGTCGGCGGTGATTCCGGCGGCGGCGTAGCCGCGCGGCGTGTCGGGTCCCGTTGCCTTCCCGGGCTGTTGCTGTTGCGGCTCTTTCGGGGGTCAGCCCGCCGTCAGTCGTACCGGTTCTATGCCTGTGACCAGTCCGGAGAGGGCTTGGTCGATGTCGGGGCCGAGGTACCAGTCGCCGGTGTGGTCGAGGGTGTAGACGCGGCCTTCGGTGTCGATGGCGAGGAGGGCCTGGGTGTCGGTTTCGGCGCCGAGGGGGCAGACCTCGGTGTCGAGGGCGCGGCCGAGGTCGCCGAGGGTGCGGGCCATGTGGAGGCCGTGCAGCGGGTCGAAGTGGACGCTCGCGGGGGCGACCTGGCGGCCGGGGCCGTTGGGGGTGATGTGGAGGCCGCCGAATTCGGCCCAGGCTTCCACCGCGGCGGGGAAGACGGCGTGGCGGTGGCCGGCGGGTGAGGTGTGTTCGCGCAGGGTGTCGGCCCAGATCTCGGCCTGCTTGATGTCCCAGCGTCCGGGTTGCCAGCCGGCGGTGCGCAGGGCGGCGTCCACGGGGACGGGGAAGCGGGTGGTGGAGGTGCGGTCGGTGTGCATCTGCCCTTCGTTCGTCGGTGCCTATGGGACGTGCGGGGGGTTGAGTGGAGGGGGCGTGCGTGGGGTGGGACGTTCGTGGGGTGGGGTGGGGTGGGTCAGCCGCCTGCCGCTTTCGGGTCGACGATGTAGACGCCGAAATGGGTGCTGAGCGCGGTGCAGGCGCGGCAGGGGGCGGCGAAGCTGCCGTGCAGGGGGTCGCCGTCCTCGCGGATGCGGCGGGCGGTGAGCTTGGCCTGTTTGAGGGCTTTGCGGCCTTCGCCGTTGGTCATGGGTTTGCGGGCGGCGCGTTTGCTGCGGGTGGCGTCGACGGCGGCGAGGTGGCGGGAGATGAGGATGGTCTCGGCGCAGCGGCCGGTGAAGCGGTCGCGCTCGCCGCTGGTGAGGGTGTCGAGGAAGTCCTGGACGAGGTGGTGCAGCTCCGGGGGCTGGTCGCCGCGGGCGGCGGTGCCGGTGAGGGTGGCGCCGCGGACGGAGAGGGCCGCGGCGACGGTGGGGAGTATGCCGTCGCGGCGGTGGCGGAGGGCGGGCGCGTGGGGGGTTTCGGTGGCGCTCCAGCCGATGCGGGGGTCGCCTGACCTCGCCGCGTCGGGTCCCGTCTGCGTCGTGTTCATGATCGTCATCCCCTCCCGAGCATCCCCCGGGCATGCTCTCGGACGTCACAGAGTGCCAAACGGCGTGGCGGGTGCGGAAGCTGGGGCGGCGCGACACGCCCGGGTTTGGGCGGGCTGTCACGGCGGGGTGACGGCTGGTCACGGAAGCGGAGGGGGTCATGACCGGCGCCGGTGACCGGTGTCGTACTACCGCATAGGCTGTCGGCACCGCTTTCCATGCGGTGACGCGTGGACGCAGACGAGACAGTCGATACGGGGCGCCACGACCGAAGGTGGTCGTGGCGTCCCGTATCAGAACGCCGCAGGGGGCAACCGCCATGACGACAGGTCGGCTCGGGCAGCAAGCCGCGCCGCCGAACGCGGCCTACGCCGGGCAGGTCGTGCATTTCCCGGATCCGGTACGCGCGTCCCGTCACCCGAGAGGAGTACGGGTCGACGAGCGTGGTTACCCCGATTTCTCGCCGTACGCGCGTGCGGTGGCGGAGATCGCGGAGCCGCCGGAGGGCTTCGGTGTCGACGAGTTGCGGCTGACGGACTATGTGTCGGCGAACGCGGCGCTGGCGGCGTCGGGGCACGATCTGTGGGACACGGTGCCGGCGGTGGCGACGCCGCACGGCTGGACGTGGCATCACGTGATGGGTTCGCGGCGGCTGGAGTTGGTTCCGGTCGAGGTGAAGGCGTTGCTGCGGCATCACGGTGGGATCGCGACGTCGGCGGTGGACCAGAACAAGCGGGGGACGCGGCCGTTGCAGGACACGCGGCCGGCGCATTTCGGGCTGCCGAAGTCGGGTGTGGCGGTGACGGAGTCGCAGGTGCTGGGGGTCGAGGAGGACCTGGGGTATCGGCTGCCGGGTGCGTATCGGTCGTTTCTGAAGGCGGCGGGCGGGTGCGCTCCCGTGGGGACGGCTCTGGACGCGGAGTTGGGGCTGTTGGTCGATCAGCCGCTGTTCACGGTTCGGGACGAGGCGGCGATAAATGACCTGGTCTACGTCAACAAGTGCCTGCGGGACCATCTGACCAAGGACTATCTGGGTGTCGGGTTCGTGCAGGGCGGGTTGTTGGCCGTGAAGGTGCGGGGCGAGCGGCTCGGTTCGGTGTGGTTCTGCGCGTACGACGATGCGCGGGATGTGGATCCGGCCTGGCCGGCGGCCGATCGGGTGGAGCGCCTGCTGGTGCCGTGCGGTGAGGACTTCGACACGTTCCTGTCCCGGCTGGCGGGATCTCCGCCGGAGTTGGAGACGGTGGCGAATCTGATGGTGGACGGTGGGTTCGCGCGGGCGGTGCCGGTGGCTTCGCCGTCCGCTGCGTCTTCTGCGTCTTCTGCGGCTTCGGTGGGGGAGTGAGCTTCGCGATGGTGACGTTCGCACAGGCGCAGGAGCGCGCGGAAGAGTGGATCAACGGGGATGTGCCGTCGTACCAGCATCGTGAGGTGCGGGTGCGGGAGTTCGAGCTCGGGTTCGTGGTGTGGGCCGAGGACCGGGCGGACGGGCCCCGTTCGGGCGGGGGCGGTCAGCGGCTGGTTCTCGCCCGGGACAGCGGGGAGGCCACGTTGTGGCCGTCGCTGCCGGTGGGCGAGGTGATTCGCCGGTACGAGGAGGAGTACGGCCGTGGGGGAGCGGCGGCGCAACAGGCGCCGGCTGCTCCGGCTCGGGTGGACCTGAACCAGACGTCGTTCCTGCTGACGCCGCCGGAGTGGTTGCAGGAGGCGGCGGACAAGTTGGGGATCTCGGATCAGCGGCGGGATGGTGGGGCTGGGGACAGTTCTGGCGGTGGTGCGGGTGCGGGTGCCTCCGGCGGTACGTCGGGTGGGGTTCCGGTGGGGACGGGCTCGGATGCCGGTGCGTCTGCGGCTGGGGCTTCGGCGACTCCCGTGCCGGGTGTGCCTGAGGGCGCGACTCCGTGGGCCGGGACCGACACCAGCATCGATATCGGTGAGGACCGTTCCGTGCCGTTGCCGGAGACGGTGTTCGCGCCGCCGTTGAGTGGTGAGGACAGTGCGCCCCCGGATGCCGAGACGGCGTTGATGTCGGGTGGCAGCGGGCTTCCGCCCACGGTGGTCGGCGGCCAGGACGCGCCGGGTGCGCAGGGCAGCACGCCGCCGCCGGTGCCGGGTGGGTCGTCGTACGGGTATCCGCAGGGTGCGGGTGGGCCGGGTACGCCTGCGCCGGGTGCGACGCCGCCGCCTGCGCCGTCTTACGGCTACCCGCAGGGCGGGCCGGCCGGTGGTGCGGGTGTGCCGCAGGCGCCTGGTGCCCCGGGGCGGCCGCTCGCGCCGAACGCCGGGGACATCGCCGATGCGGCGACCAGTAAGGCGGCGCCTCCTTCGCGTGCGCGGGGTGGGGCGACGCCGCCGCCTCCGCCGGGTGCTCCGGGGATGCCGGGTGCGCGGGCGGGGAGTACGCCTCCGCCTGCGCCGGGTGCTCCGGGTACGCCGCCGGCGGGTGGGTACGTTCCGACGCAGCTCGTGTCGGCGTTGGGGCCGGATGGGCCTGAGGGTGCTGCGGGGTCGGGTGCGCCGCAGGGGCCGGGGGGCGCGAACGGGCCTGGCGCTCCGCAGCCGCCCGGTGCCCCGGGTGCTCCTGGTGCGCCCGGCGCGCCGAATCCGCCCGGTACGCCTCCGGGCGGGGTCCACCATGCCGCCACAATGCTGGCCGACCCGAGTCAGATGGGGGGTCCGCCGCAGCCCCCGGGTGCCCCGGGTGCCCCTGGTTCGCCGGGTGCGCCGAATCCGCCTGGCGTGCCCAACGCGCCTGGTGGTCCGGGTGCTTCGGGTGTGCCTGGCGCTCCGCAGCCGCCCGGTGTCCCCGGTGTTCCGGGTGCCCCGAATCCGCCTGGTGCCCCTAACGGGCCTGGTGGTCCGGGTGCTTCGGGCATGCCTGGCGCTCCGCAGCCTCCTGGAGTCCCCGGTGTTCCGGGTGCGCCTGGCATTCCCGGCGCCCCGCAGCCTCCCGGAGCTCCCGGCGCCCCGCACTCCCCGGGCGCTCCGCAGCCTCCCGGTATCCCCGGTGGGCAGGGCGCCCAGGGCTCTGCAGGCGGCGCTCGCGGTGCCGTTCACCACGCGGAGACGGTGCTGGCCGCGCCCCCGGTGGGCGGCCCTGGTGTTCCTCCGCCTCCGCAGGCACCCGGCGGTCTGCCGCAGCCTCCGGGTGCGCCCGGCGCTCCAGCCGGTCCCGGCGCCGCCCTTGGTGCTCCCCACGCGCCCGGCGCCCCCGGTGCCCCTGGCATGCCTCCCGCCCCGGGCGCCCCCGGCGCCCCCGGCGCCCCGCTACCCCCTGGCGTACCCGGCTCTCCCGGCATGCCGCCTGCCCCCGGCGCTCCACAACCGCCTGGCGCACCCGGCATCGCCGGCTCTCCCGGCATGCCCCCGGCCCCGGGAGTCCCCGCCCCACCCGGCGCCCCCGGCATGCCCTCGGCCACCCCCCAGCCCCCGATGCCGCCAGGTGCCGTACCGCCGCCCGGCCAGCCCGGACACCCCGGCCCTCCGGCCCCGGCCCAGCCCTCCGCACCGGGCCAACCTCCGGCCTACGGCTACCCCCAGCCCCCCACCGGCCAGCCGACTGTCGGCCCCGGCTACCAGGCCGTTCTCCGCTACCGCGCGCAGGACGGATCGGAGCAGCAGTTGATTCGGCGTTCGGCGCCGGGGACTCCGCATCCGGAGTGGCAGATCTTCCATGAGCTGCGGGGCATGAACGTGCCGTCGGACCAGGTGCTGGAGCTGCACACGGAGTTGGAGTCGTGCGAGCTGCCGGGTGCGTACTGTGCGCGGATGATCCGGGAGCAGTGGCCGCAGGCGCGGATCACGTCCATCGCGCCGTACGGCATGGACCACGCGAGCCGGCAGCAGGGCATGCGGCAACTGCTCGCCCACCAGGGTGAGTTGCACCAAGTGGCCGACGGGCCCGCCCGCCCGGCGCCGGTGCGCGCCCCGCTGCCGCAGGTGCAGCAGGCGCCGCCGATTCCGCCGGAGGGTGTGGCGCAGGAGCTGGCGGGGACGTTCGGGCCGGGGATCTTCCGGTTCGAGCAGGCCGCCGTGTCCCGGCAGGGCGTGCCGCCGGTCGTGGCGCACAGCCTGGTCGTCGGTGGTCTGCCGATGGACCTGGGTCCGTTCTTCTGGGCGCAGGCCCAGCCGGGGCGGCCCGTTCCGACGCTGGCGGAGCTGGCGCAGGAGCGTGGGGTGCAGCCGGCGTCGGACGCGGGGTCGTACCTCGTCATGGGCAGCGACTTCGGCAAGGCGCTCTGTGTCCAGTACGGGACGGCGAGCATCGTCGCCGTGCCGGTGGAGGCGGGCCCGGGCGGTGCGCCCGTACCGCCGCAGTTCGTGAACACGGGCCTGCCCGAGTTCCAGCGCTGCCTGGCGCTGCTCGGCCGGATGTGGCGTCTTCGCTTCGGCCTGAACCAGGAGCAGGCGGGCCGCTGGACCGTCGACTTCCAGGCCCAGCTGGCCTCCCTCGACCCGGCGGCGCTCGGGTCGCCGGAGAGCTGGTGGTCGGTGCTGCTGGAGCAGATGTGGGACGGGTTGCTGTGACACCACCCGATCGCTCCTTCTGAAGTGACGTCTGACGTGACATCACCCGGCTGCCGCTGACAGCGGCGTGCGGGGGTGAAAGGGCCGGCTCTCGGTTGTGCGACCGGGAGCCGGCCCTTTCGTATGCGCCCATATGCGCTTTTCCTGCGGGCTCAGTGCCTCCGCCCGTGTCCCGCAAGCGGAGTGTCGCGTTATGAACGCTTCCGCCCGATACATCAAGATGTGCGCTAAATCATCATTTTCGCTTCCTCGGCGGAGAGGGGTTCAGGATGAGCGGCGCACCGGGCTCACTCCACGACTTCGTGGTCGTACGCGGGCGTGGCTACCGTCCCGACCAGGTCGACGCCTACGTCGATGCCGTCTTTCGAAGCCGTGACGCCGCCTGGGAGCGGGCCGCCCGGCTCACCGTGCTCGCCCGGGAGATGGAGGAGGAGGCGGAGCGGTTGCGGGAGACGGTGGCGCAACTGTCCCCGCAGACGTACGAGACGCTCGGGGAGGGCGCGCGGCGGATCTTCGAGTTGGCGGAGGCGGAGGCCGCGGTCATGCGGGAGGGGGCGCGGCAGGACGCGCGGCGCGTGGTGGAGGAGGCGCAGGTGTACGCGGAGGGCGTGCGGGAATCGGCGCAGGCGCACGCCGAGGTCGTGGTCGTCGAGGCCGATGAATACGCCCGTCAGCGGTTGCTCGCGGCGCGCGGTGAGGCGGGGGAGATCCGTATCGCCGCCCGGCGGGCGTTGAAGGAGGGGCGCGGGGAGGTGCTCGGGCCGTTGCGGGAGACGCGGCAGCGCACCAACGGTCTGCTCACCGACCAGGCGAAGGACCAGGCCGCGCGGGCTGCCGACGTCGAGCGGGAGGCCGAGGAGCGGATGGCCGCGCTGCAGGCGTCGGAGGTGGAACGGGTGGCGCGGGCCGAGGCCTCGGTGGCCGAGGCCGAGCTGGTGCTGGCGGACGCGGAGAACTCGGCGAAACGGTTGCAGGAGGAGGCGCGGGCGCACGCGACCGAGCTGCTCGCGGAGGCTCGGAAGCGCGCGGAGGAGATCGCCCAGGAGACGGATCGGATGCTGCACGAGCACGGGAAGACGTGGGACGAGGTGCGCACGCACATGGACCAGATGCGCAACAGCCTGATGACGCTGACCCGGCAGGCGTCCCAGGAGTGAGTGACGCCGGTTGCGGGCCGGTACGTTCGGGCAAGGGCCCCGAAGGCCCGGGCGCCGAGATGCACCCCGCCCGGACGCCGAGATGCACCCCGCCCGGACGCCGAGATGCACCCCGTCCGGACGCCGAGTTACACCCCGCCCGGCGAGTGACCCGAACACCGGGCCACCCCACGGCACTCCCTGCCTCCCTCGGCCCTCCGCTCAGCCCTCCTTCGGCCTCGCTCGGCCCTCCGCTCAGCTCCCCCTCCGCACCGCCCCCGCCAGAATCCACCCCTCCACGGCCTCGTACTGCCGTCGCTGTTCCTCCGACTTGCCCCGCCCGGACGCGACCGTCCCCAGCCACCCGAGGAGGAACCCGGCCGGAATCGACACGAGCCCGGGTGTCGTGAAGGGGAACCAGTTGAAGTCGGCCTCGGGGAAGGCGGAAACCGGTGACCCGGAGACAAGATTGGTCCCCGGCATCAGGACCAGCACCACCGCCGAGCCGCCGATCAGCGTCCACAGCAGGCCGGCGCGGGTGTACCGGCGCCAGAACAGGCTGTAGACGAGGGCCGGCGCGATGGCGGAGGCGCCGAGGGTGAAGGACAGGGTCACCAGTGGCTGCAGGCTGCGGTGCTGGACCATCGTCGCCAGCACGATCGCCGGGACGCCCACCGCCAGCGCCGACAGTCGCGCCACCGCCATCTCGCGGCGGCCGGACAGCTCCCGCAGCCGGGTGGCGAACACGTCATGGGCGAGGGAGTTCGCGCAGGCGAGGATCATGCCCGCGACCGAGGCGAGCACGGTCAGGAAGATGGCCGTGGTGACCGCGGTGAAGACGAGCGTCTCCATGGTGGAGACGTCGGCGCCGAACGCGGCCCTGGTACCCAGCAGATACGCCGTGTTGCCCTGCGGATCCGCCCCGGCGATCACCTCCCGCCCGATCAGCGCCGTGGCGCCGAAGCCGACCACCGTGATGACCAGCACGAACAGCGCCACGCTGGACACCGCCCAGGACATGGACCGTCGCACCTGGCGCGCACCGCTCGCCGTGTACATACGCATCGTGATGTGCGGCAGAACCGCACCGCCGAGGACGACGGCCATCTGGGAGCTGATCATGTCGAGGCGGGGATGCGGACCGCCCGCGAACTGCAGCCCCGACTCCAGGAACGCCGACCCGACCCCGCTCTGCGCGGCCGCCGCGTCGAACAGCGCGCCCGGGTCCCAGTCGAACCGCCCCAGCACCAGTACGGCGACCACGGCGCCCGACCCGAGCAGCATCACCATCTTCAGGATCTGGATGAGGGCCGTGCCCTTCATCCCGCCGATCGCCGCGTAGCTGATCATCAGCACACCCAGTCCGACGATGCACCCCGTCTTCAGGGAGTCGCCCGAGAACCCCAGGATGAACGCCAGCAGCTGCCCGGTCCCCGCCAACTGCACCAGCATCAGCGGCACCAGCGCGGCCAGCGTCACCGCGCAGGCCGCGACGCGCACGCCCCGCCCCGGCATCCGGCGCGCCAGCGCGTCGCCCATCGTGAACCGGCCCGCGTTGCGCAGGGGTTCGGCGAGCAGGAACATCAGCAGCATCAGCGACAGGGCCGTGCTCAGCGCCAGCACGATGCCGTCGTAGCCGCACAGCGCGACCACCCCGGTCGTGCCCAGAACGGTCGCCGCGCTGATGTAGTCGCCCGCGATCGCCAGGCCGTTGCGCATGGGGGACAGGGAGCTGTAGCCCGTGTAGAACTCGTCGAGGTCGTCCCGGTCCGGGCCCATCATCACGCACAGCAGCAGCGTGATCGTGGCCACGGTGCAGAACGCGACCAGCGACCAGGCCTGCGCGTCCGAGCTGAAGTCTGTCATCGCCGGGCCTCCCTGTTGCCGGCCTCGCGCTTGGCCTCCACCGCGGCCTCCTTGCGGATGCGGTCCGCGAGCGGGTCGACGTAACGGCCGGCCGTGTGCTCGTACAGCCATATCGCCAGCCAGGTGACGGGCAGTTGGAGCAGCGCGAGCAGCAGGCCGGTGGGCAGCCCGTCGGTGACCGTGCTCGTCATGAATCCCGGCGCGAAGGCGGACAGGATCAGGAAGAGGGTGAAGTACCCGAGCGCGGTGAGCGTGGCCACGCGCCGCTGCCAGCGGTAGGCGGTGCGCAGGATCCGCAGGTCGCTGTGGTGCCCGAGGGGCGGGTGGTCCGGGGTTCGGTGGCGTGGGGGTGCGGTCGGCTCCGGCGGGGTGGGGGGTTGCCAGGGGTAGGTGGCGTACGAGGGGGACGCGGACGGAGACGGGGGTGCCGGTGTGGCCGGGTACCGCGGGAACGGCGAGAACGGGTCGTGCGGGTCGTGCCGGTCGTGCCGGTCGTGCGGGTCGTGCGGGTCGTACGGGTGGTACGGGGAGGACATCCCGGTGCTCCTTGCGCGGCTCGGGTCCGGTGTGGCGGACCGCAGGGAGTGTGGGGGGCGGGCGAACCACGCACGTTACTGCGCAGTACCGGGGATGGTCGAGGGTTTCACCAAACTGAGTGGTCGGTACGCGCTTGCTCCACCGAATCGTGCCTGACCTGGGGTGTTACCCGGGTTAACTCGGACTTTTGGATCCGCTGTGGGGCTACTGGAGGCGACCGCGGCACTACTTGAGGTGAACGAGGGCCACGCTGCCGGGCACCTCGCCGCGCCCGCCGACCAGGTTGTCGAGCCGCGCCCGGAACGCCAGCCGCCGATCCACCCGCCGCCGCACCGAACTCCCCGCCACGACCACGAACTCCACACCGACCCGCCCCTCGGCCGGCACCCACACCCGCGTCCCCGCCACCGGCTCCACCGACCATCCCGCCCCCATCGCCTCCGCCGCGAGGGTCACGTACTGCCCCGAGCCACCGAAGTTGTAGACGTCGACGGTCATGCGCGTACGGCGGCCGAGGCGGTAGCCGTACGGCGGCGGCGCGTCGCCGTTGTCCTTGCCGGGCGCGGCGTTGCGGGCGGCGTAGCGCTGGCTGAGGACGATGTGCTCGGCGGGGGAGAGAGCGCGGGAGGGTGCGCGGGAGAGCGCGCCGGGGCCGCGGCGCACACCGGCACCCTGTAGGTCGGGAGATCCGGCACGCGGCGAGACGACGTAGACCGGATCCGGCGACGCGATCACGGCGGCCCCCTCCGGCAGGTCCGCCAACGGCCGCCCCATGATGTCGTAGGCCACCCTTGGCACCGGCACGCGCAGCCGCACGCGCGTGTGCCGCTCGGCCCACACGACCGTCACCCGCTGCCGGCATCCGTCGTCGAAGGCGAACCCCCGGACGCCGTCGGGCAGATGCCGCACCGGCCCGACGAAGTGCGCCGCGCCGAGCAGCGAGGTCAGCGCGGCGAAGGCGCTGTAGGCGGGGAGGGGCCCGAAGTCCCGGTCGAGGAGGCCGAAGTACACGCCGTCGTCGTGCAGCGGCGGCCCCGCGAACCAGAACTGCCGGCCGTTCCCGGCGGCCAGGCCCTCCACCATCGACCGCACCAGGAACCGTGCCTGGACGCGCTCCTGCGCCGGATCGGGGTCGCGCGACGTCTCCAGGAACGCTCCGCACTCCGTCATCCACAGCGGCACATCATCGGCCCCGTGCCGCCGGGCGAGCGTGTGCTGCTCGTCCGCCGCGCCGGGGAACGCGGGATCGTCCTGCTCGGCGGGATCGGGATAGCCGTGAAAGGCCCACACATCGGCGTACCGGACGACGTCGTTCGCGAGCATCAGGTCCTGGAAGGGGCCGGACTGCGCGATGCCGGGCAGGACGACGAGCGGCGGTTCGTCGCAGGCGTCCTTGATGCCGAGCGCCGCAGCCTTCACGAACGCGGCGTGGGCGTCGCCGGTGCTGCGGGTGGTGTCGACGTCGGGCTCGTTGGAGAGCTGGAGCGCCTGAGGGGCGGCCAGGGCGAGGCGGCGGGCGTAGCGGTAGGCGTGGCGCAGGTCCGCCGGGAGGGGGAGCGAGGCGTCGGTCATCGCCCACTCGGGGGCGGGGGAGAGGACGTCCAGGACCGCGAGACCGTGGGCACGCAGCGTGCGGGTGAGGCGGTCGTGGTGCGCGGTGTCGTACGCACCGGGTGCGGGCTCGGCGACCGGCCAGGACTGTCCGTCGCGGATCCAGGCGGCCCCCATGTCCCGTACGGCGGCGGCGAATTCGTCCAGCCGGGAGGGCGGCAGGAGGGAGGACGCCCAGACGTTGACGCCGAAGCGGTTGGCGGTCGCGTCGGTGACCGCGGGGCGGGCCGGGAGGCGGGCGAAGGTGCTGGTCGTGCCGTCGTCGGTGCGGATGCGGTAGTGGCCGGGCGGGAGGTCGGCGGGGAGGGGGACCGTCGTGGTGGTGTGGCCTGCGCGGATGGTCGTACCGCCGTCGGTGACCTGGTGGCCGGAGTGGTCGGTGACGGTGTAGCGGACGGGGTGCGGGCGGGTGGCGTGTCCGTCGAGGGTGAGGCGGAGGTGGGCCTGGGTGCCGACGCGGTGGCGGCGGACATGGGCCTCGCGGAGAGCCGGGCCGGGCAGGGGGCGCAGGGTGAGGTGGTCCAGAGAAAGGGCGTAAGCAATTGTGCTGTCAAGGATCGTGGGCTCGATGACCCGCAAGGTGAACGTGTTGTCCCCACCGCGGAGTTCCCAGGTTCCGAGATCCAGGACGGACAGGTCGCCCCAGGCGGGCGGAGAGCCGTACCAGTGCGGTTGGGAGCGGGCGAGGTCGGTGAAGGGGCCGTCGTTGACCGACAGTTGGAGGTACGAGGCGACGGCCTCCGTGTGCGGTGTCTCCACGGGCGCGGTCGCGACGGCGGTGAGCGCGTAGACGTGGGAGTGGGAGTGGGAGTGCGAGTGCGGGACGTGGACGCGGTACGTGGCGAACCAGCCGGTGTCCGGCGGGGGGTGCTCGCTCGTGAGCAGGGCGAGGTAGCGGCCACCGGAGGCGCGGCGGTCGCGGGCGACCGGGATGTTCGTGCGGGTCGGGGACTCGCCGGGGACGGTGATCCCTTCCGGGCCGGCCGCGCGGGCGGTGCGCGTGCCGATGCCCGTCGTCGCCGCCACCGTCGCGCCCAAGCCCGCCACCATCGCCGTACGCCTGTTGAATTCCATGACTCCAGCAGACCTGGCGGCAAGGCGACCGGGCGTCCTCCGGGAGGGTGGTCCGTCCCCGGAACGGGGATGAGGGGGTGCCCTAGGGGCGGTGGATGGTGCGGAGTTGGCGAACGCGATACCCGCGTCCGGCTGAACCGTCCTCGAAACTGATCCACTGCGCGGCTCGTCTTGGAAAGCGAGATCAAGAGGACGGGAAGCCATGGTGGAGCGGGCGGACGAGCGGGCGGACAGTGGTGTGACGTCGGCGGTGAAGGCGGTGAATGCGGTAACGGCGGCCCCGTGGGCGCGGGGACGGGTGCTCGCGGCACTCGCCGTACTGACCGCCGCGCTGCTGGTGTTCCACCGGGCGGTGCCCAACTCCGTGGGGCGGCTGGGCAGTCTGCTGGAAGCCTTCCTGCCGTGGCTCGGCCTGGTGGTCGTGGTGCTGTTCGGCGCGGCCCTGCTGCGCCGGTCGGCCATCGCACTGGTGGCCCTCCTGCTGCCGGTCGCGGCCTGGACGCACCTCATCGGCGGGCTGCTCCTGCCCGCGGCGAAGCCCGGCGCGCGCGAGCTGGTCGTGGTGCAGCACAACGTCAGCGACGAGAACGACGACCCGGCGGGCACCGCCCGCGCCCTCGCCGACGCCGAGCCCGATCTCATCGCGCTGGAGGAGCTGGTGCCGCGGGCGCTGCCGGTCTATGAGAAGGCGCTCGCCCGGGACTTCCCGTACCACGCGGTCCGGGGCACCGTCGGGCTCTGGTCGAAGCATCCGCTCACCGGTGTCCGGCTGGTGGACATAAAACCCCGGGGGATCACGGAGGCCTGGAGTCGCGGGCTGCGGACTGTGGTCCACACGCCGCACGGCGTCGTCGCGGCGTACGTCGCGCATCTGCCCTCGGTCCGCGTCCGGGCGAGCGGCCTCGCGTCCTCCTGGCGCGACGAGAGCGCCGAACTGCTGGGCCGGGCCGTCGCCGCCGAGAAGCTGGGAACGGTGCTTCTGTTGGGCGACCTCAACGGCACCGTCGACGACCGTGGGCTGGCCCCGCTGACCTCACGGATGAACGTGGCGGAGCGGGGCTTCGCCTTCAGTTTCCCCGCCAACCTGCCGCTGGCCCGGATCGACCAGGTGATGGCCCGCTCCGCGACCGTCGGTCACATCCGCACCCTGCCCGCCACCGGCAGCGACCATCTGCCGGTCGCGGCCCGCATCACCCTGGGCTGACGCATGAGCATGCGTCGCTGCCCACGCGTGCGGGAACCCGAGTCATCCGGGGTTACTGTCCGTCTTCCTTGAGCACCGGGAAGCGCCTCGGCGCCAGCAGCAACAGCACAAGGAAGGCCAGCGCGGCCGCGCAGGACGCCCCCAGATACACGGCGTGCACCGCGTCGGCGATGGCCCGTCGGGTGGCCTCCGGGGCCGTGCCGCCGGAATCCAGCGCCCGCGTCACCGAGTCCAGGTCGCTCGCCCCGCCGAGCCGCGACGCCAGCACCCCGTTCGCCACCGCGCCGAAGAGCGCCGCGCCCACCGTCTGGCCGGTCTGCCGGCAGAAGAGGATGGACGCCGTCGCCGTACCCCGCTCCGACCAGCCGACCGTCGACTGCACGCCGATGATCAGCGGCAGTTGGAACAGGCCCAGTGCCGCGCCCAGCAACAGCATCAGCAGCGTCGGCTGCCAGGCCTGCCCGGGATACGGCAGGAACAGGAACGCCAGCAGGATCAAGGAGGCCGCTGCGATGCCCAGCATCGCCGTGTTGCGGAAGCCGATCCTTCGGTACACGTGCTGGCTGAGCGCGGCCGACACCGGCCAGCTCAACGTCCAGACGGACAGCACGAATCCGGCCGCCACCGGGGCCAGGCCGAGCACCGCCTGCGCGTACGTGGGGAGGAAGACCGCCGGGGCCACCATCAGCAGTCCCAGCGCGCCCAGCGCCAGGTTCACCGCCGCGATCGTCCGGCGTCGCCACACCCACCCGGGGATGATCGGCTCGGCCGCCCGGCGCTCCACCAGCACCACGACCGCCGCGAGGGCAAGTCCCGTACCGAAGAGGGCGAAGGACGGCGCCGAGAGCCACGGCCACGCCACCCCGCCCTGCACCAGCGCCGTCAGCAGCACGCCCCCGCACGCGAACACCGCCAGCGCGCCCGCCCAGTCGATACGCGCGCGTGTGCCCGTCGTTTCGCGTTCCGGCTCGTGCAGATGGCGCACGATCAGCCACAATGCCACCGCCCCTATGGGCAGGTTGATGAGGAAGATCCAGCGCCAGTCCGCGTACGCCGCCAGGACCCCGCCCAACCCAGGTCCGGCCACCGCCGAAAGCGCCCACACCGTGGACAACTTGGACTGGATCTTCGGGCGTTCCTTGAGCGGGTACAGGTCGGCGGCCAGCGTCTGGACCGTGCCCTGAAGGGCCCCGCCGCCCAGCCCCTGCACGATCCGGAACGCGATCAGCGCCGCCATGTTCCACGCCACCGCGCACAGCAGCGACCCCAGCAGGAATAGCACGGCGCCCGCGATCAGCACCGGCTTGCGGCCGAAGGTGTCGGAGAGCTTGCCGTAGACCGGGAGGGTCACGGTCACGGCCAGCAGGTATCCGGAGAAGAGCCAGGAGAAGACCGAGAAGCCGCCCAGGTCACCGACGATCTGGGGTACGGCCGTGGAGACGATGGTGGAGTCGAGTGCCGCCAGCGCCATCGCGAGCATCAGAGCCGCGACCACGGCTCGGCGCCTGTCGGTTCCGGTGCGCTGTGCGGTGTCGCGTATCGCGGGTGTCGTACCGCCCACCGCGGTCCCTCCCTGTTGCTTTCCCCTTGCACCTATCTGCCGCCGAACAGCTTCCCACTTGACCCTGACGCCGCGGGAGGGTGGAGCCTGGATGCGTCCAACGGGGGAGACGACCCTGAGAAGGGGTCCACCGGTGGGAGGACTGCCCCTAGGGGGACCTCCGTACTAGGTCTCGGGGAGGGTTCGTACCGCCGGAGGACGAGACGGGGCAGGGCTCGTCCTTAACCTGGCTTTACGCCGCTGGGGGGCGGCTGACCGAACCAACGGGGGTGGGGTTTTCCCCCGCACAAGACGGGGCCGGGCACCAGCGCGCCGGACCCTCTCCCGCCACGAGACTGACTGTCGTAGCAAGTTCTCGTGATTCACCTGTTGAGCGACTTAGGAGACATACCGTGACATCGGCTGTGACCATTCCCAGGCACGGGGGCACTGGAGGGCGTACGGCCGTTGCCGCGCGGGCGCGGCAGGTCGTCAAGGCGTACGGGTCGGGGGAGACCCGTGTCGTCGCTCTCGACCATGTCGACGTGGACATCGCGCGTGGCCAGTTCACCGCGATCATGGGCCCCTCGGGGTCCGGCAAGTCCACGCTCATGCACTGCCTCGCCGGGCTCGACACCGTCACCGGCGGTCAGATCTACCTCGACGAGACCGAGATCACCGGGCTGAAGGACAAGAAGCTCACACAGCTGCGCCGGGACCGGATCGGCTTCATCTTCCAGGCGTTCAACCTGCTGCCGACGCTCAACGCCCTGGAGAACATCACGCTGCCCATGGACATAGCGGGCCGTAAGCCGGACAGCCAGTGGCTCGGTCGCGTGGTCGACACGGTCGGCCTCTCCGACCGGCTCAAGCACCGGCCCACCCAGCTCTCCGGCGGTCAGCAGCAGCGCGTCGCCGTCGCCCGTGCCCTGGCCGCCCGCCCGGAGATCATCTTCGGCGACGAGCCGACCGGAAACCTCGACTCGCGCGCGGGTGCCGAAGTCCTCGGCTTCCTGCGGCGATCCGTCGACGAGCTCGGGCAGACCATCGTGATGGTCACGCACGACCCCGTCGCCGCCTCGTACGCGGACCGCGTGCTGTATCTCGCCGACGGGCGCATCGTCGACGAGATGTACAAGCCGACCGCCGACGCCGTCCTGGACCGCATGAAGGACTTCGACGCCCGGGGACGTACGTCATGACCGTCCTGAAGACCTCCATGCGCAACTTCTTCGCGCACAAGGGGCGGATGGCGCTGTCGGCCGTGGCGGTGCTGCTGTCCGTCGCCTTCGTGTGCGGGACGCTGGTGTTCACCGACACGATGAACACCACCTTCGACAAGCTCTTCGCCGTCACCTCGTCCGACGTCACCGTCAGCCCCAAGGACGCCAAGGACGAGGACAACGGCGCCGGCACCGGCAAGCCCGTCTCGCTGCCCGCCTCGGCCGTCGAGCAGGTCGCGGCCGTAGACGGCGTCAAGAAGGCGGAGGGCGCGGTCGCCTCGACGAGCGTGACCGTCGTCAACTCCGAGAACAAGAACATGGGTTCCACCACCGGCGCGCCCACCTTCGCCGGCAACTGGACCCAGAACGACCTGAAGTCCATGGAGATCACCTCCGGGCACGCCCCGCGCGGGCCCACCGAGGTCATGGTCGACGCGGACACCGCCGACAAGCACGACCTCAAGCTGGGCGACGAGTTGCGCACGATCGCCGCCACCGGCGACATCCGCGCGCGGATCGTCGGCATCGCCTCCTGGAAGGTGACCAACCCGGGCGCGGCCGTCGTCTACTTCGACACCGAGACCGCCCAGCGCACCCTGCTCGGCGCGACCGGCCGCTTCACGCAGGTCTCCGTCACGGCGGCGGCCGGCGTGAGCGACGCACAGCTCAAGAGCAATGTCGCCTCGGCCCTGGACGGCCCGTACAAGATCCAGACGGCCAAGGAGAACGCCGACGAGAACCGCAAGGACGTCGGCGCGTTCATGAACGTCATCAAGTACGCCATGCTCGGCTTCGCCGGGATCGCGTTCCTGGTCGGCATCTTCCTGATCATCAACACCTTCTCGATGCTGGTCGCCCAGCGCACCCGCGAGATCGGCCTCATGCGGGCGATCGGCTCCTCACGCCGGCAGGTCAACCGGTCCGTGCTGGTGGAGGCGCTGCTGCTGGGCTTCGTCGGATCGATCCTCGGCGTCGGTGCCGGTGTCGGCATCGCGGTCGGCCTGATGAAGCTCATGTCGATGGCCGGCATGAACCTCTCCACCGACGACCTGACGGTGAAGGTGACGACCCCTGTCGTCGGCCTGGTCCTGGGCGTCGTGGTGACCGTGCTGGCCGCCTACCTCCCGGCCCGCCGGGCCGGAAAGGTCTCCCCGATGGCCGCCCTGCGCGACGCCGGCACGCCGGCCGACGGCAAGGCGGGCTGGATACGCGGCCTGATCGGACTGGTCCTAACCGGCGCGGGCGCCTTCGCCCTCTACGCGGCGGCCACCGCCGACAAGGCGAGCGACGGCGCGCTGATGCTGGGCGGCGGCGTGGTGCTGTCCCTGATCGGCTTCGTGGTCATCGGCCCGCTGCTCGCGGGCGCCGTCGTCCGCGTGATCAGCGCGGTCCTGCTGCGGGCCTTCGGCCCGGTCGGCCGCATGGCTGAGCGCAACGCCCTGCGCAACCCGCGCCGTACCGGTGCCACGGGCGCCGCCCTGATGATCGGCCTCGCGCTGGTGGCGTGCCTGTCGGTGGTCGGCTCCTCGATGGTCGCCTCGGCGACGAGCGAGCTCGACAAGTCCGTCGGCGCGGACTACATCGTCATGACCCAGCAGCAGCGGATCGTGCCGCTGGCCGAGAAGGCGATGCAGGAGACACCGGGCCTCGCCCACGTCACCCGCTACACGGACGTCGACGCCACCCTGACCTCGCCGGACGGCAAGACCGACGACACCGGGCTCACGGCCGCGGACCCGACCTACGCCGAGGACGTGCGCCGTACGACCACGGAGGGCACCCTCTCCGCCGCCTACGGCAAGGACGCCATGTCGGTCGGCACCGACTACGCCAAGAAGCACGGCGTGCACGTCGGTGACACCATCACGGTCGCCTTCAAGGGCGGCGAGACGGCCAAGCTGAAGGTCGCGGCCATCACGGACGACGACACCTCCATCGACCAGGGCGCCCGCTACACGAGCATGGAGACCCTGTCGAAGTACCTCCCCGCCGACCGGATCCCGCAGAGCGTGATCATGTTCGCCAAGGCGAAGGAGGGCCAGGAGGAGGCGGCGTACGCGGCCCTGAAGAAGTCCCTGCACGACTACCCGCAGTACCAGGTCCGCGACCAGACCGACTACAAGCAGGAGCTCAAGGACCAGGTCGGCCAGCTCCTGAACATGGTCTACGGCCTGCTCGCCCTGGCGATCATCGTCGCGGTCCTCGGCGTGGTGAACACCCTGGCGCTGTCGGTGGTCGAGCGGACGAGGGAGATCGGCCTCCTCCGCGCGATCGGCCTCTCCCGCCGCCAGCTGCGCCGCATGATCCGCATGGAGTCGGTGGTGATCGCCCTGTTCGGCGCCCTGCTGGGCCTGGGGCTCGGCATGGGCTGGGGCGCGACGGCCCAGCAGCTGCTGGCTCTGGAGGGCCTGAACGTCCTCGACATCCCCTGGCCGACGATCATCGGGGTCTTCATCGGCTCGGCGTTCGTGGGGCTGTTCGCGGCACTGATCCCGGCGTTCCGGGCGGGCCGGATGAACGTACTGAACGCGATAGCCACCGAATAACCAACCGATCGGCCGACCGAGTAGCCACCGCACACGGGGGTTGCGGGGGACGGGCCCGGCCCGGAGGGGATCACCTTCCGGACCGGGCCCAAGGTCATGATTCGCTGTTGGCCATCGGCTATGGACTCTTGGCTCTTGGCTATTGGCTCTGCCGCTTGAGGAGTACGACTCCGTAGGCGGTGCCCTGGACGGTGTACCGGGCGTCGGGGTGGAGGGCCTTGGAGTAGGCCTCGACGTCGCGGTAGCGCTTGCGGGAGTTGTCGAGGGCGATGAAGTCGGGGTTGATGCCGCGCGTGTTGGTGATCCAGAAGACGCGGCAACGCGAGGTGAGCCGGCTGATCGGGGCGATGTTCGCCTCGACGGAGGCCCCGTCCGGCACCTCGGCCAGCAGCCGCTCGATGGCGCTCACGCGCGCGGGCTTGCGATAGATCTCGCTCTCGGTCAGCGCGGACAGCGGCAGCGAGGTGGTCAGCGCGAGGGAGGCGGCGGCGACGGCGGCCGGCAGGTGATGGACGTACGACCGCAGCCACGCGCGCGGGCTGTTGCGGGTGCTGTCGAGGGCGTCGACGAGGGCGAGCGTGACGACGGGCATCAGGACGGCGCTGTAATGCCAGTCGGTGCCCCAGTACTCCGAGTAAGAGGAGACGAACCGCCACCCCAGGGTGGGCAGGGCGATGAGCAGGATCGGGGACCGGAGGGCGAGCAGCCCGGTGGTGGGGATGAGCAGCCAGCCGAGGGTGCGGAGCTTGGTGTCGAGGCCGTCGAAGGGGCCACCGCCGTCCGACTCGCTGACCTTGTTCCAGTAGTCGTAGGTGCCGGCGGTGTTGAAGCTCGGTATGACGACCAGGAGCGTGACGGCGACGGCCAGCACGCCGAAGACGGCGACGCCGATCGCGTACCGGGCGTCGCGCGCCGAGTGCGGTCGAGCCCGCAGGGCGACGACCAGGGCGAGGACGGCGAGCGTCATCCCCAGGTCTTCCTTCACGAGGACGAGGGGCAGCGCCCAGAGCAGGGCGGCACGCCAACGCCGGGCGAGCAGCGCCTCCAGGCTGAAGGCGATGAGCGGTACGGCGAAACAGATCTCGTGGAAGTCGAAGTCCACGGCCTGCTGCAGCCCCCACGACAGCCCGTACGCGACGCCGATCGCGAGCCCACGCGGCCGCCCGAGCAACCGGGAGGCAGCGCGGGTCACCGGGACGGCGGAGAGGGCGAAGAGCGCGGCCTGGGCGACGAGCAGCGTGACCGGGGACGGGAAGACCCGGTAGAGCGGTGCGAGGAGGGCGGTCACCGGGCTGAAGTGATCGCCCAGGATGTTGAAGCCCGGTGCCTTGAGGTCGGCCACGGGTCCTTGCAGATGCGCGTAGGAGCGGATGACCTGCTCGAAGATGCCCAGATCCCAGGACCGCTGCCCCAGATGCCGATAACGCCCCACGGAGACGACCGCATACCCCACGAAGAGCACCGCGGCGAGCAGCCACGGATCACGCCGGCCCGCATCGGACCGCTCGGCCCCCGAGCGTCCGGACGTGGCCTGCGTCGGTATGTGGGGCTCGGAGGACGTGTTCGGCGTCGCAGAGGGAGCGGGGGTGGGCATGAGGGGACCCTACGCGGTGTACATGCGTGGCCTTCACTCGCCGGGGGGACCGGGGCGGAATCCCGGGTGCACGGGAGGGGGACTTCGTCCCGTGAGCCGTCCCCCTTTCGATGCCGGTCCGTGCCCTTCAGCCCGTCCGGCGTTTGAGGACGAGGCCCTTTCGGGGCCGAAGCGGGGGTCTGGGGGCGGCAGCCCCCAGAAAGGCCCCGGGGTCGAAGGGGCGGCAGCCCCTGGGGATGGGACGGGTAGGGGCGGCGGGGGCGAGAAACGACCGCCCGCCGAGCAGCGCAGCACAACCGCGCCGCACACACCCGCAACAACGCCCCCCACCAGAGAACGGACGTTATCCACAGCCCCGGCACCCGCCCGCGCAGCGACGTACGCTGGAACCCCCCGGCCCGTGACACGCGTCGGGCCCGTCGCGTTGCCCACCCCGGACGAAAGCGCCCCCGAATGAGCCTGCACGGTCTGCTCGACGCCGTAGTCAAGGACACCGCCCTCGCGGAAGCGATCACGGCCGCCGCAGACGGCAACCGCATGCACGTGGACCTGGTCGGCCCCCCGGCGGCCCGCCCGTTCACGATCGCCGCCCTCGCCCGCGAGACCACCCGCCCCCTCCTCGCGGTGACGGCGACGGGTCGGGAGGCCGAGGACCTGGCGGCAGCCCTGCGCTCCCTCCTCCCCCCGGCGGGCGTCGTGGACTACCCGTCCTGGGAGACCCTCCCGCACGAGCGCCTCAGCCCCCGCAGCGACACCGTGGGCCGCCGTCTGGCCGTCCTGCGCCGCCTGGCCCACCCCCGCCCCGACGACCCCGAGACGGGCCCGGTCTCCGTCGTCGTAGCCCCCGTCCGCTCGGTCCTCCAGCCGCAGGTCAAGGGCCTCGGCGACCTGGAACCGGTAGCCCTGCGGACCGGGCAGACCGCCGACCTCAACGCCACCGTGGAGGCCCTCGCGGCCGCGGCGTACGCGCGCGTGGAGCTCGTCGAGAAGCGTGGCGAGTTCGCCGTACGAGGCGGCATCCTCGACGTCTTCCCGCCCACCGAGGAACACCCCCTGCGCATCGAGTTCTGGGGCGACGACATCGAGGAGATCCGCTACTTCAAGGTCGCCGACCAGCGCTCCCTCGAAGTCGCCGAGCACGGCCTGTGGGCGCCGCCCTGCCGCGAACTCCTCCTCACCGACGACGTGCGCGCACGCGCGCGTGCCCTCGCCGAACAGCACCCGGAACTCGGCGAACTGCTCGGCAAGATCGCCGAGGGCATCGCCGTCGAGGGCATGGAGTCCCTCGCGCCCGTCCTCGTCGACGACATGGAACTCCTCCTCGACGTCCTGCCCAAGGGCGCGATGGCCGTCGTATGCGATCCGGAACGGGTACGCACGCGTGCGGCCGATCTCGTGGCCACGTCCCAGGAGTTCCTGCAGGCGTCCTGGGCCGCCACGGCCGGCGGCGGCGAGGCGCCCATCGACGTCGGCGCGGCCTCCCTGTGGTCCATCGCGGACGTCCGTGAGCGCGCCCGCGAGCTGGACATGATGTGGTGGTCGGTGTCGCCCTTCGCGGCCGACGAGACGCTCGACGCGGACACCCTCAAACTCGGCATGCACGCGCCCGAGTCGTACCGCGGCGACACCGCGAAGGCCCTCGCCGACACCAAGGGCTGGCTCGCCGACGGCTGGCGCACGGTCTTCGTGACCGAGGCCCACGGCCCGGCGGCGCGTACGGTCGAGGTGCTCGGCGGCGAGGGCGTGGCGGCGCGCCTGGAGGCGGACCTGGGGGAGATCTCCCCGTCCGTCGTGCACGTCGCGTGCGGCTCGATCGACTACGGCTTCGTGGACCCGCTGCTCAAGCTGGCCGTCCTGACCGAGACCGACCTCTCCGGACAGAAGGCGGCCGGCAAGGACGGCGCCCGGATGCCGGCCCGCCGCCGCAAGACCATCGACCCGCTCACTCTGGAGACGGGCGACTACATCGTCCACGAGCAGCACGGCGTCGGCCGCTACATCGAGATGGTGCAGCGGACCGTGCAGGGCGCCACGCGCGAGTACCTCGTCGTGGAGTACGCCCCCGCCAAGCGCGGCCAGCCCGGCGACCGGCTGTACATCCCCACCGACCAGCTGGAGCAGATCACCAAGTACGTCGGCGGTGAGGCCCCCACGCTGCACCGCCTGGGCGGCGCCGACTGGACGAAGACCAAGGCGCGGGCCAAGAAGGCCGTCAAGGAGATCGCGGCCGACCTGATCAAGCTCTACAGCGCGCGTATGGCGGCGCCCGGGCACGCCTTCGGCTCGGACACCCCCTGGCAGCGCGAGCTGGAGGACGCCTTCCCGTACGTCGAGACGCCCGACCAGCTCACGACCATCGCCGAGGTCAAGGAGGACATGGAGAAGTCGGTCCCGATGGACCGTCTGATCTGCGGCGACGTCGGTTACGGCAAGACGGAGATCGCGGTGCGAGCCGCGTTCAAGGCCGTGCAGGACGGCAAGCAGGTGGCCGTACTGGTTCCCACCACCCTCCTGGTGCAGCAGCACTTCGGGACGTTCTCGGAGCGTTACTCGCAGTTCCCGGTGAACACCCGCGCCCTGTCCCGCTTCCAGACCGACACGGAGGCGAAGGCGGCCCTTGAGGGCCTCAAGGACGGCTCGGTGGACATCGTGATCGGTACCCACCGTCTGTTCTCCTCGGAGACCAAGTTCAAGGACCTGGGCCTGGTCATCGTCGACGAGGAGCAGCGCTTCGGCGTCGAGCACAAGGAGCAGCTGAAGAAGCTGCGCGCGAACGTGGACGTACTCACGATGTCCGCGACTCCGATCCCCCGAACCCTGGAGATGGCGGTCACGGGCATCAGGGAGATGTCGACGATCACGACACCCCCCGAGGAGCGCCACCCGGTCCTGACCTTCGTCGGCCCCTACGAGGAGAAGCAGATCGGCGCCGCGATCCGCCGGGAACTGCTGCGCGAGGGCCAGGTCTTCTACATCCACAACCGGGTCGAGTCGATCGACCGGGCGGCCGCCCGCCTGCGCGAGATCGTCCCCGAGGCGCGTATCGCCACAGCCCACGGCCAGATGTCGGAACAGGCGCTGGAGCAGGTGGTCGTCGACTTCTGGGAGAAGAAGTTCGACGTCCTGGTGTCCACGACGATCGTCGAGTCCGGCATCGACATCTCCAACGCCAACACCCTGATCGTGGAGCGCGGCGACAACTTCGGCCTGTCCCAGCTGCACCAGCTGCGCGGCCGGGTGGGCCGAGGCAGGGAGCGAGGCTACGCCTACTTCCTCTACCCGCCGGAGAAGCCCCTGACGGAGACGGCCCACGAGCGCCTGGCGACCATCGCCCAGCACACGGAGATGGGCGCGGGCATGTACGTCGCCATGAAGGACCTGGAGATCCGCGGCGCCGGCAACCTGCTCGGCGGCGAACAGTCCGGCCACATCGCGGGCGTCGGCTTCGACCTGTACGTCCGTATGGTCGGCGAGGCGGTCGCGGACTACCGGGCGTCCCTGGAGGGCGGGGTGGA
This sequence comes from Streptomyces sp. NPDC051738, assembly GCF_044453205.1. Classification (NCBI taxonomy): domain Bacteria; kingdom Bacillati; phylum Actinomycetota; class Actinomycetes; order Kitasatosporales; family Streptomycetaceae; genus Streptomyces; species Streptomyces sp. NPDC051738. Next base: position 121,751 of record NZ_JBITCM010000013.1, on the reverse strand, counting down.
GGAGGAGCCGCCGCTGGAGGTCAAGATCGAGCTCCCGGTCGACGCCCACGTCCCGCACGACTACGCGCCGGGCGAGCGACTCCGCCTCCAGGCCTACCGCTCCATCGCCTCCGCCAACACGGAGGAGGACGTCAAGGCCGTACGAGAGGAACTCACCGACCGCTACGGCAAGTTGCCGGAGCCGGTGGAGAACCTCCTCCTGGTGGCAGGCCTACGCATGCTGGCACGCGCGTGTGGAGTCGGCGAGATCGTCCTGCAGGGCAACAACATCCGCTTCGCGCCGGTGGAGTTGCGCGAGTCGCAGGAGCTCCGGCTCAAGCGGCTCTACCCGGGCACCGTCATCAAGCCGGCCGTGCACCAGGTGCTGGTGCCGCGCCCGAAGACCGCGAAGGTGGGCGGGAAGCCGCTTGTCGGGCGGGACTTGCTCGGGTGGGTCGGCGAGTTCCTGGCGTCGATCCTGGGGTCGTGACCCGGCCCGGGGTGCGGGACGCGGCGGCCGGGCCCTGTCGCCGACTAGTCGACCCGCACCTCGGTGTTCTGGCAGGCGTGCAGCAGCCACCTGCCGTCGTCCTGCCTGGTCATGACGTACAGCGGCGCGCCCTCCGTGTCGCCCTCCGGTGAGTGGTAGACCTGCCGGACCTTGACGGCCGCAACGTCGGGGCGCAGGAACTGCGTGTGCGTCACCTCGTAGGTGACCTCGCCGTCCATGGTCGCCGCGGGGAGCACGGCACGGGTGAACTCGGCGATCGCGTCGAGGCCGAGGAGGACCTTGCCGTGACCGGTCGTCCACAGGGCGTCGGGGTGGAAGAGGGCGAGGAAGCCGTCGGGGTCCTTGGCGCGCTGGGTGCGTTCGACGGTGGCGACGACCTTTGCGATGGCGGTGAGGGCTGCGGCTTCGGTGGACTTGGCGTCGGCGACGGCTTCGGTGGACTCGGCGTCCGTGGTTTGGGTGGTCATGGCGACCACTCTGGGACCTCAAGCGAACTTGAGGTCAAGCGTAGTTGGCGTTGTTTCGGGATCAGTTGGGGAGTCCGGACGTAGACCTCCGGGGTTGGGATTCAGGGCTCGGGATTCAGGGCTCGGACTCCGGACTCCGTGGCTCCGGCCTCGGGGCTCCCGCGACTCCGGGGCCTCCGACCTCGGGCCGCGGGCCTCGTTCAGACCTCGCCCCGGAACAGCATCGCCGCCAGCGCCCGGAACACCTCCTCGGGGTCCTTGTCGCCGACCGGGCCGTCGAGGTTGTGGCTGAGGAGCAGCGTGGCGAAGCCGTGGGCCAGGGACCAGGCGGCGACACCGGCCAGGCGGGTGTCGATGCCGAGGCCCTCGGGCCGTACGGCGGAGACGGCGGCGCGTAGTGCGTCGCCGGCGAGGGCTCGTGCGGTGGTCAGTTCGAGGTCGTCGGCGCGCAGCAGCTCAGGTGTGAACATCACCTGGAAGTGCGCGGGGTGCTCGCGTGCGAAGCGGACGTAGCGGACGCCCGCGTCCTTCAGGTCCGCGGCCTCGGTGAGCACGCCCGCGAGCAGCCCGAACCCCTCGGCGGCGATCGCCGTGAGCAGTCCGGTGCGGTCCTTGAAGTGATGGGCCGGCGCCGCGTGCGAGACGCCGGCGCGGCGGGCGAGGTCGCGCAGGCTGAGTGCGGAGGGGCCGTCGGAGGCGATGACGTCCAGCGCCGTGCTGAGGATGGCGCGACGCAGGTCGCCGTGGTGGTAAGGGCGGCCTGGGGGCGACGGTGGGGCGGCGGACGGCTTCTGCTGCGGGGGCGGCTGATGTGCGGGCGTCATGAGCAGCAGCGTACGCACAATCTAGGCATTGACAAGTTAAGGTGGCGTCAGGCAATCTTGTCAGTGTCAAGTTGTGGGGCTCGGGGATCCCGCGACATCGAACTGGGGAGTCGCGTCATGGCGAAGCACGAGGTCGGTATGGAATCGGGCCGCGTCCGTCAGCTCTGGCACCTGCTGGAGCCGTTGCACGCGGTGCTGTACTACGCGCCGGAGGTCTTCGAGGAGGCCGAAGCGCTCGGCTTCGCCGCGGAGGAGCGCTGGTCGAGCTACTTCCCGTACCGGGCCGCGCCGTTGGGTGCGGTCGGCGCGGAACAGGTCACGTCCGCCTTCCACAGCTTCAGCCCTCGCATGGTCGCCGAACATGTCGACTCCGCGTGGAAGATCGCGAGCCCCGATGCCCTGCTGCAGGCGCGGGTGCGAGGGATCGACCGGGCCTACCGCACGATATTCGGCGACCGTACGGAGAGTCCCGAACTGGCGGAAGCCGCAGCCCTGGTCCGCCGTGCCGCCGAGGCGGCCGACACCGCGGGCCGTCCGCTCGCCGCGGCCAACGCCGCCCTGGACTGGCCGGACGCGCCCCACCTCCAGCTCTGGCACGCGGCGACACTCCTGCGTGAACACCGCGGCGACGGTCACATAGCGGCCCTGCTCGTGGCCGGCCTCGATCCCGTCGAGTCTCTGGTGTCCTTCGCCGCGATAGGCGCCGCATCCGCCGAACGGTTCGAAAGCCGAGGCTGGAGCCCCGAGGAATGGGCGGCCGCCCACGCCCGCCTGACCGGCCGAGGCCTGGTCGACGCCGACGGTTCGGCCACGGATGCGGGCCGCGCCCTGCGCCGCACGGTCGAGGAACACACCGACCGACTCGCCGCCGCCCCCTGGCAGGCCCTGGCGATCGAGGAGATCGACCGCCTCGTGGAACTGCTCGGCGAGTTCTGGGTGGCGGTGCTGTCCTCCGGTCTGCTGCCTTCGGAGACGACGTTGGGGATCGGGAAGGTCTGAAGCCGCCCGCGGGAGGTGGGTCTCCGCGGACGGCCTCTGTTCTCAAGGTGGTTCAGTGGAAGCCCGCCCGTGAGGCGGCACCGGCCGAGGCGTTGAGGGCGCGCCCTCGTGGGTTCCCTCGCGGGTGTTCCCCGTGCCGGCCACCGTGCCCGACCGGGGCTCGTGGTCCTCCGTGGGTCTCCGGCCTTACGGCTGCTCGGGCGGCCTGTCGCGGTCCATGCCGAGTTCGCGCTCCATCCTCTGCTGCGCGTCGTCGACCTGGCTCTCGTACTTGTTGCCCGTCTTCTCGTTGGCCTTCCGCTCCGCGGTGTCGGAGACGTTCCTGGCCTTTTCCTGGGCCTGGCGGTTCTTGAACCTGTCGAAGATGCCCATCCAGAGCTCCTTCCGGAGGTGACTCACCATCGACGATACGCCCGGGTTGAGAAGTATGCGCGATTGGCCCAATTGCGGCCGGAACCCGATTGTGGCCGGAGCCTCCGGTCCGGACTTCCGATCCGGATTCCGGGTCTGGACCTCTTGAATGCCGCCGTGCGCCGGGTCGCTACCGTGTTCGCGACGGCGTACCAGGGAAAACCGCCTGTGCGGGGCGGAACGGGCAACAAGGGGAGGGGCGCATCGTGATGCGTCTGAAGGGCGGGGCGGCGAGCGCCGCGGCGATGCTCGGCATGGTGCTGGTGCTGGCGGGGTGCGAGAACGTCGACCTACCGGTGGACGGCGAGCCCTCCGGCTCCGTCCCCGCCGCGGGTTCCGGCCGCGCCAGCAGCCCGCTGGACAACCCCGACGGCACGAAACCGGGGCTCGCGCCCCTGTCGTCCGACGCCGACAGGGCCGAGGCGCGGGCCCTCATCGAGAAGGTGGCGACCAAGGGCCGCGGCCCCAAGACGGGCTACGACCGGGACGAGTTCGGCTACGCCTGGATGGACTCGGCCCCGGGCGGCATCCCGTTCGCCCGCAACGGCTGCGACACCCGCAACGACCTCCTCAAGCGCGACGGCGAGGACGTCCGCTACCGCTCCGGCTCGGACTGCGTCGTCAGCTCCATGACGCTGCACGACCCGTACACGGGCCGGACGATCGACTGGGCCAAGTCCCGTGCGACGACCGTACAGATCGACCACGTCATGCCGTTGTCGTACGACTGGCAGATGGGCGCCTCCCGCTGGCCGAAGGGCAAACGCCAGGACATCGCCAACGACCCCCTCAACCTCATACCGGTCGACGGCCCCACCAACAGCTCCAAGGGCGACTCCGGCCCCGCGTCCTGGCTGCCCCCGAACAAGGGGATCCGCTGCTCGTACGCGGTGCGCTTCGCCCAGGTGTCGCTGAAGTACGAACTGCCGGTGACGGCCGCGGACAAGGAGACGATGCTGACCCAGTGCGGGGGGTGACCCCGCACGCGACGGTGCTCCGAGGGGCGGGTCGAAAACGGCTTCCCGGTGACGTCGCCCGCGCCTACGGTGACGGCCATGGAACCGAAGGTATGGAGCCTCGCCGAACGCCCCGAGATGTTCGAGCGGGTCGTCGACATGGCGGACACATGGCCGGAGTTCGTGGTCCACGACCTCGTGGGCAACGCCCACTACGGCCGGATCGCCCGCGAACTCCCGCAGTACGTGCAGTTCGCCGAGGACGAGCGGGGCGAGGTCGTCGCCCATGCCTACAGCGTGCCGTTCGCGCTCGCCGCCGAGGGCCGTCACCGGCTGCCCGCGCGTGGTTGGGACCAGGTGCTGGTGTGGGCCTTCGCCGACCTGCGCGGCGGCACCCGGCCCGACACGGTCAGCGCCATCTCCGTCGTCATCGCCCCGCACGCCCAGGGCCACGGACTGTCCGCCCGGATGCTCTCCGCGATGCGCGACAACGCCAGGGCCCACGGCTTCGACGAGGTCGTCGCCCCGGTCCGCCCCAGCGCCAAGCACCTCGAACCGCACACCCCCATCGAGGAGTACGCCCACCGCGTACGCCCCGACGGCCTGCTCCACGACCCGTGGCTGCGCGTCCACGCCCGTGCCGGCGCCACCATCGACTCCATCGCCCCGGCCTCCATGACCGTCGCCGGCTCCCTGGAGCAGTGGCGCGACTGGACCAGCCTGCCCTTCGACACCGCAGGCGAGATCGAGGTCCCCGGCGCACTGGTGCCGGTGCGGTGCGAGCCGGAACGGGACTACGCCGTGTACGTCGAGCCCAACGTGTGGATGAGGCACCCGCTGTGACGGCGTCCGCTGTGACGGCACCCGCTGTGACGGCGTCCGCTATGAAGGCACTCGCAGTGAGCCGACGCGGAACCCGAGCCTCCGCCCCACCTGCGCCGTCGTACCGAGTGATCAGCACGACAACGGTTCGGTACAACCAGTGACCGTATGTCGGTGTCGACCTATACGCTCGAAGCCGCAATCGCACGACCGAGGTTGTCCCGCACCGGTCGTCCCGCAGCGGGCAGGGCGGCGGACCTCGTACGTTCACTTCAGGCACCAGGAGCAGCCATGCAAGGCCACGGCTACACGCAGCCGGTGAAGCAGCCGCCGCCGACCGGGTGGCTGGTCTTCCTGCGCGTGTGCTTCGTCGTGATCTCGGTGCTCAGCTTCGGCCTGCTGATGTGGACGATGATGCTCCGCCTGGCCATCGTGACCCGCAAGGCGCTCGACTGGGGCCTGTTCGTGGCGTCGATCGTGGTGGAGATCCTCAGCCTGTACCTGTTGGGCTCCGAGCCCGGCGACGAGATCCACACAGCGGCTGGCTGGCTGGGCCTCTTCCTCCTCCTGGGCGGCACGGTCCTGTCGATCTCGTACTACCTCTCCGCGGACATACGCCACTTCCACCAGCTCCGCTTCTCCGGCTACCCCGCGCAGCGGCCCCCGGCCGCCCCGGCCTACGGCTATCCGCAGCCGCCGTACACATCGTCGACCGTGCCGCAGTCGCCCCCGATGCCCCACACGCCGATACCCCACACGCCGACGCCCCGCGACGCCGCCCCCCACAGCCCCGTACCGCCGCCCCCGGCTCCGCAGCGCCCCGCGCCCGCGCGCATCGACCAGGTGCGCGCCGAGCTCGACGAACTCAGCGACTACCTGCGCCGGCACGACGCCCGGCAGGACGGCAACCCCGAGGGCGGAAGGTGACCGTGACGACAGGACGTGTCGTCGCCGGCCGCTATGAACTGTCCACGCTCATCGGACAGGGCGGCATGGGGCAGGTCTGGACGGCGTACGACCAACGGCTCGACCGGCGCGTGGCGGTGAAGCTGCTGCGCCCCGACAAGGTGGCCGGCCAGGAGGCGGACGAGCTGCGCCGGCGCTTCGTGCGCGAGTGCCGGGTCACCGCGCAGGTCGACCACCCCGGGCTGGTCACCGTGCACGACGCGGGCAGTGAGGGCGAGGAGCTGTTCCTCGTCATGCAGTACGTCGACGGCGCCGACCTCTCCGACCACCTCATCGAGCACGACCCGTACCCCTGGCAGTGGGCGGTCGCGGTCGCCGCGCAACTGTGCGCCGTACTGAGCGCCGTGCACGCCGTGCCGATCGTCCACCGCGACCTCAAGCCGCGCAACGTGATGGTGAAGCAGGACGGCACGGTCACCGTCCTCGACCTCGGCGTCGCCTCCGTCATGGACGCCGACACCACCCGCCTCACCCACACCGGCACCCCCATCGGCTCGCCCGCCTACATGGCCCCCGAGCAGGCGATGGGCGGCGCGGTCGGCCCGTACACCGACCTGTACGCACTCGGCGTACTGCTGCACGAACTCCTCAGCGGCGACGTCCCGTTCTCCGGCTCGACGGCGCTCGGCGTGCTGCACCGGCACCTGTACGAGCCGCCGGTCCCCGTGCGGCGCATCCGCCCCGAGGTCCCCGAGGCACTCGAAGCCCTGGTCCTGCGCCTGCTCGCCAAGGACCCGCAGCACCGCCCGGCCTCCGCACAGGAGGTCTACGAGCACCTGGCGCTGCTTCTGCCCACGCGCGGGACGCCCACCGGAGCGCCCCTCGACCCCACCCGCCCCTTCCTGCGCCCCCACGCCCCCTGGCCGGACCGCGCGCGTACGCCCGCACCACAGCCCGCGCCCGTCACGCCCGCGCCGGCCGCGCCCGAGAAGCCCGACGTCGCCCGCGCCGTCGACGAGGTCAAGCGGCTCCTCGGCGAGGGCCGTATCACCCAGGCCGTCGACATCCTCGGCGCGATCCTGCCCGCCGCGGCCGAGCAGCACGGCGAGCACTCCCCGGTCGTGCGCACCCTGCGCAAGCAGTACGCGGCCACGCTCATGGACGACGGCCAGTACCGGCGCGCGCTGCCCGAACTGCGCCGCCTCGCAGACGAACGCGCCGCCGAGGCCGGCCAGGCCGACCCGCAGTCCCTGCGGTTCCGCTGCGACGCCGCCCAGTGCCTGGAGCAGCTCGGCGAACCGGCGGCCGCGCTCACCGAGTACCGCGCGCTGCTGCCGTACTACGAGAACCAGTACGTCTCCGGCGGCGACCCCGAACTCGCCCACGACGTCCGCCGCCGTATCGGCCACCTCCTCCTCGCCCTCGGAGACCGCCCCGCGGCCCACGACACCCTGGCCCGGCTGCTGCTCGACGTGGAACGCCTGAAGGGACCGGGGCACCCGCTGGCGGGAGAGGTGCGCCGGACGCTGCAGTGGCTGGGGCAGGTGCGCGGCTAGTTCCAGCCGTGCGGAGCCCGGCGGACCGAGCGCCCTGAGGGGGCGGAGTGTGCCGAGTGGGCCGGGCGGGGGTGCTTCGGTGCCCGAAGTCCTGGTGAATCGTTGGTCGAATGGGTTGGCCAGAGCTTGCCCACTGCCTACCATCGATCACCGCAAGACTTTGTGCACCGTCGCACAATCTCCTCGGGAGGCTTCCTTGCACCGCCGCCGTCGCACCGCGCTCTTCCTCACCGCCGCGATCGCCGCTGCGGCCCCCCTCCTCACCGCCTGCGGAAGCGATGCGCATCCTGGTGCGGCGGCCGTCGTGGGCGGCCAGCGGATCACCGTCGCGCAGCTGGAGAACAGGGTGAGCGAGGTGCGCGACGCACAGCGCGCGGCCGTACCCGACGAGACCCAGTACGCGCAGGTCATCGCCAAGTCCGGCACTCTCCCGCGCGACGTCCTGCACACCATGGTCCTCGACCGGGTGCTGCACCGCGCCGCCCAGGACGCGGGCGTGACCGTCACCCGCAAGGAGCTCCAGGGGATGCGCGGCGGCCTGGAGGAGCAGGTCGGCGGCGCCAAGGCGCTGGAGACGGCCTGGCTCCAGCAGTACGGCATCCCCCCGCAGCGCCTCGACGAGAACCTCCGCCTCCAGCTGGAGGCCCAGAAACTCGCCACCTCACTCGGCACCGACACCGGCAAGCCCGCCTTCTGGAACGCCCTGACCGCGGCGTCCAAGAAACTCGACATCGACCTCAACCCGCGCTACGGCACCTGGGACGTCCAGAAGAGCAGCCGGGCCGACGCGAAGACGCCGTGGGTGCGTGAGGTGACGGCGGCCGGGACGCAGCCGACGATGTAGGGCCTGTGGACAAGTAGAGCCCGTGGACAAGTAGGGCCTGTGGATAACTTCGGGGGCCGTCGGCGACGTGGGTTACGTTCGGATCGTGAACGCAACCAGCCCCGAAGCCGCCCCCGGCCGCATCGTCCTGCTCACCACCAGCCACCGTGTCGCGCCCGGCCTGCTGTCCTGGCCCGCGTGGCAGGCGCTGCACGCCGCCGACCGCGTGCTGTGCGCGGACGGCGCGCATCCGCAGCTGCCGTATCTGCGCGAGGCCGGGATAGCGGTCGACGAGACCGCCCCGACCGCCGAGCAGCTGATCGAGGCATGCGCCGGCGGCCACACGGTCGTGGTCGTGGCCACGGGCGAGGGCGAGCCGGCCCTCACCGACGGCCTCGCCCGCCTCGCGGGCACGGGCCGCCTGCGGATGCCGGACCTGGAGCTGCTCCCCGCCTCCTACGACCTGCCCGGCGCCCGCCTCCTCGACCTCGTCCAGGTCATGGACCGCATCCGCGCCGAGTGCCCGTGGTCCTCCCAGCAGACCCACAAGGGCCTGGCGAAGTACGGCATCGAGGAGGCGTACGAACTCGTCGAGGCGATCGAGGACGGCGACCGCGACGAGCTGCGCGAGGAACTGGGCGACGTCCTGCTGCAGGTCGTCTTCCACGCACGGATCGCCGAGGAAGGCCGTGCCGAGGACGGGGAGTCTCCCTTCTCCATCGACGACGTGGCCGGCGGCATCGTCAGCAAGCTCATCCACCGCCACCCGCACGTCTTCGGCGACGAGACGGCGACGACCCCCGAGGAGGTCAAGGAGCACTGGCTGCGCACGAAGGCCGTCGAGAAGCAGCGGGCGTCGGTGACGGAGGGCATACCCCTGGGCCAGCCGGGCCTCGCCCTCGCGGCGAAGCTGGCATCGCGGGTACGCACGGCGGGACTGGAGGTGCCGCTGCCGTCGGGCGAGGGCGTCGGGTACGAGCTGCTTGCGATGGCGGTGCGGGCGGAGGCGGCGGGGGTGGATCCGGAGGCGGCGTTGCGGGTTGCCGCGCGGGCCTACAGGGATGCCGTACGGGCTGCTGAGGGGGTGTCCTCTTAGTACGGTGCCGCCCGGTCTCCCTGTTAGTACGGTGCGGCCTGGTCTCCCCGTCAGTACGGTGCCGCCCGGCTCCCCGTCAGTACGGTGCCACCCGGGCTCCCCGAAGCGCCCCCCACCACCGGGCCACAGCACGACGACACCTCCGGATACCGTCAAGGAGTGACCGACCAGCCCACCCCCACCAGCGCCACCCCCGAGGCCCCCGAACTCTTCACCTGGGAGTTCGCGACGGACCCCTACCCCGCCTACGCCTGGCTCCGCGAACACGCCCCCGTCCACAGGACCCGCCTCCCCAGCGGCGTGGAGGCCTGGCTGGTCACCCGCTACGTCGACGCCAAGCAGGCCCTCGCCGACGGTCGTCTGTCCAAGAACCCGGCCCACCACGACGAGCCCGCGCACGCCAAGGGCAAGACCGGTATCCCCGGTGAGCGCAAGGCCGAGTTGATGACGCATCTGCTCAACATCGACCCGCCGGACCACACGCGGCTGCGCCGCCTCGTCTCCAAGGCCTTCACGCCCCGCAGGGTCGCCGAGTTCGCCCCGCGGGTGCGGGAGCTCACCGATCAGCTGATCGACGGGTTCGCCGCCGAGGGGAGCGCCGATCTCATCCACGAGTTCGCGTTCCCGCTCCCCATCTACGCCATCTGCGACCTGCTCGGCGTCCCCCGCGAGGACCAGGACGACTTCCGGGACTGGGCGGGCATGATGATCCGCCACCAGGGCGGCCCCAGAGGGGGTGTCGCGCGGTCGGTGAAGAAGATGCGCGGCTATCTCGCCGACCTCATCCACCGCAAGCGCGAGGCACTCCCCGACACCCCCACCCCCGGCGAGGACCTCATCTCCGGCCTCATCCGCGCCTCCGACCACGGTGAGCACCTCACCGAGAACGAGGCCGCCGCGATGGCCTTCATCCTGCTGTTCGCCGGCTTCGAGACGACGGTCAACCTCATCGGCAACGGCACCTACGCCCTGCTCACCCACCCCGAGCAGCGCGCCCGCCTCCAGACCTCCCTCGCCGCCCACGACACGGCCCTCCTCGAAACCGGTGTGGAGGAACTCCTCCGCTACGACGGCCCCGTGGAACTCGCCACCTGGCGCTTCGCCACCGAACCGCTCAGCATTGGTGGGCAGCTCATCGCCCCCGGCGACCCGGTCCTCGTCGTCCTGGCCGCCGCCGACCGGGACCCGGAGCGGTTCGCCGACCCTGACGTCCTCGACCTGGGCCGCCGCGACAACCAGCACCTCGGCTACGGCCACGGCATCCACTACTGCCTCGGCGCCCCGCTCGCCCGTCTGGAGGGCCAGACCGCCCTGGCCACCCTCCTCACCCGCCTCCCGGATCTGCAACTCGCCGTGGACCCGGCCGAGTTGCGCTGGCGCGGCGGTCTCATCATGCGCGGACTGCGTACGCTTCCGGTGGAGTTCACCCCTGTTAGGTGAGTTCGTCCACCACCGCAAACGTGACACGCACTCAAGTCTGTGATCTTCACGTGATCTACGCGGCATTAACTTGTGACAAGTGATCGTCTGCCTATACGTTCACGGATCAACGACGGCGCCCAGGTTTCGCGCGCCGCGGTCACCGTTGTCTCGCGAAAGGTCCCCGCATGCTCTCCGGGAACGGTCGCCACCGACGCCCCCGTCAGGCTCCGGCTCTTCTCGTCGCGGCCGGAGTGACCGGCTCCGCCGTCGTCATCCCGCTCCTCGCCGCCACGGGCGCGAGCGCCGCCGAGGGCAACGTCTGGGACAAGGTGGCCGAATGCGAGAGCGGCGGCTCCTGGAGCGCCGCCGACGACGGCGACGGGCGCTACGGCGGACTGCAGTTGACCCAGGAGGACTGGGACGAGTACGGCGGCCTCGACTACGCGTCGAGCCCCAACCTGGCGAGCCGCTCCCAGCAGATCGCCGTGGCCCAGAAGATCCTCGCGGACCAGGGTGTCGGCGCCTGGCGCACCTGCGGACTGCTCAGTGGGCTCACGAAGGAGTCCGGCTCGGCCGACGTCGACACCGGTGTCGACGAGGACTCGCCGTCCGCGGTATCGGGATCCTCCGGATTGCTTGATTCATCCGGTTCGTCCAATTCGTCGGGCTCGTCGCAGTCCAATGGGTCGTCCGGCGACTCCTCCAATGCTTCGAATTCCCCCGGCTCGTCGAGCGGCTCCGCCGATGATTCGTCCGAATCCTCCCGGGATTCTTCATCTTCGCCCTCTTCTTCCACTAAGGGCGACAGTTCCGCCGAGTCCGATACGTCATCCGACGCAGAGGCCTCGCAGTCGCCCGACGGCTCCCCTGCGGGCACACCCGAAAGCGACAATCAGGACAACTCGGAGTCGGCGGCGGGCTCCTGGGGCCTCGTCGACACCGGCGCTGTCGACACCGCCGACGCCGCGACCGGGTCGGGGCGCCATCGCGGTGCCACTGCCGACGAGAGCGAGGCCGCCGAGGGCACCGCCAAGTCGTCCGGCCGCCACGCCTCGTACACCGTCCGCGCAGGCGACACTCTCGCCTCCATCGCCGACTCCCTTGACCTCGACGGCGGGTGGCGTGCGCTGTATCAGGCGAACCAGCAGGACATCGGTGCTGACGCGAATCACATCTTCCCCGGTCAGACCCTGGAAGTACCTGCCGAATAGGGTGAAAAGCAGCGGGAGTTCGCGCCCCGCTTCGCACCTGAATGTCCGTTTTGATAGCAGTGAGAGATAGATCTCAGAAGCCCTGATCGTCTTTGTCATTCCGCGAATTGCGCGTCTACGGTCGTGATCGCTCGTCACCACGAGCCCCGGCTGCCGCAACGCCGAATCCTGCCAGCGGCCGTACGGGAACAGTCGTCGCGTCAAGCGCCGTAGGCAGGAGCGGGGGACCCAAGGTTTGTGCCGGGTCCGGCAGTTGAGGCCCTTCGGGGCCGCACGGCCGGAGTCGGCTTGGGGTGAAGTCGCGTGCCAGCACCAGCGGTACGCGGCCGGGCAACTCAACCGGCCCGAACCCGACAGCTCACCTCGCAGGCGTCGGTGAGGGGATCCTTCCATGCTGTTTTCCAGCAAGGGCAAGCACCGTCGTCCGTCCAAGGCCGCTCGTGCCATCGCCGTCGTCGGCGTCACCGGTGCCGCCGCCGTCGCCGCTCCGCTGATGGCGGCCGGCAGTGCCTCCGCCGCCACCGCCTCCGAGTGGGACGCCGTCGCCCAGTGCGAGGCCGGCGGCAACTGGTCGATCAACACCGGCAACGGCTACTACGGCGGTCTGCAGTTCTCCGCCTCCACCTGGGCCGCGTACGGCGGCACCGCGTACGCCTCCACCGCCGACCAGGCCACCAAGGCCCAGCAGATCGAGATAGCCGAGAAGGTCCTCGCGGGCCAGGGCAAGGGTGCCTGGCCGAACTGCGGCACCGGCCTGTCGAGCGCCGCGTACAACGGCTCGTCGAGCGGCTCCTCGCAGAGCAGCGAGACCACCACGCGCTCCACCGAGCAGCAGTCGGCCTCCCGCTCCGCCGAGCGTCCGGCCGCCGAGAAGAAGTCGACCAAGACCGTCACCACCCCGACCGGCGAGAAGGTCAAGAAGGGTGACGGCGAGTACAAGGTCGTCAAGGGTGACACCCTCAGCACGATCGCGGCTGAGCACGACGTCAAGGGCGGCTGGGAGAAGCTGTTCAAGCTGAACAAGGACATCGTCGAGGACGCCGACCTGATCTACCCGGGCCAGCAGCTGCACCTGAAGTAACAGCGGGTCGGTAGCTGAACCACAGGGCCCTCACATCCGTGGACCTCATAGTGAAGACCTCGTGAGGGTCACCCCCGTCCCCCACGGGTTCCCCGCTCCGGTGCGTGTTCCCCCGTACGCACCGGGGCGGGGTTTTTTGTGCGCCCGGGTCGAGTGCCCCGACTCGGCACCCCGGACTCGGCGCCCCGGACTCGGCACCCCGGGTTTTTGTTCCGTTCGGAAACAATTTGCCATCGGTTCTGTTCACGGAGCGGTCGACCGCTGGCCGATCGCCCGGAGCCGGTTAGGCTCATCTCGCAGCACCCTCCGGGGTCTGCGTACCCACGTCACATCCCAAGAAGGAGATGCTCGTGCCGTCCATCGACGTCGTCGTAGCCCGGGAAATCCTGGACTCCCGAGGCAACCCCACGGTCGAGGTCGAGGTCGGCCTCGACGACGGCAGCACGGGTCGTGCCGCCGTTCCGTCCGGCGCCTCGACGGGCGCCTTCGAGGCCATCGAGCTCCGCGACGGTGACCCCAACCGCTACCTGGGCAAGGGTGTCGAGAAGGCCGTCCTCGCCGTCATCGAGCAGATCGGCCCGGAGCTCGTCGGCTACGACGCCACCGAGCAGCGCCTGATCGACCAGGCGATGTTCGACCTGGACGCCACCGACAACAAGGGCTCGCTCGGCGCCAACGCCATCCTCGGCGTCTCCCTGGCCGTCGCCCACGCCGCCTCCGAGGCGTCCGACCTCCCCCTCTTCCGCTACCTGGGCGGCCCGAACGCGCACCTGCTGCCGGTGCCGATGATGAACATCCTGAACGGCGGCTCGCACGCCGACTCCAACGTGGACATCCAGGAGTTCATGATCGCCCCGATCGGCGCGGAGTCCTTCTCCGAGGCGCTGCGCTGGGGCGCCGAGGTCTACCACACCCTCAAGAAGGTGCTGAAGACCAAGGGCCTGTCCACCGGCCTCGGCGACGAGGGCGGCTTCGCCCCGAACCTGGAGTCCAACCGCGCCGCGCTCGACCTCATCATCGAGGCCATCAAGCAGGCCGGTTACGTCCCCGGCGAGCAGATCGCGCTCGCGCTCGACGTCGCCGCGTCCGAGTTCTACAAGGACGGCTCGTACGAGTTCGAGGGCAAGTCCCGCTCGGCCGCCGAGATGACCGAGTACTACGAGGAGCTCGTGGCGGCCTACCCGCTCGTCTCCATCGAGGACCCGCTGTTCGAGGACGACTGGGCCGGCTGGAAGGTCATCACCGACAAGCTGGGCGACAAGGTCCAGATCGTCGGCGACGACCTGTTCGTCACCAACCCGGAGCGCCTGGCCCGCGGCATCGAGGAGGGCTCCGCCAACGCCCTGCTCGTCAAGGTCAACCAGATCGGTTCGCTGACCGAGACCCTGGACGCCGTCGAGATGGCCCAGCGCAACGGCTTCAAGTGCATGATGTCCCACCGCTCCGGCGAGACCGAGGACGTCACCATCGCCGACCTCGCCGTCGCGGTGAACTGCGGCCAGATCAAGACCGGCGCCCCGGCCCGCTCGGACCGCGTCGCCAAGTACAACCAGCTCCTGCGCATCGAGGAGATCCTCGACGACGCGGCGGTGTACGCCGGCCGCTCGGCCTTCCCGCGCTTCAAGGGCTGACCCGCTGACCCGCTGACCCCACCTGGGTAAGGCTTAGCCAGTCATACGTACGTCCCCGTACTCGGTCCCGTACCGTGTGCGGGGACGTACGCGTGTGAAACGGGAGGCGGGGAACATGGCCGTGAAGGACCGGGACCGGTTCTCCACCGCGACCAGGATCCGGTTGCTCGGCGAGCAGACGGCGGCCCGCGTCTACCGCTCCCAGACCAAGCGGCAGGCCCGGCGTTCCCGGCTCACCGGACGCGCCGCACTGCTCGCGCTGGTCCTCTGCTCCATGATCGTGGCGCTGGCCTACCCGATAAGGCAGTACGTCTCGCAGCGCGCCGAGATCGCCGACACGCAGCGGCAGAAGGAAGAGGCCGCCCGGCGGGTCGAGGAGCTGCGCGACACCAAGGCACGCTGGCAGGACGACGCGTACGCCGAGCAGCAGATCCGGCAACGGCTGCACTACGTGATGCCCGGGGAGACCGGCTACATCGTGATCGATCCTGACGCGGCCAAGCAGTCACGGGCCGACGTGGCCGCGGCCGACCGCCCCTGGTACGCGAACATCTGGGACGGCATCGACAAGGCCGACGCGGATGCCTCCGGCCACTGAACGGCCACCCGCCCTGGTCGGTGAGCGGCCACTCGCCGTGAACCTGGCCACTCGACCTGGTCGGTGGATCCGGCCACTGGACCCTGGTCGGCGAGTCCGGCCAACGAGTCGGCTGGTGAATGCGGCCGGGGAACTGGTCGGTGAACCCGACCGATGACCCCAGCCGGTGGATCCGGCCACTGGACCTCGGTGGGCGAGTCCGGCCAACGAGTCGGCTGGTGAATGCGGCTGGCGAACTGGTCGGTGAACCTGACCAACGACCCCGGCCACTCCACCCCTGCCAACCCGCCCCCCCCGCCAACCCACCCCCGCCAATCAACCCGGCCCGTGAACACCGATAGAAAGACAGGCATGGAAACGCCCCCGCCGCCCACCCCGCGTACCGAGCCCACCGACGCGGACGTCGAGGCCTTCAAGCAGCAGCTCGGGCGTCCGCCGCGCGGGCTGCGCGCGATCGCGCACCGGTGTCCGTGCGGGCAGCCGGACGTGGTCGAGACGGCCCCGCGGTTGCCCGACGGCACGCCCTTCCCGACGCTGTACTACCTGACGTGCCCCAAGGCGGCGTCGGCGATCGGCACGCTGGAGGCGAACGGCGTGATGAAGGAGATGACGGCGCGGCTGGAGACCGACCCGGAGCTGGCCGCCGCGTATCGCTCCGCGCACGAGGACTACATCCGGCGCCGTGACGAGATCGAGGAGCTGAAGGGCTTCCCGAGCGCGGGCGGCATGCCGGACCGGGTGAAGTGCCTGCACGTCCTGGTCGGCCACTCCCTGGCGGCCGGTCCCGGGGTCAACCCCCTCGGCGACGAGGCGATCGCCATGCTGCCGGAGTGGTGGGCCAAGGGCCCCTGTGTGTCTCCGTTGGCGACGCAGGAGGACATCAAGAAGCTCGGTGCGAACGGCGGCGGCTTCTTCGAAGCGACCCCGCTGGGCGAGGAGGACGACAAGTGACCCGCGTCGCCGCCATCGACTGCGGCACGAACTCCATCCGGCTCCTCGTCGCCGACGTCGACCCCGCCACCGGCGAACTCGTCGACCTGGACCGCCGTATGACCATCGTGCGGCTCGGCCAGGGCGTCGACCGTACGGGCCGGCTCGCCCCCGAGGCGCTGGAGCGGACCTTCGCCGCCTGTCGTGACTACGCGGAGGTCATCAAGGAGCACGGCGCCGAGCGGCTTCGCTTCGTCGCCACCTCCGCGTCCCGGGACGCCGAGAACCGGGACGAATTCGTGCGCGGGGTCATGGACATCCTGGGGGTCGAGCCCGAGGTCGTCACCGGCGACCAGGAGGCCGAGTTCTCCTTCACGGGCGCGACGAAGGAACTGACGGGGCGGGAGGACGTGCACCGGCCCTACCTCGTCGTGGACATCGGCGGCGGGTCGACCGAGTTCGTCGTCGGCGAGGAGCACGTCCGCGCGGCGCGCTCCGTGGACGTCGGCTGTGTGCGGATGACCGAGCGTCACCTGGTCCGCGAGGGCGTCGTCTCCGACCCGCCCTCCGAGGAACAGATCGCGGCGATGCGGGCCGATATCGAGGCCGCTCTCGACCTCGCCGAGGAGACGGTGCCGCTGCGCGAGGCCAGGACCCTGGTCGGGCTCGCCGGCTCGGTCACCACGGTGTCGGCGATCGCCCAGGACCTGCCCGAGTACGACTCGACCCGCATCCACCACTCCCGGATCGGCCACGACCGGGTGCGGGAGATCACCGACTGGCTCCTGCACTCCACGCACGCGGAGCGCGCGGCCGTACCGTCCATGCATCCGGGGCGAGTTGACGTCATCGCGGCGGGTGCCCTCGTACTGCTGGCGATCATGGAGCGGATCGGTGCGGAGGAGGTCGTGGTCAGTGAGCACGACATTCTCGACGGCATCGCCTTCAAGGTGGCGGAGGACGCCGAGGTGGGCAAGCGCGGCGACTGACCTGCTGTGACGCGGAACGGCCCCGGTACCTCGTGGGAGGAACCGGGGCCGTCGTGTCAGCCCGTGCGGGCTGTCCGTCAATTGCAGAGGAGCACTAGCAGACCGCTGCAACTCCCTCCGTCGCCGTCGTGGTCGTGGTGATGGCCGTGACCGTGACCGTGGCCGTCGTAGGCAGCCGTGGCCTTCGTGGCGACGGGTGAGGCGGCGGCGGATGCAGCCGTCGCTGCCCCTGCTGCGAGAGCGATGCCCAGGGCAGCGCTGACCGTGACTATTCGAGCGGTGGCCCGCTTGAGGGCCTTCTGTGAGGTGATCATGGCTGCACGCTATGCACACTTCTGTCCAAGCGCGCGCGGAGTGCCGCTGACGGGTGAACGGTGATCCAGATCGCTGCCGGAGGGTGGTTCGCGTCTCGTTTGTTACTGGGCGGTAGTCGTCGGCTGAGCAGGTCGGCTAGCGTATGAGCGCCTCCGAGAGGCGCCTTGCGGCCCCCTTCGCCACCCGCTACGAGGGCCCGCCGAAGAAACTTCGTGAAGTTCTTCACAAGGAATTCGGCCCTGTCGAAGCACGGACGGGCGCCGGTTGACCCTTCCGAGGGGTGAACAGGGCCTTGAACATGTTCAGATGGGCGGTGTAAGGAGGTCGCGGGAGGCTGGCGCGGAAGGGCGTTTCGGGCCGCTCACAGGGGGCCCGATAACGCAGAGAGGCAGCTCACGCGGCATTGACAACGGGTCGTAGCGCAACCGGGTTCCCGATCGCGACCATGACCTGGGTCACGCGGGCCGGGGAGTGTAGCACAGGGCATGCAAGAGCTTGTGAAGGGGCGCACGAGCGACCCCCCTGAGGCGGGTGGATACTCGATGGCATGAGCACCACGGAGCGTCCCAGGATCCTCGTAGTAGGCGGTGGGTACGTAGGCCTGTACGCAGCTCGGCGCATCCTCAAGAAGATGCGCTACGGCGAGGCGACCGTCACGGTCGTCGACCCCCGGTCGTACATGACCTACCAGCCCTTCCTCCCCGAAGCCGCCGCCGGCAGCATCTCCCCGCGCCACGTCGTCGTCCCGCTGCGACGCGTGCTGCCCAAGGCGGAGGTCCTCACCGGTCGGGTCACCACCATCGACCAGGACCGCAAGGTCGCCTCGATCGCCCCGCTGGTCGGCGAGGCGTACGAGCTGCCCTTCGACTACCTGGTCATCGCGATGGGCGCGGTCTCCCGCACCTTCCCGATCCCCGGCCTCGCCGAGCAGGGCATCGGTATGAAGGGCATCGAGGAGGCCATCGGCCTGCGCAACCACGTCCTCGAGCAGCTGGACAAGGCCGACTCCACGACTGACGAGGAAATCCGCCGCAAGGCGCTCACCTTCGTCTTTGTCGGCGGTGGCTTCGCGGGTGCGGAGACCATCGGCGAGGTCGAGGACATGGCCCGCGACGCGGCGAAGTACTACACCAGCGTGTCCCGTGAGGACATGCGGTTCGTCCTCGTCGACGCCGCCGACAAGATCCTGCCCGAGGTCGGCCCGAAGCTCGGCCAGTACGGCAAGCAGCACCTGGAAGCCCGCGGGGTCGAGGTCTACCTCTCCACCTCCATGGACTCCTGCGTCGACGGCCACGTCGTGCTGAAGAACGGCCTTGAGGTCGACTCCAACACCATCGTCTGGACGGCCGGCGTCAAGCCGAACCCCGCCCTCGGCCGCTTCGGTCTGCCCCTCGGCCCCCGTGGCCACGTCGACTGCGAGACCACGCTCCAGGTCAAGGGCACCGACTACATCTGGGCCGCCGGCGACAACGCCCAGGTCCCGGACCTCGTCGGCCGCAAGGCGGGCAACGAGAACGCCTGGTGCCCGCCGAACGCCCAGCACGCGCTGCGTCAGGCGCGCGTCCTCGGTGACAACGTGATCTCCGGTATGCGGGGCTTCCCGCAGAAGGACTACGAGCACGCCAACAAGGGTGCGGTGGCCGGTCTCGGCCTGCACAAGGGCGTCGCGATGATCGTCATGGGCAAGATGAAGATCAAGCTCAAGGGCCGTCTCGCCTGGTACATGCACCGTGGCTACCACGGTCTGGCGATGCCGACCTGGAACCGCAAGGTCCGCGTCTTCGCCGACTGGACCCTCGGTATGTTCCTCAAGCGCGAGGTCGTCTCCCTCGGCGCGATGGAGCACCCGCGCGAGGAGTTCTACGAGGCCGCCAAGCCGGCCCCGGTCGCTGCCGCGAGCAAGGGCGAGAAGGCCAAGGCCTCCTGACTCTCGGACCTCTCGTCACCACCCCGAAGGGGCCGCCCGCCATCCGTGGTGCGGGCGGTCCCTTCGGCATTGCGCTCCCGAGGGCTTCGGGCGGTCAGAGAGCCCGGCCGGGCTGGCCGCCGGCGGGCAGCTGGACGCTGTCGAGGAGCTGCTTGTAGTCCGCTTGCACGGTGTCCGGCTCCGTGCTGACGCCGACCGCCGCGATCTGGACCACGTAATCGCCCGTGTAGATGAAGCCGACACGGCCGGCGGTGCCATCAGGGGCAGCGATGTCCGCATGGAGCGTGGGATGGCCGTCAGCCGTGGTGCCCGTACTGACGTTGGTACTTTCGATCTTCTCCTCGGCGGACTGCGCGGGCTCGTTGTAGCCGGACACGTAGCCCTCGAGGGCGGAGTCGAGATCGTTCTGACCAGCACCGGACGATTCGACGACCGAGAACTGGGCGATCATGGAGTCGGTCTCCGCTAGGTACGTACGACCGCCAGGCAGATTCTCGACCTTGGGTTTCGCGGGAAGCTCGGCGGTGATGCCGCTGTGAGCATCCTTGGTCTCCACCCAGCGGGCATCAGCCGCGGTGACGCTCGGGGCGTGCGGCGCCGGGGCGGCGAACGCGGTGCCCGGCAGGAGGGCACCTCCGGTGATCACCGTGGTCGAAGCGGTCAGTAGGGCGAGGCGCTGGAAGCGGGAAAGTCGAGTCATGGCCGTTCACATCCGTAGGAAGCAGGGAAAGCGGATACGTCCATTAGGGCCCGCTGCCCGGGGCCCGTCATGCCACGGCCTTTCGTGACAGGACAACTCGGGACTTGACACCGGCCGCGATGCCGTCGGCGTCCTGGACAGCGACGCCCGGATGCTCTGACAATTTGCCCAAACGTGACACCGTGGCGGGACAGCGTCGCGGGCGTTCTGGTGTTTACGTTGTTGGACATTCCGGGATTCCTCGTCACGGAGGTGTGCGCCATGCCAGACGCCGCGGTGCGGCTGAAGGACCTTCTCGAACAGTTGCTGGGAGTTCCCCTCCCGGTGCGCATCCGCACCTGGGACGGTTCGCAGGCGGGGCCGCCGGGCGCGCCGACACTCGTCGTACGCAATCGCCGTGCCGTACGGCGGCTGCTGTTCAAGCCGGGTGAACTGGGCCTGGCCCGGGCCTGGGTGGCCGGGGACATCGACATCGAAGGGGACCTCTACGCCGCCCTCGATCTGCTCGCGGGACTCGTGTGGGAGCGGGGGGAGGACGCCAGGAGCCTGGCTCAGGCGCTGCGGGACCCCGAGGTGCGGGCCGCCGTCCGCGGGCTCGTCCGGCTCGGCGGACTTCCGCTGCCGCCCGCGCCGCCCCCCGAGGAGGTGCGCCGGGCCCGCGGCCATCTGCACACCAAGCGCACCGACAGACGCGCCATCAGCCACCACTACGACGTCGGCAACGACTTCTACGAAATCGTCCTCGGGCCGTCCATGGTGTACTCCTGCGCCTACTGGTCGGCCCCGCCCCCGGACGGCACTCTCGAAGCCGCCCAGCACGACAAACTCGACCTCGTCTGCCGCAAGCTCGCCCTCGGGCCCGGCCTGCGGTTGCTCGACGTCGGCTGCGGCTGGGGCTCCATGGCCATGCACGCGGCCCGCGAGTACGGCGTGAGCGTCGTCGGTGTCACCCTCTCCCATGAGCAGGCGGCCTACGCCCGTAAGCGCATCGCCGGCGAGGGACTCACCGACAAGGTGGAGATCCGCGTACAGGACTACCGGGACGTCGACGACGGGCCGTACGACGCCGTCTCCTCCGTCGGCATGGCCGAACACGTCGGCGCCGAGCGGTACCTGGAGTACGCCGATGTGCTGTACCGGCTCCTGAAGCCCGGCGGGCGGCTGCTCAACCACCAGATCGGGCGGCGGCCGCAGCGCGACGAATCCTCGTACCAGGTCGACGAGTTCATCGACTCCTACGTGTTCCCCGACGGTGAGCTCCAGCCCATAGGCGTCACCGTCACCCAGCTCGAGCGGGCCGGCTTCGAGGTGCGCGACGTCGAGTCGATCCGGGAGCACTACGCCCTGACCCTGCGCCGCTGGGTCGACCGCCTGGAGGCCGACTGGGCGCGGGCGGTCAAGCTCACCGGCCCGGGGCGGGCCCGCGTCTGGCAGCTGTACATGGCCGCCTGCGCACTGGCCTTCGAGCGCAACCGCATCGGCGTCAACCAGGTCCTGGCGATCAGGACGCCCGACTCCGGTGACTCCGGGATGCCGTTGCGGGCCCGTGAGTGGGGTGCGCCCGGGCGGCGTTGACCGGACGCGGGCAACCGCAGGCGACCGCAAGGAAAGGGCCGGGCTCCCCCGTCACGGGGAAGCCCGGCCCTTCGGTGGGGCGGGACGTGGTCACTCCGCCTTGATCGCGTTCAGCATGTTCAGCCGCGCGGCGTTGCGGGCCGGCCACAGCGCGGCCAGGACGCCCACCAGAGCGGCCAGCACCAGGAAGATCCCGATCCGGTCCCAGGGCAGGACCAGCGTGTAGCCCGGGATCTGGTCCGCGATGGTCTCGCCGATCGCCCAGCCGAGGAACGAGCCGAGGCCGATGCCGACCACCGCGCCGAACACCGAGATGACCACGGCCTCCAGCCGGACCATCCGCTTCACCCGGCGCCGGTCCAGACCGATCGCGCGCAGCATGCCGATCTCCTGCTGCCGTTCGAAGACCGACATCGCGAGGGTGTTGACGACACCCAGCACGGCGATGATCAGGGCCATCGCCAGCAGGCCGTACATGATGTTCAGCATCGTGTTGATGACGCCGCCGAACTCGTTGCGGATGTCCTGCTGGTCCATGATCGTCATCGCGGGGTTGTCGCCCAGCGCGTCGACGAGGACCTTCTCGTTCGCCGAGGACTGGCCGCCGTCCACCTTCACGAAGATCTGCTGGATGCTGGGTTGCACCTCGTGCGGGTTCACGACCTTCGTGTCGACGAGGACGGGGGAGAGGAACTCGCTGTCCTTGAAGACGGCACCGACCTTGAGCGTGCCCTTCTTCTCGTCGTTGAAGGTGACCGGGATGCTGTCGCCGGGCTTCCAGCCCTTGTTCTTGGCCGTCTTCTCGGCGACCGCGATCTGACCTTCGGCGAGCGAGCCGATGTTGCCGCTGACGACGTCGACGTTCAGGACCTGCTCGATGTCGCCCGGCGTGACCGCCGAAGCGGACACGAAGTCCTCGCCGCCGAGCTGGAAGTAGGTGCTCTGCTGCGGCGAGACCGCCGAGACGCCCTTGGCCTTCTCCAGCGCCGTCAGCGCGGACTGGTCGAGGTCCCCGCCGTTCGCCATCGAGACCATGTAGTCGGCCTTGATGTTGTCCGTGGTCATCTTGTCGATGGCCTTGCCGACCGTGACACCGAGCACCGACAGGCCGGTCACCAGCGTCAGTCCGATCGCCAGCGCCGAGGCGGTGGCGCCGGTACGGCGCGGGTTGCGGACGGCGTTCTGGCCGGCCAGCTTGCCGGCCACCCCGAAGGGGCCGACGAGCAGCGGACGGACGAGCGCGATCACGGGCCGGGACAGCAGCGGGATCAGGATGATCACACCGATCAGCGCGAAGAACGCGCCCGCCCCGATGTACATCCGGCCGTCGTCGCCGCCGGTCGAGGCACCCGCCACGATCGCGGCGGCGCCGAGGGCGGTAATGGCCGCACCGATGGAGTTGCGCACCACCAGCGACTTGGTGGTGGCCACCGCGTGGACGCTGTTCATGGCCGCAACCGGCGGGATCTTCGCGGCCCGGCGGCCGGGCAGCCAGGCGGCGAGCATCGTGATCAGCACACCGACGCTGATCGCGGCGATCACCGGCGTGGCGGACAGGATCAGCGGGCCGTCCGGGATCTTCATGTCGAACGCGGCCATCCCGGACCGCAGTCCGACCGCGAGGCCGATGCCGAGGACGAAGCCGATCACCGAGGCGACCAGGCCCACCACCGCGGCCTCGGCGAGCACCGAGCGGGTGATCTGCTTGCGCGACGCACCGACGGCGCGCATCAGCGCGATCTCCTTCGTGCGCTGGGCGACCAGCATCGTGAAGGTGTTGGAGATCAGGAAGATCCCGACGAAGAGCGCGATGCCCGCGAAGCCGAGCAGGACCTGCTTGAGCGAGCCCAGACCCTGTTCGATCTGCTCGGCCTGTTCGTCGGCGAGCGCCTGGCCGGTCTTGGCCTCGGCGCTGTCCGGCAGCAGCGGCTTGACCGCGTCCAGGATCCTCTTGTCGTCCGCGCCGGGGGCGGCGGTGACGGTGACGCCCTCGAAGTAGCCCGGCTTGAGGTACTGCTTCTGGGCGACCGCGGTGTCGAAGAGGACGAGGCTGCCGCCGGCGTTCACGGCGCCGTCCTCGGTGGTGAACACGCCGCTGAGGGTGTACTCCTTCACCGGCCCGTTCGTGGCGACCCGGACCCGGTCGCCGACCTGGTACTCGCCCTTGGTCGCGGACTCCTTGTCCAGGGCGATCTGATCGTCCTTCACCGGGCCGGAGCCGTCGGTGAAGGTGTAGGCGGAGTCCTTGCCGTCCTTGCCGGCGGCGAAGTTGGAGCCCTTGTTGGACCAGCCGACGCCGATCAGCTTCCCGTCGGGGTCGGCCACCCCGGCGAAGCCTTCGACCCGGCCGTAGGCGGCGTCGACGCCGTCCACCGCGGAGATCTTGTCGAGGGTCTGCCGGGAGATCCCGGGCTCTTCCTCGGCGTCGTCCGGGTTGGCGTACGAGGTGATGGCGACGGCGACGTTGTCGTAGCTCTTCGCCGACTGGTTGCGGAAGGCGTTGGAGAGGGTGTCGGCGAAGACCAGGGTGCCGGAGACGAACGCGACGCCGAGCATCACGGCGAGCACGGTCATCAGCAGCCGGGCCTTGTGCGCGAATACGTTGCGCAGGGCGGTGCGGAACATCAGCTGGTGCGGCCCTTCGCGTCGAACTGCTTCATGAAGTCGAGCACGTTGTCCGCGGTCGGCCGGTACATCTCGTCGACGATCCGTCCGTCGGCGAGGAACACCACCCGGTCCGCGTACGCCGCGGCCACCGGGTCGTGGGTCACCATCACCACCGTCTGCCCCAACTCCCGTACGGAGTTGCGCAGGAAGCCCAGCACCTCGGCGCCGGAGCGCGAGTCGAGGTTTCCGGTCGGCTCGTCGCCGAAGATGATCTCGGGCTTGGAGGCCAGCGCGCGGGCGACGGCGACGCGCTGCTGCTGGCCGCCGGAGAGCTGGGTGGGGCGGTGGCTGAGGCGATCGGCCAGGCCCACCATCCGGATGACCGAATCCAGCCACTGCTTGTCAGCCTTGCGGCCCGCGATGTCCATCGGGAGGGTGATGTTCTCCAGGGCCGTCAACGTCGGCAGCAGGTTGAACGCCTGGAAGATGAAGCCGATCTTGTCCCGGCGCAACTTGGTCAGCTGCTTGTCCTTGAGGGAGCCGAGCTCGGTGTCGCCGATGCGCACCGAACCGGAGGAGAAGGTGTCCAGACCGGCGACGCAGTGCATCAGCGTGGACTTGCCGGAGCCGGAGGGGCCCATGATCGCGGTGAACTCGGCCTGCCGGAAGTCGACGGAGACCCGGTCCAGGGCGACCACCTGGGTCTCGCCCTGTCCGTAGATCTTCGACAGATCCGTGGCACGCGCGGCCACGGCGGTGGCCCGGCCGGCGATGGATGCGGTGGTCACGAGAGGAACGCTCCTGGGGGACGACGATGTGTTCGATGGACGTCATCCATCGTCCTGGCCGAGAGGCGCCGTGTAGTCAGTCGCTGTTCTGGTTCCGAAGACAGACTGCGGATGGACCGGACCCGGCTGTGTCATACCTGAGGATGACGAGGACCCCTGACAGGTGTTCGGATCGAGAACAGGTGGAGCGTCCTCGTTTGGACGGTGAAATTCCGTCATTCCGTATGCGCCGTCGACCGTCGCACGTAAGGCTATTGGCAAGTGCGGATGGCGCGTTCCGTGGGCTGATGCACCCTCAGACGTCAATAAAATAAGACAACATCGGTCCGCCCGTCCGCTGTTCGGGGGATGTATCCCGATAGGCTCGGAACCTCGATGCGGAGCCCATGGCCTGCCCAGATGGTGGAATGCAGACACGGCGAGCTTAAACCTCGCTGCCCCTTCGCGGGCGTGCCGGTTCAAGTCCGGCTCTGGGCACTTCCGACGTTCGTCGATCGCTGCAGCATTCATTGACACCTCGTGACGAGGGGAGCACACTCCTGTTCGGAACTTGGTGAATGAAATTTCACCAGACGAACAACGCGAACAGAGAGGTTCGGCGATGCGCACCACCGTCGGCATCATCGGAGCGGGCCCCGCCGGCCTCCTCCTCGCCAGGCTGCTCCACAACGCAGGCATCGACTCGGTCGTCCTGGAGAGCCGCGACCGCGCCTACGTCGAGCACCGTCAGCGCGCCGGAATCCTGGAGCAGGGCACGGTGGACGTGCTGCGCGCGGCCGGCGCCGGGGAGCGGATGGACCGCGAGGGCCTCGGACACGACGGCATAGAGCTGCGGTACGACCGCAAACGCCACCGCGTCGACTTCCCCGCCCTCACCGGCGGCCGGTCCGTGATGGTCTACGCCCAGACCGAGGTCTGCAAGGACCTCATCGCCCTCCAACTCAAGGAGGGCGGCCCGCTGCTGTTCGAGGCGGAGGCCCTGGCGGTCGAGGGCGCGGACACCGGCGGCCCGCGCGTCCGGTTCCGGCACCAGGGCGGCGAGGACGTTCTCGAATGCGACTACGTCGTCGGCTGCGACGGCTTCTGGGGCGTGGCCCGCAAGGCGATCCCGACGGAGCTGACCCGGGTCTTCGAGCGGACGTACCCCTTCGGCTGGCTCGGCATCCTCGCCGACGTCGCCCCCTCGCACGACGAGCTGGTCTACGCCCGCCACGACCGCGGCTTCGCCCTCCTCTCCATGCGCTCCCCGTCCGTCTCCCGCCTCTACCTCCAGGTGCCCGAGGGCACGGACCCCGAGGAGTGGAGCGACGACGAGATCTGGGCGGAACTGGAGCGCCGCTTCGAAACGGCCGACGACTGGCGGCTGGAACGCGGCCCCATCACCCAGAAGTCGGTCACGCCCATGCGGTCCTACGTCCACGAACCCATGCGGTACGGCCGCCTCTTCCTGGCCGGCGACGCGGCGCACATCGTGCCGCCGACGGGCGCCAAGGGGCTGAATCTCGCCGTCGGCGACGTCGTCACCTTCGCGCGTGCGCTGACGCACGAGAAGGAGACGGGTTCGACCGAGCTCCTCGACGCCTACTCCGAGACCTGTCTGCGCCGGGTCTGGCAGGCCGAGCGGTTCTCGTACGACATGACGACACTGCTGCACCGCGCCCCCGACGCCACGCCCTTCGAGGACCGGCTCCAGCTGGCGCGACTGGAGCGGATCGCGGGGGCGCGGGCGGCCGAGACGGACCTCGCCGAGGGGTACACCGGGTTCCCGTTCGGGTGACCGCACGCGCGGGCCGAGGGAGTGATCTCCGATCGGTTCCGGCCACGTACCAGGTTCGTCATGAATGAGACCCTCCGTGGCCGGGAATCACCCGGCCGCGTAGCGTGTTGCGCGACACGACGAGGGAAAGATCCTCCCCAAGCACTAGGGTCAATCCTTTGCCTACCTATTACTCTTGACGCCAAGGCCGCGCACGGTGGCCATGGAGGAGTGAAATGAGGAGCAGCAACCCGGTCTTCTCGCGACGGGGGTTCAGCCGCGACAACGGCCACGCGGGCTTCAACACCGCGCCGCAGGCCGGGGGCACCGCTGTCGGCACGCAGGGCAACCCGTACGCCCAGCCGCAGGCCGGCAACCCGTACGCGCAGAACCCCTACGCCCAGCAGGACCTCCAGTACGGCGCGCCGCCGCAGGCCCCGGCCACCACCGGCCGGATGACCATCGACGACGTCATCCTGCGCACCGGCACCACGCTCGGCACGCTGATCGTCACGGCCGCGCTCGCGTGGTTCCTGCTGCCGGTCGACGCCGCGAACATCAACCGGTCCTACGGCATCGCCATCGGCGCCGGTCTGGTCGGCATGGTGCTGGCGCTCGTGCAGTCCTTCAAGCGCAAGGCCTCGCCCGCGCTGATCCTGTCGTACGCCGCGCTCGAGGGTGTCTTCCTCGGCGTCGTCTCCAGCGTCGTCGACGAGCACATCGCCAGCGGTGCGGCCATGCAGGCGGTGCTCGGCACGATGGCGGTCTTCGCCTCCGTGCTGGTCGCCTACAAGGCCGGCTGGATCCGCGTCAACCGCCGCTTCGTCGGCTTCGTGATGGCGGCCGCGCTCGGCTTCATCCTGCTGATGGCGGTCAACCTGCTGTTCGCCGTCTTCGGCGGCGGTGACGGCCTCGGCTTCCGCAGCGGCCCGCTCGGCATCGTCTTCGGCGTCGTCGGCATCCTGCTCGGCGCCTGCTTCCTCGCCCTGGACTTCAAGCAGGTCGAGGACGGCATCGCCTACGGCGCGCCGCGCGAGGAGGCCTGGCTCGCGGCCTTCGGTCTCACCATGACGCTGGTGTGGATCTACATGGAGTTCCTGAGGCTCATCTCGATCCTCAACAGCAGCGACTAGTCTCCGACGGTCGTGCAACGAAGGGCCCCGGGTTCGTCCCCGGGGCCCTTCGGCGTCTGTGCGCGCCTAGAGGAATTTGCGCGCCGCCCTCCTCAGGTCGTACTCGTGGATGATCGCCTTCGCGTGGCCGTACGCGAGGTCGTATTCGTGGCGAAGCCAGCTGACCTTCTCCTCGAAGCGGACGAGGGCCGGGCCTTCTTCTACGGTGCGGAGCCAGTCGGAGACTTCACGACCGGTGCAGTGGGGGATGCGGGCGAGCATGTTGCGGTGGGTCTCCTCGGAGAGGACGTGGGACATCGGCGCCTCCGGACGCAAAGGGGATGTAAGCCGGTCCTTCAGGTCACCGTGCCTGAGCGTTCGCCCGTTGGCAACAGTCGTGGTGGGACGCGTAGGTTTGTGGCGTGGTTGATACGACGCCCTTGACTCGTGCCGTTGATCACTTCGCCGACCGTTTGAGGGCTGCGCCTCAGAGTCGGCTGCAGAGGGGCGCCGCCGGGGAGGCGCTGGGGTTGGCCCGGGAGTTCGCCCGGTGGGCGCAGGTTCTGGAGGCGCCCGGGGTTGAGCCTCGGGAGATGCCTGACGCGGGGATGTTTGCCGCGGCTGATCAAGTCACCGTTGCCGTGCATGACTTGGCGGTGGTTCTTGAGAGTGAGGATCAGGTCGCTGAGGCGGTGCGGTTGGTTGCGGATGCGCAGAAGCGGGCGGGGGTCTGAGGTTCGTTCGGCGGGTGCGGGTGCGGGTGCGGGTGGTGTGTGGCTGGTCGCGCCCACGCGGCGGAGCCGCAAATCGATACAGCCCCGCGCCCCTGGCGGCGCTGCAGTTTCTCGGCGCCCAAGAAGTGCTCCGAGCTCCTCGGCGCCCAAGAAGTGCCCCAGGCACTAAAGGCTTGCTATGACCCTGTCCGCCAGGATGTAGACGTTCTCCTCGCCGCACGCGAACGTCAGGGTGTACGCGCCTGACACTCCGGAGCCGCCCAGCAGTACCGGTGTCTCGCCTGCGCGCAGGGATGTTGCCAGGCGTTCTGCCGTTTCGCGGTGGCCCGGGGTCATGCAGAGGGTGGTGCCGTCGGCGAAGACGTAGACGTCGAGGGTGCCGAGGGGGCCGGGGCGGACGTCGGTCAGTTCGGTGGCGGAGGCGGCCAGGTCCTCAAGGGTGGCCACCGTGCGCTCGTGATCGTTCACGGTCGGTGAGGAGACCGGGACGAAGTCCGGGTGGGAGGGGTGACGGCGGCGGGCCGCGGCCAGTTCCGGGGACTCCCCGGCGAACTCGTCGGCGTCGGCGGTCGGCTCGGACACCGGCTCCAGGTGCTCCAGGCCCGCGAAATCGGCCTGACGGGGCAGGAACAGCTCGCTGTCGGACAGGCCCAGCAGCGTGGGTGCGTCGGAGGCGTCACGGGCCTCCTGGGCGGCCCAGAAGGCGCGTGCCTCGGCCAGCTCCCGCTCGCGTTCCTCGGCGAGTGCCTCGGACACCGCGGCGCGTATCTCATCGGCGTCGGCGGAGAGGCGGGCCGGTGGGACGAGGCCGCGGGTCCTGTCGGCGTTGTTCTGGTTGCTCTGTGCCAGCTCGGTGTGCAGGGCCGCGACCTGTCGGCGCAGCACCATGAGGGTGCGCAGGACGGCGACGCCCACGGCGCCGGTGGCGGCCGTGGTGACCAGCAAGGCGATCGGCATGGCGCTCACTGACGTACTCCCGGTTCAAAGTCGACCCCCGACTTCCTACATCAGCTTGAAGGGCGGACTATCCAGCTGTCAGTGCGTAACGTCACGAAACGGACAGGACTTTGGGCCTGGGGTTTGGTGCTGCAACGGCTCTGAGCTGCGTAAATCCCTCCGCAGAGGGAGATAGGTCACATCCTGGGGGAGATTGGATCACAAATCGGCCCAGAACCTTGGTGTTTCCCAGGTTCTGGGCCGAAGGCTCACGATGGGTCGTGAGTTGACTACTCAGGGGCTTGGCGTGGAGGGCTTCAGGGGCGTCAGCTGAGGCGCTCGATGACCATCGCCATGCCCTGGCCGCCGCCGACGCACATCGTCTCCAGACCGAACTGCTTGTCGTGGTGCTGGAGGGAGTTGATGAGCGTGGTGGTGATGCGGGCGCCGGTCATGCCGAAGGGGTGGCCGACGGCGATGGCGCCGCCGTTGACGTTCAGCTTGTCGATGTCGATGCCCAGGTCGCGGTAGGAGGGGATCACCTGGGCGGCGAACGCCTCGTTGATCTCGACCAGGTCGATGTCGTCGATGGTGAGGCCGGCGCGGCCCAGGGCCTGCCGGCTCGCCTCGACCGGGCCGAGGCCCATGATCTCGGGGGAGAGGCCGGAGACGCCGGTGGAGACGATGCGGGCGAGCGGGGTGAGGCCGAGCTCGCGGGCCTTGGTGTCGGACATGATGACGAGGGCCGCCGCGCCGTCGTTCAGGGGGCAGCAGTTGCCGGCGGTGACGAGGCCGTCGGGGCGGAAGACCGGCTTGAGGCCTGCCACGCCCTCCAAGGTAACGCCGGGGCGGGGGCCGTCGTCCTTGCTGACGACCGTGCCGTCGGGGGTCGTGACCGGGGTGATCTCGCGCTCCCAGAAGCCGTTCTTGATGGCTTCCTCGGCGAGGTTCTGCGAGCGGACGCCGAACTCGTCCAGTTCCTGGCGGGTGATGCCCTTCGCGCGGGCGAGGTTCTCGGCGGTCTGGCCCATGGCGATGTACGGGTCGGGGATGAGCCCGTCCTCGCGCGGGTCGTGCCAGGTCGTGCCCTCCTGCTGGGCGACCTCGGCGGTGCGGGCCTCGGCCTCGGCGAAGAGGGGGTTGTGCGTGTCGGGGATGCTGTCGGAGTTGCCCTTGGCGAAGCTGGAGACGACCTCCACGCCGGCCGAGATGAAGACGTCGCCCTCGCCGGCCTTGATGGCGTGCAGGGCCATGCGGGAGGTCTGGAGGGACGAGGAGCAGTAGCGGGTGATGGTGCAGCCCGGGAGGTGGTCCATGCCCATCTGTACGGCGACGATGCGGCCGAGGTTGTTGCCCTGCTCGCCGCCGGGGAGGCCGCAGCCGAGCATCAGGTCGTCGATGTCGCGCGGGTCCAGCTCGGGGACTTTGGCGAGGGCGGCCTGGATGATCGTGGCGGCGAGGTCGTCGGGGCGCAGGTCTTTCAGGGAGCCCTTGAAGGCGCGGCCGATGGGGGAGCGGGCGGTCGAGACGATCACGGCTTCGGGCATCACGGCTCCAGTGGCATACCGGGGGTCGGGCAGGGCTGTGAGGGAAGTTACCCGTACGTATGGGTGAGGTCACGGGCGTGGCGGTGTGACCCTGGCCGCAATTTTCTAAGCGCTTGCTTGGGCCTCCGGCGGTTGAGCCGGGAACGGTGCGGGTGGGTGGGGCACCACCTCTGGGGGCTGCCGCCCCCAGACCCCCGCTTCGGCCCTGAAGGGGCCTTGTCCTCAAACGCCGGACGGGCTGGACTACTCAGCCCTCCGGCGTTTGAGGAGCGGGGTCTGGGGCGGAGCCCCAGAAGGATGGGACGGGTAGGGGCGGCGGGGGCGAAACCCTCCCGGCCGCTCACGACGACGGCGTCACCGGAGCCCGGTCCGGCTCGGGCACCCGACGCCGCCGGCGGCGCTTCAGCAGGGCCCACGGCCCCTTCGGCCCCGTCGGCATCGCGGCCGTGACCTCCGTGCCCGCCTCCGACGCGGCCTCGGCCGCCGCCCGGGCCACCGGGAGGAAGCCCTCGCGACGGGTGACGTCGGGGCGCTCCTCCTCCGCCGGCCAGAGGCCAAGGGTCGCGCAGACCGTCGGCAGGACCGCCATCGCCGCTGTCGCGTACCCCTCCGCCGAGGGGTGGTAGTTGTCGGGGCCGAAGAGCTCCCGCGGGTTCGCCGCGAACTCCGGGCCCAGCAGATCGCCCAGCGACACGGTGCGGCCGCCCTGCTCGACGACGCCGATCGTCTGGGCGGCCGCCAGCTGGCGGGAGGCCCGTCGCGCCAGCCAGCGCAGGGGCTGCTGGACCGGTTCGATCGTGCCGAGGTCGGGGCAGGTGCCGACCACCACCTCCGCACCGGCCGTGCGCAGACGCCGTACCGCCGAGGAGAGGTGACGCACCGAGCGCGTCGGCGGCATCCGGTTCGTGACGTCGTTCGCGCCGATCATGATCACGCAGACGTCGGGCGTCAGAGCGGGGTCGGCGAGTACCAGGGCCACCTGGCGGTCCAGGTCGTCCGAACGGGCGCCCGGCAGGGCCACGTTGCGCAGGATCACCGGGCGTTCCGCCACCGCCGCCAGCCCCGACGCCACCAGCGCCCCCGGCGTCTGCCCCGCCCGGTGCACACCCTGGCCCGCGGCCGTCGAGTCACCCAGGATCGTCAGACGCAGCGGCGGTTCCCCGGAGGAGTCGGTGGAGTCGTACATGTGGCCGTAGCGGCCGTCGGCGTTGGGTACGTGGTTGTCGGTGCCGTTGCCCACATGGCGCCTGGCCAGCCGCACCTCGGCGAGCAGCAGACCGACACCAGCCGCACCGACCAGGCCGATCCCGCCTCCGCCGTACGCGGCGCCGGCCGCGATCCGCCGGGCCACCCTCGCCCTCGACATGCTCGTCATGCGTCGCCGCCACCTCCTCATAGCCGTACATCCACTGCTTGCCCCGCACGGACCGTGGCCCAATCCCAACGGCGAGTGAACGACCTTCACCGACCCCTGCGGGCCACCGGGCCTTAGGCTGGCGGAACCACTACGACCACCCCTTTTGCAGCATCCGGAGACAACGGTGCATTTCCACGATTCGATGATCAGTCTCGTCGGCGACACCCCGCTGGTGAGGCTCAACAACGTGACCAAGGGCATCCAGGCCACCGTCCTGGCCAAGGTCGAGTACTTCAACCCGGGCGGCTCCGTGAAGGACCGCATCGCGCTGCGCATGATCGAGGCGGCGGAGGAGAGCGGGGCGCTGAAGCCCGGGGGCACCATCGTCGAGCCGACCAGCGGGAACACCGGTGTCGGCCTCGCCATCGTGGCGCAGCAGAAGGGGTACAAGTGCATCTTCGTCTGCCCTGACAAGGTCAGCACCGACAAGATCAATGTGCTGCGGGCGTACGGGGCTGAGGTGGTCGTATGCCCCACCGCCGTCGACCCTGAGCACCCGGACTCCTACTACAACGTCTCCGACCGGCTGGTCCGCGAGACCCCGGGCGCCTGGAAGCCGGACCAGTACTCCAACCCCAACAACCCCCTCTCCCACTACCACTCCACCGGCCCCGAGCTGTGGGAGCAGACGGAGGGGAAGATCACCCACTTCGTGGCGGGCGTCGGCACGGGAGGGACCATCTCCGGCACGGGCCGCTACCTGAAGGACGTCAGCGACGGCAAGGTGCAGGTCATCGGCGCCGACCCCGAGGGCTCCGTCTACTCCGGCGGATCCGGGCGGCCGTATCTCGTCGAGGGCGTCGGTGAGGACTTCTGGCCGACCGCGTACGACCGCACCGTCGCCGACGAGATCGTCGCCGTGTCCGACAAGGACTCCTTCCAGATGACCCGGCGCCTCGCCCGCGAGGAGGGGCTGCTGGTCGGTGGTTCGTGCGGCATGGCCGTCGTGGGGGCGCTGCGGGTCGCCGAGCGGCTCGGCCCGGACGACGTGGTGGTCGTGCTCCTCCCCGACAGCGGGCGTGGCTACCTCAGCAAGATCTTCAACGACGAGTGGATGGCCGACTACGGCTTCCTGGAGGACGAGGGCCCGAGCGCGCGCGTCGCCGACGTCCTCAACGACAAGGAGCACGGCGCCATCCCGTCCCTCGTCCACATGCACCCGGACGAGACGGTCGGTCAGGCCATCGAGGTGCTGCGCGAGTACGGCGTCTCGCAGATGCCGATCGTGAAGCCGGGCGCCGGTCACCCGGACGTCATGGCGGCCGAGGTCGTCGGGTCGGTCGTCGAACGGGAGCTGCTGGACGCCCTGTTCACCAAGCGGGCCTCCCTCGACGACCCGCTGGAGAAGCACATGTCGTCGCCGCTGCCGCAGGTCGGCTCCGGTGAGCCGGTCGGGGACCTGATGTCGGTGCTGGGCGCGGCGGACGCGGCGATCGTGCTGGTCGAGGGCAAGCCGACCGGCGTGGTCAGCCGGCAGGACCTGCTGGCCTTCCTCGCCAAGGGCGGAAAGTAACGGCGAACCTGCGGTGAACGGGGCCCGTCCGCGGCGAACTTGCGGTGACCGGGGCCGCTCGGGCCGTCGCGGAACTGGTACGAGCGCGTCACGTCCACGCAGCACCCGCTTAACACGGGTCCGGCACATTAGTGGGTGTCGGCAGGGCGGGAGCGGCTCCCCGCCCCGGCCGACGCCGAACGTCCAAGGACCTCCGGAGCGGCTCCCGGACCTCCATGGACGCCACGGACGCGCAAGCCCGGCCCTGACCCGGCTCGCGTCCTTCGCGGGGACCGCCGTCGTCCCGCCCCCCGGCAACGGGGGTGCGGCGGTCCCCGCGCACATCTCTTCCGGCGCGGCTCACGCCCCTGCGGTGGCCCAACTCCCCGGAGCGGAGCTGCGGCTGCACACCGACAACCCCAGGACCGTCGGGAGGCTCAGTCCTCCCAGCCGTCCCCGTCCTTGCCCGACCCGCGGCGCCAGCCCCGGAAGAGGCCGGGGTGGGTGCGGGCCGCCTGGACGACGTTCACGCCGACGATGCCGACCCAGGTGACCAGCAGACCGGAGAGGCCCGCGACGCCGCCGCCTATGCCGGACAGCGGAATCGCCACGACCAGCGTGACGATGCCGAAGCCGAAGCGCTCACCGAAGGAGTCCGTCGGTTTCGGCGACCGCGCGCCACGGGCCGCCACCATCTGCTGCTCGGCCAGCCGGCGCCGCATCCCGCGCTCGACCACCCCGTCGATACGCTGGTCGACCTTCTCCAGGAACGAGTCGACCAGCGCGGACTCGTACTCCTCGCCCAGTTCCCTGCGGGCCTGCAGGGTGGCGTTGAGTTCCTTCTTGAGCTCGGTGTCCCGAGCTTCCATTCCGGTCATACGCTTCACGGTAGGCAGCGCGGGTGCGGGTCGCACTGGGGCTAGCCCCCCTGTTCACGTGGGGGTGTACGGGGTGTACGCGGATGTACCGCGGTCCCCTCTCACTTCACCAGCCCGTGCTCCTTCGCGTACGCGTTCGCCGCGTCCTCCGGGTCCTTCTTGTCCTTGTCGACCTGCCGGTTCAGCTCGGTGAGCTGGGCGGTGGTCAGGGTGTTGCCGAGGCGCGCGAGGGCCTTGCGGACGGTGGAGTCGGCCTTGCGGTCGGCGATGAGCGGGACGACGTGCTGGCCGGGGATGAGGTTCTTGGGGTCGGTCAGCACCACCCAGTCGTTGGCCTGGATATCGGTGTCGGTGGTGAAGAGGTTCGCCACGTCCACGTCGCCCTTCTTCAGGGCGCCCTTGACCAGCGGCCCTGAGGAGTCGAGGGACTTGAACTCCTTGAACTCCACCCCGTAGACCTCCTTGAGGCCCACCGCGCCGACCTCCCGCTTCTTCACCTCGGGCGCCGCGCCGATGACCAGCTTGCCGTTCTGCTTCCTCAGGTCGGCGAGGGACGTCAGACCGTACTTGTCGGCCGTCTCACGGGTGACGACGAAGGCGTCGGAGTCCTCGGCCATGCCGTACGGCAGCACCTGGAGGCCGCTGGGGAGGGCGATGGTGAGGGCGTTCTGCATCTCGCCCTCCTCCGTCGCCGTCGCCTTGGGGGCGACGTAGTGCAGCAGCGCGCCCTGGTACTCGGGGAGCAGGTCGATGTCGCCGCCCTTGAGGGCCGGGATCAGGATCTCGCGGGTGCCGAGGTTGGGGCGGACCGTCACCTTCACGCCGGCCTCCTGGAGCACGGCGGCGTACAGGTACCCGAGCACCTGGTTCTCGGTGAAGTTGGCGGTGCCGATGGTGATGCCGCCCTTGCTGGAGCCGCCGCCGGAGCCGGCGCCGCCCCCGCCTTCGAGGGAGGTGATGCCGCTGGAGCAGGCGGCGAGGGCGGGGACGGAGGCCGCTGCGAAGAGGCCGCCGAGGAGAGTACGTCGGTTCATCGAGGGGTCCTAAGCGGTGCGGTGGCGGAAGAGGAAGCGCTGGAGGCCGGACAGGGCCAGGTCGAGGGCTACGGCGATCACGGCGACCAGCACCGCACCGCCGAGCACCTGCACGAGGTCGCGCTGGGCGAGGCCGTCGAAGACGTAGCGGCCCAGGCCGCCGAAGGAGACGTAGGCGGCGATGGTCGCCGTGGCCACGACCTGGATCAGTGCCAGGCGCAGGCCCGTCATGATCAGGGGGAGCGCGAGGGGGAACTCCACCTGGAACAGGACCTGGTGGCCGCGCATCCCCTGCCCGCGCGCCGCGTCCTTCACGTCCGGGTCGACGGCCGTCATCCCCGCGTAGGTGTTGGTGACGATCGCCGGGACCGCGAGGGCGACCAGGGCGACGTAGACCGGCGTCATGGACAGCCCGCTGGCCAGGAAGACCAGCACGACCAGGCCGACGGTCGGCAGGGCGCGGCCGAAGGACGCGAGGTTGATCGCGAGGAAGGCGCCCTTGCCGGTGTGGCCGATCAGCAGGCCGAGGGGGAGGCCGATCGCCGCCGCGATGAGCGTGGCGAGGAGCGAGTACTGGAGGTGCTCGGCGAGGCGGTGCCCGATGCCGTCGGGGCCGGCCCACTGCTCGCCGCTGACCAGCCATGCGCCGAGGTTCTTGAAGAGTTCGTACATGTCAGGCTCGCCGCCTCCGCCAGGGGGTGAGTACGTATTGCAGGGCGACCAGCAGCGCGTCCGCGACCACCGCCAGGAGCAGGGTGAGGACCACTCCGACGATCACCGGGGTCGGGAAGTTGCGCTGGAAGCCGTCGGTGAAGAGCTGGCCGAGGCCGCCGTCGCCGATGTAGGTCGCGACCGAGACCAGGGAGATGGACATGACGGTCGCGATCCGGACGCCGGCCATGATCACGGGGAGCGCGAGCGGGAACTCGACGGTGAGGAGCGTGCGCAGGGGGCGCGTGCCCATCGCCTTCGCGGCCTCCTTCACCTTCACGGGGACCGAGTCGAGGCCCTCGACCGTGTTCCGGAGCAGGACGACCAGGGTGTAGACCGTCAGGCCGATCACCGTCGTGGTGCGGGTGAGGCCGGAGACCGGCAGCAGCAGCACGAAGATCGCGATCGACGGGATCGTGAACAGCACGTTCGAGAGGCCGAGCAGGAAGCCGCGCAGGGGCCGGACCCGGTGGGCGATCACCGCGAGGGGGAGGGAGATCAGGACGCCGAGGAAGACGGCGGTGAGCGCGGCCTGGAGGTGGGAGATCGTCAGGGTGGTGAGGTCGTCGGTGTGGTCACCGATCCACGACCAGTCGATCGTCATGCCGCCACCCGGGCTTCCGAGTGCGCCTGGCCCGCGTGCTCGTGGATGTCGTCGCGGGAGGAGACGCCGGTGAGGACGCCGTCCGCGTCCACGCGGGCGATCAGGCCGGTGGGGGAGGCGATGGACTCGTTGAGGGCCGAGAGGAGGGAGTCCTCGTCCTTGAGCGGCCGTACGGGGAGTTCGGCGTCCTTCGAGGCCCAGTGCAGGGGCTTGTTCGCCTCGTCGAGGACCAGGCTCCAGGTGCCGCCCTCCGGCGCCGGGCCCTGCGGGACGGCCGCGAGGGTCCGCAGGCTCAGCAGCTTCAGGCCGCGCTCGGCGCCGAGGAAGTCGGCCACGAAGTCGTCGGCGGGACGGGCGAGGAGCTCGGTGGGGGAGGCGCACTGGACGAGGTGGCCGCCGGTGCGGAAGATCGCGATCTGGTCGCCGAGCCGTACGGCCTCGTCGACGTCGTGCGTGACGAAGACGATGGTCTTGCTCAACTCCTTCTGGAGTCGGAGCAGTTCGTCCTGGAGTTGGGTGCGCACGACGGGGTCGACCGCGCCGAACGGCTCGTCCATCAGCAGGACGGGCGGGTCGGCGGCGAGCGCGCGGGCCACGCCGACGCGCTGCTGCTGGCCGCCTGAGAGCTGGTGCGGGTAACGCTTGCCGGCGTCGGCCGCGAGGCCGACCGTCTCCAGCAGCTCCGCCGCCCGGGTGCGCGCCTTGCGGCGGCTCCAGCCGAGCAGCAGCGGCACCGTGGCGATGTTGTCGAGCACCGTGCGGTGCGGGAACAGGCCCGCCTGCTGGATGACGTACCCGATGGAGCGGCGCAGCTCGGCGGCGTCCTGCCGGGTGACGTCCTTGCCGCCGACCCGGATCGTGCCGGAGGTCGGCTCGACCATCCGGTTGATCATCCGCAGGGTCGTGGTCTTGCCGCAACCGGAGGATCCGACCAGGACGGTCACGCCGCCTTCCGGCATCTCCAGGGAGAGATCGTGGACTGCTGTCGTGCCGTTGGGGAAGCGCTTGTGGACCGCGTCGAACTGGATCATGAGATGTCCCTTGCCCGGCTGTATAACGTCATGCAGAGTTCTTGGTAGCTGAATAGCTTGTCAACGGTTTGGTGTAAATCCGAAGTAACGGATGACCGAAGAGCAAGATCGAATGTCCGGATTGAGGGGAGTTTGAGCCTTATGTCGTCTCGGATCGTGGACAT
This sequence comes from Streptomyces sp. NPDC051738, assembly GCF_044453205.1. Taxonomy (NCBI): domain Bacteria; kingdom Bacillati; phylum Actinomycetota; class Actinomycetes; order Kitasatosporales; family Streptomycetaceae; genus Streptomyces; species Streptomyces sp. NPDC051738. The sequence continues at coordinate 83,211 of NZ_JBITCM010000013.1, read as the reverse complement.
GCCGGGTGTCGTGTCTTCTGGGCACACCGGCCTTGTCGTCCTCGACGGGATCGGGCTCGACGTCGAGGATGTCGTCCGCCTCGCCGAAGGAGCCGCCCGCCCGGTCGCCGCGACCGACGCGATGAAGCGGGCCGAGGAGTCCTGGGACGCGGCCCGCCTCATCGCCGCGACCGGACGCGTCTACGGCCGCTCCACCGGCGTGGGCGCCAACCGGAACGAGGACGTGCCCACCGAGGCCGCCGCCGAACACGGCCTGCGCCTGCTGCGCAGCCATGCCGGCGCCATCGGCGAGGAACTGCCCGCCCGGCAGGTGCGGGCCATGCTCGCCGTGCGCGCCAATCAGCTGCTGGCGGGAGGTGCGGGCCTGCGCCCCACCGTCATCACCGCGATGTGCGAGGCGCTGGAGAGCGGCGCCCACCCGGTCGTCAACGAGTTCGGCTCGGTCGGCACCGGCGACCTCGCGGCGCTCGCCCAGACCGGCCTGGCGCTGGCCGGCGAGCATCCCTGGCGCGGCTCCGGCGCCCCCGAACCGCAGCCGCTCGACAACAACGACGCCCTCGCGTTCATCAGCAGCAACGCCCTCACCCTCGGCCAGGCGGCCCTCGCCCTGCACGAACTGCGCGGGCTCGTCGCCGCCACCCAGGTCGTCGCCGCCCTGTCCCTGCTCGCCGTGGACGGCTCCCACGAGGCGTACGCCGCCCCCGTGCACACCGCCCGACCGCACCGGGGCAGCACCGAGGTCGCCCGCCGCATGCGGGAGCTGATCGGCGCCGAGGACCGGCCCACCCCGCCGCTGGGCCGCATCCAGGACCCGTACGGCTTCCGCTGTCTGCCCCAGATCCACGGCCCCGCGCACGACGCCGCCGACGCCCTGGAGGAGGTGCTCGCGGTCGAGATCAACGCGGCCGCCGAGAACCCCCTCATCTCCCCCGAGGACATGGCCGCCTACCACCACGGCGGCTTCTACCAGGCCCAACTCGCCCTCTCCCTGGACCACTTCAGGCTGGCGCTCACCCAGGTGGCCCGTCTGTCGACCTCCCGTCTGTCCACCCTGAACGAGCCCGCCTACACCCGTCTGAAGCCCTTCCTCGCCGACAACGAGGCCGCCTCGTCCGGCGTGATGATCCTGGAGTACGCCGCCGCGGCCGCCCTCGGTGACCTGCGGGCCTTCTCCGCCCCCGCCTCACTCGGCCACGCTGTACTCTCCCGGGGCGTGGAGGAGCAGGCCAGCTTCGCCTCGCTCGCCGCGCGGCAGACACTGCGCGCGTGCGGCGCGTACCGTCTCGTCGTCGGCTGCGAACTCGTCGCCGCCGTACGGGCGTTGCGTCAGCGCGGCCTCAGGCCCGACCCTGAGCTACCGGCGGGGCGGGCGATGGAGCTGGCCGAGTCGGTGCTCGACGACGACCCGGCCGACCGTCCGCTCACCGACGACGTGACGGCGGCGGCCGCACTGCTGGACCGGTTCACGGAGATCTGGAGGGGGAGCGCGGGATGAGCGCGGACAGGACCATGAACGGGGCGGACAGCCCCGCCGCGCGACTTCAGGCGCTCTTCGAGGGGCACCGGCTCACGCCGACCCAGCGGCGCATCGCGCACAGCATGGTGCGCCGGGCGGCCGACGTGCCGTTCCTGTCCAGCGTGGAGCTGGCCGAACTCGCCGGGGTCAGCCAGCCGTCGGTGACCCGCTTCGCCGTCGCCCTCGGCTTCGACGGCTACCCGGCGCTGCGCAAGCACCTGCGCGAGGTCGCGCCCGTGGAGTCGGCGGTCGACGTCGGCTCCTACAACGAGTACCAGCAGGCCGTCGAGGCCGAGATCGAGAACCTCAAGCACCTGGCCGAGGTGCTGGCCGACCCGCGCCCGGTACAGAAGGCGGGGCGCCTGCTCTCGGCCTCGCGCCCCCTGCCGGTGCTCGGCCTGCGCGCCGCCGCCTCCCAGGCGTACGGCTTCGCGTACTTCGCCGCCAAGGTCCACCCGGACGTACGGCTGCTGCACGAGGGCGGCACGATGATCCACGACCGGATCGACGCCGCCGTCCGGGCCGGCGCGACGGCCCTGCTCTGCTTCGCGCTGCCCCGGCATCCGCGCGAGGTCGTGGACACCCTGGCGTACGCCAAGAAGGCCGGGCTGACCGTGGTGACGGTGGCCGACTCCGCCTTCGCGCCGGTCGCCAAGGTCTCCGACCTGCTGCTGCCCGCCGCCGTCGGCACGGGCCTCGCCTTCGACACGGCCTGCGCGCCGATGCTGCTGGGCCGGGTCCTGCTGGAGGCGATGTGTGACGACCTGCCGGACGCGCAGGCGCGGCTTGAGGAGTTCGATGCTCGGGCGGCGGCGCGAGGGTTGTTCGTCGAATGACTTCAGTCGAGTGACCTCAGCCGAATGACCTCATGACGTCCGAGTTAGTTCTTAAGGCTCGTCTCACGTTGGCTGGCTACCGTGCGCGCACAGCTTCTGGACAGACATGGGACGGGAGGCCGGACGTGGTGCGCGCAGGAGGGCAGGGGCTGGCCCGGGTGGCCGTCGTCGTACGGGCCGGGTCGGCGCCGATGTGGTGGCTCGGGGTGTTCGCGGCGGGCATCGGGGTGCTGGTGCCGGGACTGACGGGGCGCCGGATCGGGGTGCTGGCCGGGGCGGCGCTCTTCATCGTCGCGACGGCCGTGATGGCGTACGTCCGCCGGGGGCGCTACACCGCTCTGGCCCGCTCGGCCGCCCGCGCCGGCAAACACGACGTGCTCCAGGACCGTGCGGTGGCCGTGCGCAACTGGCGCCGGGGTCACCGCTGGTGGCTGCTGCTCGCGTTCCTCGCCGCGCTGGGCAGCGCGTTCGCCGTGCCTGCGGCGGGCGGGATGCTGCTCGCGGGGTGCGGGGCGGGGCTCCGGCTCAAGGCGGCATGGCTCGGGCGTCGGGAGCGGGACGGGAACGCCCTGCTGTGGGTGCGGGTCGACTGGCTGGATGGACAGGGTGGCCGGCCCGCGGGCAAGGCCGTGAAGGCCTACCGCAGTACGGGCATCGCGGCGGGCGACGCGGCCCCGGGTGGGGCCCGCCGCCGCACCGCGGCGCTGGTCTAGCTCAGTCCTCCTCAGTCCTCGCGGACGCTCGGGATCAGACCTCCAGGTCCTCCTCGATCTTCTTCAACTGGTGCCTGGCCATGGCCAGATTCGCCCGCTTGGCGTCGAGCACCAGGTACAGGAAGAGCCCGTTGCCCCCGCGTCCGGCGATGAGCCGGATCAGGTGGTACTGGTCGGTGAGGGTGATCAGGATGTCCTCGATGCCGCCCTTGAGGCCGAGGTGTTCCATCGTGCGCATCTTGGCGCGGACGACGTCCGTGTTTCCGGCGGCGGCGACATTGAGGTCGAAGCTCTTGCTGCCGCCGAGCGTGCCGAGCGCCATCCCGCTGGTGTAGTCGACGAGCGCGACCCCGGTCGCGCCCTCGATCGAGGCGAGGCATTCCTTCAGCGCGGTCTCGGTGTTGGCCATGACGTTGTTCCTCTCAACTCTCGGTAGTGGTACGCGCGTTGGCGGTGGTGCGTGCGGCACGCGCGTTTCTCGTCCGGGTGGGCATCGGTTTGGCCGGCTCTTTGGCGGGATCCTTGGCGGAGCCCTTGGCCGGGCTCCTGCGGACAGGCGCCGCCTGGGCGTCGACGAGCTCTCCGATGCGGGCACCGGCGCGACGGCCCTCCAGGTGCAGTCGGCCGACGTTGACGCCGTCCTTGGCGAGCAGCGTCAGCACGGCGGTACGGCCCGCCGCGTACGTCGCCACATAGCCGTCCGCCCCGCGCACCAGCAGCTCGCGGAAGTCGCCCCGCCCGGTCGCGTCCGCCACCCGCACCGCGACCCCGAGCGCGGCGGCGGTCAGGGCGGCGAGGCCGTCCGGTTCGACGCCGGGGGTGTCGTGGGCGAGGACGAGGCCGTCCACGCCGGCCGCGAGCGCTCCGGTCAGCTGGGGAACGCGGGCTCTGAGCCGACGGAACTCGTCGAGTATCGGGGCCTCGGCCGCCATCAGGTTTCTCCTCTCGGCGCGGGACCGCTGCGGTGGGCGAGGCACCCCGGCCGGCTCACGGTCCTCGAAGGGTTTGCGGTCAAAGGGCCTCCAGCGCATCCCTGACCCTCTTCAGCAGCGCGACATAGGGATCGGCGGCAGCGTCGGGCGGGGGATCCGGGACGGGCGGTGGCTGCGAGGACACGAGCCCCGCCGCGGCCAGCCGCCTCAGGTGCACCAGCGTGTGGAACGCCGGTCTGCCCAGCTCCCGTGCGATGTCCGCGGCCCTGCGCACGCCGTCCACCTGGGCCAGTACGGCGGCCTGCCGGGGCGGCACCGCGGGCGCCGCGACCGGATCGGCCCGGATCAGGGGCGCGACGTCGGTCGCCGGATCGGGCCAGATGCGGCGCAGCAGGGCACGGCGGCGCAGCGTCTCGCGCTCCAGGTCGGCGACCGGCACGGGATGCACGGCGGCGAGCCAGTGCGCGGTGCCGTAGCGGAAGCGGCCGGGGGTGCTGCTGGGGGCGAGGGCGAAGTACGCGGCGTCGTACAGCGCGCTCACCTGGGCCAGCTCCAGCGCACCCGGCGTGACACCGTGCCGCAGGAGCCGCCCCTCGTCGGCGCTGTCCTCGGCGTCCTGCCAGCTCGCGGCGTCGAGTGCGCCGTGAGCCGTGAGGAGCAGGCCGAGGCTGGGCGCGAGCGGGCTCTCGGCGTGCACGACCCGGCCCTCGGCGAGGTGGAGCGTGCCGTGCTCGCGGTCCAGGACTCCGGTGGCCCGCTCGTCCGCGAGCCGGGTCAGCATCGGGGAGACGCCGCCCCCGGCCTGCTGGAGAGCCGCCTGCCGGTCCCGGACCGGCAGCCGCGGGGGCGGGGTGGTGTCGACCACGGTCATCCCAGCACCAGCCGTTCGGCCATCTCACCGAGCCGGATGCGGGCCAGCGCGAGATTGCCGTCCGCCCTGGACAGCCACAGGTACAGGAACACGCTGCTGTCGAAGGACGTCGGCACGAACCGGAGCACGTGATAGCTGTCCCGGTTGCTGAGGATCACGTCCTCGACGGGCGGATCCGCGTCGTCGGAGCCGTCGGAGCCGTCGCCGGGCCCGAACGCGTGCTGCTCGGCGGCCAGCCGTGCCAGCTCCGCAGCCTCGGCCGCCGCCGTCTCGTGATCGCCGCCCGGAGGATCGCCCACGGTGCCCAGGGCCAGTCCGCTGGTCCAGTCGACCAGCGCGGCGCCTCGCGCACCGGGCAGCCGCATCGTCTCCAGCAAGCACTCGTCGATTCCGGGCACCGTCGCTCCCCTCCCGCCTGGGGTTCGGCTGAGTGACGGCCAAACTACGCAACGTGTGTGCGGCGAGTGAGCGTTCGGGCATTTTCCAGTGGAACATGCGCCGAGTGGCTAGGGTGGGTCAACTGGGCCTGTTTTCGCGTGACTTGATCGCGTATGGCGTACGGCTGCGCTTTGGCCTACGTCAACGGCGCTTCGGTGCGAGCAGGGTGGTGAGCGAGGCCGCGTGCGCCCCTCCCGATTCGGCCACGATCTCGTCGAGCGACTGCGGCTCCCGCACGGTCGCGAAGGCGACGCCCCCGGCACCGTCCGGCGCGAAGCCGTAAACGCCGGGCCGGGCAAGGGAGTTGTACGCGTAGTGGTGCGCGAAGTAATACGCCCCCGTGTCCAGCGCCGCCGCGTAGTCCCCCTGCTCCAGCAGCGGCAGCGCGGCCCCCTCGGCCAGCAGATCGCCCGAGAAGCAGGCCGGCCCGGCCACGTCCTGCACCACGGCCGGACCCTCCTTCGCGCGCCCCTTGCCGTCGTACGCGGCGATCCGCAGCGGCCAGCTCCCCGGTGCGTACACCGTCCGCGTCGCCACCTGCACGCCCGCGTGCGTCACCGCCACCGGCCGTCCGCCCGCGCTCTTCGCGTACTCGACCCGCGCCACGACCGTCCCGTGCTTGGCCAGCAGCGACCGCCCGAACTCCGTGACCAGCCCGTACCGCCCGTCGAACAGTCCCGGCACCGCCTCGCTCAGCAGCCGCGCGTACTGCGCATACGTCGGCGTGGTCGCGTCCGACGCGAAGTTCACCGGCAGTCCGCCGCCGATGTCGAGCGTGTCGATCTGCCGCCGCCCGATCCGCCGGTTGATCTCCTCGGCCAGCGCGTACGTCTGAGCCACCCCCTGCGTCAGGAGCGACAGCGGGATGCCCTGCGAGCCGGTGTGCGCGTGCAGCCGGGTCAGCCACGGCCGGTCCTGATACGCCCGTACGACCCACTCCCGCGCCCCCTCGTCGAGCAGCGCCACCCCGAACTTCGATGTCGCCGTGGCTGTGGAGGTCGCCTCGATGGAACCCCCTCCGACCTGCGGATTCACCCGGATCCCGAGCGGGGAGCGGCTGCCGGCCGACCTCATGAGACCGTCGATCCGGTCCAGCTCCTGCGGGTTGTCCGCGTTGACCGCGATGCCCAGCGCCAGCGCCTCGCGCAGCTCGGCCGGCGTCTTGGCGGGCGAGTCCAGCACCGTCGCCTCCGGACGCAGCCCCGCCGCCCGCGCCAGCGCCAGCTCACCCGGGCTGGCCACCTCAGCGCCGATGCCCTCCTCGCGCAGCAGCCGCAGCACCGGCACCAGCGGGGTCGCCTTCACCGCGAAGGCGTGCAGCACCGGCGTGCCCGGCGCCACCACCGCGTCGAACGCCGACCGCAGCGCCGCCGCCGACTCCCGGATGCCGGTCACGTCGAGCAGCCCGACGATGGGGGCGGCGGGCCCGAGCAGCCCTTGCTCCACGGCGGCCCGCACCGCATCGTCGCGCCGGGCGGCCCGGTCGACGTCCCACGCCGGAATCTCGCTTCCGTTGCCCACAACATCCCCCGTCATGTCGTTGTACGAGCCCATGCATCCAGCCAAACACCCGGGAGGCGCCGGCGCTGGCGCACGAATGTATTGACTAGTTCTATTCATGGAGCCAGGATGTGAATATCCACCTCAACAGTTCGCAGTCACAGTCCGCTGGGAGGCAGACCATGTCAGGACCCCGCCCCGTCCGAGCGCCGCGCGGTACGGAACTGAGTGCCCTGGGATGGCAGCAGGAAGCCGCCCTGCGGATGCTGCAGAACAACCTCGACCCCGAGGTCGCCGAGCACCCGGACAAGCTCGTCGTCTACGGCGGCACCGGCAAGGCCGCCCGCGACTGGCGCTCCTTCGACGCCATGGTGCGCACGCTGAAGGGCCTGAAGCAGGACGAGACGATGCTCGTCCAGTCCGGCCGCCCCGTCGGCGTCATGCAGACCCACGAGTGGGCCCCGCGCGTCCTCATCGCCAACTCCAACCTCGTCGGCGACTGGGCCAACTGGGAGGAGTTCCGCCGTCTGGAGGCCCTCGGCCTGACCATGTACGGCCAGATGACGGCCGGCTCCTGGATCTACATCGGCACCCAGGGCATCCTCCAGGGCACCTACGAGACCTTCGCCGCCGTCGCCGCGAAGAAGTTCAACGGCACCCTCGCCGGGACGATCACCCTCACCGCCGGCCTCGGCGGCATGGGCGGCGCCCAGCCCCTTGCGGTGACCATGAACGACGGCGTCGCCATCTGCATCGACTGCGACCCGCGCGCCATCGAGCGCCGTATCGAGCACCGCTACCTGGACGTGAAGGCCGACAGCCTGGAGCACGCGCTGCAGCTGGCCACCGAGGCCCGCGACGCCCGCCGCCCGCTCTCCATCGGCCTGCTGGGCAACGCCGCCGAGCTGCTGCCCCGCATGCTCGCCGAGGGCGCCCCCATCGACATCGTCACCGACCAGACCTCGGCCCACGACCCGCTGGCCTACCTGCCGCTGGGCGTCGACTTCGACGACATGGCCGACGCGGCCGCCAAGGACCCGGCCGGCTTCACCACCCGGGCCCGCGAGTCCATGGCCAAGCACGTCGAGGCCATGGTCGGCTTCATGGACGCCGGTGCCGAGGTCTTCGACTACGGCAACTCGATCCGTGGCGAGGCCCAACTCGCCGGATACGACCGGGCGTTCGCCTTCCCCGGGTTCGTTCCGGCCTACATCCGACCGCTGTTCTGCGAGGGCAAGGGCCCCTTCCGCTGGGCGGCCCTCTCCGGTGACCCGGCCGACATCGCCAAGACCGACAAGGCGATCCTGGACCTCTTCCCGGAGAACGAGTCCCTCGCCCGCTGGATCAAGATGGCCGGCGAGCGGGTGCACTTCCAGGGGCTGCCCGCGCGTATCTGCTGGCTCGGCTACGGCGAGCGGGACAAGGCCGGTGAGCGCTTCAACGACATGGTGGCTTCCGGTGAGCTCGCCGCGCCGCTGGCCATCGGGCGCGACCACCTCGACTGCGGTTCCGTCGCCTCTCCCTACCGCGAGACCGAGGCCATGCTCGACGGGTCCGACGCGATCGCCGACTGGCCGCTGCTGAACGCCATGGTGAACGTGGCGTCCGGTGCGTCGTGGGTGTCCCTCCACCACGGTGGTGGCGTGGGGATGGGGCGGTCCATTCACGCCGGGCAGGTGACGGTGGCCGACGGCACGAAGCTCGCCGGGGAGAAGATTCGCCGGGTGCTGACGAACGACCCCGGTATGGGTGTCATCCGGCACGTGGATGCGGGGTACGACATCGCGGAGTCGGTCGCCGGCGATCGGGGTGTGCGGGTTCCTATGCGCGAAGGTGACGACGCGTGACTCAGCATTTGGCCGGGCACGGCAACTCTTCGGTGGGGGCTGAGGTCTCGGCGCCGGGTGCGGGTTCGGTCGGCGGGTCCTTCCACGAGATGTGGCGCGACCTCCTCCCCCTCGGCCGCCACCCCGACTCCCACGGCTACCGCCGTTTCGCCTGGACCGGTGCCGATCTCGACTGCCGCGCCTGGTTCAAGGACCAGGCCGAGGCACGCGGGCTCACCTACGAGGTCGACCGGAACGGGAACCAGTGGGCCTGGCTCGGGGACCCCGCCGCCGGGGACACCGTCGTCACCGGGTCCCATCTCGACTCCGTGCCGGACGGAGGTGCCTTCGACGGGCCCCTCGGTGTCGTCTCCTCCTTCGCCGCCCTCGACGAGCTGCGCGGCCGGGGTGTCGGATTCACCAAGCCCCTCGCCATCGTCAACTTCGGCGATGAGGAGGGCGCCCGGTTCGGGCTCGCCTGTGTCGGGTCGCGGCTCGCCGCCGGGCACATCACCATCGAGGCCGCGCACAAGCTGACCGACGGGGACGGGGTCAGCCTGCCCCGGGCCATGGAGTCCGCCGGATACGACCCCGACGCCCTCGGCGCCGACCCCGAGCGGCTCGCGCGCATCGGTGCCTTCGTCGAGCTGCATGTCGAGCAGGGGCGGGCCCTGGACCTGTCCGGCGACCGGGTCGGCATCGCCAGCGCGATCTGGCCGCACGGCCGGTGGCGGTTCGACTTCCGGGGCGAGGCCAACCACGCGGGGACGACGCGGCTGGTGGACCGGCGCGACCCCATGCTGACGTACGCCGAGGCCGTGCTCGCCGCCCGCCGGGAGGCCGAACTCGCCGGTGCCGTCGCCACCTTCGGCAAGATCTCCGTCGAGCCGAACGGCGTCAACGCCATCCCCTCCCTGGTGCGCGGCTGGCTCGACTCCCGTGCCGAGGACCAGGCGAGCCTCGACCGCGTCCTCGGCGGCATCGAGAGGGCGGCGCGGGAGCACGCGGAGGCGCACGGCATCGACATCGACGTCGTCCGCGAGTCCTTCACGCCCGTCGTCGAGTTCGACCACGCCCTGCGTGACGAACTGGGCCGCATCCTGGGCAAGGACACCGACCTCACCGTCCCCGTCCTGGGCACCGGCGCCGGACACGACGCCGGAATCCTGGCCGAGAGCATCCCGACCGCCATGCTGTTCGTACGCAACCCCACGGGCGTCTCGCACTCCCCGGCCGAGTTCGCCGCCGAGGACGACTGCGTGGCCGGGGTGCTCGCACTCGCCGACGTACTGGAAGGGCTGGCCTGCAGGTGACATCGAAGACCTACTGGCTGGAGCACGCCTGGCTCGACACCCACGTCGAGCCGGGCGTCGCCCTGGACACTGATGACGGCCGCATCACCGCCGTCCGGACCGACGTCCCCACCCCGCCACCCGGCGCCGAGATCCTCCGCGGGCTCACCCTCCCCGGACTGGCCAACGCCCACTCGCACGCCTTCCACCGCGCCCTGCGCGGCACCGTCCAGGTCGGCTCGGGCACCTTCTGGACCTGGCGCGAGGTCATGTACGCCACGGCCGGCCGGCTCACCCCGGACACCTACCACGCCCTCGCCCGGGCCGTGTACGCCGAGATGGCGCTGGCGGGGATCACCGCGGTCGGCGAGTTCCACTACCTCCACCACGCGCCGGGCGGCACCCCGTACGCCGACCCCAACGCGATGGGCGAGGCCCTCGTCGCGGCCGCCGCCGAAGCCGGTATCCGGATCACCCTCCTCGACACCGTCTATCTCTCCTCCGGCTTCGGACAGCCGCCCACCACCCACCAGCTCCGCTTCTCCGACGGGAACGCCGAAGCCTGGGCCGAACGCTGTTCAGTTCTCAAGGAACAGGATCACGCGCGGATCGGAGCGGCCATCCACTCCGTACGGGCCGTGCCCGCCGACCAGTTGGAGACCGTGGCGCGGTGGGCCGAGGAGCGGCGGGCCCCGCTCCATGTGCACCTGTCCGAGCAGACCGCCGAGAACGAGGCGTGCCTGGAGGCCCACGGCTGCACCCCGACCCAGCTCCTCGCCCTGCACGGCGTCCTCGGACCGCGCACCACCGGCGTCCACAACACCCACCTCACCGCCGAGGACATCTCCCTGATCGGCGGCAGCGGCACCGGCACCTGCATGTGCCCGACCACCGAGCGGGACCTCGCCGACGGCATCGGACCGGCCGTCGCCCTGCAGAACGAGGGCTCCCCGCTCTCCCTCGGCTCCGACAGCCACGCCGTCATCGACCTGCTCGAAGAGGCGCGCGCGATGGAGCTCAACGAGCGGCTGCGCACCCGGACGCGCGGTCACTGGACGGCGGCGGCCCTCCTGCGGGCGGCCTCGGCCGACGGCCACGCGGCCCTTGGCTGGGACGACGTGGGCACCCTGGAGCCGGGCGCACGCGCCGACTTCGCGACGATCGCGCTCGACTCGGTCAGGACGGCAGGGCCGCTTCCGCGGCTCGGGGCCGAGACGGCCGTATTCGCCGCGTCGGCAGCAGACGTGTCGCATACGGTCGTGGGAGGTCGGCACGTGGTGCGGGACGGGGCCCACACCCTCGTACCGGATGTGCCGAAAGCCCTCGCGGACGCCGTCGCAGCCCTGCGCGGATGACGACCGCGGGCCGGCCGCCGGCGCGGCCCGCACCCCGGCCCGCCTCCGTCCGGGCCCCCGGACCCGACCCCACCGCCGACCAGGCCACCAAGGACGCCATGAGCAACGCGACGACCGTCAGCCCCGCCCACTCCGCGAGCACCGCAAGCACGCTCATCACCAACATCGCCGCCCTGGTCACCAACGACCCCTCCCTCGGTGACAATTCCCCCCTCGGACTGATCCAGGACGCGGCCGTCGTCATCGAAGGCGACCGCGTCGCGTGGACCGGTGATCAAAGCAAAGCACCCGCCACTGACAATCGGGTCGACGCAGGTGGCAGGGCTGTCATCCCGGGCTTCGTCGACTCCCACTCGCACCTCGTCTTCGCGGGCGACCGGACGCAGGAGTTCAACGCCCGGATGTCGGGGCGGCCGTACAGCGCGGGCGGCATCCGCACCACCGTCGCGGCCACCCGGGCGGCGAGCGACGAGGAACTCGAAGCCAACCTCACCCGTTACCTCCACGAGGCCCTGCGCCAGGGCACCACCACCTTCGAGACCAAGTCGGGCTACGGCCTGACGGTCGAGGACGAGGCCCGCGCCCTGCGCATCGCCGCCGCCCACACCGACGAGGTCACCTACCTCGGCGCCCACATCGTGTCCCCGGACTACGCGCAGGACCCGGCGTCGTACGTCGCCCTCGTCACCGGCGAGATGCTCGACGCCTGCGCCCCGTACGCCCGTTGGATCGACGTCTTCTGCGAGAAGGGCGCCTTCGACGGCGACCAGGCCCGCACGATCCTCACCGCGGGCAAGGCCAAGGGCCTGCACCCCCGCGTCCACGCCAACCAGCTCTCCTACGGCCCAGGCGTCCAGCTCGCCGTCGAACTCGACGCCGCCAGCGCCGACCACTGCACCCACCTCACGGACGCGGACGTCGACGCCCTCGCGAACGGCAACACGGTCGCCACCCTCCTGCCCGGCGCCGAGTTCTCCACCCGCGCCGAGTGGCCGAACGCCCGCCGCCTCCTCGACGCGGGCGCCACCGTCGCCCTGTCCACCGACTGCAACCCGGGCTCGTCCTTCACCTCCTCCGTCCCGTTCTGCGTCGCGCTCGCGGTACGGGACATGGGGATGACCCCGGACGAGGCGCTCTGGTCCGCCACGGCGGGCGGCGCCGCGGCCCTGCGCCGCGACGACATCGGCCGCCTCACCCCGGGCGCCCGAGCGGACCTGCTCCTCCTCGACGCACCGAGCCATGTGCACCTGGCGTACCGGCCGGGGGTGCCGCTGGTCAGCGAGGTGTGGCGGCGCGGCGTACGCGAAGTCTGATCAGGCCGCCCCCGCCTTCCACCGCTGCCCCGCACCCCCGCTCACCGTCTCCAGTGACAGCCCGTCCCCGGCCCCGCCGTCCGGCGTCACCGCCCTCTCCACGGCGATGGCCGGCCGGATCACCCCGTCGCCGTCCACCACGAACTGCAGGTTCTGCCCGTTGGACCCGTGGACCGAGTCGCACGTCCAGATCCCGACGCCCCGGTCCGTCGAACCCCGGCTGTCCAGGCAGTAGTCGGGGTGGGCGTACGACTGCAGCACGCCGCGTTCGGAGTCGACCCGCCAGCGTTGGTCGCGTGAGGACGTGCAGGTGGCCGTGGTGACGTCCGTGCCGTTCTCCGGGGCGCCGTCGACGTCCAGGCACAGGCCCGAGGCGACGTTCACGACCTGGGCGTAGGTGCCGTTCGGCGGGTGGTCCGGGGAGGTAGTCGGCTTCGGGCGGGCGGTCTTCGTGGGCTGCGAACTCCTCGTCGGGGACGGTGACTTGGAACTCCGCGACGGTGACGGCGACGGTGAAGGTGACGGCGAAGAGGGCGACGGCGTGGCCGACACGGTCGTCGTCACCGTCACAGCAACCGGCGGCACACTCACCGGCGTGCCGACCGCCCCCGCCGGATCCTGCGCCGACGACGAACCGCCCTGCGCCACCAGGAACAGCACCAGCGGCAGCAACGCCACCCCGAGCGCCGCCGACACCAGCACGGCCCGGCGGCGATCCCGCGGCCAACCGCCCTCCGGCCACCTCCCCTTCACGGCGCGGCCGACGACCCCGCCCCCGCCGCCGCTCTCCCGCTCTCCCGTGGCGTCCGCCGCGTACGCCGTGCCGCCCCACGGCAGCAGCCCCTCCGCCAGCGCCGTGCGCGGTGCGTCCCGCAGGGCCGACAGTTCCTCGTACGCCGTCGTGCAGTGCGGGCAGTGCGTCATGTGGGCGTGCAGGTCGGTGCTGTCGCGCGGGCTGTCCGGCCGTACCGACTCCTCGATGAGGCGGCCGAAGTCGGGGCAGGCGGGGTCGTCGGAGGCGGCGAGGCGGGTGCGCAGACAGGCGCGGGCCAGCTGCTGGAGCGCCGGGTCGGTGCCGTACGTGACGTCCTCGCGGGTGAGGCCGAGGAGACCGGCCGTCCGTTCCACCGGCTCCCGCTCCACCACGCCGTACCAGATCAGGCCCTGAGTGCGGGACGACAGGGTCTGGAACGCCGTGAGCATGGGCGGGACCGGGCCGGACGGACCCGTCGAGCTCAGGACGAGCAGCAGGCCCGCGTCGAGCCCGGCGGCCCGCTCGTCCATGGCCCAGGTCCCGGCCGACCGGGCGGTCAGCAGCAGGAGCCGGTGCCGCCAGGGCAGGCCCGGGTCGACGCCGCGCGCCGTCTGACGGGCCGCCAGCGTGAACGCCTGGGCCGCCAACTGCCGTGCCATGGACAGGTTCGGGGTGCACAGGCGGGCGTAGGCGAGGACGGGGGCGTGATGGCGGGCGCGCAGTTCGTGGAGCGCCGTGTACGCGGTGGCCGTGTCGGCGCGCAGCAGTTCGGTGAGCCGTGCGTCGGACGCGCCCGCATGCACCCCTGGGCCAGCGTCCCTGCCGTCGTCGGCCCGAGCCATCCGCCTGCCTCCTTGCCCCGTGCGACCCGTCCGGAGTTCTGACCTACCGGCGGGTATGACGGCTCATAGTGGAGGAAGGGAGGCTCTGGGGAAAGGGTTTCTGTGGGTAACCCCTGAACGCGCTGTGCCCGGTGCCCGGCCGACCTATTCGGCGGGGCACCGGGCACAGTGCGTACGGTGCGGAGGAGCGGCCATGGCTCCTCGGCCGGTCATTCCTCGACCGTCAGCCCTTTTCGGAGCCGGATCAGTGTGCGTGACAGCAGTCGCGACACATGCATCTGCGAGATGCCGAGTTCTTCGCCGATCTCCGACTGGGTCATGCCCGCGACGAACCTGAGCGAGAGGATCTTCCGGTCCCGGGACGGGAGTTCGGCGATGAGCGGCTTCAACGACTCGACGTACTCGATGCCTTCGATGCCGTGGTCCTCGTAGCCGATCCGGTCGGCCAGCGCGCCCTCGGCGTCGTCCTCCTCGGGCTGGGCGTCCAGCGACGAGGCGGTGTACGCGTTCGACGCCGCCATGCCCTCGACGACCTCGTCGTTGGTCAGACCGAGGCGCTCCGCCAGTTCCGCCACCGTCGGCGCGCGGTCCAGCTTCTGGGCCAGCTCGTCGCCGGCCTTGGCCAGGTCGAGCCGGAGTTCCTGCAGTCGGCGCGGAACCCGTACCGACCACGACGTGTCGCGGAAGAAGCGCTTGATCTCGCCGACGATGGTCGGCATCGCGAAGGTGGGGAACTCCACGCCGCGGCTGAGCTCGAAGCGGTCGATCGCCTTGATCAGGCCGATGGTGCCGACCTGGATGATGTCCTCCATCGGCTCGCTGCGCGAGCGGAAGCGGGAGGCGGCGAACTTGACCAGCGCGAGGTTGAGTTCGACGAGCGTGTTGCGGACGTACGAGTATTCGTGGGTCCCTTCCTCCAGCGACTCCAGCCGCTCGAAGAGGGTCTTGGAAAGGGCCCGCGCGTCCACCGGCCCCACCTCGTCATAAGGGGGGATGTCCGGGAGCCCGGCGAGTACGTCGTCCTGCTCGATGGGATCCAGATGTTCCGGTCGGGGTGCCGACGTCGCGTTCTGGGTATGCGATGCGTCGAGCCGGGGTGACATGATGTCCTCCATCGTTCTCGGCATATGGCTGCCGGAAGCCTGTGGGTGCACTGCGGTGTGCGGCGCCTCCAAAGCCGGCCGAGTCGGTTACGTGTCTCTACTAGCCCTACCCGCTTTCGTGAGCTCACCGCAAGTGCGCTCTGTTCCGAAATGTCCGATTCTGCGAGGATGTTCGGGTGTTGGGGGGCGTAGGGAAGGCGTAGTGTTCGAGAGCGTGAGTCAGCAGTCACGACGTCGGGAGTGAGACACGGCATGGACCGCGGGACGGTCGGCAGCGCACAGTCTGGCCGACTTCTGGTCGAGGTGCGGGAAGAGGGCTCCAGCGCCGTCGTGACCCCGGCGGGTGAGTTGGATCACCACACCGCCGATTTGTTGCGTGAGCCACTTGAGGACTGCCTCGACAAGGGCTTCAGCCGACTGGTCGTCGACTGCTCACGGCTTGAGTTCTGTGACTCCACGGGGCTGAACGTGCTGCTCGGCGCGCGCCTGAAGGCGGAGGCCGCCGGCGGCGGGGTGCATCTCGCGGGCATGCTGCCCGCCGTTGCGCGCGTGTTCGAGATCACGGGGGCCTCGGCGGTCTTCACGGTCCATGACTCGCTCGGTGACGCCCTGGTCGACGAGGCCGACGGGTCGGGCTGACCCCTCGCGTTCGCCCCTGCATCGGACGTCACATCATTTGTGCCGAATACGGGGGTGTTCCCTCGGCCCGGTCGGGCAGGAGACACCCTGAAACCGTCGGCTGTGATGTCGGCCACCGGGGGGTGGGGGACTGTGACCGACCTATCAGGCAAGGATCGTGTACTGACGTACCGACTCTGCGTACTGACTCTTGAATCATGTGAATGTTGAACGGTGAATCGGTGAGGTGAAGCGCTGATGAGCACCACCCGGCCTTTCTCGCCGGGCGACCGCGGCCCCGAGCCCAGCGGCGCTTCCGGAGCGTCCGAGCGGCCCTCCGGGGCGTCCGGGGGGACCGGGTCGTCCGACGAGCCGGCGGTGGGCGGCCAGGTCCGGCGGCTGGACTTCGAGGGCCAGAGCGGGGTCGTCCCGCTCGCCCGGGACTTCGCCCGCCAGGCGTTGTACGCGTGGGGCTGGCTGCCGGCCTCCACCGCCGACCAGCGGGCCGCCGCCGAGGACGTGCTGCTCGTCGTCTCCGAGCTGGTCACCAACGCCTGCCTGCACGCCGAAGGGCCGGCCGAGATGTGGATCGCCTGCGACAACAAGGTGATCCGGGTCGAGGTCTCCGACAAGGGCACGGGCCAGCCGGCGCCCCGCACCCCGCATCGCTCGGGCCGGCCCGGCGGCCACGGCATGTTCATCGTGCAGCGGCTGTGCCTGGACTGGGGCGTCGTACGGACGCCGGGGGTCGCGGGCAAGACGGTGTGGGCGGAGCTGGGAGCTCCGGCCTAGGGTGCCTCCACGGCCGTACCGAAGAATCGGTTCCGTGTCGCTGACGTGCGGCTTTGCGCTCCCTGCAATGCGCTGACGCCAGGACCTGACCCCCCTGTGTTACCGAGGGTCACCCCCTCCACTCGGCGCGCGCCGGATCGTCACAACTCCGGCGTGCGCTGTGTCTTCCTTCCTCAAGTCCCCGGGCGTACCTTGACGGCCGATCTGATATGCCGTCAGGAATGAGGGGACCGTGTCGAAGCAGAAGCGAACCGCCGCGCTCGCGACCGCCGCGGCCCTGGCCGGGTCGGCGGTGCTGATGGCCGCCCCCGCGGCGAGGGCCGAGGTCGTCGACGTCAACTACGCCTGCAAGACGCCGATCGGCGACAAGAGCGCCGTCTCGCCCATCGACATCAAGGGCGTCAAGAGCGGCAGCGGCTACAAGATCACCATGTCGTGGCAGAAGGGCGTCTCGTCCAGCCCGGTCGAGCTCGGCAAGGGCGCGATGAAGCCGAGTGCCACCATCAAGCTGGGCGGCGCCGACAGCGGCACCATCAGCGTGACCGGCCCGGCCAACCAGGAGGCGATTCCCGCCAACACCCCCATCAAGATCAATGACTTGACGGGCACGTACACCCCGAAGAAGACCGGCAAGGTCACCTTCACGGCGGCCGTGCTCACCATCAAGGCCCTCGGTACGACGACCACCTGCACGCCCACCAACAGCCCCGGACCGTCGCTGACCCTCGACGTGACGGCCGCGGGCGGTGGAGGCGGCGGAACCCCGAGCGGCTCCGACTCCGGCGACGAGCTCCCGCAGACCGGCCCCGAGGACTCGGCGATCGCGCTGGGCACCCTCGGCGGCACGGTCCTGCTCGCGGGCGCGGCGGGCGCGCTGTGGCTGACGCGCAGGGGGCAGACCGTACGCCGCTGATCGTGTGTCGCACGACCGTTGGAGCCGCCGATGTCGTCAGCCGCCCGTGTCCTGTTCCTGTCCCTGCTGCTTCTGCTCGCGGTGCCGCCTGCCGCGTCGGCCGCCGAGCGGTGGTCCCTCGCGCCCGCGGGCGGTGGACGACCGTCCTTCTACGGCGAGGGCCCGGCGGGGACGGTCCTTGAGGACACGGTGTCCGTGGCCAACCCGAGCGGCGCGCCGGTCACGGTCCGGCTGCACGGCACCGGGGTCACCTTCGAGGACGGCACGGTACGCGTCCCTGCCCGCACCCGCGCCGACGTTCCCTTCACGGTGACCGTCCCGACCGCCGACCGCGCCGTCGAGATCGTGGCCCGCGACACGGACGGGGACGAACGGCGGGTGCGGATCCAACTCCGGGTCACCGTCCCGGAGCTGTCGGCTCTGACCGTCGAGCAGGTGCGGGTGGTGGGCGACCGTATCGCGTACGAGCTGGTCAACCGCGGTACGACGCCCCTCACCCCGAGGCTGGCCGTCCAGGCCGACGGCGTCTTCGGCCGGGTCCTCGACCGGGCCCCGCGCACCCTCCCCGTCGACCTGCCCCCGGGCAGCCGGACGAAGCTCACCGAGCCCTGGCCCGACCGGCCGGCGCTCGACGCGGTCGACGTGCGGCTGACGGTGACGGCGGCGGGCGGCGTGCGCGACACGGCGGTGGCGTCGGCGCGGTTCGTGCCGTGGGGTGCGGTGACCGGGGTCGCGGGGTGCGCGGGTGCGGCGCTGGGCGCCTGGTTGGTCGTACGACATCGAAGGCGCCGTAGGTCATACGACACCGAGGTCGCCGAGGCCGAACGGCCGGACAGGCAAGCCGAGTTGACGGGAGCGGGGACGTGAACGGCAGGGTGCGAAGGGCTGTGTTGCCGGCCGTGCTGGCGGTGCTGGCGCTGCTGCTGGCGCCGACCGCTGCCGCGGCCGCCGATCCGCCCGCCGTGAAGCTCTCCAAGTCGCAGGCGGGTACGGGCGGGTCGATCACCGTCACCGGCAGCGGCTGGCGGTCGAAGGCGCTGCTGATGATCCTGATCTGCGGCCAGTCCGTGCCGTCGACCGGCGTGACCGGTGGCACCAACTCCTGTGCCAACGCGGACGGCAGGGCCGTGACGACCGACGCCGAAGGGCGTTTCAGCCGGAAGCTGCCGGTGGCCGAGCCGCCCGTGCCGTGCCCGTGCGTGGTGCACGTGGCGACGGTGACCGGGGCGAAGGCCGAGGCGGACGCGATCTTCCAGGTGGCCGGGCACGCGGTCGAGCCGCTGCCCGCGGAGCCGGCGGGCGGACGCCTGTCGGTCCTCACGGACACCCGGCTCGACGGCTCCGGCTCGCTGCTGACCTGGTTCGGAGCACCGCCCGCACGGACGCTGGTGTTCACGGTCGGCAATGTCGGTACGTCGCCCGTCAAGAACCCGGTCTTCCAGGTCGGCACCTCCCACGGCGTGTTCGCCCCTAAGTGGGAGGAACAGCAGTGGCGCGGCACGATCCAGCCGGGCAGGAAGGCACGGATCGAGCTGCCGGTGGAGCTCGCCGCCGGGGCGCACGGTGACTACACGGTCTCCCTGAAGTACGGCGGCAAGGTGATGGCGGAGCAGCCCTGGGGCGTGGGCCGGCCCTGGGGCGTGACGCTGTTCTGGGTGCTGGTCTGCCTGGTCGTACCGGCGGCTCTGTTCCGCGTCGGGATGGCGGTGGTGGACCGGGTACGGCCGCGGCGTACGGGCCCGTCGCGTCGCCGTGGTCTCCGGATGCCCGAAGTGGCCCTGCGCATCCCGGGGTTGAGGCCCCGGGAGGAGGCGAAGCACGCTGCCTCCGCTCCCACGACCCTGCCGTGGTTCACCCCGGACAACGACCCGGGCACGGCCGGTCGGCTCTCCGCACCGCACGACGACAGCCCGACGAGTCCCACGGATCCGACGGGTCCTACGACTCCGACCAGGAAGGGATCCACGTGAGCAAGCGAAGGAGAGTCACACCGGTCGGCCTGCGGCGTCCGCGGAGAGCGAGTGCGGCGGGCGCCGCCCTCATGCTCGGCGGCGCGGGTGTGCTGCTCGGCGTGGCCGCAGCGCCCGCGCAGGCGGCCGAGGTGTCGTACGCGACCGAGTGCATACCGCCCGCCATCTCCGGACTGCCGCCGGTCCAGGGCACGACCAAGGTGGAGATCACCGCGCCCGCCGAGGCGAAGGTCGGTGACGAGGTGGAGGTCGTCTGGAAGTTCGTCCAGGCGGCGTCCAAGAACCCGAACATCCTCGACCTGGAGCAGAACACGGTCCAGCCGACGGGCACCGTGAAGGCGGCCGGTGCGCAGACGGCGGACATCGCGATGCAGGGGCCGCGCGAGAACCCGCCGATCCCCAAGAACACCGACATGAAGCTGTCCGACATGAAGGGCAAGCTGAAGCTGACGGCGCCGGGCGAGGTGACCCTGACGCCGGACGCGTACAACATCAATGTCAACAAGCCGATCTCCACGGACACCAAGTGCACGCCGAAGGAGACGGTGCAGAAGGCGGCGACGATCAAGGTGACGGACGGGGGCGGGGGCCCGGGCGGTACGACGGGCGGGCTGCCGACGGTCGTTCCGACGCTGCCGACGGGTGTGCCGACCGATCTGCCGACGGGCCTGCCGACGGGCTCGTCGAGCCCGACTCCGTCGCCCAGTGAGAGCGAGACGGGCGGGGACGCCGGTGGTTCCAGCACCGGTGGCGGGGGCGGCGACAGCGGGCAGACCGACTTCACCGGCAAGGAGGTCCAGGTCCCGTACGAGTGCAAGACGCCCATCGGCGACAAGGAGGCGACCTCGCCGGTCCAGATCAACGCCAAGAAGAACGGCGGGAGTTTCGATCTGACGATCCAGTTCAAGAAGTCGGTGATGGACAGCCCCGCCGACATCCCCAAGGACTCCGTCAAGCCGTCGATGGAGGTCGTCCTGGGCGGCGTCGACAAGGGCACGGTCCATGTGGAGGGGCCGACCAACTCCGAGGACATCAAGTCGGGCGACCCGATCGAGATCCCGGACCTCACGGGCACGTACAAGCCGGGGGCGAGCGGGGAGTCGACGTTGTCGCCGGGTGTCCTGACGATCGAGGCCCTCGGTACGACGACGACGTGTACGCCGGCGAAGTCGGAGGTGTCGTTGACGCTGGACACGACTGAGCAGGCGAGTGGGGCCTCCGGCGGTTCGGCGGGCGGTTCTGCGGGTGGTTCTGCGGGTGGTTCGTCTACCGACGGTGGCCTGGCCGCGACGGGCGCGGAGGACCAGGGCTCGCTGAAGGCGCTGGGGCTGGTGGCGGGTACGGCGTTGCTGTTGGGTGGCGCGGTGTTCACTTTCATGCCTGGGCGGCGTCTGCGGTAGCGCTCCGCTGGTGGTGCCGGGTGGTAGTGCCGGGAAGGGGCGTCGGGTGTCTGCGGGGCCGTTGTGGCTGGTCGCGCAGTTCCCCGCGCCCCTTAGGGCGTTGCCGTTGCCGGCAGTTGATCAGTGGTCGAGGCGTAGGTGCGAGCGCATCATCACGTTCGCGTCGGCCACCGCGCTGTAGTCGAACGCGGTGCGTGCGGCGGCCCGCCGTGCCGCGAGTGCGCGGCATGCCTCGCAGCCGGTCACGGGGACGGGTGAGCGGCTCACGTCGAACGAGGGCCTCGCCCGGGGCGGCGGCTCGGTCACCGCGTACACCCCCGTCCGACGCTCCAGTGCTCCCGCAACTCCCGTTCGCAGGCACTGACCTCCGCGGTCCGGCCCGCCTCTCGCGCCGCGTCCCGCTGGGCCGTTAACGCCCCGCACACGTCACACGTGGGCGGCGGCGGGGGCGCTGCCGTCCATGCCGGGCGCGTGGTCACGCGGACCACCGCGCGAGCGCCGACTCCATCGCCCGCAGCACGGTGGGCGTCGGCCGCGCCCAGCCGCCGCGCGGCGTCCAGGCGGCGGGGGACGGGGCGCGGTGCGGGCCGTGCGGGCGCGTGCGGCGCGGGAGGCGGGGGAGAGTCGTGGGGGTGATCATGGCTCACTCCTTGAGGGGGCGATTCAGGGGAACGCCTGTGCTGAACGCATCCGCTGGATTACGGTGCGTGTTCAGGTGCCGATACGAGCATGCCGTGAACGGAGCGCGAAATGGCTGTTGGGACGCGCTAGTTCCACGCTCGGTACGCCAAATTCCACAAATTCCACAGCCGGGCGGACGGGGAGGAAAGGGTGCCGCAGCGACGGACGGTGACGAGCCGCAGTCATGAGCCGCGATTGAGGTATGCGGAGGAGGTGCGGCGGCTGCGCGAGGGGAGAGGGCTCACCCTGCGGGAGCTTGCCGACCAGCTGGGCTGGGACTGGTCGACCCTGGGGAAGCTGGAGCGGGGGCAGACGCTGGGGAGCCCTGAGGTAGCGCAGGCGCTGGACGAGTACTACGGAACGCCGGGGTTGTTGCTGGCGTTGTGGGAGCTGGCGGTGGGGGATCCGACGCAGTTCAAGGAGCAGTACCGGAGGTACATGCTGCTGGAGGCCGAGGCGGTGAGCTTGTGGCAGTTCTCCGTGAGTGTCCTGCCGGGTCTGCTTCAGACGGACGGGTACGCGCGGGAGGTCCTCGCAACGGGCGGGATCAAGGGCGAGGAACTGACCAAACAGGTGGACGCACGGCTGAGTCGTCGCGAGCTGTTGGTGGGTGAGGACGGGCCGCCGTTCCGCGCCATCCTGGCTGAGGCGACGCTGCGCACACCGTCGCGGGATGCCGGGGTTTGGCGCGAGCAGCTTGAGTATCTTGTGGAGGCGGCCGAACGCCCGAACATCACGCTCCAGGTGTTACCGCAGAGTTCCGGTCTGCATGGCTTGGTCGGGACTGACGTGATGTTCCTGAAGCTGCACGACGGTCGGACCGTGGCCTACACCGAGACCGCCTATCACGGTGAACTTGTCCAAGAAAGCAGGGACGTTGACCGGCTGCAACGTGCGTACGATTCGATGCGTGACCTGGCGTTGTCCCCGGCCGAGTCGCTGAAGTTCATCGGGCAGATGTTGGAGGAAGCACAGTGCGATCCATCGACCTGACGGCCGTGACGTGGCGCAAGAGCAGCTACAGCAACCCCGACGGCGGAAACTGCGTCGAAGTCGCCGACAACCTCCCCACCCCCCTCGTCCCCGTCCGCGACTCCAAGAACCCCCACGGCCCCGCCCTGATCCTCCCCGCGGCCGCCTGGGCCACCTTCGTCACGGCCGTACGACGCGACGAGCTGCCGAACTGACCTGACCCGCAAAAGCCGGAGGCCGCCGCACCATGCTCGGTGCGACGGCCTCCGTCGGTTCAGCCCAGCCGCAGGCGCTACCGCACGTTGCCCATCAGCGCGCGGATCTTGCGGCCGGCCGTCATGAAGGCCAGACCGGCGGCGACGGCGATGACGGCCCACAGCGTGTAGTAGACCGCGTCGCCCAGCGGCGCGTTGAGCTTGGTGGTCCAGCCGTTGAGGGCGTTGCCCGTCGCGACGGCCAGGAACCACAGGCCCATGATCTGGCCCACGAACTGCTTCGGCGCCAGCTTCGTCGACAGGGACAGGCCCACCGGCGACAGGCACATCTCGCCGAGGGTCTGCACCAGGTAGACGCTCAGCAGCCAGAAGACGGTGACCTTGCCCGTGTCGCTGTTCGCGGCGGCGGCGCCGGCCAGGCCCATGATGCCGAACGAGCCACCGATGAGGAGCATCGCCAGGGCGAACTTCATGGGCGTGCTGGGCTCACGGTTGCGCTTCGCCAGCTTCACCCACAGGGCGGCGAAGACCGGAGCGAGCACGATGACCATGGCCGGGTTCACCGACTGGTACCAGGACGCCGGGAACTCCCAGCCGCCGATCATGCGGTCGGTCTTGGTGTCCGCGAAGATCGTCAGCAGCGAACCGGACTGGTCGTAGATCATCCAGAACAGCACGGCGGTGGCGAAGAACCAGGCGAAGGCCTGGATCTTGGGCTTGTCCTCGGTGGCCAGGGCCGGGCTGCGGTACATCGTTACGAAGTAGACGATCGGGACCACGATGCCGAGGACCGCGAGCACGTTGACGATGTGCTCTATGTCGTACGTACCCAGCGCGATGTCCGCGACCAGCGCGACGACGGCGATGCCGCCCCACAGCGCGACCTTGCGCAGCGCGGTGCGCTTCTCCTCGGGGGAGGCCGGGGTGCCGGGCTCCTTGCCGATGTCGCCGAGGTGGCGGCCGCCGAGGACGTACTGGATGACGGCGAGGGTCATACCGACACCGGCGACACCGAAGCCGAGGTGCCAGTTGACGTTCTCGCCGAGGTAGCCGACGACCAGCGGGGCGGCCATGCCGCCGATGTTGATCGCCATGTAGAAGAGCGTGAAGCCGGCGTCGCGGCGGGCGCTGGGCTGGCCCTCGTAGAGGCCGCCGACCATCGCGGAGATGTTCGGCTTCAGCAAGCCGGTGCCGATCGCGATCAGGCCGAGACCGCAGAAGAAGGCGATGTCCGCGGGGATCGCCAGCGTGAAGTGGCCGGCGGCGATGACGATGCCGCCGACGAGCACGGCCTTGCGGGCGCCCCAGAGGCGGTCCGCGACCCAGCCGCCGGGCATGGCGGCCATGTACACGACCGCGTTGTACACACCGTAGATCGAGGCGGCCAGGGCTTCCCGGCCCGCCAGGGGGCCGTCGAGGACGCCCGCGATCAAGTAGAGGACGAGGATGCCGCGCATCCCGTACCAGGAAAAGCGCTCCCACATCTCCGTCATGAAGAGCGTGGCCATACCGCGGGGGTGGCCGAAGAAGGTCTTCTCGGAACCGGGGGTGCCCGGGGAGGCCGAGTCCTTCGTCAGGCTGGACGCCATGGTCGATCCTTGCTGGTCGGGACGCGCATCGACGTGGGGGTCACGCGCCCGGTGGGGGGCGGCCGGCTCCGGCGGGTTCGGCCGCCCGGCCACAGGTCATTCCTTGGATCCTTGATCCGCACGCTGATCCGCACACAAAAGAGACCCTCGGCGTCAAGTGCGCCGAAGGCCCCCGCAGTGCTACGGGCGTAGATTCACCGAGTCACCATACGTCAGGACACTGCCGGAAATGGAAGGACTTGAGACAGGGATCACAGGTGTCGGGGGAACCGCAGGCACCCTTTCCAAGGTCCTTTCCAGGATCGCACTTCATAGGCATAGGTCTGTACCACAGCGGCCGAAGGTAAGAGACGGGTCAAAGGCCAGTAAGAATCAAGAGGTCCGATCACACCCCAGCTCTTGTCATGGGCGGACTACCATCAGCTCATGACCCGTGTACTGCTCGCCGAGGACGACGCGTCCATTTCGGAGCCGCTGGCCCGCGCACTGCGCCGGGAAGGGTACGAGGTCGAGGTGCGTGAGGACGGCCCCTCCGCGCTCGACGCCGGAAATCAGGGCGGCATCGACCTGGTCGTGCTGGACCTCGGCCTGCCCGGTATGGACGGCCTGGAGGTGGCTCGCCGGCTGCGCGCCGAGGGCCACACCGCCGTGCCGATCCTCATCCTGACCGCGCGCGCCGACGAGGTGGACACCGTCGTCGGCCTGGACGCGGGCGCCGACGACTACGTCACCAAGCCGTTCCGGCTCGCCGAACTGCTCGCCCGGGTGCGGGCCCTGCTCCGGCGCGGCGCGGCCGAGCCGCAGCAGCCGCCGGCCACGCACGGGGTGCGGATCGACGTCGAGTCGCACCGGGCGTGGATGGGCGACGAGGAGCTCCAGCTCACGGCGAAGGAGTTCGACCTGCTGCGGGTGCTGGTGCGGGACGCCGGGCGGGTGGTCACCCGGGACCAGCTGATGCGGGAGGTCTGGGACACGACCTGGTGGTCGTCGACCAAGACGCTCGACATGCACATCTCCTGGCTGCGCAAGAAGCTCGGCGACGACGCGGCGAACCCTCGCTACATCGCCACGGTGCGGGGTGTGGGTTTCCGGTTCGAGAAGAGCTGAGCCCTCACGGCCGTACACGTCAACCCAGCCCAGACACGTGAGTAACAGGACATGCGCCGCCGACTGATCCAGTCCACCCTTGCCGTGGTTCTCGTCGTGATCGCCGTCTTCGGTGTGTCGCTCGTCATCGTCGAGACACGGACGATCACCAGCACCGCACAGGAGCGGGTGGACACCGAGGCCGTCCGGCTGGTCAGCATCGTCGACAGCCGGCTGCTCGGGGACGAGACCGTGGACGCCTCGGTGCTGCGGGAACAGATCCAGGGGGATCGTTACGCCGAGATCCGGATCCCCGGGAAGCCGCTGATCGAGGTGGGTGACCGACCCACCGGTGACGTCATCAGCGCCCGCGAGACGGGCGAGGAGGGCGAGACGGTCATCGTGCAGGAGCCGCGGTCGTCGGTGACGCGGGAGGTCGGCCGTACGCTGCTGATCATCGGCGCGGTGGCGCTGCTCGCGGTGATCGCGGCGGTCCTGCTCGCCGTCCGCCAGGCGAACCGTCTCGCCTCACCGCTCACCGACCTGGCGGAGACCGCGGAACGCCTCGGCTCGGGCGATCCCCGCCCCCGTCACAAGCGGTACGGCGTCCATGAGCTGGACCGGGTGGCGGACGTACTGGACTCCTCCGCCGAGCGCATCGGGCGCATGCTCACGGCGGAGCGTCGCCTGGCCGCGGACGCCTCCCACCAGCTCCGCACTCCGCTCACCGCGCTCTCCATGCGCCTTGAGGAGATCACCCTCACCGACGATCCCGACACGGTGAAGGAGGAGGCGACGATCGCGCTGACGCAGGTGGAACGCCTCACGGACGTCGTCGAACGGCTCCTCACCAACTCCCGCGATCCGCGCAACGGCTCCGCCGTCACCTTCGATCTCGACGAGGTCATCCAGCAGCAGCTGGCGGAGTGGCGGCCGGCGTATCGCAGCGCGGGGCGGGCGATCGTCACCTCGGGCAAGCGGCATCTGGAGGCGGTGGGCACGCCGGGCGCGGTCGCGCAGGTCCTCGCCGCGCTGATCGAGAACTCCCTCATGCACGGTGGAGGCACGGTGGCGCTGCGCACGCGCGTCACCGGCAACCAGGCGGTCATCGAGGTCACCGACGAGGGGCCCGGTATCCCCGCTGACCTCGGCGCCCGCATCTTCGAGCGCGCGATCAGCGGCCGCAATTCGACCGGCATCGGCCTTGCGGTGGCCCGCGACCTGGCCGAAGCGGACGGCGGCCGCCTGGAAATGCTCCAGACGAACCCCCCGGTCATCGCCCTGTTCCTGTCCCGCACGCCTCCGGAGAAGAAGCAGGCACAGGAGTCGGGGACGACGGTGAGGTAGGGGTTCGGACGGCTGACGGTCCAGCGCCGATTCGTTCTTCGCCCCCGCCGCCCCTACCCTTCCCGTCCTCCAGGGGCTCCGCCCCTTCAACCCCGCCAGGGGGCTCCGCCCCCTGGACCCCCGCTCCTCAAACGCCGGAGGGGCTGATTTCGCGCGCCCGCTCCTCGAACGCCGGAGGGGCTGATTTCGCGCGCCCGCTCCTCGAACGCGGGAGGGGCTGATTTCGCGCGCCCGCTCCTCGAACGCGGGAGGGGCTGGATTTGGGCGGGCGGGATTTTGAGGCCGCTACCTCTCAACGCCGGTCCAGGCATTCCAGCCCGTCCGGCGTTTGAGGACGAGGCCCCTTCAGGGCCGATGCGGGGGTCTGGGGGCGGAGCCCCCAGGGACGGGACGGGTAGGGGCGGCGGGGGCGAAATCCCGTCGTCTCAGCCCACCCGCTGCCGAACCCGCGGCGGATTCTCCGGCTCCGGCTCCGCCCGCCGCGGCGCCTCCAGGAACGATTCCGCGCCCGGCGCAGCAGCCGCAGGCTCCTCGTCCGACTCCGCGTCCGCATCCGCAGGCAGCGCCCGGAACACCCACGTCCGATACGACCAGAACCGGAACAACGTCGCGATCCCGATGCCGAGGAACTTGAAGATGTTGCTCTGCAGCGGGCTGTCCCAGCCGAAGCCGTACGTCGCCGCGTACAGCACGCCGTTCTCGATCACCAGACCGACCACGCTGAACAGCAGGAACAGTCCCAGTTCCTTCGTACGGCGGCTCTTGTCGCGGTCGCGGTACGTGAAGTACCGGAAGCCGACGTAGTTGAAGACGATCGCGACGACCGTGGCGATGACACTCGCCCGCACCACCTGGAGGTCGGTCACATGCCGCACCAGGTTGAACACGAGGAGATTGACCAGGAGCCCCGCTCCCCCCACCGCCCCGAACTTGGCGACCTCACGCACCAGCCGGTCGAACCGCTGCCGAACGGCACTGCGAGGTACCGGAGGTGCCGCATGAAGCCCCGAGGAACCACGTCCCATGGTCGTGAAGGCTCCTGTCGGTCGATTTGTCGGACGGTTTCGTCAACCCAGCCATGCTAACCACCCCCCTCGACGATTGCCTGTGCGCAAGCTCATAGGTCGACAAGAGACCCGGAAAACTCCGGTAAGAAGGGCGCCCCGGGACGGCCGATACCCTAGGGGCGTGACGTTCCCGGTAGTCGGCATGGTCGGCGGGGGCCAGCTCGCTCGTATGACACACGAGTCAGGCATCCCGCTGGGCATCAGGTTCAAGCTTCTCAGTGACACCCCTCAGGATTCCGCGGCGCAGGTCGTCAGCGATGTCGTCATCGGCGACTATCGCGACCTCGACACGCTGCGCGACTTCGCGAGGGGCTGCGATGTGATCACTTTCGATCACGAACACGTACCCACCGAGCACCTCAGGGCTCTGGAGGCGGACGGCATCCCCGTCCGCCCGGGCCCCGACGCGCTCGTGCACGCCCAGGACAAGGGCGTGATGCGCGCGAGGCTCGATGCCATCGGGGTGCCCTGCCCCCGGCACCGCATCGTGAGCGACCCGCAGGACGTGGTCGCCTTCGCGGCCGAGGGCGACGGCTTCCCCGTCGTCCTCAAGACCGTCCGCGGCGGCTACGACGGCAAGGGCGTCTGGGTCGTCGACTCGCCCGAGGAGGCCGCGGACCCCTTCCGCGCCGGCGTCCCGGTCCTCGCCGAGGAGAAGGTCGACTACGTCCGCGAGCTCGCGGCGAACGTCGTCCGCTCCCCGCACGGCCAGGCGGTCGCGTATCCCGTGGTGGAGTCCCAGCAGGTGGGCGGCGTCTGCGACACGGTCATCGCGCCCGCCCCCGACCTGGACGAGACCCTCGCGCTCAAGGCCGAACAGCTCGCCCTGACGATCGCGAAGGAACTGGACGTCGTCGGCCACCTCGCCGTCGAGCTGTTCCAGACCCGCGACGGCCGCATCCTCGTCAACGAACTGGCGATGCGCCCGCACAACTCGGGCCACTGGACCCAGGACGGGGCCATCACCTCCCAGTTCGCCAACCACGTCCGCGCCGTCCTCGACCTCCCTCTCGGCGACCCGCGCCCGCGCGCCAAGTGGACCGTGATGGTCAACGTCCTCGGCGGCGACTACCCGGACATGTACTCCGCGTACCTGCACTGCATGGCCCGCGACCCCCAGCTCAAGATCCACATGTACGGCAAGGACGTGAAGCCCGGCCGCAAGGTCGGTCACGTCAACACCTACGGCGACGACCTGGACGACGTTCTGGAGCGCGCACGTCACGCAGCCGGCTACCTGAAGGGCACGATCACCGAATGAGCACCGCTGCCGGCCCCGTCGTGGGCATCGTCATGGGTTCGGACTCCGACTGGCCCGTCATGGAGGCCGCCGCGCAGGCCCTCGACGAGTTCGAGATCGAGTACGAGGTCGACGTCGTCTCCGCGCACCGCATGCCGCGCGAGATGGTCACGTACGGCGAGCAGGCGGCCGAGCGCGGCCTGAAGGTGATCATCGCCGGGGCCGGCGGCGCCGCCCACCTGCCCGGCATGCTCGCCTCGGTCACGCCGCTGCCCGTCATCGGCGTCCCGGTTCCGCTGAAGTACCTCGACGGCATGGACTCCCTGCTCTCCATCGTGCAGATGCCGGCCGGCGTGCCCGTGGCCACCGTCTCGGTCGCCGGCGCGCGCAACGCCGGTCTGCTCGCCGCCCGCATCCTCGCCGCCCACGACGAGGACCTGCTCCAGCGGATGCGCGAGTTCCAGCAGGAGCTGAACGACCAGGCCACCGAGAAGGGCAAGCGCCTGCGCGCCAAGGTAGAGGGCGCGAACGGCTTCGGCTTCGGCTCGGGGAAGTGACGGCGATGACCTCCGCCTCGCTGGAGGCAGCCCGGGAACTCCTGGGCGAGTTCCCGGTCGTCGACGGCCACAACGACCTGCCGTGGGCCCTGCGCGAACAGGTCCGCTACGACCTCGACGCCCGCGACATCGCCGCCCACCAGGGCGCCCATCTGCACACCGACATCCCCCGCCTGCGCGAGGGCGGCGTGGGCGCGCAGTTCTGGTCGGTGTACGTCCGCTCGGACTACGCCGGCGACAAGGCGGTCAGCGCGACCCTCGAACAGATCGACTGCGTACGGCAGTTGCTGGCGCGGTATCCGAACGACCTGCGCCCGGCGCTGACGGCGGCGGACATGGAGGCGGCGCGCGCCGAGGGCCGTATCGCCTCCCTCATGGGCGCGGAGGGCGGCCACTCCATCGCCAACTCCCTCGCCACGCTGCGGGCGCTGTACGCGCTCGGCGTCCGCTACATGACGCTCACCCACAACGACAACATCGCGTGGGCCGACTCGGCGACGGACGAGCCGGGCGTGGGCGGACTGTCCGCCTTCGGCCGCGAGGTCGTCCGGGAGATGAACCGCGAGGGCATGCTCGTCGACCTCTCGCACGTGGCGCCCTCGACGATGCGCGACGCGCTCGACGCCTCCACCGCCCCGGTGATCTTCTCCCACTCCTCCTCCCGCGCGGTCTGCGACCACCCGCGCAACATCCCTGACGACGTCCTGGAACGCCTCCCCGGCAACGGCGGCGTCGCGATGGTGACGTTCGTACCGAAGTTCGTGCTCCAGGCGGCGGTCGACTGGACGGTCGCGGCCGACGAGAACATGCGCGCGCACGGCTTCCACCACCTCGACACGACCGCCGAGGCGATGAAGGTGCACCGCGCCTTCGAGGAATCCACCCCGCGCCCGATCGCCACGGTGTCCACGGTCGCCGACCACCTGGACCACATGCGCGAGGTCGTCGGCGTCGACCACCTCGGCATCGGCGGCGACTACGACGGCACCGCCTTCACCCCGGACGGTCTGAACGACGTCTCCGGCTACCCCAACCTGCTCGCCGAACTGCTGGACCGCGGCTGGTCGAAGCCTGACCTGGCCAAGCTGACCTGGCAGAACGCGGTGCGGGTGCTGGGCGCGGCGGAGGACGTGGCGGGGGAGCTTCAGACGACGCGAGGCCCGTCCAACGCGACCATCGAGGAACTGGACGGCTGAGCGGTTAGCGGTACCGGCCGCATCGAGCGCGTGATCGCCGACCTCGTCCGCTCCCGGGACACCCTGGACGAGGTCATCGAGGCGGCCCGGGAACGCTGACCGCCGCGCCGTCCTTCGACGGCTGATCTTCGACGGCTGATCAGGGATGCTCGATCCGGCAGAGGCAGAAGGGGTGGCCCGCGGGGTCGGCGTACACCCGCCAGCCCTCCTTGTCCTCCGCCTGCAGCAACCGCGCGCCCAGCCCGAGCACCTTCTCCTCGGCCGCCTCGACCTCGTCCCAGGTGGACCCGGCGTCGAAGTCGAGGTGGAACTGCTGCGAGTTGCGGTCCGCCCGCGGCCACTCCGGCGGGCTGTACCCGGGCGCCGACTGGAAGGCGAGCCGATGCCCTCCCGGAATCTGGAGTACGACCCAGTCGGGGTCGTCGTCCTCGGGCGTACCGCCGAGGAAACCGGCGTAGAAGCGGGCGAGGGCGCGCGGGTCGGGGCAGTCGACGGCGACGGAGCGCAAGCGTGCCACGGGGGTCATGGCCATGGATCCTCCCGGCGGTCGAGGCGTGATCAGCAGGCGCAGAGGCAGAACGGGTGCCCCGCCGGATCCGCGTAAACCCGGAACGTCCGCGAGCGGTCCTCGACGTCCAGCGGCTTCGCTCCCAGCGCCAGGACCTCCTTCTCGGCCGTGTCCAGGTCCTCGACGGTGAGGTCCAGATGGAACTGCTGCGAGTGATCCGGCGCGGGCCACTTCGGCGCTACGAAACCGGGGGCGGCCTGGAACGCCAGTGCCTGCCCGCCGGGCGCCTTCAGGTTCACCCAGTCTCCCTCGCCCTCGACGCTGCCGCCGAGCACGCGTGCGTAGAAGTCGGCGAGGGCGCGGGGGTCGGGACAGTCCAGGACGACGGCGCCCAGTTCGGCGATGGCCACCATGGCTTCCTCCTTGAAGTCTTGGTTACCTGTACAACTCCTCAACAGGTAACCGCGTTACCCCATGTTCCCGCATTGGGGGTAACGTCGCAAGGGTCGGGAGGTAGCGTGCAGCCATGAGTGAGAGATCGGCCGCCCCCGGAGGCCTGGAGTTCGTCCAGTCCCTGGTCAACACGCTGGACGTCGAGTCGGGGGCCGACTCGCTGGACACGGCCGAGGGGCGGGCGCGGTTCGGGGTGGCCGAGGAGGACCTTCCGGGGGCGCGGGAACTGCGGGAGTCGCTGCGGGTGGCGTTGCTCGCGCACGCTGGGCATCCCGCGCACCGGGTGGTGGCGCCGCTGGGTGACCTGCTGGCGGCGGCTCCGTTGCTCGTCAGGGTCGACGCGGGGGGCTCCGCCGTGCTGGGGGTGGCCGACGGTGCTCCGCTGGTTTCGCGGGTTGCGGCGGGGATAGCGCAGGCGCTGGTGGAGGGGACCTGGATGCGGCTGAAGGCGTGTGAGGCGGTCGACTGTCACTGGGCGTACTACGACCGGAGTCCGGCGGGGCGGGGGCGGTGGTGCTCCATGCAGGTGTGTGGGGCGCGGGCGAAGATGCGGCGGTATCGGGCGAAGTGACGCCTACGGGGGTGCCGGGTTTTTGTCTTCTTGCGGCTGCGGCGCCGTGGGGGCTGGTCGCGCAGTTCCCCGCGCCCCTATGAGGGCGTTGCCGTCAGGTTTCCTCTTCCCTTGCCCGCGCCGCCCGTGAACCCACCAACAGCAGGCACATCACCGCCACCCCCGCGACTATCCCGGTCAGGACCAGCAACGGGTCCAGTGGGCGGGTTGTCGAGGCGACGACCTGGGTCTGTGGTGCCGGGGATGTGGTGGTCGTCGGTGTGGGGGACGGGGGTGTCGACTG
The DNA here is from genome assembly GCF_044453205.1 of Streptomyces sp. NPDC051738. Taxonomy (NCBI): domain Bacteria; kingdom Bacillati; phylum Actinomycetota; class Actinomycetes; order Kitasatosporales; family Streptomycetaceae; genus Streptomyces; species Streptomyces sp. NPDC051738. The sequence goes on along the minus strand of NZ_JBITCM010000013.1, from coordinate 50,462 downwards.
TGCGGTGGCCTTGGACGACGCGGGTGGGGTGGAGCGTGCCGGGGAGGAGGTCGGTGAGGGTGTTGTCGCCGCCCGGGTCGGGGTCGTCGCGTGATGGCCGGACGAGTGTTGGCCCGACGAGGCCCCCGCCTGCGAGTGATCGTGCGTCGGCGCGGCCGCCGAGGTCGCCGGTGCCGCCGCCTGGACCACGATCCGGGCCGTCATGTTCGGGTGGACGGTGCAGTAGTAGGCGTACGTCCCCGGCGTCGTGAACCTGAAGCTCCAGGTGCCGCCCTTGTTCAGCATGGGGGAGTGAATGGCTACCGGAGCGGACGTCGTCTTCACGTCGTGCGGGGCGGTGTCCTGGTTGGTCCAGGTCACCGTGGAGCCGGCCGGGATCGTCAGGGTCGCGGGGCTGAACGCGTACCCGCTCATGGCCACCCGGTACGTCGCCGCCGACGCCTGACCGCCCGGCACCACGAACACCATCCCGAGCAGCGCGGACAGCGCGAGCACGGCCCCCTGGACCGCTCGCCGGGCCGCCCTCACGCGAACTCCCCGGCGATCAGCAGCCGCAGCCGGGTGGCCGGACGCAGCCGGCCGAACCGGAAGCCGGTGGCGCGCCGCAGCAGCCGGTACGGCAGCCGGGCCGCACCCACGCCGAGCAGCCGGTCGTCGGCCCGCTCCACGACCCGCAGCCGCAGCAGCACGGGGAAGTCGGTGTCGTCGATGCGGAGATCGCCGGTCAGCTGGGCGGTGCCGGCGGTCTCCTGGGCGTGGTCGAGGGTGAGGACGGCCTTGAGGTGGGCGTCGTCGAACTCGAAGCGGAAGGTGGGGTGTTCGTCGGCGTCGGGCACCGTGAGCGTGGCCTCGGCGAGGGCGAGGCGACGGCGGCGTACCGGCAACAGGCCGTAGAGCGCTGTGAGTTCGACCAGCGAGCGGCCCTGGGCCACCGTGTAGCGGCCCGGCAGCGGCAGCCAGGGGGCGGCCGGACCGGGGGCCCCGGGCGGGGTCGGTTCGATGGGGAGGGTGACGGTTGTCATCCCGGTCTCCTTGGAAAGCGGTTCCGGAAGGGCGGCGGTGACGGGAACAATGGGGGAGCGCCGGTCCGGCCGACTGAGCCTCGGCCGGACCGGCGTCCGTCTACCGCGCGGGCGGTGTCAGCAGCTGCTGGTGAGGTATCCCTCGGTGGGCGCGAGCAGGTGCTCGGCCCAGACCGTGTGCATCTGCACGTAGCTGTCGACGTTCAGCAGATCGGTGACCTGCTGCCCGGGCGACTCCTCCAGGTGCGCCTTGTTGATGTGGTTCAGCAGCACGCTGAGCGTGTCGTCGACGACCGTGCCGCCGTCTTCGAGGGCGGGCGTCAGGATGCTCTCGACCCACACCGTGTGCAGCTTGATGTACGAGTCCAGCGCCAGCGCGTCCTGCACCTGCTGGCCCGGGGACCGCTCCAGGTGGGCCGCCTTGAGGTGCTGGAGGATCGGCAGCAGCACGTTCTGGACGCTGGCGCACTGCTCGTCGTCGCCACCACCGGAACCACCGCCGGACGTACCGCCGGTGCTGCCGCCGGTCGAACCGCCCGTGCTGCCACCGGACGTACCGCCCGAGGTGCCGCCGATCGAACCGCCGGAGGTGCCACCGGACGACCCGCCCGTGCTGCCGCCGGTGCTGCCGCCCGAGGACCCGCCGGTCGACCCGCCGGTCGAACCGCCGTCATCCGCGGCGACGACCTTCACCGATGCCACCATGTCCGGGTGCACCGCGCAGTAGTACTCGTACGTCCCGGCCGTTGTGAAGGTGTACGACCACGAGTCGCCCTGCTCCAACGTGCCCGAGTCGAACTTCTTCGGGCCCTTGGTCGTGGTGACCGTGTGCGGCACGCTGTCGTGGTTGGTCCAGCGGACCGTCTCGCCGACCTCGACGACGAGCTGTTTCCCGTCGCCGAACTTGTTGTTCATGATGTCGACCTGATAGTCCGGCGCCGCCTCGGCCGCCGGCTGGGCCGCCGCCGCGGCGGCCGCGGGCGCCTGAGCCGCGCCCGCGTCCGCCGTGGAGGACGCCCCGGAGGCCGAGCTGCCCGCGGCTGCCTGGAGCAGCCCCAGGCTGAGCACCGCGGTCAGCGCCGCGCCGAGTCCGGCGACCAGCAGACCCCGGTTGCCCGAGGGCGCCCGGCGGCGCGGTGCCGCGTCGCTCTCATTACGTCGTTTCAACGCAACTCCTTTGATTTTCATGGGAGTTCACTGGCCAGGGTTGGTCGTGACCAGCAGACTCGTCACGGCCAGCACGACGAGGACGAGCCCCGTCTCGGCCGCGACCGAGTATCCGAAAGGCCGCACGGTGGCGGCGTCGCCGCGCAGCAGCACGGCGAGATCGAGGCGGGTGCGCACCCACTGACGGCTGGCGAGGGCGGCCAGCAGGACGACGCCGAGGACGCCCGTCTTGAGCAGCAGGAGATGCCCGTACGAGGTGTGCAGCAGGGCGTCGTACGACCCCACGACCTGCCACGCCAGCACCAGCCCGGCTGCGACGATGCCCGTCACGCTCACCGCGGCCAGCCGCGAGTAGCCCGGCACCACCTGCGCCAGCTCCCCGGCCCGGCGCCGCGGCAGCACCGCCAGCGCGAGCATGGCAAGACCGCCGATCCACAGCGAGACGCCGAGCAGATGCACCAGGTCGGCGAGCGCGCCCCAAGTGGGCTCACTGCCCTCGGAGTTGTGGCCGGCCATGCCGGTCGCCCGCAGCAGCCCGAGGCAGACGGCGAGCGCGCCGACCCGCCAGCCGGGGGAGCGGGAGGTGCGGGGGCCGCCCTGCAGCAGCGCGCTCAGCACCACCGCCGCGAGCACCCACAGCAGGACGCGGGCGGCGAGCACGACGCCGGGCCCCGTGGTCAGGACGTCCACGTACGTCTCGGCGCGCAGGGCGTCGCGCAGGCCGCCGAGTGCGCCGTACGCGCCCTGGAGGCCGATCGTCGCGACCGCCGCCAGCAGCCCGCACGTCCAGGCCAGCCCCAGCAGCGCCCGGGCCCGCGGCTCGTGCGCGCCGCGCGGCCACAGCAGCGTGACGAAGGCGAGGCCGCCGATGAACAGCGCCAGCGACAGATAGCCGGTCCAGCGGGCGGCGACGAGGCCCTTCCGCACCAGGGGGGACGGTGCGGGCGCGGCCTCGTCGCCGCGGTCCTGGGTGGCGGACGCGGCGGTCCCGGTGCCGATGCCGAAGTCGAGCCTGCCGGAGGACGCGTGTCCGTCCTCCTCGTCGACGACCGACCAGACGACGGCGAAGTCACCGTCCGCCGGGTGCCCGAGGGCGGCCCGTACGACCTCGCCCTTGCGGCCCGGCGCGAGGGTCACCGGGAGCCGGTCGCCGTCCAGCGTCATCACGCGTACCTCGGCGAGGTCGACGGCCTCGTCGAAGGTGAGGGTGAGGTGGTCGGGGGCCTTCTTCAGCTCGGCGCCGTTCGCAGGGCTGGAGGTGACCAGCTCGGTGTGGGCGGAGGCGGACGGGGTGCCGAGGAGGACGTAGAGGAGCGGGGTGAGGACGAGGAGGGTGAGGGCGCGGCGGAGGGTCATGGCGTCGCCTCCGGGGTGGGGCCGAGGGCGCCGCCGAGGAGGGAGGGGAGCGGGGCGAGGCCGATGCAGGGGGAGGGCTCCGAGGTGGGGGTCGGGGTCGGGGATGCGTCGGCGGTGGGGTCCTCGGCTGTGGGGTTGAGGAGGCCGAAGACGGGCTCGGCGAGGCCGGTGAGGAGGGGTTGCGCGAGGCGGACCTCGCCGTCCTCGCAGGTGGCGTCGGAGTCGGTGGGCGGGGTGGTGCCCGGCGCGGACGGGTCGGGGTCCGGGGAGGTGGGGTCGGACGGCGTCGGGGAGCCGCCGTGGCCCGTGTGGCCCGTGCCACCGGAGGTGCCGATGTGGCCGGTGTGGTCCGTGCCGCCCGTACCGCCGGGGTAGTAGACGCCGGTGACCGGGAGCGCGCCGGTCCCTGCCGAGCCTCCCGCGGCTCCGCCCGAGGCGTCGCCCGGGGTGTCCGGCGGTGCGGCGGTCTCGCCCGGGGACGAGGGGGAGGTGGCCGCGGGCGGTGGGGCGGCGCTCGGGGCGGAGGAGGCCGACGGGGCGCCGATCCCGGACGCGTAGCCGAGCACGACCACCACGGCGCCGACAAGCGCGCCCGCGACCAGTTCGTCGCGGTGGTCGTGCGGCCACAGAGCTCGGCGGAACAGAGGCATGGTCACTCCTGGCATGGTCTGTTCAATCGGGTGAACGCCGACCAGTGGAGTGGCGCGCGAATTCCGCGCGGCTACGCGTCAGTTAAGCGGTTGTTGCGGTGCCTCTCTTTCGAGGGGGTCCCCGCTGTGAGACCGGGTGAGACCGCCGCTATTCCGTGCAATTGCAGCTGTGGAGAATTAGCGTGCGGTCATTTCTTTTCCTTCACGCTACTCGAATAGAATTCGGAGACGCGTGGGGATTTCAAGGAGAACGGCATATGCCTTTGCGCGGTCCTGCTGTGGGCCCAAGGGGCGGGCAGCAGACGGCCCGCCCCTTGGGGGACGGGCCTCGCGAGCACAATTTTCCTGCCGGAAACAATACCCGCCTTTTCTCAGGCCGTCGGCCGCCCCATCGCCCGATAGGTCCAGCCGGCCTTCCGCCACACCGCCGGATCGAGCGCATTACGCCCGTCCAGAACGAGCCGGGCCGCCGCGACCTCACCGAGTTCCGCCGGATCCAGCTCGCGGAATTCCCGCCATTCCGTCAGATGCAGTACGACATCGGCGCCCCGTACGGCCTCGGTCGCGCTGTCGGCATAGCCGAGGGTGGGGAAGAGGCGGCGGGCGTTCTCCATGCCCTTGGGGTCGTAGACCGTGACCTGGCCGCCCTGGAGGTGGATCTGGCCGGCGACGTTGAGCGCGGGCGAATCCCGTACGTCGTCGGAGTCGGGCTTGAACGTGGCGCCGAGCACCGCGACCCGCTTGCCCAGGAAGGACCCGCCGCCCAGTGCCTCGCGCGCCAGCTCCACCATCTGCCCGCGCTGGCGCATGTTGATGGAGTCGATCTCGCGCAGGAAGGTCAGCGCCTGGTCGGCGCCCAGCTCGCCGGCGCGGGCCATGAAGGCGCGGATGTCCTTGGGCAGACACCCGCCGCCGAAGCCGATCCCGGCCCGCAGGAACTTCCGTCCGATCCGGTCGTCGTACCCGATGGCCTCCGCGAGCTTGGCGACATCGCCGTCGGCCGCCTCGCACACCTCCGCCATCGCGTTGATGAAGGAGATCTTGGTGGCGAGGAAGGAGTTGGCGGAGGTCTTCACCAGCTCGGCGGTGGGGAAGTCGGTGACGACGAAGGGGGAGCCGTCGGCGATCGGGGTCGCGTACACCTCGCGCAGCAGCTTCTCGGCCCGCTCGCTGCGCACGCCGACCACGACCCGGTCCGGGTGCAGCGTGTCCTCGACGGCGAAGCCCTCGCGCAGGAACTCCGGGTTCCAGGCCAGCTCGGCGTCCGCACCGGCCGGCGCGTGCTCGGCGAGGTAGGTGGCGAGGCGGTCGGCGGAGCCGACGGGGACGGTGGACTTGCCGACGACGAGAGCGGGGGCGGTGAGGTGCGGGGCGAGGGACTCGAAGGCCCGGTCGACGTACGACATGTCGCAGGCGTACTCGCCATGGCGCTGAGGCGTGTTCACGCACACGAAGTGCACATCGCCGAACTCCCCGACCTCGGCCCAGTCCATGGTGAACCGCAGCCGCCCGGTGGATCCCTCGATACCGGCCACGTGCTTGCGCAGCAGCTCCTCCAGTCCCGGCTCGTACATCGGGACCTCGCCGCGCCGCAGCATCTCGATCTTCTCGGGCACGACATCGAGCCCCAGCACCTCGAAGCCGAGCTCGGCCATGGCCGCGGCGTGCGTCGCGCCGAGGTAACCGGTGCCGATCACGGTGATCTTGAGGGCCATGAGGGACTCCAGAAGAGGTGCGGGGACATGCGGGCCCGAGCATAGTCGGCGGGTCTGACGGGCAACTTCCCCCCTGTCGCCAAGCTCACGTATCACTCCCGTGGGCCGCCCCCTAAAATTTGAGTTACTTAACGGTAATTAGCACCACCAGCGCATTTACCACCAGCGTCCTTGGAGCGTGAGAGACCTTGGCCGGATCGGCTGACTTCGACCTGTACCGCCCGTCCGAGGAGCACGACATGCTCCGGGACGTCATCCGCTCGCTGGCCGAGGCGAAGATCGCGCCGCACGCCGCCGCGGTGGACGAGGAGGCGCGCTTCCCGCGGGAGGCGCTGGACGCGCTGGTGGCCAACGACCTGCACGCGGTGCACGTACCCGAGGAGTACGGCGGCGCGGGCGCCGACGCGCTCGCCACGGTGATCGTGATCGAGGAGGTGGCCCGCGTCTGCGCGAGCTCCTCCCTCATCCCGGCCGTGAACAAGCTCGGCTCCCTCCCCGTGATCCTCTCCGGCTCCGAGGACCTCAAGAAGCGGTACATGACCCCGCTCGCCAAGGGCGACGGCATGTTCTCGTACTGCCTCTCCGAGCCCGACGCGGGTTCGGACGCGGCCGGCATGAAGACGAAGGCGGTCCGCGACGGCGACCACTACGTCCTGAACGGCGTGAAGCGCTGGATCACCAACGCGGGCGAGTCCGAGTACTACACGGTGATGGCCGTGACCGACCCCACGAAGCGCTCGAAGGGCATTTCGGCCTTCGTCGTCGAGAAGTCCGACGAGGGCGTCTCCTTCGGTGCCCCGGAGAAGAAGCTCGGCATCAAGGGCTCCCCGACCCGCGAGGTCTACCTGGACAACGTTCGCATCCCCGCGGACCGCATGATCGGCGAGGAGGGCACCGGCTTCGCCACGGCGATGAAGACGCTGGACCACACCCGCATCACGATCGCCGCCCAGGCCCTCGGCATCGCGCAGGGCGCCCTCGACTACGCCAAGGGCTACGTCCAGGAGCGCAAGCAGTTCGGCAAGCCGATCGCCGACTTCCAGGGCATCCAGTTCATGCTCGCCGACATGTCCATGAAGATCTCGGCCGCCCGCGCCCTGACCTACCAGGCCGCCGCCGCCTCGCAGCGCGTCGACGCCGACCTCACCTACCTGGGCGCCGCCGCCAAGTGCTTCGCCTCGGACGTGGCGATGGAGGTCACCACGGACGCCGTCCAGCTCCTCGGCGGCTACGGCTACACCCGTGACTACCCGGTCGAGCGCATGATGCGCGACGCCAAGATCACGCAGATCTACGAGGGCACCAACCAGGTCCAGCGCATCGTCATGGCGCGCAACCTGCCGTAACGAGCGGGTGGGTCGACCAGAGAACGCAGGGCGCCCGGGTGCCGGGTGCCCTGCGGTTCTTTTGTAACGGCCTCAGTCCTCGAACCCCTCCGCCGCCCGCTTCTCCCGCAGTTCCTTGATCGCGCGCCGTCGGGCCAGCCGGTGCGTCCGGCGGATCTGGGCCTCCTGGTAACGGCGCCTGTCGCGTTCGGTCTCCGGTATCACCGGCGGGACCCGGCGTGGCTTGCCGTCGGCGTCCACCGCCGCGAAGACGAGGTAGGCCGAACCGACCTGGGTGGGCGGCGCCGACTCGTTCCAGCGCTCGGCCAGGACCCGTACGCCGACCTCCATCGAGGTCCGGCCGGTCCAGTTGACCTGGGCCTTCACATGGACGAGGTCACCGACGCGTACCGGCTCCAGGAAGGCCATCTCGTCCATGGACGCGGTGACGGCGGGGCCACCGCTGTGCCGGCCGGCCACCGCGCCCGCGGCATCGTCGACGAGCTTCATGATCACACCGCCATGCACCGTCCCCAGAAGATTGGTGTCGTTGTGGGTCATGATGTGGCTGAGGGTGGTGCGGGACGCGGATATCAGCTTGCCCGGGATTTCCGGAGTGCCCGATTCCGCTGCGGTGACCTGGTCTGTCATGGGCTCCACTTTATGCGGCCCCGACATTCGCGGACTTTGTGTTGGGTTCGCAACAGCCGTGCCCCTATTTTCCCCCGAACCTTGTAAGAGACCTGGCCATGCCCTGCACACTGGGGCGCATGAATGACTGGCCCGAGCGATGGTCCGACGACAACCGCGGCAACCGTTACGGACGCGGCAGCGCGAGCGCACAGCCCGAGGGCGCGCGCGTGATGCGGCAGGTCCGCCGCGGCCCGGCGGCACCGCCCGGCCAGGGCTACGGCGGGGTGCCGCAGCAGCCGTCGTACGTCAACGGCCAGGGCCACGGCGGCTACGACGACGACGGCTACAACACCGGCCAGGTCTACGGCGGCGGTGGCGGTCGCGGTGGTGACGGCATGGGGACGCGCGAGCCGCGCCCCGCGCCGAACTGGCGGCGCCGTATCAAGCTGACCACGATCACGCTGGTGACCCTGCTGCTCGTGACGAGCGTCGCCACCTACTTCTGGGCCGACTCCAAGCTCAACCGCGAGGTCGACCTCTCCAAGGTCATCGAGCGGCCGGAGGCAGGCGAGGGCACCAACTACCTGATAGTCGGCTCCGACAGCCGCGCGGGCATGTCGGCCGAGGAGAAGAAGAAGCTGCACACCGGGTCCGCCGAGGGCAAGCGCACGGACTCGATGATGATCCTGCACACCGGCAGTGGCGCCCCGACGCTGATCTCGCTGCCCCGTGACTCGAACGTCACGATCCCGTCCTTCAAGGGCTCGGACTCCGGCAAGCTCTACCAGGGCACCGGCCGTCAGGTGAAGCTGAACGCGGCCTACGCGGAGGACGGCCCCGAACTGCTGGTCCGTACCGTCGAGGCCAACACCGGTCTGCACATCGACCACTACGTCGAGATCGGCTTCGCCGGCTTCGCGAACATCGTGGACTCGGTCGGCGGCGTCGAGATCGACATCCCGCAGGACATCAAGGACTCCAAGTCCGGCGCGGACTTCAAGAAGGGCACGCAGACCCTGAACGGCGAGGAGGCGCTCGCCTTCGTCCGCACCCGGTACGCGCTGGCCGGCTCCGACCTGGACCGTACGAAGAACCAGCAGAAGTTCCTCTCCGCGCTGGCCAACCAGGTGGCGACGCCGGGCACGATCCTCAACCCGTTCAAGCTGTACCCGACCATGGGTGCCGGCCTGGACTCCCTGATCGTCGACAAGGACATGGGCCTGTACGACCTGGCGTCCATGTTCTGGGCGATGAAGGGCGTCAGCGGCGGCGAGGGCAAGTCCATGAACATGCCGATCTCGGGCAACTCCGCGAACGGCAACCTCCAGTGGGACACCGCGAAGGTGAAGCAACTGGTGGAGCAGCTGAAGAACGACGAGACGGTGACCGTCTCCAGCAACTGAGCGGCGCGCACGGCGCGGACGACAGACGTCGGGGGCACCCTTGGGGGTGCCCCCGACGTCTGTCTGTCCGACGGTTCTCACACGGTGACCGTCACATCGTGGCGCCCGCCATCGATCGACAGGACTCGGCACAGCGGCGACAGGCCTCGGCGCAGCGCATCATCTGGGGATCGTCCGGCATGGACATACACGCCTCGGCGCACATCTCACAGGCTTTGGCGCACATCGCGCACATCTCGGCCGACATGGGCGAGCGGCGCATCATCATGTCCGCGCACATGCGGGTCGTCTCGGCGCAGTCCATGAGCGCCCGCATGATCTGCATCTGCGGCTGGCCGCCCATCTGCATGCAGGAGCTCATCGTCTCCTCGCAGACGACATGGCAGGACATGCACGCGTCGACGCAGGCCTGCATCTCCTTGCTCATCGCGGACATGGTTCCGGGCTGGGTCATGGCTCCTCCTGGGGGGTGCGGGAGCCCGGGCGGGCCCCGTGCCCTTCCGTCCTACGCCCGCCGGACACGGGGCGCCATCGGGCGGACGGGAACAATTCCCACCAGATGCCGTGCAATGTGCGGTCCCCCTCTTCCGCACGAAGGCGTGACGCAGCGTGATCGACCCCATTGGAGTAATGACCAGGAGTCACGACGTGCGGACGGCCGGCCCGGAGCCGAGCACTTGCACACGGCCCCGGACCGGACCTCACAGCCCTACGAGCACACCGCCTCGTCCCCCCGCACCACGATCGACTCACCCTGCGTCGGGTCCTCGGACCGCACCTTCAGGACCCGCTTGAAGTCCGCCCCGACGATCACCTTCAGCGTCGGACCCAGCCCCTTCACCGGCCGCAGCTCGCTTCCGGGCAGCGCTGCCGCGAGGGACTTCGCCGAGCGGTCCCAGCGAGGGTCGTGGGCGACGACCGTGCGCGGCACGGTGCGGCCCGTCGCGTCCACCGGCCGCCCGGTCGTCCGGAACCCGGTCGCCGCCAGCGCCGCGTCGACGCGTTTGCCGAGGCCCTCCGTCTGCGTGCCGTTCTCCACCTGGACGCGGATCTCCTGCGGGGCGACCTCCACCGGGACCGCCTTGGTCCGCGCCCGCTGTGCGGCCAGCGGCTGGTCCTCGCGCAGGGCCCGGAAGAGGCGATCGGCCTTCGCGGTGTCCCACTTCACCGTGGAACCGAGGCCCTTCACGGTGTACGACATCTGCCGGATGGGCACGGTCGTGAACTCCGACGACGACGGCGAGAAGTTCCGCATCGCCCGCCCGAGGTCCAGCAGCTCGCCCGTCCCGAAGCCCTTGTCGGCCCGCACCGAGCCCAGCACCGCCCGCGTCACGTCCCGGAACCGCATCGGGTTCAGCAGGATCCCCGACGACGTCGCCCGCGAGATCAGCCCCGCCATGAACCGCTGCTGCCGCTGCATCCGGCCCAGGTCGGAGCCGCCGTCGATGTGCCGCGCGCGCACGTACTGCAGCGCCTCGCCGCCCATCAGCCGGTGGGTGCCGGCCGGCAGGTCGAGCCCGGTGTACGAGTCCTTCAGCGGCTTCGCCGTGCAGATCTGCACGCCGCCGACCACGTCCACCGTCTTCATGAAGCTGGTGAAGTCGACCTCCAGATAGTGGTCGATCTTGACGTGGGTCATGTGCTCGACCGTGCGCACGGTGAGGTTCGGGCCGCCCTCCGCGTACGCGGCGTTGATCTTGATGGGATGCGCCTCGCGCCCCTCACCGGCAGGCACCTCGGCGTACGAGTCGCGTGGCAGGCTCACCACGCTCGCCCGCTCCCGGTCCCCCGAGATGTGCACGATCATGATCGTGTCGGTGCAGTGACAGGGCGCCCCGCCGAGCCGGTACTTGCGCCGCTCCTCCTCGCTGATGCGGTCGCGGCCGTCTGTGCCGACCAGCAGGACGTTCATCCCGGTCCCGGCCTGCGGCCGGTTCTTCATGTCCTTGAACGGGTCCACGCGCTCGATCTTCGCGTCCAGGCTGGTGACCACCGCGTGCCCGATCCCCGCCGAGGCGAGGACCACGACGGACAGGGTGGTCACCGCCCGCATGGCCCACCGCGGCCGCTTCCGCCGTACCGGCGCGACCGGCCGCGCGCCGCGGCGGGACGGCTGCGGACGGCGCTGCGCGGGGGAGGGGGACTGGCGGGGCGGCGTGGGCATGGGGGAGATACCTCCGCTGTCGCTTGCCCTGGGGGCCGTACGTGGGATCCGTGAGCACCGTAGGCCCATACGATCTGCTGCCCGGTGCAGCGACCCCGGCGGCGCGCAAGGCTGTCCCCCGTTCGCGGTAACGTGAGCCTCCTATGAACGCCAATCCCCACGTGCAGCTCCCCGCCGTGTCCGTCATCATGCCCGTCCTGAACGAGGAGCGGCATCTGCGCGGAGCCGTCCAAGCGATCCTCGCGCAGGAGTACGCCGGCGAGATGGAGGTCGTGATCGCCCTCGGTCCCTCCACGGACCGCACGGACGAGATCGCCGCCGAGCTCGTGGCCGACGACCCGCGCGTTCACACCGTCCCGAACCCCACCGGCCGTACGCCCGCCGCCCTCAACGCCGCGATCAAGGCCTCCCGCCACCCGATCGTCGTCCGCGTCGACGGCCACGGCATCCTCTCGCCCAACTACATCGCCACCGCCGTACGGCTCTTGGAGGAGACCGGCGCACAGAACGTCGGCGGCATCATGCACGCCGAGGGCGAGAACGACTGGGAGCACGCCGTCGCCGCCGCGATGACCTCGAAGATCGGCGTCGGCAACGCCGCCTTCCACACGGGCGGCGCGGCCCAGCAGGCCGAGACCGTCTACCTCGGCGTCTTCCGGCGCGAGGCGCTGGAGCAACAGGGCGGCTACAACGAGGAGTTCATCCGGGCCCAGGACTGGGAGCTGAACTTCCGGATCAGGGAAGCGGGCGGGCTGATCTGGTTCTCGCCCGAGCTGAAGGTGTCGTACCGCCCGAGGCCGTCGGTGAAGGCCCTGGCCAAGCAGTACAAGGACTACGGCCGCTGGCGCCATGTCGTCGCCCGCTACCACGCCGGCTCCATCAACCTGCGCTACCTCGCCCCGCCGACGGCGGTGTGCGCGATCGCGGCGGGCCTCGTGCTGGGCGCCCTGGTCACCCCGTGGGCCCTGGTGATCCCCGGCGGCTATCTCGCGGCGATCGTCGCGGGCTCGGTCCCGGCCGGCAAGGGCCTGCCGCTGAAGGCACGCCTGCAGATCCCCGTCGCCCTCGCGACCATGCACATGTCCTGGGGCTACGGCTTCCTCACCAGCCCGCGGTCCCTGGCGCGGAAGGTCATCGCCTCCCGCCGCCCGGCGGTGCTCAGCGTCGACTGAGCCCGCCGGGGCGGGGTGCCGTCACCAGGTGAAGTCCGGGTCCACCTTCATGCAGGCCTTCGTGTCGGAGGCGTTCAGCGCCTCGGCCGTGTCCGGCGTCTTGTCGTCCTTCTTCGGGGCCTTGTACGCCGTACCCTCCCGCCAGTCGGCGCCGACGACGAGCGTGACGCCGGAGACGTCCGTGGACTTCTCCACGGCACTGGTCGGGATACCGAGCGCCTTGGCGACCCGCTGGGCGTCGCCCTCCAGGTCGGTGGACGGGTAGCGGACGAGCGTCGTGTCCGCGGTCGGCGTGGTCGATGCGTCCGCCAGAGCCTGGGTGAAGCCCTTGCCGACGAGCAGCCCGGCGACCGTTCTCGCGCGGCCCTGGGCCGGGGCGAGGACCTCGGTACGGGTGCCGTTCTGCACCTGGACGGCGATCTCGCCGTCCGCCGCGGCAGGGTCGGTGGAGGCCTTCTCCGTGGTGGACTTCTTCTTGTCCTTGCCGTCGAGCGCGATGTCCTCACGCACCAGCCGGAACAGCTTGGTCGCGTCGTCGGTCGGCACCACCCGGCCGGTCTGGATCGTGTCGTACTCGTTCGGCATCGTCGTCATGGTGATGCGCGAGGTCGGCACCTGCTTGAGCTCGCCCGCCAGGTCGTAGAGCTTCGCGACCGTGCCCAGGCCCGGGTCGACGGTGAGCGCCTTGGTGGCCGCCTCGGCGAGCGAGCGCAGCTTGCCCGGGTTGCTCAACTTCGCGTTCTTGCGCAGCTCGCGGACCATCGAGTTCATGTACATGTGCTGCGCCTTGGCGCGGGCCAGGTCGCTGCCGTCCTCGAAGCCGTACCGGGTGCGCAGCCACTGAAGCGCCTGCTCGCCCTTGACGTACGTCTCGCCCTTCTCCAACTCCAGCCCGGAGCCGTGGCCCTGGCTGTCCTTGGAACGGATGTTGGCGTTCACGCAGACCGGGACGCCGCCGATCGCGTCCGCCATCGACACCACACCCGAGAAGTCGATCATCATGAAGTGGTCGATGTGGATGTCGGTCAGCTTCTCCCACGTCGCCACCGTGCACCCCGGGCCGCCGCGGCCGAGCGAGCGGTTCGTCATCAGACGCTCGCGGGCTTCGTACACGTCGCCACTGTCCGGGTCCGTGCACTTGGGCATGTCGACCAGCGTGTCGCGCGGCATGCTCACGACCGACATGTTGGTGCGGTCGGCGGAGACGTGCAGCAGCATCTGGACGTCGGCGAGCGGGGTGGCGCCGAACGTCTCCTTGGCGCCGCCGAGCTTCTGGTTCTCCTTGCTGTCCCGGGCGTCCGAGCCGATCAGCAGGATGTTCAGCGGCGTCTGACCGGCCGCGTTCGCCTCGGTCCGGGCGGCGCGGTCCTTGTCGTCGCCGAGGTAGAGGTCGTCCTTCTTCAGATTGCCGTTGAGGTGCTGGTAGTAGAGATATCCGGCACCCGCGGTGCCCAGTATCACCACCGCCAGAACCGTCGCCGACCAGCGCAGCGCACGCCGTCTGCGGCGCCTGCTGTCGGCGCCCCGTCCGCCCCTGCGTCCCCCGCCGCTGTGCCGGCCGCCCTGGTCGGCCGGCGTGTCCTGGTCGGCCTGCGGGGTGAGCGACATGGTGTCGTCCACCGCGGGGGCCTCCCCTCGCACACTGCTCTGCGCCAACTGTCTGCCCTTCCCCACCCTTGGCCCGACACGGCACCGCTGCCCGCCGGACCTCCCTGTCCGGTGCGCAGCGCACCCTGTCAGACCACCCTGTCCGACACCGGTTCGCTACCTGTCAGACCACTGTGGGCCCGAACCGGGTTGGCCACGTGTCGGCAAAATCCACGCACGTCCTGTGTCAGACCAACGAGCCCGCGGCACAGTTGCGTTCCCGGCCGGAGTTTCGCCGCGGGAACTTCCGTACCGACTGCCGACCACCGACTACCGCCAACGGGCCCGTCCTCCGGCTCAACTCGGCCGAGGGGCGGGCCCGTTGGGCCTGTTCTACTTCGCGCACTCGACCTTGTCGGCGGTGGACTTCTCCACGTCGGGCGCCTTGGTCGGAGCGGTGAGGGACGTGCCCGCACCCTTGAAGTCCTTGCCCAGCGTCAGCGTCATCGTGGGCAGGCCCTGGGAGTTGGTCACGCTCTTGCCGGGTTTCATCGCGGACCCGGAGAGCCCCATGATTTCGGCGAGCCGACGTGCCTGGTCCGCCTGGTCCGGGGCGTATTCGAGCGTCGTCTTCGCCAGCGTCGCCGAGGCGTTGCCCGCGTTCTCGGACTTGGTCACGCCCTCCTCGGTCTGCAGGTACGTGAGCATCGACGAAGCGCTGCCGGCGACAGCACCGCCGTTGAGGATCCGCACCCGCACCTCGGAGGCGTCGGACTTGGTGCCCTTCAGCCGGGCGGCCACCGCGGCGGCTTCCTTCTTCTTCTGCTGCTTGACCTCGGTGAAGGAGACGTCGTTCTGGATCGCTTCGAAGACCTGGGGCGCCGTCGTCTCGTTGAGCACGACGGTCGCCTTCACCTTCTCGGCCGGGTTGTCTATCACCGGAATGGTGGTGAAGGTCAGGTTCTTGGTGTTGAGCTTGCCCAGCTCCAGACCCAGGTCCTTCAGCTTGTCGATGGTGTCCAGCTGGGAGTCGACGGTCAGCGCCTTCGTGCCCGCCTCGGCCAGCTTGATCATCTTCGTGGGGCTGGTGAGCGTGTCGTTCGACTTCAGCTTCCGCATCAGCGCGCTGAGGAACTGCTGCTGCAGCCCGATCCGGCTCAGGTCACCGCCGAAGCCGACGGCATGCCGGGTGCGGACGAAGGCCAGCGCCTGCTCGCCCTCGATCACATGCTCGCCCTTGGGGAGGTTGAGCTTGGAGTCCGGGTCGTTGATGTCCTTGGCCAGACACACCTCGACACCGCCGACCGCCGTCGTCAGTGTCTTCACCGCGTTGAAGTCGGCCACCATGAAGTTGTCCGGCTTGATCCCGGTCAGCTCGGTGACCGTGCGCATGGTGCAGCTGGGCGTACGGCCCTCCTGGCCGAGGCTGGTGTTGAAGCGGACGCCGGTCTCGCCCCTGATGACCTCCTGCGAGCCGTCCTCCTGCGTCGTCGGGCAGTCCGGGATGTCGACGATCAGGTCGCGCGGGATGCTGAGCGCGGTCGCGTTCGAACGGTCCTTGGAGACGTGCAGCAGGATCGTGGTGTCGGCGTGCCCGGCGCTGCCCGAGTCGCCGTACTTGTCGTTGCCCGCGCCCGTGCGCTTGTCCGTGCCGATGAGCAGGATGTTGATGGCCTTGTCCTTCTCGAAGCCACCGGTGCTCGCGCCGTCGTCGGAGACGGACTGGATGTTGTCGTTGAGGTGCTCGATGTAGAGATACGCACCGGCAGCGGCGGCGACGACCACGAACGCCATTATTCCGCCGGTCCAGAGCACGGCCTTCTTCGCCTTGCTCTTTTTCTTCACCGGCCGGCGACCACGCCGCCCCGGCAACGGATCCTCGGGCGCGCCCCGGCGCCGACGCTGCGGCGGTACCTCACGGCCCGGCGCCGTCCGCGTGTCGCGCCCCGGCGCCGCGCTCCGGTTGCGTACCGCGCCACCGGCCGGGCCGCCCGCGCCCTGGCCGCCCGCGCCCTGGGCGCTCGTGCCGGTGGCCCGTGCGGCGGCGCCGGCACGGGAAGCGGATCTGCGAGGTCCGGGAACCGACGACTGCGGAGCGGAAGGGCTCAGTCGCAGTTCGTATTCACCGGTGTTCGGATTGAGTACCCACTGGTCTGCGGGGTCGATGTCGTCCGCCCGCCCACGGCCTTGCGCGTCCACGGTTGCCTGAATCCTCCGTCGGGGCCACGCGGCGCCTACCCCTCCAAGGCGCTCGGGTCTCGGTCAAACAGTGCGCAAGCCTAACTACGGCTGGGAGCACCGGATCGCTCACACTATCCGCCCAGTTCAGCGTCAAGCGACGACGGTGACAAATTCCACGTCCCTACAACTGGGCAATCCGCCCCATTTCTTTGAATTGGGGTTCGCGGACTTGGTGAGCGCTTTACCCGCAAGGGTTCTCGGCGGCTGTGTTGCCGCGGAAGGTGGGGGGCGGGGGAGTGGGTTCTGTGGAGTCGTCGTACGGCTTGGCGTCCGACTTCCCACCCCGCCCATGGGAACTCCTGTGCGAGGAATCCCGTGACGGCCCCTGGTGCATTCCGGACGAATCCACGACTTCCACCGGGGTGTCGGTGCGCAGCCGCTCGAAGAGCCGCTCGGCGGCGGGCTCCATGAGTTGGTCGCGATTGGAGTTGTGGATGTACGACTCCCGGGGAACGGTGAGGAATTGCACGCGTTCAGTGGGGATGTCGCGCACGCCGCGGACGAGTTCGTACAAACCTCGCAAGCCGGCCAGGGCGGGGTCGGTGGTGAGGGAGGACGTGGCGGCGTCGAGGACGGGGTAGAGCCGCACCGGGTTCAGCAGGACGTCGTTGCTCTGCACCTTGTGCACGAGCGCGGCGAGGAATCGCTGCTGGCGGTCCATGCGGTCGGTGTCGCTGCCGTCGCCGAGGGTCTTGCGGGCGCGGACGTAGCCGAGGGCCTGTTCGCCGTTGAGGGTCACCTTGCCGGCTGGGAGGCGCAGCTTGGCGGCCTTGTCGTCGATGGGCTTGGTGAGGCAGATCTCCACGCCGTCGAGGGCGTCGATCATCTCCTTGAAGCCGTGGAAGTCGATGACCATGTGGTGGTCGATACGGATGTCGGTGAGCCGCTCGACGGTGCGGATGGTGCAGGCCGAACCGCCCACCTGGAAGGCGTGGTTGAACATCGCGAACATGGGGTCGCTGCGGCTGCCGTCGTCACTTCGGCACCCGGGGACGTCCACCATCAGGTCGCGGGGTATCGAGACGGCGGTGGCGCTGCCGCGGCCGGCGGACAGGTGCAGGAGGATGGTGGTGTCGGAGCGTTCGGTGCCGGAGTCGCGTCCGTAGCGGCGGTTTCCGCTGCCCGCCCTGGAATCGGACCCGATGAGCAGGATGTTCCGCGCGTCGCGCACCAGCGAGGTGGGGCGCTCGTTCTCGTACCGTTCCAGCTCCGCGGCGGCGGCCTCGTCGGTGGTGATGTTGGAGTCGAGCTTGGCGTAGACGGCCCACCCGGCCCCACCGGCGCCCACGAGCACCAGCCCCACCCCCAGCGCCCCTCGCCGCACCCACCGCCACCCCCGCCGCCGCCCTCGCCTACCGCCGGACGGTCCGCCCCCGACAACGCCGGAAAGTCCGGGGCGTGAGCGCGATATGCCGGTCACGTCTGGCTCCACTCCTCAGGGCGTGCTGCGTGTCGCGTGCTGCGTGCTGCGTCTGGTGTGGGCTGTTGTTACGACCATGGCTTGGGTGGGGGGTGAGGGGTGGGTGGTGGTGGGCTGAATGGGTGACGGGGCCGTGCTTTCCCCCACCCACCCGCAGGGGCGTCTTGGTGATGCGAGGGGCGACGTCTCGGCGCAGGCATTTCAGCCCGTCCGACGTTTGAGGACGAGGCCCCTTAAGGGCCGAACCGGGGGTCTGGGGGCGGAGCCCCCAGAAGGGCCCCGGGGTCGAAGGGGCGGAGCCCCTGGAGGATGGGACGGGTAGGGGCGGCGGGGGCGAGGAAAACAAGGGCCAGGGCGGCACGCCCGTCCGCCCCGATGTCACGCAAGCCACTCCGCGAAACGCAGGCGCCCAGCGTCACCGCGCCGTAGCCGTCACCCGCTCACTCTCGATCCGCTTCGCCAGCGCCTCCTCGCCCAGCGACTCCACATGCCGGCACAGCACCACCGACCCGCCGGTCGCCAGCGCCGCGTACAGCCCGGCGTTGAGTCCCTCCCAGGTGTCGTACGGCAAGGCGGACAGGATCCGTGAGCCCGGCCCCGTAAGTCCCAGCCCCGTCGCCTCGTCCCGAGCACGCTCGACGACCTCGGCCCCGCTGAACTCCCGCCCGGCGACGATCAGCGCGGGATCCTCGGGATCGACCGGGGCATACGACGTGAAACGGTCCCCCTGACTCGGCACCTCCACCGCATAGTCGGCGAACCCGGCCGGCGCCTGCGGGAAACGTCCCCCCAACGGCCGTAGCGCCAACGCGACCCGCTCACCCCGGCACGCCCGCGCGGCCTCAAGGGAGTCCGGCCCGCTCACGACCACGTCCGCCGCCGCCGGATCCCCGCCGACGTCCGCGATCGTGCCCACCGACGAACACGCCAGCAGCCACACCGCCGTCTGCCAGTGCGCGGGCAGCAGCAGCGTGACCCGGTCGCCCGGCCCGGCCCCGAGATCGCCCTGGAGAAGATTCGCTGTCTTTGCCACCCAATTGCCGAGGGTGGCCACGGACAATTCGACGCGCTCCCCGGTGGCGTCGTCGTAGAAGGTCACCAGGGGTCGTCCGGGATCCGCGGCGAGCGCGGAACGCAGCAGGTCGGCAGGGGTGCGATCGGTGGCGTTCATCCGCGCAAGGGTACGCGGACCCGCCCCCGCGCACCGCCGGTTGGCGGCACCCCGCCGCCACCGGTTCGGGCGAACCGTTGACAGACGCTCCGTCAATCCTCAGATGGACAGGTTTGTATGCCTATGTCCACCATCGGGAGTATGCGTGGATTCCTTGCTTCCTCGATCGGTGTCACGTGTGCGGCGGCTCTCGCCCTCCCACTCACCCCACCCGCCGTCGCGGCGACCGCGAGACCGGCGCTCGGCACGGAAGTGGCCACGAGCGCGCAGGTGGTGGCCACGGTGGGCGGGTCTGCGGTGCGCCGTACGGACGCCGAACCGTCCGTCCCCGGTAGCACCCAGTCGCTGCCCCTCGTCCCCCTCGACCATGACCGCGTCGCCGACCCGCCCACCGAACAGGGCCTGCCCCGACGGGACGTACGGCACTTCTCCCTCGTCGGCGTCATCTGGGACGACCCGGACGTCGAACTGCACGGCCGCGTCCAGGTCCGCACCCGCGCGGTCGGCACCGGCACCTGGTCCGACTGGCAGGACATCGAGACGCACAACGCCGATCACGGCGCCGACCCCGACACCGCCGAAGGCACCTCGTCCCGGGTGCGCGGCTCCACGGCGCCGTTGTGGGTCGGGGAGTCGGACGGGGTGGAGGTGCGGGTCACGCCGGAGGTGGTCGGGGAGCGGTCCGAGCACACGGTCCCGGGAGCCGGTGACCCGACCCCGACAGCCGGCACCGAAACAGAAGTCGTCTCCGCGCTTCCCGCCGGCCTCCGCCTCGAACTCGTCGACCCCGGCGATCCCGCCCCCGCGCCGGACGACCCCGACGGCGCCATCCGCCCCGGATCCCTCACGACCGAGACCGGCGAGACCGCCGAGGCCCTCGGCTCCGCCTCCGCCGACACCGCCGCCTCCGCCGTCAACGCCGAACTCGCGCCGCTGAACGCCACCGAGATCCCCGAGCTCGGCAAGGCCGAGACCGAGAAGGAACTGTTGGCCCTGCGTGGCAGCGAGTTGACGCAGGAGCAGCGGGCGAAGCCGTACATCGGTCCGAGGCCGCGCATCGTCACCCGGCGCGGCTGGGGTGCGAACGAGAGCTGGCGGGAGAAGAAGTTCGTCTACACGAAGAAGGTGAAGGCGGCCTTCGTGCACCACACCGCGACCGGTGCCAAGTACACGTGCAAGCAGGTTCCCTCGCTCGTTCGCGGTATCTACCGCTACCACGTCAAGAGCATGGGCTGGCGCGACGTCGGCTACAACTTCCTCATCGACAAGTGCGGAAACATCTACGAGGGGCGCGCCGGGGGAGTGGCGAAGTCGGTCCTGGGTGCCCACACGCGCGGTTTCAACAGCAACAGCATGGGGATCGCCGTCCTCGGCAGCTACGGCTCTGCCAAGCCGACCGCTGCCGCGGTGCGGGCCATCGCCCGGCTCACGGCCTGGAAGCTGGGCCTGTTCGGCGTCAATCCGCGCAGCAAGACGTACCTGAAGTCCGGCGGCGGCAACCTCTACAAAAAGGGCAAGAACGTGCGCCTGAACACGATCTCCGGGCATCGGGACGGCTACTCCACGGAGTGCCCCGGCTTGCAGCTCTACCGCAAACTCGGCACGGCCCGCACAGCGGCGGCCCGCTACCAGGGACGCTGAGCGGGGGCGCGGCTCACAGGAAAGCAGGGAGCAACGCAAACAGCGATGCACGGATCAATGCACGGATCAATGCACGGATCGAGGTGGGGATCAATGTAGGGATGAATACAGGAATCCACTGACATGCCGGGCCCTGCGGAAGGCATGCTGGTGGGCGTACGGGGGCAATTGGGGGCCATGTGGGGGGCGTACGGGGGTACGGGGTACGAGGTATGGAGTGCGAAGGTCGCATGCACCGCCGTCGGAGGACGAGAGGTGGACGGCCTGCCGGCCGCACGGCCTGCCGCACTGCCGCCCTGCCGTCGAGGGTGCCGCACACCGGTCTGCATACACTGGCCGGCCGAAAGACAGTTCGGCCGGTCCCGGCAGGAAGCAGAGACGACAGGTGACAGAAGCGATCCTCCTGGTCGGCGGCAAGGGCACTCGGCTGCGTCCGCTCACCGTGCACACGCCGAAACCCATGGTCCCGGCAGCAGGGGTCCCGTTCCTCACGCACCAGTTGGCGAGAGCGAGAGCGGCGGGCGTGGACCACATAGTCCTGGCGACCTCCTACCTGGCCGAGGTCTTCGAGCCGTACTTCGGCGACGGCTCGGCCCTCGGTCTCCACCTGGAGTACGTGACGGAGGAGGAGCCCCTCGGCACGGGCGGCGCCATCCGGAACGTGGCCTCCCGGCTCCACTCCGCGCCCGACGACCCGGTCCTGATCTTCAACGGGGACATCCTGACGGGCCTGGACATCAGGGCCCTGGTCCACACGCACGAGACGACGGGCGCGGACGTCTCGCTCCACCTCACCAAGGTGACCGACCCGAGGGCGTACGGCCTGGTCCCCACGGACGACACGGGCCGGGTGACGGCGTTCCTGGAGAAGCCGCAGACCCCCGAGGAGATCGTCACCGACCAGATCAACGCGGGTGCGTACGTCTTCCGCCGCTCGGTCATCGACACGATCCCGGCGGGCCGCCCGGTGTCGGTGGAACGCGAGACGTTCCCGAACCTCCTGTCGGCCGGAGCCCACCTCCAGGGCATGGTCGACTCGACCTACTGGCTGGACCTCGGCACCCCCGCGGCCTTCGTCCGCGGCTCGGCGGACCTGGTCCTCGGCCGCGCCCCTTCCCCCGCCGTCCCCGGCCGCTGCGGCGACCGCCTGATCCTCCCCACGGCCACGGTGGCCCCCGACGCCAAGCTGACCGGCGGCACGGTGGTGGGCGAGGGCGCCTTCGTGGCCGAGGGCGCCCGAGTCTTCGGCAGCACCATCCTCCCGGGCGCCGTCATCGAACCCGGCGCGATCATCACCGACTCCCTCATCGGCACCCGCGCCCGCGTAGGCGAACGCTCCGTCCTCACCGGCACGGTCATCGGCGACGGCGCGGTGATCGGCGCCGACAACGAGCTGAGGGAGGGCGTACGGGTGTGGTGCGACGCTCGCATCCCGGCGGGGGCGGTGCGGTTCTCGCCGGATTTGTAGCCGGGTTCGGGGGGTTGGGTGCGGGTGTCGTACGGTCCCGATCCCCCACCCACCCGCAGGGGGCGTCGTGGTGAAGCGAGGGGCGATGTCTCGGCGCCGGCCCAGGCACTTTCAGCCCGTCCGGCGTTTGAGGACGAGGCCCTTTCGGGGCCGATACGGGGGTCTGGGGGCGGAGCCCCCAGAAGGGACCAGGGGTCGAAGGGGCGGAGCCCCTGGAGGACGGGACGGGTAGGGGCGGCGGGGGCGAAACCCGTCGGCGGCAACCACAACGCAGCCCACCCCCGTCACAACCGCCCAATATCCCCCCGCGGCATCCGCGGAGCCCGCCGCGCCGGCACCCGCCCACTCAGCAGAATCAACCGAGCCGCCCGATGCCGCTGCCCCGCATAAGGCTCCAGCAACTCCAGCATCACGGAGTCATCCGCGTCCCGATCCCCCGCAAGCGCCCACCCCACAATCCCCGGCAGATGCAGATCCCCCACGGTCACCGCATCCGCCGCCCCATGACTGCGCTGCACAACCTCCGCCGACGTCCACGGCCCGATCCCCGGCACGACCTCCAACCGAGCCTGCGCCTGAGCCGGAGCCATACCCACCGCCTCCTCCAGCCGCGCAGCAACCCGCACGGCCCGCAGAATCGTGGACGCCCGCTTGTTGTCGACCCCGGCCCGATGCCACTCCCAGGACGGAATCAACCTCCAGGTCCCCGCATCCGGCATCACACACATCCGCCCGGGCACGGGCCCCGGCGCCGGCTCCCCGTACTTCCGCACCAGCAACCGCCACGCCCGATACGCCTCATCGGTCGTGACCTTCTGCTCCAGAACCGACGGAATCAACGACTCCATCACCAGCCCGGTCCGCGTCAGCCGCAACCCCGGCCGCCGATGCCGGGCAACCGCCACCACCCGATGCCGCGGCACGAAGGCGGACGGATCATCGGCGCCCCCGAGCAACTCCGGCATCTGCTCCAGCAGCCACTCGGCACCCGGCCCCCACGCCTCCCCCCGCACCTCGGCACCCCGCACGCCGACCCGCAACGTCCCGGGCCCG
The DNA here is from genome assembly GCF_044453205.1 of Streptomyces sp. NPDC051738. Taxonomy (NCBI): domain Bacteria; kingdom Bacillati; phylum Actinomycetota; class Actinomycetes; order Kitasatosporales; family Streptomycetaceae; genus Streptomyces; species Streptomyces sp. NPDC051738. The sequence goes on along the minus strand of NZ_JBITCM010000013.1, from coordinate 27,274 downwards.
ACCGGCGTACGACAGGCCCGCCACACGGACCCGTCCGGCAGCGCCCGGAACGTCGGATCCCCCGGCCCACGCCGCAGGGGCCCCAGCACCAGCCCGAGATCGAGCGGCCCGTCGGGCACCCAGACACGTACCCGCGCGGGTGCCGAAGCCTGCCGCGGTATCCCCGAGGGCACGGCGACATGCCCACCGCGCACGGTCGTACGCGTGGGTCGCGGAGCGAAACGTCCTGCCACAGGCGAGGTCCTCGAGGTACCGGTGTCCTACGGATGTCGGTTTCGAAGGGGCTTAAATCCCTTACGCCCTCTACATCCCCTACATTCCCTACGTCGCTGTCGGGGTCCTACGAGCGTAGGCGCTGACCGTCCCGTGTCAGCGCACCTCGATGAAGGCCCCCACATCCCGCTCCGCCCGAGCCCTCGGCTCCTCCGCCGGATGCCCGACCGCCACCGCCCCCATCGGATCCCACTCCTCCGGCAGCCCCAGCACCCCCCGCACCACGTCCCGGCAGAACATCGTCGACGACACCCACGCCGACCCCAGCCGCTCCCCGGCCAGCGCGACCAGGAAGTTCTGCACCCCGGCACCGACGGCGACGACGAACATCTCCCGCTCGGCCCCGTCCCGCCGCGCGTCGCCGTAGGTGTGCGAACCGTCCATCACCAGACACGGCACGACGAGATACGGCGCATTCCGCAGCACATCCCCCCGCCGGACCCGCTTGGCGATGGACTCCTCGCTCTTGCCGTCCCGCCGCAGATCCGCGACCCACGCGTCACGCATCGCGTCGAGCAGCCGCGTCCGCGACTCCTCCGACTCCAGCAGCACGAAGCGCCACGGCGTCGTGTGATGCGGCGCCGGCGCCGTGACCGCCGCCTCGACGGCCCGTCGCACGGCCCCGGGGTCCACGGGCTCGTCCGTGAAGGCCCGTACCGTACGCCGCTGGGTCACCGCCTCCCGTACCGCCTCCGACGTCCCCAGCCGGAACATGTCGTCACGCGCCCCGCGCACCAGGGCCCGCGCCCCCTCCCCGTGCCCCTCGGCCACCGTGTGCGCCAGCCCGCGCACGACGGCGACGGGCAGGCCGGCGGCCTTGCCCTTGACCAGGTCACCGGCGGCGGCGAGTTCGTCGCCCGTCGCCACGACGGTCGCGCTGAGCGGATTGCCGTACGAGTCCCTGCCCCCGCGCAGATCATCGAGTACGTGGATGCCGGCGGCGCCGATCGCGACGTCGGTGAGCCCGGCGCGCCAGGGACGCCCGAAGGTGTCGGTGACGACGACGCCGACGTCGACGCCCAGGACGTCGCGCAGGCCGTCCCGGATCGCCCGCGCGGACGCGTCCGGGTCCTCGGGCAGCAACAGCACGGTCCCGGCGGGGGTGTTGGAGGCGTCGACCCCGGCGGCGGCCATCACGAGCCCCTGCCGGTTCTCGACGATCCGCAGCGCCCCGCGCCGCGCCACGACCCGTACGGTCTCCGCGTCGATCGCGGACTCCCGGTCGGCCGCCTCGACGATCCGCCCCTCCGCCTTGGACACGATCTTCGACGTGACGAGCAGCACGTCCCCGTCGACCAGCCCGGGTTCGGCGGTGGCGATCAGTTTCGCGAGGTCGTCGCCCTGCTGGACCTCGGGGATTCCGGAGACGGCCCAGACGCGGTAGCCGTCGGCAGAGACCTCGCTCAAGCCCCTCGCACCTCCTCCGCCAGCGTCAGCGCCTCGCGGGCCATCTGCGCGGTGGCGTCGAGGTCGGTCATCATCAGCGGAACGGCCCGGCAGCGGATCCCGGCCGTCTCGACCCGCTCCACGGAGCCCGCGTCCACGGTGTCGACCAGCCAGCCGTCGAGGAGCCCCGAACCGTAGTGCTCGGCGACCGCCGTGGCCGTCGACTCCACTCCCACCGCCGCGAGCACCTTGTCGGCCATCCCGCGCACGGGCGCGTCCCCGACGATGGGGGACAGGCCCACCACCGGCACCCCGGCGTCGGCGATCGCCTCACGGATACCGGGCACGGCGAGGATCGTGCCGACCGAGACGACCGGGTTGGACGGCGGGAAGAGGATGACGTCCGCCTCGGCGATGGCCTCCAGGACGCCCGGCGCCGGCTTGGCCTGCTCGGCCCCGACCGGCACGATCGCCTCGGCCGGCACCTGGGCCCGCAGCCGTACCCAGTACTCCTGGAAGTGGACGGCCCTGCGTTCGCCGTCCACCTCGACCGCGACATGGGTCTCGACGCGGTCGTCGGTCATGGGGATCAGACGGACGCCCGGCTTCCAGCGGTCGCACAGCGCCTCCGTCACCGCGCTCAGCGGGTATCCGGCGCCGATCATCTGCGTCCGCACGATGTGCGTGGCGAAGTCCCGGTCGCCGAGCCCGAACCACTCCGGGCCGACGCCGTACGCCGCGAGCTCCTCCTTGAGATGGAAGGTCTCGTCGGCCCTGCCCCAGCCCTGCTCCTCGTTGATGCCGCCGCCCAGCGTGTACATCACCGTGTCGAGGTCCGGGCAGACCTTCAGGCCGAAGAGGTGGATGTCGTCTCCGGTGTTGCCGATGACCGTGATGTCCGCGTCCGGCGCGGCCCGCTTCAGACCACGCAGGAACCGGGCACCACCGATGCCGCCTGCCAGAACCACAATGCGCATGGGAGCCAGTCTTGCAGGCGGGTACGACAACGCGTCAGCAGGCAGTCATCGGACGGGACGACGCCGTCAGGGCAGTCACAGGACGATGCAACGCGTCAGGCCGTCACTGGACCGTGCAACCCGTCAGGCGGTCACCGGACGCGGCTCGGCGGCGGCCTCGCAGGCCCGGGTCGTGTGCATCGGCATCTCGGTCAGGCCGGGGTAGTAGACGTGCAGGCTGACCGCCGGCTCCAGCGCGTCGTTCGCCACCTCGTGCATGTAACCCGGCGCGAACACCCGCTGCGCCCCCGCCTCCAGCACGCGCGTGCCGCGCTCCGTGTGCTCGGTCAGCGTGCCGTCCAGGACCGTCAGAACGCCGGAGGACCGGCCGTGGTCGTGCAGTCCGCTGCCCTGTCCGGGGACCCAGGACAGCAGCCAGACCTCGTAGCCGGGGCCCGTGCGCAGGCGGTGGTACCAGCGCGTGGTCGCGTCGTACTGGACGAGGTGCTCCCACTGGGACCGGTCGGCGGCGATGGAGCGGGCCAGGCCGACGAAGTCGGCGACGGTGGCCGGGTGCTCGCGCGGTGCCTGGAGGAGGTGCGGGACTTCGAGGATGTCGCCGGCGATCTGGAGGTCGCTGTCGCTGTTCATGGGGGTGTCGTGGTTCCTCAGTGAAAGAAGGTCAGAGGGAACGAGAGCCGAGTCGCGGGTGACCCGGGCCTACAGCTGGAGCAGGGTGTGGCTCAACAGCTGGGACAGCAACAGCTACAGCGAGCGCGGGCAGCACCGTGGGACCCGGTGGTGCGGGTCGAGGTGAGTGCCGAGTGCGCGAGCATGCCCACAAGGACATCGGTTCATGCCACCAGTGTCAACTCGACGCCCACGAATGTGGCACATGTTTCACCTCATCCGGTCCATCTGGGTGATGAAAGGTTTGTTCTTGGAGCAGCCGGGACACATGGCGCACAACCGGGCGCACGGGCGTCGTTGTGATCCTGTGATCCGACTGTGATCCGGTTCGCTTCTACGCACGCGTGCAACGAGATCGAACTTCTGGGCGTCCTTTTCCGTACAGGCTCTGCGGAGGGCCGGGGGCCCTCCTGGGTCCCGTCTGCTTGTCAAGGTTTATGCCGATTTGAACACTTTCCGCTAGGCCTTGGTTCCGCAGAGTGAATAAGGGGCTCAATAGCAGATCTCGGCTTGACTCGCCCGGAGCAGCACACTTGTAATTTCACTCGTGTCGTTCAGCCGAAATCGGTAACGGCAACATCACGGGGACGCGAAAGACAGACGAGGGGCGCACATGACCGAGCTGGTGCAGCAACTGCTGGTCGACGACGCGGACGAGGAACTCGGCTGGCAGGAGCGCGCGCTGTGCGCCCAGACCGACCCCGAGTCCTTCTTCCCCGAGAAGGGCGGCTCCACCCGCGAGGCCAAGAAGGTCTGCCTGGCCTGTGAGGTCCGCTCCGAGTGCCTCGAGTACGCCCTCGCCAACGACGAGCGGTTCGGAATCTGGGGCGGCCTGTCCGAGCGGGAGCGCCGCCGACTGAAGAAGGCCGCTGTCTGAAGCCGGTGTCTGAAGCGGTCCGCTGTCTGACCGAACGGCTCCACAACCGCACGTACATACGTCACGTACGGCCCGTCGCAGGTGGGTTATCCACAGGCGGCGGGCCACTCTCATGCCCAGCCGATAGTGTGGTCGCTCGTCCGAGACGCACCGCTGTCCCCTCGGGGCACAAGCGTCCACCGCAGTCCATCGAACCGGGGCCCGTACCTCGATGTCCGTGCACAGCCACCCGGCAGCCCATCACGACTCAGCTGCCGCAGCAGCGTTTGACCCGGCCCGCGCGCCCGAGTTTCCGCGTCATGTGGTGACCGCCGTGCTGGTCGCCCACGACGGCGCCCGCTGGCTGCCCGAGGCGCTCGCCGGGCTGTTCGGCCAGGAGCGCCCCGTCCAGTTCGCCGTGGCCGCCGACACCGGCAGCGCGGACCACTCCGCGCAGCTCGTCACCGACGCCCTCGGCGCCGACCGCGTACTGCACCTCGCCCGGCGCACCGGCTTCGGCCAGGCCGTCGAGGAGGCCAACCGCACCGCCCCCGTCCTCACCCCGGACGAGCTGACCTATCTGAAGCGGCCGAGCGGCTGGGACCCCGTCACGCGCACGTGGCGCGACGACGCCTACGACATGCCCGAACTCCCCCACGGGGAGCCGGTGCAGTGGCTGTGGCTCCTGCACGACGACTGCGCCCCCGAACCCGACGCCCTGGCCCAGCTGCTGCGCGTCGTGGAGAACGAGTACGAGCTGGGCCGCGACGACGTCGCCGTAGTGGGCCCCAAGCTGCGCGGCTGGTACGACCGCCGGCAGCTCCTGGAGGTCGGCGTCACCATCGCCAACTCCGGCCGCCGCTGGACCGGCCTCGACCGCCGCGAACAGGACCAGGGCCAGCACGACCACGTCCGGTCCGTGCTGTCCGTGTCCACCGCCGGCATGCTGGTCCGGCGCGACATCTTCGAACAACTCGGCGGCTTCGACCGTCGGCTGCCCCTGATGCGCGACGACGTCGACCTGTGCTGGCGCGCGACCGCCGCCGGCCACCGCGTCCTCATCGCCCCCGAGGCAGTCGTACGACACGCCGAAGCGGCCTCCCGCGAGCGCCGCGCCGTCGACTGCGTGGGCCGCACCGCCGCCTCTCCGCACAAGGTCGACAAGGCGGGAGCCGTCTACACCCTCCTGGTCAACACGCGCACGGCCGTGCTGCCCTGGGTGCTGCTGCGCCTCCTGCTCGGCACGGTCCTTCGGACCCTGGCCTACCTCGTGGGCAAGGTCCCAGGACAGGCCCTCGACGAGATCCGTGGCCTCATGGGCACGCTGCTGCGCCCCGAGCGGATCATCGCCGGGCGGCGCAGGCGTGGGAGCCCCGCCATCGACAAGGGCGAGCTGCGGGCGCTGTTCCCGCCGCCCGGCGCGACCGTGCGGGCCACCGTCGAGCAGGTCGCGAGCAACCTCGTGGGCCGCTCCGACCCGGAGGCGGCCGCCGGTGCGGGCCGGCACGGCAGCGCGGTCGAGTCCGGACCCGGCGGCGACGACGCGGACTTCCTGGAGATAGAGCAGTTCGCCCGCCTGAAGCGCATCGCCCGCAAGCCCGGCCCGGTGCTCTTCCTGGCGCTGCTGTTCTTCTCGCTGCTCGCCTGCCGTGAGCTCCTCGGCGGCGGCGCCCTCGCGGGTGGCGCGTTGCTGCCCGCCCCGGCCGACTCCGGCGAGCTGTGGTCCCGTTACCTGGACGCCTGGCAGCCCGTTGGCGCCGGTGGCACCCCGTCCGCGCCGCCGTACCTCGCGATCGTGGCGATGCTCGCCTCCACCCTGCTGGGCTCGACCGGGCTCGCGGTCACGATCCTCCTCGTCTGCTCGGTGCCGCTGGCCGGGTTCACGGCCTACTTCGCCTCCCGCCCGCTCGTCGAGTCCCGCCTCCTGCGCGCGTGGGCGGCCATCGCCTACGCCTTCCTGCCCGCCGCGACCGGCGCCCTCGCCGGCGGCCGTATCGGCACCGCCGTACTCGCCGTCATGCTGCCGCTCATCGCGCGCGCGGGCATCGCGGCGAGCGGCCTGGCGAACAGCTCCGGTGCGCGTGGCAGTTGGCGCGCGACCTGGGCGTACGCCCTGCTGCTGACGATCACCACGGCCTTCACGCCGATCATCTGGCCGATCGCGCTGGTCCTCGGGCTCGGGCTGCTGGCCGTGCGCCGCACCGACATCACCGCGTACGGCCTGCGCTTCCTGGCCCAGCTCGGCGTGCCCCTGCTGGTTCTCGCGCCCTGGTCGCTGTCGCTGCTCCCGTTCGGCTTCTTCCGCGAGGCCGGTCTGGGGTACGGCTCCTCGTCCGCGTCCGCCCTGGATCTGCTCGGCGCCAGCCCCGGCGGGCCCGGCACCGTCAGCGGACTCATGCTCATCGGCGTGGTGCTGGCCGCGCTGGCCGCCCTGATGCGCTCCGAGCGCCAGTTCGGCATCTGGACGGCCTGGGCGATCGCCCTCGTGGGCCTCGTCTTCGCGGCCCTCTCCAACAGCTTCACCTGGGCCGGCCCCGCGACCCTCGTCTACGGCATCGCCCTCCTGGCCGCCGCGCTGCTCGGCGCCGACGGGGCACGCTCGCGTGTGGCCGAGCAGAGCTTCGGCTGGCGCCAGCCGGTCGCCGCGCTGATCGCCTTCGCCGCGGCCGCGGGCCCGCTGCTCGTCGCCGCCGGCTGGATGATCCGTGGCGCCGACGGACCGCTGGAGCGGCGCGACCCCGTGCAGGTGCCCGCGTTCGTCGCCGAGGACAGCAACAACCGCGACCAGGCCCGCACCCTCGTCCTCGACAGCGAGTCCACGACCCAGGTCGGCTACATGCTCGTCCGCGGCTCCGGCGCCCGCCTCGGCGACGCCGAACTCGCCGCCGCCGACGGGGAGAACGCCAAGCTCGACAAGATCGTCGCCAACCTCGTCGCCGGCTCCGGCGCCGACCAGGCCGACCAGCTGGGCGCGTTCGCGGTGCGTTACGTCCTCGTCCACAAGGGCGCGCCCCGCGACGTCACGCGCGTGCTGGACGCCACGCCGGGACTGCAGCGGCTGAGTGAGCAGAACGGCAGCGCGCTGTGGCGGGTCGACCGGCAGGTGTCGCGTGCGGCCATCGTCCCGGGATCAGATTCCGACTCCGACTCCGGCTCGGGTTCAGCTTCTGGTTCTGATTCTGGCTCCGGGGCGGCGTCCGGCTCGATTGAGACCCAGCCCGTCGCCGCCGGGCCCGTCGAGATCCACACCACGATTCCGAGTGGCGCCGAAGGGCGTGTCCTGCGCCTCGCCGACAGTGCCGGCGACGGCTGGACGGCCACCCTGGACGGCAGGCCCCTCACCGCGACCACGGTCGACGGCTGGGCCCAGGGCTTCGAACTCCCTTCCAGCGGCGGCAGGCTGGACGTCACCTACGACGACCCGATCGGCCACACCGCCTGGTTGTGGACCCAGGGCTTCCTGGCCCTCGTCCTCGTCGTGATGGCCCTTCCGGGGCGTCGCCGTGATGTCGACGACGACCTGCCCGAGGAGGAGGTCGTCCCGGCCGAGGCAGTGGCCGGCGAGGGGCGGCGGGCCCGTCGGCTCCGTGCCCAGGCCGAGGCCGAGGAGGCCGGTCAGGGAGGGGAGTTCCCGTCTCCTCCGAAGGAGGAGACCTCCGCGGCGATTCCGCAGCAGCAGTCCTCCGGAGAGTGGGACACGCCCAGCTACGCGGGCGCCGAGTACGGCGGCTACGGCGGCGAGCAGTACCCGGGTGGCCAGCAGTACCCGGCGGGCGGCGCCTACGACCAGGCGTATCAGGCGGATCCGTATCAGGGCGGCCAGTACGACCCGTACGCGTACGGCGGGCAGAACCAGGCAGGGGCGTACGACACGTCGTACGACGCCTCGTACGACCAGACGTACCAGCAGGGTTACGACGCCACGTACGACCCGGCGCAGCCGCATCCGCACGGCAGTGAGCGTTCCGACGGGAGCCAGCAGTGAACCGCACGACCCTGTCCCTGATCGCCGGTGTCACGGCCCTCGCGGCCATAACCGGGGTCGCGGCGCTCACGACGCCGGACGCGTCCGGGACGAACACCGCCAAGGCGGCCGCCGAACTGCCTGTGGAGCGTTCGAGCCTGGTGTGCCCGGCGCCGAGCACCTCGGACCTCGCGGAGACGACGTACACGTCGTTCACGCCCGTCACGAAGGGGACGGGGAGCGACGGGAAGGCGGAACTGAGGTCGGGGGCACAGGAGTCGGCCGGCGAGGCGGACGCCAAGGGCAAGAAGGCCGATGCCGCGAACAAGACCGACAAGGCCGAGAAGGCCGTCCTGACGGGCAAGGAGCCCGGTACGCCGGTCACCGAGGACGTGTCCGGGTCGGACTCGCCGGCGCTCATCGGGACCGCCGACGGGAAGTTCGCGCCCGGCTGGACCGTGCAGGAGACCACCGAGGTCGTGGCGGGCACGGGGCGTGGGCTGCAGGGCGTCAACTGCACCGCGCCGGACACCGAGTTCTGGTTCCCGGGCGCCAGTACGGCGGTCGACCGCACGGACTACGTCCATCTGACCAACCCCGACGACTCCGCCGCCGTCGTCGACATCGAGCTGTACGGCAAGGACGGTGCCCTGGAGACCGCGGTGGGGGAGGGGATCACGGTTCAGCCGCACTCCGGGGAGCCGATCCTGCTGTCGACGCTCACCAGTGAGAAGCAGGAGAACGTGACTGTGCACGTGAATGTGCGCAGTGGCCGGGTGGGCGCCTCGGTGCAGGCCCTGGACGACAAGCTCGGTGGGGACTGGCTGGCGGCGTCCGCGGATCCCGCGGGGAGCCTGGTTGTGCCCGGCATTCCGAAGGACGCCAAGGCCGTGCGGCTGGTCGCCTTCACGCCGGGGGACGCGGATGCGGATCTGAAGGTGCGGCTCGCCTCGCCGTCCGGGGAGATCACGCCTGCCGGGAACGAGACGTTGCATGTCAAGGCCGGTATGACGAGTGCGGTGGATCTCGGGGACGTCATGCGGGGCGAGGCGGGGTCGCTGGTGCTGACGCCTACGGATCGGGCCGTGCCGGTGGTCGCCGCGGTGCGGGTGGTTCGTGGGGAGGGCGCCAAGCAGGAGACGGCGTTCATCCCGGCGAGCCGACCGGTCGGCACGCGCGCGACGGTGGCGGACAACAAGGCGAAGGGCACGACGCTGTCCCTCACGGCGCCGTTCCGCTCCGCCGAGGTCAAGGTCACGGCGTCCGCGGGGAGCGACGGCGGTACGGCGGTGTCGAAGACGTACACGATCAAGTCCGGGACGACACAGGACGTGGAGGTGCCGGTGCCGAGCGGGTTGAAGGGCACGTACGCGCTGACCGTGGAGACGGTGTCGGGTGGGCCGGTGTACGGCGGGCGGACGCTGGCGGTGACGGCGGAGGGCGTGCCGGGCTTCACGGTGCAGACGCTGCCGGATGATCGGGGGATGGTGGCTGTGCCGGAGGCGGACGAGGATCTGTCGGTGCTGCAGAAGTAGGCCGTGGTTTGGCTGCAGGTAGCACCTGGTACAGCCACTTCTCGGCGTCGGCCCGCGTATCTCAGCCCGTCCGGCGTTTGAGGACGAGGCCCCTTCAGGGCCGATGCGGGGGTCTGGGGGCCGCAGGCCCCCAGCAGTGCCCGTACCCCAGTCGCGGCGCGCAGCCGGGCGGCGGCGTCAGTCCTCGCCGTAGCGTGGATCCACCGTCTCCGGCGTAAGACCCAGCAGCTCGGCCACCTGCTCCACGACCACCTCGTGGACCAGGGCTGCCCGCTCCTCCCGCCCCTTCGTGCGGATCTCCACCGGGCGGCGATAGATGACCACCCGCGCCGGACGGCCCTCGCGCGCGGGGATCGTGCCGCCGAGGGGGACCGCCTCGTCGTTCCAGGTGCGGCCGGGGCCGTCCAGGCGAGGTACTTCGAGGACCAGGAAATCGATGTCGGCGAGCTGGGGCCAGCGGCGTTCGAGGCGTTCCACGGAGTCCTGCACCAGGTCGGCGAAGGCGTCCGCGCGGCTTGCGGCGAGGGGAACCTGGGGTGGTGCGATCGGGCCGCGCATGCCCCGCCCGTGGCGATCACGGCGGCGGGGCCCGGGGCCAACGGCACGGGGCGGTACGGGGGTGTCCATCACTGGTGAAGGGTAGTCCTCGCGACGGGTCCCTGTCCGTGCGGCGTGTGGCCGTGGGAGCGGTTGCCGTCCGTCGGTACGGCATGTCGGCAGATGACCATTCCAGCCAAGGTTGGGCTCGATTCCGTATCTCTCCGAGACCGACGAGATCGAGGTAATTGGTGTGGTTTGTAACGGGTGATGACCGATTTCGGATGCGTTCGGGATCTCGGCTGCAGGCTTCCGTGCAGGTCAGCGGATTGGGGCGGAAGGGACGTGTGGGGTGTTTCACAGCACGACACGGTGGAGTGACCTGGGGGAGAGTCGTCGCGGCCCGCTCAAGAGTGCGGTACCGTCCAACGTCGTGAGCCCTGTACGTCGCTGTTCGCGCACCGCTTGCGGCCGTCCGGCCGTAGCGACGCTGACGTACGTCTACGCCGACTCGACCGCGGTCCTCGGTCCGCTCGCCACCTACGCCGAACCCCACTGCTACGACCTGTGCGCCGAGCACTCCGAGCGCCTCACCGCCCCTCGGGGGTGGGAGGTCGTGCGGCTGCTGGACGGTTCGGCTCCGGCCCGCCCCAGCGGCGACGATCTGGAAGCGCTTGCCAACGCCGTGCGCGAGGCGGCCCGTCCGCAGGAGCGCGCGGCCCAGGCCGGCGGAGGCGGGGGGCGTGGCGCCGATCCGATGGAGGTCGCGCGGCGGGGGCACCTGCGCGTCCTGCGGTCGCCCGACAACTGACGGTCGGTTTCCTCCGCTTGTGCGGGCGTTTCTTCTGTGTGCGTTTCGCTGAGTGATGCACAGGCATTGACGCGTAGTTGGCGCGGACACGACCATTCCGTATGCCGGAACGAGAAATCGCTTTCCGCATGGCGGAATCCGGGGAGGCGCCCGTGTACGTCCAGGAACTGGAACCCGTCGCCGATTCGCTCGGCCTGTCCGCACTCGTGGCCGCGCTGCCGCTGGTGATCGTCCTCGTCCTGCTGGGCGGGGTCCGGATGAAGGCGCACTTGGCGGGGCTCACAGGGCTTCTGGCGGCCGTTTCGGTCGCCTGGCTCGCGTACGGCATGCCGCTGGACCAGACGCTCTCCAGCGCCGCCCAAGGGGCCCTCTTCGGGCTCTTCCCCATCCTCTGGATCGTCGTCAACGCCCTGTGGGTGTACCGGATGACCGTCCGGACGCGCCATTTCGACATCCTGCGGCGGTCGTTCGGGCGGCTGTCCGACGATCCGCGCATCCAGGCGCTCGTCGTCGCCTTCTGCTTCGGGGCCCTGCTGGAGGCCCTCGCCGGGTTCGGGGCGCCCGTCGCGATCTGTTCGGTCATGCTGGTGGCGCTCGGGTTCGAGCCGGTGCGGGCGGCGGTCGTCGCGCTGGTCGCCAACACCGCGCCCGTGGCCTTCGGGGCGATGGGCACGCCGGTGGTGACGCTGGCTCAGGTCACCGGGCTGCCGCTGGACGACGTGGCCTCCGTGGTGGGGCGTCAGACGCCCTTGCTCGCCCTTGTGGTGCCGCTCGTGCTCGTCGGGCTCGTGGACGGGCGGCGCGGGCTGCGGGAGACCTGGGTGCCCGCCGTGGTCTGCGGAGTCGCCTTCGCCGTCGCCCAGTTCGCCGCCTCCAACTACGTCTCCGCGCAACTCGCCGACATCGGCGCCGCCTTGGCCGGTGCGGGCGCCCTGGTCGCCGTACCGCACGCGCGCGTGCCCGCCAACGAGGCCGTACGCGCGTCCGTGCTGACCGGAGCACGCAGCGAGGACTTGGACGAGGTCGATCCGCCGCGGGAGGTTGTGCGCGCTTACGCACCGTACGCACTGATTGTGTTGATCTTCTCCGTGGCGCAGATTCCGGTGGTCAAGGACTGGCTGGCCAAGGCGACCCAGACGTACGACTGGCCCTTCCTGAACGTCGCGAACCCCGACGGGGAGCCGGTCAGCGGCAATGTCTTCACCTGGCCGATCGTGTCCACCGGCGGCACGCTCGTGCTGCTCGCCGGGGTGTGCACGGCGGTCGTCCTCGGGGTGCACGCGCGCGTGGCCGTCAAGGAATGGGCCGCGACCGTACACGAGTTGAGGTTCGCCATCCTCACCGTGACGTCCGTGCTGGCGCTCGCGTACGTCATGAACCTCTCCGGGCAGGCCGCCACCATCGGCTACTTCGTGGCGGCAGCCGGCGCCGGGCTGGCCTTCCTGTCGCCGGTGCTGGGCTGGTTCGGGGTGGCCGTCTCCGGCTCGGACACGTCCGCCAACGCCCTGTTCGGGGCATTGCAGGTGACGGCGGCGCGGGAATCGGGGCTGTCGCCGGAACTCCTGGCCGCCGCCAACAGTTCAGGTGGTGTGCTCGGCAAGATGATCTCGCCGCAGAACCTCACGATCGCGTGCGCGGCCGTCGGGCTCGCGGGGCGGGAGGGGGACCTGCTGCGGCGGGTGCTGCCGTGGAGTCTGGGCCTGCTGCTGGTGATGTGCCTGATCGTGGTCGGACAGAGTTCACCGGTGCTGGGCTGGATGCTGCCCTGACGTCCGCGCTGACCTTGAGGTTACGGCTGGGGGTCCACTCAGCGGGCACACAGCGCACTGTCAGCACGGGCGGGTAGTTTGGGGTGACCGACAGGACTTTCAGGAGGGTTGGCCGTGACCGCTGATCTGTCACAGCTCGTGAAGGCGTACGACGTGCGCGGAGTGGTCCCCGACCAGTGGGACGAGCCGCTGGCCGAACTCTTCGGGGCTGCCTTCGTGCAGGTGACCGGCGCGAGCGCGATCGTGATCGGGCACGACATGCGCCCCTCGTCCCCCGGCCTGTCCCGCGCCTTCGCACGCGGAGCCGTAGCCCAGGGCGTCGACGTCACCGAGATCGGCCTGTGCTCCACCGACCAGCTGTACTACGCCTCGGGTGCGCTGCACCTCCCGGGCGCGATGTTCACGGCCTCGCACAACCCGGCCCAGTACAACGGCATCAAGATGTGCCGCGCGGGCGCCGCCCCCGTCGGACAGGACACCGGCCTCGCGCAGATCCGCGAACTGGCCGAGGGCTGGACGGACTCGGGCGCCCCGGAGCCGGCGGCAACGCAGGGAACCATCACCCAGCGGGACACGTTGGAGGACTACGCGGCCCACCTCCGCTCCCTGGTCGACCTGACCTCCATCCGCCCCCTGAAGGTCGTCGTCGACGCGGGCAACGGCATGGGCGGCCACACGGTCCCGACGGTCCTCGCCGGCCTGCCCCTCACCGTCGTCCCGATGTACTTCGAACTGGACGGCACCTTCCCGAACCACGAGGCGAACCCGCTGGACCCGGCGAACATCGTCGACCTCCAGAAGCGGGTCCGTGAGGAGTCCGCCGACCTCGGCATCGCCTTCGACGGCGACGCCGACCGCTGCTTCGTCGTCGACGAGCACGGCGACCCGGTCTCCCCCTCCGCCATCACCGCCCTGGTCGCCTCCCGCGAACTTGCCAAGCACGGCGGCAAGGGCACGATCATCCACAACCTGATCACGTCCTGGTCGGTCCCGGAGGTCGTCAAGGAGAACGGCGGAACCCCGGTCCGCACCCGCGTAGGCCACTCCTTCATCAAGGCCGAGATGGCCAAGAACGGCGCCATCTTCGGCGGCGAGCACTCCGCCCACTACTACTTCAAGGACTTCTGGAACGCCGACACGGGCATGCTGGCCGCCCTCCACGTCCTGGCGGCGCTGGGCGGCCAGGACGGCCCCCTCTCCGCCCTGGTCGCCCAGTACGACCGCTACACCGGCTCCGGCGAGATCAACTCCACAGTCGCCGACCAGGCAGGCCGCCTGGCAGCCATCAAGGCCACGTACGAGGGCCGGGAGGGCGTAGGACTGGACGAACTCGACGGCCTGACCGTCACGGCCGCCGACTGGTGGTTCAACGTCCGCCCGTCCAACACGGAGCCCCTGCTGCGCCTGAACGCGGAGGCAAGGGACGAGGCGACGATGGCGAAGGTACGGGACGAGGTGCTGGGGATCATCAAGGGCTGAGACGACTGACGGCGAGCTCTCGACGCGGGCCAGCACTTCCAGCCCGTCCGGCGTTTGAGGACGAGGCCCTTTCGGGGCCGAAGCGGGGGTCTGGGGGCGGCAGCCCCCAGAAGCGGGCCGGGGTCGAAGGGGCAGCGCCCCTGGTGGATGGGACGGGTAGGGGCGGCGGGGGCGAATCCCGCTCGACGCGCACCCCCACCCGCCCCTCACCCCACCTCCTCCCGCCCAACCCCGGCACCCCGCCCCCACCGGCGGTACGCTGACCAGGCACATCCGCCCACCCGCACATCCCGCACCCACCCGCCCCAGAAGGGACCCCTCATGCCGCTGGAAGCCGGCCTCCTGGAGATCCTCGCCTGCCCGGCCTGCCACGCCCCTCTCAAGGAGCAGGACGCCGAGCTGATCTGCACCGGCCAGGACTGCGGCCTGGCGTACCCCGTCCGCGACGGCATCCCGGTCCTGCTCGTCGACGAGGCCCGCCGCCCCGCGTGACGCGAGACCACGGCCATCGAGGCGAGGCGCCACGGCCACCGGCGTAGCGACGCCACGGCCACCGGCGTAAGGACGCCAAGGCCCCTCGTAGAGGCGCCCCGGCCGTCGGCGTGAACACGCCCCTGGCCATGCCCCAAGCCACGGTGCCCAACGCCACGGTCACCACCGTAAAAGCGCCACTGACCCGCCACAGAACACCCCATCAAGACACGCGCCCCGCCCCCACCCACCCCGGCGATCGGAGGCTGTCGCCCATGCTCGACGAATCGCTCCTCGACACGCCGGAGGCACTCGCCGAGGCGGACCACCGCGCCCTGCTCCGCGGCGCGGCCGAAGCAGGCGCCCGTGTCCGCACCGCCGCCCGGCACGCCGTCGAGGCAGGCGTCCACGACCTCAAACCCGACGGCCGCCCCCGCGCCATCCTCATCGCGGGCCCCGGCGCCGCCGCCATCTGTGTCGCCGACCTCCTCGGCACGCTCGCCGGCGCCACCAGCCCCGTCACCCGACTGGCCCCCTCCGGCGTCGCCCCCGCCGCGGGCGCCCTGCGCTGGGAACTGCCCGGCTGGGCCGGCTCCGTGGACCTGCTGCTCATCGCCACGCCCGATGGCACCGAGCCGGGCCTGTCCCTGCTCGCCGAGCAGGCCTACCGCCGCGGCTGCACGGTCGTCGCCGTGGCCCCCGCCCGCACCCCCCTCACCGAAGCGGTGCACAACAACCACGGCCTGTTCGTGCCGATGGCGACGGCCCCGTACGAACAGGACGCCCCCCTCGCCGCCTCCGCCCCCAGTGTCCTGTGGGCGCTGCTCACCCCGCTCCTGGCGCTCCTCGACCGCACCGGCATGCTCACCGCCCCGCCCGAGGCCATCGAGAAGATCGCCGACCGCCTCGACCACATCGCCGAACGCTGCGGCCCCGCCATCGCGACCTACAGCAACCCCGCCAAGACCCTGGCCGCCGAACTCGCCGACACGCTCCCGCTGATCTGGACCGAGGGCGTCTCCGCCGGCCCGGCCGGCCGTCGTTTCGCCGCCGCGCTCGCCGAGCTCTCCGGCCACCCCTCCCTGGTCGCCGAACTGCCCGAGGCGCTCGCCGCGCACAACGCCCTGCTCGCCGGCCGGCTCGCGGAGGGCGCCAACCCGGACGACTTCTTCCGCGACCGCGTGGAGGAGACCCCCGCCCTGCACGCGCGCATGGTGTTGCTGCGGGACCGTCCGATCGGTGGCATCACGGCCGCGCCCGCCGCCCGCGACCTGGCCCTGAGCCATGACACGCCGATCAGCGAACTGGAGCCGGAGGCCGGCGGCGAACTGGAGACCCTCGCGGAACTGATCGCCATCACGGATTTCGCCGCCGTTTACCTGGCGCTCGCCTCGGGCGCCTGATCTATCCGAGGGCGCCCTGACAGCCGTACGCACGAGAAACCGTCGTACGAACGGCAGTCGTACGCAGGACCAACCCGCGTCCCACACGGCAGAACCGGCAGAGCACCCACCCGCCTCCCGCACAGCAGACCCGGCAGAGCGCACCCACCCACCCCACGCACAGAGAACAGGCAGACACCCGCATGGACCGCCTCGACAACACCGTCCGCCCCTACGCCTGGGGTTCCACCACCGCCATCCCGAAGCTCCTCGGAGCCGAACCGACCGGCGAACCGCAGGCGGAGATGTGGATGGGCGCGCACCCGGGCGCACCCTCGCGCACCGAACGCGGCACGCTCGTCGAGGTCATCGAGGCGGACCCGGAGCGCGAGCTGGGCGCCGCGGCCGTGGCGAAGTTCGGCCCCCGCCTGCCCTTCCTGCTCAAGATCCTCGCCGCAGGCGCCCCGCTCTCCCTCCAGGTGCACCCCAACCTGGCGCAGGCGAAGGAGGGTTACGAGGACGAGGAGCGCCGCGCCATCCCCGTGGACGCCGGCCACCGCAACTACAAGGACGCCAACCACAAGCCCGAACTGATCTGCGCGCTCACCGAGTTCGACGGCCTGTGCGGCTTCCGCGACCCCATCGAGGCGGCCGACGCGCTGGACGGCCTCGGCGTCGACTCCCTCAAGCCGTACGTCGACCTGCTGCACGCCCACCCCGAGGGCGCGGCCCTGCGCGAGGTGCTCACCGCGATCCTCACCGCCGACCCGGACGAGATGGCCCGCACGGTCGCCGACACCACGGCCGCCTGCGCCCGCCTCGGCGGCGACTACGCCCCGTACGCCGACCTCGCCCACCACTACCCCGGCGACCCCGGCGTCATCGCCGCCATGCTCCTCAACCACGTCCGCCTCCAGCCCGGCGAGGCCCTGTTCCTCGGCGCCGGCATCCCGCACGCCTACCTCAGCGGTCTCGGCGTCGAGATCATGGCCAACTCCGACAACGTCCTGCGCTGCGGACTGACCCCCAAGCACGTCGACGTCCCCGAACTCCTGCGCGTCGTCCGCTTCGAGGCGGGAGACGCGGGCGTGCTGCGCCCCGAAGCAGCCCCGGACGGCGAGGAGGTCTACGAGACCCCGATCGACGAGTTCCGGTTGTCCCGGTACGTCCTCCCGGAGGGCGCCACAGCCCACGACCTCACCCGCGCCACCCCGCAGATCCTGCTCTGCACGGCGGGCTCCGTCCGCGCCGGGGAGCACGAGCTGACGCCGGGTCGGTCCGTCTTCGTACCGGCGGGCGAAAAGGCCGAAGTGTCCGGGGCCGGTACGGTCTTCCGGGCCACGGTCGTCGCCTGACCGAGGGCATTCGACGACCCGGCACGCCGTTGTCGGACCGGGCTGCAACAATGGCCCACCGGCAAAGGACGGGCAAAGCCGAACGGGGGCCGCACGCCCCCTCAGCGACGCCCGGGACGGCGTACGTACGAAGGTCACGAGGTCACGAAGGTCACGGAGGCCATGAAGGCTCCGAGGGCCACGAAGACCACGAAGACCAAGAAGGCTCCGAAGGTGAAGGGACAACGCGACACATGAGCGCGTCAGGCGGTACCAAGGCGATCGTGGCGGCACTCGCCGCCAACCTCGCGATCGCGGCAGCGAAGTTCGTCGCGTTCGCGTTCAGCGGCTCGTCGTCGATGCTCGCCGAAGGCGTGCACTCGCTCGCCGACTCCGGCAACCAGGCCCTGCTGCTGGTCGGCGGCAAGAAGGCCAAGCGCGAGGCGACCCCGCAACACCCCTTCGGCTACGGCCGCGAGCGCTACATCTACGCCTTCCTCGTCTCGATCATCCTGTTCTCCGTCGGCGGCATGTTCGCCCTCTACGAGGGCTACGAGAAGATCAAGCACCCGCACGAGATCGAGCACTGGTACTGGCCGGTGGGCGTCCTCGTCTTCGCGATCATCGCGGAGACCTTCTCCTTCCGCACGGCCATCAAGGAGTCCAACGTCCTGCGGGGCAAGAAGTCGTGGAAGGAGTTCGTCCGCCACGCCAAGGCCCCCGAGCTGCCCGTCGTCCTCCTGGAGGACCTCGGCGCGCTGGTGGGTCTGATCCTCGCCCTGGGCGGCGTCGGCCTGGCCCTGCTCACCGGCGACGGCGTCTGGGACGGCATCGGCACCATCTGCATCGGCGTCCTGCTCGTCCTGATCGCGGTCGTCCTGGCCATCGAGACCAAGTCGCTGCTGCTCGGCGAGTCCGCGGGCGTCGAGGAGGTCCAGAAGATCGAGG
Source organism: Streptomyces sp. NPDC051738 (assembly GCF_044453205.1). Classification (NCBI taxonomy): domain Bacteria; kingdom Bacillati; phylum Actinomycetota; class Actinomycetes; order Kitasatosporales; family Streptomycetaceae; genus Streptomyces; species Streptomyces sp. NPDC051738. Next base: position 8,883 of record NZ_JBITCM010000013.1, on the reverse strand, counting down.
CCGCCGTCGTCGACGGCGACGCGGTCACCCGCATCATCCACATGCGCACGCTGCACCTCGGCCCCGAGGAACTCCTGGTCGCCGCCAAGATCGCAGTCCGGCGCGACGCCACGGCCGCCGAGGTCGCCTCCGCCATCGACGCCGCCGAGTCCCGCATCCGCGAGGCCGTCCCGATCGCCCGCGCCATCTACCTCGAGCCCGACATCTACAGCGAGGCCGAGGCAGCCAAGGGCGCCGACCGCGAGGCGACGCCTGGGGGACCGGCGTCACATGACGCCGAGCACTGACATCCCGTACGACGGATTGCCGTACGACAGAGTCCTGTACGACAGCTCTCAGCACGACAACTTCGCGTACGACAACTCCCCGTACGACAGCTATCCGTAGGGCAGTTGTCCGTACGACGACGGGGCCCGCCGAGTCGATCGGCGGGCCCCGTCGTCGTATCCATCCGCAGCGGGTCCGTCACGAGTGCTGGGCCCACGGGGCAATCTGTGCCACCGACCGCCGCCGAATGCTCCGTGCCGTGATCCCGAACACGAGCCCGACGAGCGCGAGAAGGAGCCCGAGCAGCGCGGCCACGCCAAGCAGCCGCGGCATCACATAGCTGTCGGTCACCCGGCCCATGACCGCACCGACGGGCACCGTCCCGGCGTGGTCCTCCTCGAAGAAACGGGAGTCGCGCGAGTTCTGCCGGTAGTCGCCGAGCAGAAACAGCCGCCCTTCCGGCACCGTCACGTCGTACGGGCGGTCCATCCCGTCGACGATGCCGTCCTTCACGTACGGCTCGCTGAGCGGCTTCCCGTTGACGGTGATCCGCTCCCGCGCGGTGTCCGTACCCTCGCAGCAGACGACACGATCACCGCCGACGCCGATGACGCGCTGCATGACGGCCGGCTCGCCGTAGCGCTCCGGCGCCGTGAACAGCACCAAGTCGCCCCGCTCCACCTCATCCCCGCCGACGCGCTGGGCGACGATCCGGTCGCCGATGTCGTACGTGGGCCGCATGCTCTCGCCTGACACGCTGGACAACACATACCCCGTCCGCAGCCACAGCACGGACGCGATCACGAGCGCCAACCCCAACGCGCCCATCACCCACGCCGTGACCGCGAATCTTCGCGCCTTCTCCATCAGCAGTCCCTCCCCAGTCGGATTCCCAGGCGGACTCCCAGGCGGAACGTCCGCGGCGGCAGAGGTTAGCGGCGATCAGTGAACCGACGGTGCGGGCCCACGGCCCGATGGCCGCGGACCCGCACTCGGCTACCGCTCCTCGACGCTCCTCACCCCGGCTACCGGATCTCGCCCAACACACCGAGCACCGCGGACTCGTCCCCGGCCGCCAGCAGCCGTTCCCGGAACCCCGCGTCCATCAACTTCCGCGACAGCAGCGCCAGAATGCGCAGATGCTCGTCACCGGCGGCGGCCTCGGGTACGGCGATCATGAACACCAGCCTCGCCTTCGTACCGTCCAGCGAGCCCCACTCGACGCCCTCCGTGGACCGCGCGAAACCGACGACCGGCGCGGTCACCGCATCCGTCTTGGCATGCGGAATCGCGATCTCCTCACCGAGCCCGGTCGTCCCCTGCGCCTCCCGCCGAAGCGCGGTCGCCACGAGCTCGTCCACGTCCGCGACCTTGCCGGTACGCGCCAGCAGCCCGGCCATCTCCCGGATCGCGGACTCCTTGTCGGCGGCGCCGAGTTCGACCTTCACGGTCTGCTCGGTGAGATAGCCGGAGAGCACCTCGTCCGCGCCCTCACCGGCATCTCCCGCCTCGACCGCCTCCACCTCAGGCACACCCCGCTGCGCTACGACGGCCCCGGCATCCGGCGTTTCACCGACGGCCCCGGCACCACGCCTCTCACCGACGGATCCGGCGCCAGGCGTTTCGCCAACGGCACCAGCAGCCGGCGTTTCGCCGACAGCACCAGCAGGCGCCACAGTGCCGACGGCATCAGCCGCCGACGCTCCGACACCCGCCCCCGACGCTCCGACACCCGCCCCCGACGCTCCGACACCCGCCCCGACCAACGCGGGCGCGGGCGTGGGCGTGGGCGCGAGCCCGGCCGTACCCGCACCGGCGACCGCCTCCCCGCGCCGTCTGCGCTCACTCAGGTCGACCAGGGCAACCGTGGTCAGCGCGGTGACGACCGAGCCGATCACCACGGCCACGAAGAACATCGGCACGCCGCTCACCGCACCCAGCACGGCCACGATCGGCCCGCCGTGCGGCACCGCGTCTTCGACGCCGGCGACTCCGGCGATCGCACCGGCGACCGCGCCACCCAGCATGTTGGCCGGGATGACCTGCGCGGGCCGCGCCGCCGCGAACGGGATCGCGCCCTCGGAGATGCCGAAGCAGCCCATGAACAGCGAGGCGAGCCCGGTCTCCCGTTCCTGCTCGGTGTACAGCCGCTTCCGTATCAGCGTGGCGACACCCTGCCCCAACGGCATGACCGGAATCGCGGCCGCGCACATGCCCATGACCGTCTGGTTGCCGGTCGCGATGAGCCCGGCGCCGAACAGGAACGCCGTCTTGTTGACCGGCCCGCCCATGTCGAACGCGATCATCAGCCCGAGAATCGCCCCGAGCAGGATCGCGCTCGTGCCGGTCATCCCGCTGAGCCAGCTGGTCAGGTGCTCGAACACCCAGGAGATCGGCTTGCCGATGACGTAGACGAAGAACAGCCCGAGCGCCGTGGTCGCCACGATCGGGATCACGATGATCGGCATGATCGGCTGCACGAACTTCGGGACCTTGACCTTCTTGATCCACAACACCAGATACCCGGCGAGGAACCCGGTCACGATCGCCCCGATGAAGCCCGCCCCGGCCTTGGAGTCGTACAGCTCACCGGTGTTGGCGATCCAGCCACCGATCATGCCCGGCACGAGCGCGGGCCGATCCCCGATCGCATACGCGATGTAACCGGACAGAATCGGCACCATCAGCGTGAAGCCGATGACGCCGATGTTGTTCACGTCCATCCAGAAGGAGTCCTTCGGAATGACCAGACCGCCCGACGGGTCCGTGTGCCCGCCGAGCGAGAGCGAGATCGCGATCAGCAGCCCGCCGACCACGACGAACGGGATCATGTAACTGACCCCGTTCATCAGCGCCTTGTACCCGACGCTCCGCTCCTTGCCACCCGCCGACGGAGCCGTGGGTGTGCCCCCTGCCGTGTGCACGGGCGCCGACAGCACCCGCTCGATCAGCTGCTCGGGGTGCCGAATGCCCTCGGCCACCCCCACCGTGAGGACCCGCTTGCCCGCGAAACGGCTCAGGTCCACGTCCTTGTCCGCGGCGATGATGACGCCGTCCGCGGTGCTGACATCGTTGTCATCGAGGACGTTTTCAGCCCCGATGGATCCCTGGGTCTCCACCTTCATGTCGACACCGCGGCTCTCGGCGGCCTGCGCGAGCTTCTCCGCCGCCATGTACGTGTGCGCGATGCCGGTCGGGCACGCGGTCACCGCGAGCAGCTTCAACCGCTTCTGCTCGCCACTGTCGCCGCCCGTGGGGGGAGGGCCGGCCGGACTGGTCACATCGATCTCCTAACGCCTTTGTCATGCGGAATCGCCGTCCCGGACGCCCCGCAAGATCGATCAGTTGTTCAGATCTCCCGGGCATCCTGCACCACCTCGCCGCAGACTCAAAGGCGCAAAGATCCCCAATCATCCCGGTTCACTGCCTCCTGTCGGTCCTTCGTTGGTGTCCTGTTATCGCTCCTGCCCATCGCCCCCACACCCCCGTCCTCCCACCTGTCCTCCCTCTCCGTCCTCCCCCCCGTCCCCTCACCCGCCACCCGCCACCCGCCACGCGCCTATGGCCGACCCTCCGACCCTCGCCCCACCCGCCCCGAGCCCCTAGGTGGCGCGTTGATGGCGCATCGATGGCGCGATCTGTTCGCAGGCGGACTGGGGGCGGCCGGACCTCCCGGTGTAGCTTGGGACAGAGCCAGACGTCGCTGCTGATGGCGGTCGGGCGGTCCCGACACGGACCGACCGAGGGAGAGAGGGCCTCCGACGGACTGCGCTGCGCGTACGCGGGCATGCCTGTGTCCTCTTCGGGCACCCCGGTGTCCGCCGCCGCGCAGACCAGCCGTACCCACCCTCGACCCAACCCCGAGGAGCAGCTCGCAATGACGACTGTCGAGAACCGACAGGACTTCAAGGTCGCCGACCTCTCCCTGGCCGAGTTCGGCCGCAAGGAGATCACCCTCGCCGAGCACGAGATGCCCGGCCTGATGGCGATCCGCAAGGAATACGCCGAGACGCAGCCGCTGGCCGGCGCCCGCGTCACCGGCTCCCTGCACATGACCGTGCAGACCGCCGTCCTCATCGAGACCCTGGTCGCCCTGGGCGCCGAGGTCCGCTGGGCGTCCTGCAACATCTTCTCCACCCAGGACCACGCGGCCGCCGCCATCGCCGTCGGCCCGAACGGCACGGTGGACAACCCGCAGGGCGTCCCGGTCTTCGCCTGGAAGGGCGAGACCCTGGAGGAGTACTGGTGGTGCACGGAGCAGGCGCTGACCTGGCCGAACACCCCCACCGGCGGCCCGAACATGATCCTGGACGACGGCGGTGACGCCACCCTCCTCGTCCACAAGGGCGTCGAGTACGAGAAGGACGGCAAGGTCCCCTCGGTCGACACCGCCGAGTCCGACGAGCACCGCGTCATCCTCGAGCTCCTGCACCGCACCATCACGGACGGCTCGCAGAAGTGGACCCAGCTGGCCTCCGAGATCCGCGGCGTGACCGAGGAGACCACGACCGGCGTTCACCGCCTGTACGAGATGCAGCGCGACGGCGACCTCCTGTTCCCGGCGATCAACGTGAACGACGCCGTGACGAAGTCGAAGTTCGACAACAAGTACGGCTGCCGCCACTCCCTGATCGACGGCATCAACCGCGCCACCGACGTCCTGATCGGTGGCAAGACCGCGGTGGTCTGTGGCTACGGCGACGTGGGCAAGGGCTGCGCGGAGTCCCTGCGCGGACAGGGCGCCCGCGTGATCGTCACCGAGATCGACCCGATCTGCGCGCTCCAGGCGGCGATGGACGGCTACCAGGTCACGACCCTCGACGAGGTCATCGACAAGGCCGACATCTTCATCACCACGACCGGCAACAAGGACATCATCATGGCCTCGGACATGGCCAAGATGAAGCACCAGGCGATCGTCGGCAACATCGGCCACTTCGACAACGAGATCGACATGGCCGGCCTCGCCAAGATCCCCGGCATCGTCAAGGACGAGGTCAAGCCGCAGGTCCACACCTGGAAGTTCCCCGACGGCAAGGTCCTCATCGTCCTCTCCGAGGGCCGCCTGCTGAACCTGGGCAACGCCACCGGTCACCCGTCGTTCGTGATGTCCAACTCGTTCGCGGACCAGACGCTGGCCCAGATCGAGCTGTTCACCAAGCAGTCCGAGTACCCGATTGGCGTGTACACGCTGCCCAAGCACCTCGACGAGAAGGTCGCCCGTCTCCACCTGGACGCGCTCGGCGTGAAGCTGACCCAGCTCCGCCCCGAGCAGGCCGCCTACATCGGCGTCGAGGTCGAGGGCCCGTACAAGCCCGACCACTACCGCTACTGAGCCGAACTGCCGCCGCCCCCGGTGAGCGCGCCCGTGCACTGACGCGCCCCTCAGCAGCAGTTCCTCAGAGGCAGGCCCCCGCACCCCCGTGCCGGGGGCCTGCCCCTTTGGCTCATGTGGCCGTTTAGCCCGTGTTGCCGGACCAGCCCGTCAAGACCCAGGACCCCGATGCCCCGCGGCCGTTATTCGCTCCACGATCCGCACGATCACACCCCCCTCGCAGAAGAACACTTCCACTGCGCCCCCGGCCCTTCCGGCTGGCGCTACGTATCCCAACTGACCACCCCCGCAGGCGATCACAGCGGCTCCGTCGACCTCGCCCTGGACGAACTCGGCCGCCCCATCCGTCTGGAACTCCATGCCGGCGGCTGGCAGGTACGCGGCGCCGCCCTCGACGGCGTCACCTGGGTCCGTACCGACCCCACCGGGGCTCACGCCACAGAAGGCAATGTGCGCGCCCATGCCTTCACCGGAACATCCCCCGCGTTCCTCATCGCCACCACTCGCCTCCTGAGCCTCACCCCTTCCGCCTCAGCAACTCGCGTACGCCTCGTGGCCTTCACGGACCCGGTCCTCGCCCCGCGCACCGTGGACCAGTCCTGGGCCTTGGTGAACAGAGAAACACACGCCACTGACAACGCCCCCCTGACCGTGGACGAATACCAGGTCACAGCCCTGGACACGGGCGAGCAGCACGCCGTACACATCGCGGGCGACGTGGTCCTCGCGGCCCCCGGCATCGAACTGGAGGACCTGGACATGCCGCCGTCCACGTTCGCTTGAGCGAGGACAGGGAGAGGGAAGGGCTACGCCGGTGGTACGAAGCCGGTGGCGGGCCGGTCGGCCGATGACGCGCCCTGCGGCGCCGATGTCTGCCGCACTGCGTCCTGCGGTACGGGGGAACGATCCGCTTCCGTTCCCACTCCGGGCCGCCCGCCGACCGCAGTCACCTCCACGCCGTACCCGCCCGGCGGGCCGTACGGGCCCGGTGCACCAGCCGCAGGCCCCGCCCCGCTCGCCACCGGCCCGTGCCCGAATGCGCGCCGCGCCTCTCGCGCCTGTCGTTCCTGTAGAACAGCCGCCAGATACGCGGCCGGCGGCACGCCCTGCGGTGCAGGGGTACCCGTGCGCGCCGCGAGGTCTGTCGCGAGCTGTTCCGCCATGTGCCACCCGACCTTGGGGTCGAGTTGTTGCATCCGCGTCAGGTACTGGCGGATGGCGAGCCACAGGCCATCAGGAACGGCCGAGAGGTCGAGACCCGAGAACCGCCCGGCCAACCACGGTGGCGGCGGCGGTACGAAGCCCGTCCGCGCGAGGGGCACCCGCTCCCGTACGACAAGAGTCCCGGCGAACACGTCACCGAGCCGCCGCCCGCGCGCGGACACCAGCGAAGCGATGACGGCGACGACGCCGAGCGTCATCAGAATCTCGATCACACCGATGAGACCCCGCACCAGCGCGTGCCGGAACCGGATCGGTCCACCGTCATCACGCACCACGCGCAGCCCGCACGCCAACTTCCCGAGCGATCGCCCATGACTGAGCGTCTCCACCGCGATCGGACCGCCGACCAGCAACAGAACGAACGTCGCGATCGACAGCGCGGTCTGCGCCGCCTCATCCAGAGAAGCCGTGGCAGCCACTACGCCAATGGTCACGACGACATAGGCGATCACAGCCACGGCCAGATCGACGAGGACGGCCAACGCCCTGCTGGGCAGCTTCGCGGGGCGCAACTCCAGCGCCACCGCCTCGCCCGTCACCAGCTCACTCACGCCATCCGCCCTTCCCCTGACCTGCCCCTTGAATGGCCAGTCTGCCAAGCTGAGGGCGCATCGTGCCGCAGTACGACAAGCTGACACCAACGACGAGTCGCCGAGAACAGCCGGGGAGCAGGAAAGCAGATGGACCTCGACGTCTTCGTCACCGCCCACCGAGCCGAGTGGGACCGCCTCGAAGCCCTGCTCGGCCGCCAGCGTCGCCTCAACGGCGCCGAGGCAGACGAACTCGTCGCTCTCTACCAGCGCACCGCCACCCACCTCTCCCTGATCCAGTCCAGCGCTCCCGACCCCCAGTTGACGGGCCGGCTCAGCCAGCTGGTGGCACGCGCGCGTAGTGCGGTGACAGGCACTCGACGCGCCTCCTGGCGCGATGTCACCCGCTTCCTCGCGCACGGGTTCCCAGCCGCGGTCTACCGATCACGCCACTGGTGGGTGCCCACGGCGCTCCTGTCCACCCTCGTCGCGGCCCTCCTGGGCTGGTGGATCGGCACCCACCCAGAAGTACAGGCAACGATCGCGGCCCCCAGCGAACTGCGCGAGCTCACCCGCCCCGGAGGCCAGTACGAGACGTACTACTCCAGCCACCCCGCGGCCTCCTTCGCAGCCCAGGTCTGGACGAACAACGCCTGGGCCGCGGCCCTCTGTCTGATCTTGGGTGTCTTCCTCGGCCTCCCGGTGCTCTGGATCCTCTTCCAGAACATGCTCAACCTCGGTGTCGGCATCGGTCTGATGTCCTCGGCAGGACGCCTGGACACCTTTCTCGGCCTTGTCCTGCCGCACGGTCTCCTCGAACTGACCGCGGTCTTCGTCGCCGCCGGCACAGGCCTGCGCCTCGGGTGGACTCTCATCGACCCCGGCCGTCGCACCCGCCGCTCAGCTCTCGCCGAGGAAGGCCGAGCCGCCATAGGCATGGCGATAGGCCTCGCCCTGGTCCTCTTCATCTCCGGCGCGATCGAAGGCTTCGTCACCCCGTCGGGCCTGCCCACTTGGGCGCGCATCAGCATCGGCGTTGTCGCTGAGCTGGCCTTCCTCGCATACGTCTATGTCCTCGGCGGTCGTGCCGCGCGAGCCGGAGAGACGGGCGACGTCGGGGCGGCCGAGCGCAGTGCTGCCGTTCCCACGGCGGCCTGATGTGCGGACACACCTGTTGAACTGCTAGTCTCCTCTTCGCCCCACAAGAGCCGTTGACACGGAGCGCGTGGGGAGGTAGATTCGAACAGTTGCCTGGAAGTGGACACAGTCCAGTCGGGCCGAGTGAGTATCTAGCTGCTTCAGTGGAACTATCGATTCCCAAGAAGCCTCTCCCGATGATTCGGAAATGAGTGGCCGGTAAATTCGGCCCGGAACTTCTGATAAAGTCGGAACCGCCGGAAAGGGAAACGCGAGAGCGGGAACCTGGAAAGCACCGAGGAAATCGGATCGGAAAAGGATCTGATAGAGTCGGAAACGCAAGACCGAAGGGAAGCGCCCGGAGGAAAGCCCGAGAGGGTGAGTACAAAG
>NZ_JBITCM010000012.1:0-328629 GCF_044453205.1 Streptomyces sp. NPDC051738 | reverse complement strand
GGGCAACGGCGTTCACCAGGCCATGCTCGGCATCGCCCGGCTCCACAACATGGCCCTCACCGGATAACTCACGCCCCATACGGGACAACCTCTAGGCGACGTCCTGGTTACGGGGTTTCTACCGACCCACGGGGGCATTGGCGGCCTCCTGCTCGAACTGGTGCATCAGCGAGGTGTAGGTGTCCGTGTGGCTCGCGAGCACCCCAACCGGAGAAGTGACCGCTCACCTCGCAGCGGGAAGTACCTCCAAGGTCACCTGGATCAGTCTGGATGGCGCCGCCTGCCGTCTGGACGCACCCGACGAGGTTGACTGAGTCGAGTCCGTCAGCGCCCGGCAGCGATCTGGCTGGCCCTCCATTCAGGAGCCTCGGGCGTGTCCTGGAACTCCAGGAGGTGCTGTCCGGCGAGCCGCTGCAGGGCGGCGCGTACGTCTGCCGGTGTGACGTAGAAGAACTCCCGGCGTAGGTTGACCCGGTTGACGCGGCGGGACTCGAACTCCTGGTGCAGGCGGCGTTCCAGGCCGACGGCGTCCTCACTGAAGATCAGGGCGTGTACGTCGAAGCGGAAGGGGACGGACGCGTCACCGAGTTCGATGACGCGGTCCATGGGATCGAGACGCCGGGTCATACCGATCTTGACCATGCGCTCGCCGAACGCTCCGACGTTGGAGATGACGTAGACGTATCCGGCCCGGATGTTGGCCTCGCGGGCGTCGACCGCCTCCAGTTCGGCGCCCAACTCGGCGAGCTTTCCTTCGAGTTCGGCGATGGCAGCCGCATCGCCGGTGCCGGAGCGCAGGCGGCGCAGGGCGCCCTCGTAGTGGCTGCGTTCCTTCTCCAGCCGTTGCCGCTCGCGCTCGATCTCGCGCTGCAGGCGCTCCTCCTCGCGCTGCTGGGCTCGTAGCTCTCGCTGCTCCTCCCGCTCGGTCTCCTTCCTCACCAGGTAGTCCGCCGTCAGCTCCAACTCCTGTACCCGCAGTTGGTGGTAGTCATCGCCGATGCGGATCTGCATGGTGGCGCCGAGCCGGGCGATCGACTCCCGTGTCTTGCCGAGCCGGTCGATCAGCGAATCGAGCCGGTGCGGCTTCATGCCGCGCACCGCGTTGTCCGCCTCGGCGTTGTACGCGCGCAGCATCAGCTTGGAGAAGTCACGGACCATCTTGCGGCCCTTGGCGGCTGAGCCGTCCACCATCCAGTACTGGTTCCCGAGCACTGCCCGGTCGTCCCTCGCCAACTGCTTGTAGCGGGCCTTGAGACTGCCGAGCCGGTCCTTGTAGGCGAGCGCGTCGGCGAGCGGATGGCGGTACTCGTAAATGCCGGCCTCTTGCAGCATCCGCGTCTCATCGGTGAGTACCAGATCCCGGCGCGCGGCCGTGAGGCGCTGTTCGGCCTCCGCCGTCTGGCGAGCCATGTCGTCGGCTTGGCGGCGCACGTCGACCAGCGACTGCGCGGCGCTCTCGGCGGCGTGCTCTATCTTCTCGTCGAGGAGAGCGTCGATCCGTCCGATCTCTTGGAGCTTCTCCTCGTGCGCGCGGAGCAGTCGCTGCTGCTCGGCGGCTATCTGAGCGCTGTCGGCTCCGATGAGACGACTCAATTGCTCCGTCAGGTGACGGTTGTCTTCCTGTAGTCCGCGTACCTGTGTTTCCATCAGCGCCAGCTCGCCCGCCAGACGTGCCGCCTCGGACTCCGCTTGCTTACGGCGCCGGCCGAACAGACCCCCACCTGTGGCCGGGGCCGTCGCCTGGGGACCGTAGGGGGACTGCTGAGGAACGGGTGCGCTCGGCTGCGGCGCGGCCCCTTCCGGGATCCAGATCTGCCAGCCTGGGGGTGTGGGCCATGCGGGATCCGGTTCCCAGCCCGGTGGCGGGCTCCACCCCTCCGGCGGGGCGGGCCAGGTGGGCGGCGGGTTGAACCGGTAGGTCATGGGGCAACGACTCCTGTCGCGAGAGCGAGAGACGGCCGGCGTAACCCCTATGCCGTCCGGCAGCCAGCGGGCCGAGTCGAACGTACTCGGCCTTGTGGACCTTCGTCCTGCCATCTCCTGTTTTTGGCCCTCCTGGCAGCAGATCCGACGAGGTAGGTAAGCCGCAGGGAGCCGTTAGACTCCGGCCGCTGTCAGGACGGCCCTCCGCCGGCAGCGAAGTGCCCTTCGTCCTCGAGGGACCGGTCCGGCGCCCCCGGGCACGGCCGACCGCCCCTGACGCACCGGGTGAAGGTGAAGCGAAGGTGGCCACCCCTCTGTCCGCGGACAAGTTCCTGTCCGTTCTCAAGAACGCACGACTTGGCGTTGCCGAACACGGATCCTGGCGCACCCACAACCGCGACCAGCACGGCAACTGGAGCCCCGTGAACGGGATGATGATCCACCACACACACGCGCGCGTACTCCTCCGCGTCTTGTACCTCCCCCTGGCCACGCCGCGCGCGCCCGCAACCTGTGGCACGAGGTCGCCCCCCCCTGCAGTCGGCCCGGAACGGATTCAGCACACATGAGGCCGGGAAACCCTGGGAACCTGCAAAAACCACCGAGACATGTTTCTCCAGGTCGAACGCGGTCGTGGCGGAGTTTTCCCAGGTCACGACCTTGATCAGAGAAAACTCCTAAAGCGGGTGTCGCAGGTTCGAATCCTGCCGGGGGCACAACGCATTGTGCCGCTGACCTGGGGTTTCTCTGCCAGGGAGGCGTTTCGTTCGGCCTCGGACTCGTCGTCCGGGGCCGTTTGCGTGAGCGACGGGGAGTTGATCCTGACGCAAGTGAGGGCGCACGAGGCTCGGTCTGTCGGGACATGAGGCGCTGACGGCTGATCGCGCGGGAACCACCTTCGGTACGGGCACGCCCTGCGGAGCCTCCTCGCAGTCCGGGGCATGCAGGACCCGGGGCCGGGCCCGCGCCGGGCGTCCAGGTTCCGCAGCACCCAGCCCGCCGGCCTGCGGGACCCAAGGATCTCCCGCTCGATCGGCGCCGGAAGCCGTGTGGTGGGGACGTCGCCGTAGAGGACGCCGTCAACCGGCCTTACATGGGCCGGAGCTTGCACCCACACCGTGTACCGGGCAGGCACTACGCGACCGTTCCCGCGATCCCGGTTCGACGGCAGGCCCACCGGGCGAGGAAGCCGCTGGGAGACAAAGAGCATTTCCCCTAAGCCAAGCGCACCCGAGAACATTCGGACTCATTCATCCAGGAGAGGGTGAGGGCGAACTGGATTCCGTGACGGTTGAGGTGGCACCATCAGGGTCGCCGGACACCCGCGAGTCCGAGTCCGTGTCCTCGGGCCCTGTCCTCGGGCCGGTGCAGGAGGCTGATGCAAGGCCATGGGCGGGACGAAGAGGCGGCGCCGACGGCCCACAGGAGCAAATTCCTCGAAGGTTGTGTCCATGCGGCTGGCTCTGAAGACGTCGGACCCTGTGCGAGCGCGGTTCCTGCGCAGGGTGCTCATCACACTTCTGGTTGCCGCTGTCGCCGCCGCCCTGGCGATCGGCGGCATTGCGGTGGCCAACGCGGTGAACCAGCCGGAGCTCCGGATACGCGGCATCCCCAGCAGCGGCGTACTGAACGCCGCCGCGCTCTCCGAGGCCACGCTCACAGTGGACGTGGTCGATCGCAACGACGACGAGACGCTGCGCAATGAGGCGCTGCGCAATATCGAGGTCAGACTGAACGGCGAGATCGTCCCCACTCTGTGGGTCGCAAACCACCGGGTGCTCGATGTGGGGGCGTTGCGGGACGGGGAGTACGAACTGACGGTGACCACCGACCCGGGCCTGCTCTCGCGCGAGATCAGTCTCAGTCGCCGCTTCATCGTGGACACCACCCAGCCCTGACCTCAAGGTCCCAGGCGCGTGCTGGACTCGCCCACGAGCACCTCCCCGCCGCCGACCCTGCGGTCCGAAAACTTCTGAAGCGGGTGTCACAGGTTCGAATCCTGTCTGGGGACGCAACGTGATAAGCCGCTGAACTGGGGTTTCTCCCCCGGGGAGGATCGGTATCAGGCGTGGACAGGGCCCACTTGGTTCGTCGGCGTGCGTCATGCGGTCGGTCAGAACAGGCTGGACCGGGTCTTCGCGCTGAGGCAGCCGCCTTCACCTCCGGCACCGGCGACATGAAGCAACTCCTCGCAGGGCGCTCCGTACGAGTCGAGAAGGTCTGACGAGACGCCGCCCGCACCTCACTCCCGGCGTATGGCTCTGACGGTTTGACGGCTCCCGACCAGGACCGCCCCACACGCGCATGGCCAACTTGGGGTGATTCAGCTGGTGTTGTACCTCTGCGTCAGGTGAATCGACCTGATTACAGGAGTGAAAGCAGGGTAGGTGCCGCAGCTGAGCCGTCGGTGCGAGAAGACGAACAGGATCCGTCATTGTCAGCCTCAGTGCCCGCGTTCAGGGACCACGGCGACTTCGCCGCGTACGTCGAGAGGTACGGTCCCCGCCTCCTGCTGTGGATCTGGGACAGGGCGGAGGGGGAGCTGGGCCACCAGATCTCCTGCGCGGAGTTCGGCTCTCTGCAGAGCATTCCCATGAGCGCGGTCCAGGCCATCGTCGGCCACCTCAGCGCCGAGGAGCTGATCAGCTCCCACGGCGGACACGGCACGGACACGGGTGCTCCCGTGGTGACGCTCCGGACCGCCGGGGCGGAGCGGGCTCGTCGGCTGCAGGCCCTGCGCGCGAACTCGGTCCAGCGGGGCCGTCACGCGGCACGCGCCGTACTGCACTGGATTCACGCCAACCCGGACCGGCGGCCGCTGCGGATCAGCGGATTCCTCGATTCGCCGGACGTCTTCTTCCTCGGTGAACCCCTCTCCCGGAGCGAGGTCGCCCGGGCCCTCACCTATCTGGCCGAGGAGGGCCTGATCACCTGTGAGGGGCCGCCGTTCCACAACGACGTCGGCTCACACGTGGCCCTCACCTCGCAGGGCGTGAACGCCGTGCTCAGCGGCTCCTCCGACATCGTCGCGTACGTGGCACAGCAGCGCGAGCGCCGTCGGCCCGCCCAGCACACCCATATAGAGGCCGAGACGATCGGGCACATCACCCAGGGCGACTCCGACAACAGCGTGCACAACAGCATCGAGGTGCACACCGCGCTGGCACCCGCCGACCTCGCCCGGCTCATCGCGGAGCTGGCACCGGGACTGGACCTCGAACCGGAGTCCCGCGCGGCCCTGCTGCGCAGCGCGGATGCCCTGTCGCGCGGCGGCGACAGCGACGGTAACCCTGGGCCGGACCGGCAACGCGGGCTGATGGAGGGGATGCGACGCCTACTGGGTGCCGCCCCCGACACGGTCGGCAGGCAGTTCCTGCTGGACGCTGTCGGCCAGGCGCTGGGGAGGCTGCTCGGAAGCTGAGCCACTCGGAGCACGGAGAAGGACGACGGCAGCCGGAGACGGTGACAGAACGGGGGAAGGGCGATGCCCTTGTACGCACGTGACTCCATCCTGCGCGCGTTGGTGCCCCGTCTGGTCGGCCTGGCAGCCGACCGACGGGAACTCGTCTCCCAGGAACACCGCGGCGACCTTCCCGTGACGCTGCTGACCGGCCGCCACGGCATGGGCAGGACAGCGGTCCTGGACTCCCTGGAAGAGGCCTACCGCGGGCGCGTTCCGCTCGGCAGGGTTGATGCCGCCCAGGTCGAGCAGGGGCGGTGGTCCGGTTCCACGGCGGCCAACACGTCGGCCGTGGTGGAGATCCTGGAGCAGTTGGTGTGCCGGCTGGCGCCCATGGTCCCGGGTGCCGGACGGCTCCGGTTCTCCCGTCTGCTGCCGGGACTGTTCGCCGTGTCCAGCTGGCACCGCGGCAGCGAGGTCGAACAGTCGCTGGCCCGCGACCGGTTCGCACGCCTCCTCGTGGCCTGCGGTCTCGAAAAGGGCACGGCCGACGCGGACGGCAGCCAATGGACGTACGACGTCAGCGAGCGCCTCGCCGACCCGGACCGGCGCCAACACGACCTGGCTCCGGTCACCGAGGCGGTCGTCCAGCAGTACTTCAGCCGGCACACCCGTAGCCGTGCCGAACGGTCTGTGCACCAGTGGTACCAGAGCCGTTTCCCGGGCTCCGAGGACGGTGAAGCCGCCCTGATCCGGCTGAGCCTGCGCTTCCACCAGGGCGGCGACTTCCAGCACGCGGTCGAACGCACCCTGATCGCCGCGTTCCTCGAAGACCTCACCGACGCCCACGGCCGGTGGCAGCGGATCAACCGAACACCGCGCCCCCTGGTCCTGCTGGACAACGTGCACACCGCCGCCGGACAGCGCGTGCTCGGCCTGCTGCTCGAACACCGTGCCGCGCCCGAGTCCGGCACCCGTGACCCGCTGGTCGTCGTCGCGACCCGGCTGGGTGACGGCGCGGACCTCTACCCGGACGCGACGCGCCGCGAACTGCCCGAGCTGATCCACGCCTCCGGCTGGGAGCGCGCCGTCCCCGGCTCGCCGTCGGCGGGACTGCTCGTGATCCCCTTGGCACCGCTGACCCACGACCACCTGTTGCTGATGCTCGACCCGGCCGAGGGTCCACTCCACCGCCATCTGCCATCGGCACTGCACGCCCTGACCCAGGGGCACCCGCAGGGCAGCACGATGCTGTGCGAGGCGGTCGTACGCGCCAGTGGACAACGCGCCGTCGCGCCGGAGGAGTTGCTCGACCTGCCGGCCGAGGAGGGACGACCGGTCGCCGAAGTGCTGCTGGAGCAGCTGATTCCGCAGCCCCAGCTGCGCGCCCATCTGATACCGCTCTCCCTGGCCCGCGACCGGGAGGCCGCACAGGCGCTGGCGCCGGCGTCCGCACCGGCCGGTGGCGGCTTCCCGGGCGCCGGGCTCTCGTCCGCCGCCCAGTACCTGGAGGAGGAGCACTGGACGGCCGGGACGGACGGCGCCGCCCCCGCCACAGGTTTCGTCTCCGACCCGTTCCTGCGCGCCCTGCTGCTCCATGAGGCCCGTACGACCTCCGCGGCAGCCCCGCCGGGACGGCGCTGGGAGGATCTGCACGCTCTCCTGCGCGAGCACCACGCGGCGCGGGGAGCCGGGCACGAGCCCGACGTGCTCCGGCACACCCTGGCGGCCGAGGGCGCGGATCCGGTGGTGAGCGCGCTGACCGAGTCCTTCGGCACCTGGGAGGCCGGCCGCTGGCTGAACACGCTCCGGTACGCCGCCGAGGCCCCCCGGCCCCCGTCGGACGGATGGACCGACGAGCGCGCCGAGATCGCCCGCGGCGCCCATGACCACCGCTACGCCGAGACCGACGACGTACGCAGGTCCGTCAACAGGCTGCTGCACACGCTCTGGTACCTCTCCGAGACCTACGCGGAACCCCTGCCCGACCTGTGTGACGACCTCGGCTCCGAGCTGGCGTTCCTGTCGATGCGGCATCCCTCTGGGCGCGCCGTGCTCAACGAGGCCGCTCGGGCCTGGCCGGCCGCGGCACGCGAGCGAAGGCCCTATCCGAAGTACGGCTCTGCCCGAGACGAGGAGTGAGGACTGTGCTGAACCGCTTCAGGAACCGTGCTCTGGGACCGGCCGACAAGGCACTCGTCCTCGCGGTGGGCGTCGCCCTGCTCGCGGCGATCGCCTTCGTGGTCGTACAACTGCTGCCCGAGGAGTGCGGCGGCGGCCTGGAGGCAGCGGGGGACGAGTGCGTGGGCGTGACCGCCGGAGTTCTGCCGGGCGATCCGGAGCTGGAGGGCCTGATACGCGCCGTGGCGGACGAGAACGCCCGGGTGGAGAAGAGCTGGACGGACCCGGAGAACGGGCAGGCCAGCATCCCCTACGTGCGGATCGCCCTCATGATGCCGTTCACCACCGATGCCACCAGCACCATGAGTACGGAGCAGATCGCCCGCGCACTGGCGGGTGCCCACGCCGCCCAGCTGCGGGCCAACGAGCAGGCGGGGCCGCGCTACCAGCTGCTGCTGGCCAACGACGGGAAGGACCTGGACGAGTGGGCGCCCGTCGTCGACCGGCTCGCCGGGATGACCGACGACAAGGCGCCGCTGGTGGGCGTGTTCGGCATGCCGAGCAGCACTCCGGACACGCTCGATGCGGCCCACGCCCTCTCCGCTCACCGGATCCCGACGATCGGCCCCATCCTCACCTCGACCACCATGGAGGCCGGGTACCTCTTCAAGACGTCCCCGTCGAACGACCTCTTCGCCGAGGCGCTGCGGGAGTACCTCGACAAGAACCCGGGGCACGGTACGGGCTTCCTCGTCTCGGACCGGCGAGAGCAGGACAGCTACTCCGCCGACCTGCGGGAGGTCTTCCTCGCGCACTTCGGCAAGGAGTACGGGCTGAAGCAGCGGCAGGCGTCCTATCTGGGACTGACCGGCGACGACGAGGGCGTCCCGCAGCGCTTCTCCGACGCCGCCCGCAGTATCTGTCTGACCGAAGCAGACACGGTCTTCTTCGCGGGACGCGATCACGATCTGCCCCATCTGGTGGACCGGCTGGCGAATGAACCCTCCTGCGACCACGGGAAGCCGACGCGCATCCTGAAGGTGGGAATAGGCATGGCTCCCGAGACCACCACGGCGGACGTCACCGAGCAGCTGCGGGAGGCCCGGATCACCCTTGTGGACGCCGCCTCCGTCGACACCCGGTCCTGGGCGGGGAACGAGAAGCTCGCGGCCGGGCCTCGCGGCTTCCTGAAGCAGTTCGAGAAGCTGCGGGCGAAGCTGCGAAACGATGCGGCAGACAAGCAGCCATGGGGGAACAAGCCCCTGGACGACGGCTACGCGGTCATGTACTACGACGCCTTCACCGTGCTCTCCCAGGCCACCGGCCGAGCGTACGACGACATCAACGGCGAGAGGATGGGGACGGAAGGAGAGGCAGAGACCAGCAGTGCCCCGATCCTGCCGAAGCATGACGACGTCTACAACACCGTGATCAACATGAACATCCTCGGCACCCAGTCCGGGGCGAGTTGCGTCAACTGCGTACGCGGAGCCAGCGGCACCTTCGGCTTCGACGACTCTCCGGACACACGGAAGTGGGCGGTCTGCAAGCCCGTGCCCGTCATCGAGTACCCGAAACCGGCCTCCGGCACGAAGGCGGCCGGGATCTACCGCAGCCACGAGGACATCTTCAACGGCACCTGTCCCTGACGGAACCTGGCCCGGGGTCAGGCCGGACCGAACCTCTCGGCGTGCACCTGCCATGCCGGGCTCCTGCAGATCTCGCGGGCCGAAGAGCACAGCCCTGGTCCTGGCGGGAGGGCCACAGACACACCCGTCGCGTGAGGAGCATGCGGAGCGTGGGCCCGATCCGTTGACGCCGGAACCGTCAATTCCAACCGCCGTTCGGCGCTCCGAGTGCGTCCAAGCCGCGCAACCGGCCGGCCCTGATTCGGGCGAACGCCCTGGACGCCGCCGCGGGACCGGAGTGGAACGCCGACACGGGCTTCGACGTCCGGCTTCAGGACGTCCCGCTCACCAATCGCCGCCCGGACGTCGTCGTATACCGCGCAGACACGATCGGCATCATCCTCACAGTGCAATACACCTAGCTCACCGCACTGCCGTTGCGCGACGAGCCCCGGCCGTCGTCGGGCGGCGCGGAAGGTGTGGACGGCGCGGCGGCACACAGTATCCCGAGCACGTACGGCAGGTTCTCGCCGCCCGCGCCGATCAGCACCCGCGCCCCCGGCACCGGTCCGCCCACGGACTCGCACTCGGCGACGAGCGGGAACTGCGCCTCCTGCGCCCCGGCCGACCCGTCCCTACGCTGGTAGCCGAACCGCATCCGCAGTGGGTCGTCCCGGTGCGGCGGCCGCACCCGGACGAGCCGCAGCGCCCCGGGGAACGGCTGCACCCCGAAGGTGCCGCCCGTGGCCGGTCCGGGCACGGCAGCGAGCCCCTGCGGGCCCGTCCGCAGCCACCCCGCCGACAGCGCCTTCCACGGGCCCGGCCCCCAGACGGCACCCGGGAAGCGGTGCTCGGTCACCGGCACGAAGGGCTCCATCCACTCCAGCGCCGGCAGCCTGCGCCGTATCCTCCGGTGCGCCCAGCAGGCCATGGCCACCGCGCTCACCGCGCCCACGAAACCCGCGGTCCACGCCATCGTGCGCGGTGAGGGTTCTGCGAACAACGCCCCCAGGGCCCCGCCCAGCCCCGCCATAGTGAGGGCCACACCCGGCGCCGCCGTCTGCCACGGCCAGTTCAGCCGGGATGCGCCCCCACACACGATCCGCCACAGCCCCGCCCACAGAGCCGCCGCGCCCAGTCCGGCGACGGCCGCCCCGAACGCGGCGGGCGGCGTGAACTCCCGGCCCGGGTAGTGCGCTGTGCGGATCGTCCACGCTTCTCCGCCCGCCGACACCTCCAGCAGCCGCACCGAACCGCGCCACCAATACAGGGTCGCCTCACCGCGCCCGCCGGCGGCTTCGACAACGTCCTCGGCTCCGTAGGCGACGTGCAGCGCGAGCGCCAGCGGCCGCCCGCCGGACCGGCCGAACTCGAACAGGTAGCGGCCGCCACTCCTGGTGTTCCGCTTCCGTAGGACGTCGTCCACCACCACCTGCTCCGCCCGCAGACAGAAGGGCCCCCGGTACCGGTCCCCGCACACCTTCAGACGGCCCGTGTCCCGCCCTTCGGCGTCGCGTATCTCCAGGCGCGGGAAGCCGAGGTCGTCGGCGCGGCCGCGCTCCGCGCTCTGCGCCAGCTGCCACACCGCCCCGAGCAGCACGATGGCCAGCACCACCCGTACGGTCCCCCACACCACGTCATGCACCCGCCCGCGCACAAGCCCCACCTCCCTGCCCCGGACGTCGGTCGCGCCGGTGCGGCAGGGCAGAAGTCTGCCATCAGGGGAATGCGCGGGAGGCCCCAGTTGTAGTACCCGTCTGTGGTGCGGACACCTATGTCCGTCTCGCCGTGGGTTTCGACGTCGCAGGGGCGGCACCGGTCCGGCGGCATGGGGCAGAGGCCGTCGAGATCCTATGCGCTCACCCCGGCCCCGGACGCTCCGCGAACACGCATGGCCTTCCTCAAGACCCGCCAGGCTGCTACGCCAGTCGCGGTGCCGCACCACCCGCATCAGCGGCCTCGCCCGGCCGTGCTCACCCGCCACCCCAGCGCCTGAGCACGCCCACTCACTGCACGAGTGGTGGCAGGACTTCTTACATCTGCCGTACAGGGCGGGCCGGTGGCCGCATCCCGGGCTGCCCCCAGGACGGATTCAGCACACAAGCCGGGAAACCCCGCGAACACGTGAGAACTACGGAGGGGTGTCTACCCAGGCCAGGCACCACACAGTCGACGTTTGCACAGGTCAAGGTCCCGCCCAGGGAAAACTCCTAAAGCGGGTGTCGCAGGTTCGAATCCTGCCGGGGGCACAAACGCGTTACGCCGCTGACCTGCGGTTTCTTCCCCAGGGAGGCGCTCTATTCGGCCTCGGACTCCTCGTCCGGGGCCGTTTGCGTGAGCGGGCGGGGAGTTGATCTCCCCAATGGCGCCCAACGGATCGGCGCCATCCGGCACGGACTCAGGGCCGGGCACATAGTCACCGGCGCGCTTCGGCTCCGTCTGGGTCGCGGCGTTCTCAGAGGGGGCGCCAGCGTGCGGTGCAAGCCGGGCGGCGGCCCCTGCGATCGCCCGATCCGCCTCGGGCAGCAGACGCTTACCGAACGGGACAAGGTCCCCGCCGCGCCGTATCCTCGCCGGCCGTACCGCGGCGGTTGTCTCACTGTGTCAGCGGTGCCGCTGACCTGTTCCGGTCCCCTGGTGACGAGGCCACCGCGCCGGTTCCTCACTCTGGCCGTGGGCGCGCTGGTCGGATGGCGGCCGACGGGGGGGATGCGCGAGCGGGACACGCATTCCGGACGGATGGCAGACAGTACGCTGAATCCAGCGGGATCGGGCCCGCAGCACAGTGTCCCGGAGGTGCTTCATGACGGCCGAGATGGTGGCCCCGGCGTGGATGCATGAACAGATCACGGCCGAGGAGTACGAGTCCTGGTCCGAGGAGCAGTGCGCCGGCATCGAGATCGTGGACGGGATGGTCGTCGTGAGTCCGAGGGCGTCCAAGCGGCACAACCGGCTGGCCCGGATTGTGGCGAACGCCCTGGATGCCGCGGCGGGCACGGAGTGGAACGCCGACACGGACTTCGACGTCCGGCTTCAGGACCTCCCGCTCACCAATCGCCGCCCGGACGTCGTCGTCTACCGCGCAGACACGATCGACATCACCCCCACCCGTCCTGAGCACGTGCTGCTGGTCGCGGAGGTGGTGTCGCCGGGCTCGGAGACCACCGACCGGATCGTGAAGGCGACCAGTACGCCAAGGCAGGCATCGACTTCTACTGGCGGATCGAGCAGGCCGCGACAGGCGTTCCTCTCGCGTACACCTACGTTCTCAACCCCGCGACGCAGACCTACCGGGACGGAGCCGTGTTCACCGGCGTCCTCAAGGTAGTGGCCCCGTTCCCGGTAGAGATCGACCTCGGGCAGGTCTGACCAGGCGCTGCTTGACAGCCAACAGCGCGTGAGCGATGCGTGAGCGGACTGCCCGACACAGGGCTGCATGAGCCGGATCAAGTGGCTCGCCGCGCGGCTCTGACCAGGGGAAACAGCACCGCGCGGCAGCGCCAGGCACCCCCCGGCAAGGATCCAATCCCACTCCTAAAGCGGGTGTCGCAGGTTCGAATCCTGCCGGGGGCACAACTTGCATAGCAGGTCAGAGGGCTGACGGCCCCTCGTTCTATTCGAACGGGGGGCCGCTTTCATGATCGAATGCCACATGGATGCCACATCCCCACACGATCTTGTCCGTTCGGGGCCACGAGGGGCACGGCGGGGACCGGCAGTGCACTCCGCCGCAACAGGAAGTCCACCTCCGGGGTTCAAAGCGGAGGCGCGATCCCGAATGAGCGGTCGCCACCGTTTCCGACCCGGTAAGGACAAGTGAGGCCATTCAGAGATTCACAAGGCTCCATCCGCTAGACTTGCATCAATGAAAGTTTCATCAAGGAAACTTTCCTGCCCAACTCGTGCGAGGCGGTGCGTCATGAACGGATTTATCGGCCGCCGAACAGAACTCGGTCTCCTGGATGACCTGCTACAACCAGTGAAGACGGGCGGGCGCAGCGGACGCCCCGGGCGTGCAGTGCTGATCCGCGGACGCCGCCGCGTCGGCAAGTCCCGACTGGTGGAGGAGTTCCTCGAGCGCGCCGGACTACCGCACGTCTTCTTCACCGCCGTCGGCGGCTCAAAAGAAGAAGACCTGGCGGGCTTTGCCGCCGAAGTGAGCACCTCCAGCCTGCCCGACGCGGGCCACTTCGCGGACTTCACCGCCCCTCAGACCTGGGACGGCGCCCTGAGTCTGCTCGCGAGCGCCCTCCCCACCGATGCACCCAGCGTCGTGGTCCTCGACGAGATGCCCTACCTCGTACGCGAGGACCCCAGCTTCGAGGGTGCCCTGCAGAAGGCCTTCGACCGGACGCTGTCCAAACTGCCGGTTCTGCTCATCCTCATCGGCTCCGACGTCGCCATGATGGAACAGCTCAACACCTACGGACGGCCCTTCTACCAGCGCGGCACCGAAATGATCGTCCCCCCGCTGAACCCAGCCGAGGTCGCCACCATGCTCGACCTCCCCGCCGCCGACGCCTTCGACGCCTACCTCATCTCCGGCGGACTCCCACTGATCCTTGAAGAGTGGCCGCACGGCGCCGGGCTGTGGGACTACCTCGCGTCCGCGCTGCGCAAGCCCACCTCAGCCCTGCTCGTCAGCGGTGAGCGCACCCTGGCCGCCGAATTCCCCACCGAGGCGCAAGCCCGCACCGTTCTCGGTGCCATCGGCCACGGTGAACGCACCTTCACCCTGATCGGCCGTGCCGCCGGCGGCCTCAACCCCGGCTCCGTCAAACGCTCCCTCGAACTCCTCACCACGCGCCGCATGGTCGCCGCCGACCTGCCCCTGTCCACCAAACCCAGCCGCGAGACCCGCTACCGCATCGACGACCCCTACCTGCGCTTCTGGCTCTCCTTCATCGGCCCCGGCATCCCCGCCGTCGAACGAGGCCGCGGCGACCGCGTCCTCGACTCAATCCGTACCAGCTGGACATCCTGGCGCGGCCGGGCCATCGAACCCGTCATCCGCGAAGCCCTCTGGCGCCTGGCCGACGACCGCCTCCCCGAAGGCACCAACGCCGTCGGCGGCTACTGGACCCGCACCAACGACCCCGAAATCGACCTCGTCGGAGCCGACCGCTCCCCCATCGCCAAGAAGATCACCTTCGCCGGATCGGTCAAGTGGCTGGAAAACAAACCCTTCGACCAACGCGACCTCTCCCGCCTCTTCACCCACCGCTCCCAACTCCCCGGCGCCGACGACGACACCCCCCTGCTCGCCGTCACCCGCAGCGGCAGCACCGTCGAAGGGATCCCCACCCTCACGCCCGAGGACCTCCTCGACGCCTGGACCTGACACACGAGAAGCCATTTCACGAAGAGCTACACCCATCCACGTTCCGGCGCTCCTGGAAGGTGTGTCTCGTTCTGCGGCTGCGGCGTCCGCGGTGGCCACTCACCTGTCCGTGCCTGCCTGGCGTGAAGCCCCGAACGAACCCAGTCCGGTGTCGATGCGCCGGGCTGCTGCCGATGAGCCCAACCGTGCGCACCAGGCCAGCTCCAGCTGAGGCGCATTCGGTGGACATGCGCTTTATGGACTACATCACCCAGCTGTCGCTGCGGCCGCACGACCACCGCACGGGTACTGGGTGAGCACTCACCGGCGCCAGGTCTACTCCCGGTAGGGCGGATAGAGGTGAGAGAACAGCATGCGGTGGACCTCCGTCGGATCCCCTTCGCCGGGCGCCGGGAAGTTCAGATGCCGAGGCGATCCGCGATGCCGTCGAGCACGCAGTCGAGGCCGAACTCGAACGCCCAAGTGTGGTCGTCCTTGCGCGCCGCCCCCACGGCGTAACGCTCGTAGGCCGGGTAACGGCCCGTGCTCATCAGGTAGTTCATCTGCGGAGCGAGCGCCTGGCGGGTCTCGTCACCGCCGGCCCAGCCGTGCCGCTCCTGGTACTCGCGCAGGACGATCTCGGCCTGGGTCGAGCCGTGCACGTAGGTGTTGACGGCCCGGAAGGCAGCCATCATCGAGTCGGCATCCAGGTCGCACGCGGCGAGCGCCGCCAACTGCCGTTCGGCCACGGCCATCCGCGACGGCGTGAGCGAGATCAGCGGAATGGATCCCATCCAGGGGTGCGCCAGCATCAACTCCCGTGTCTGCAGGGCGAAGGAGCGCAGCACCTCCCGCCAGCCCGCCGCGTCGTCCGGCGCAGCCAGCTGCCGGGAGACCCGGTCGATCATGAGCGCCCAGAGGTCGTCCTTGCCCGCCACATGACGGTAGGCCGCCATGGGGGCGACGCCGAGCTTCGTGGCGAGACGGCGCATGGTGACGGCGGCGGCGCCTTCCTCGTCGGCGATCTCGACTGCGGCGGCGGCGATCCGCTCCAGGCTCAGTGAGGCTCGGGGCGCGGGGGCGGGCCGCTCCATGCGCTCCCAGAGAGAGGGCTCCGCGACCTTGCTCTCATCCTGCTTCCGAGCCGCCATGGCACGAATCCTCTCCGTCGACGTCGCGTACAGCGTATCCCGGGTAGACGCCGTACACATCCATGTGTACGTTGTACTCATTCAGATACGACGTACACAACCAGGGGGTCTTCCATGTCTGCCACCACCGAGCCGCTCCGCGTCGCCGTACTCGTCGGCTCCACCCGCGAGGGCCGCTTCGGGCCCGTCGTGACGAAGTGGCTCAGCGGCCACCTCAAGCAGCGACGCGACATGCGAGCCGATGTCATCGACCTTGCGGAGACCCCGCTGCCGACGGTGTTCCCGGCCTTCGGCCAGCAGCCGCCGCCCGGCACCGAGGAGGCGCTCACCCTCGTGACGCCGCGGCTCGCCGCCGCCGATGCGTTCGTGTTCGTCACGCCCGAGTACAACCACAGCTATCCGGCACCCCTTAAGAACGCCATTGACTGGCACAACGAGCAGTGGCACGGCAAGCCGGTCGCGTTCGTCTCGTACGGGGGCCTGTCGGGCGGTCTGCGCGCGGTGGAGCATCTGCGGGTCGTCATGGCCGAGTTGAATGCCACGACCATCCGCAACACGGTCAGCTTCCACGAAGCCTGGAGCCGATTCGACGACTCCGGTGCTGCCAAGGACCCGGCCGCCGACACCGCCGGGAAGGCGCTGCTCGATCAGTTGGCCTGGTGGGGCCACGCCTTGCGCGACGCCAAGGCCCTTCGTTCGTACGTCGCCTGAGTCGGCGCCAGAACCGTAGGGGGACTCCATGAAGCAACGTACGGGCGAGAAGCCGCGCGGAACCACCACGCCGGACGAGACCGATGCCCCGCCTTCCCGGGTCGTCATCCTCGGCCTGCTGCTCGGCATCGTGCTCGCCACGCTCGACGGCACCATCGTCGGCACCGCACTGCCCACCATCGTCGGCGACCTGGGCGGTCTCGACCAGCTTTCCTGGGTCCTCACCGCCTATCTGCTCACGATGGCCGTCTCCACACCGATATGGGGCAAGCTCGGCGATCTGTACGGCCGCAAGGGCAGCTACCTCACATCCATCACGGTCTTCCTCGTCGGTTCCGTGCTGTGCGGACTTGCCCAGGACATGGGGCAGTTGATCGCCTTCCGGGCGCTGCAGGGCATCGGCGCGGGCGGCCTGTTCGTGGGGGCTCTCTCGCTCATCGGGACGCTGCTCGCTCCGGCGGAGGCCGGGCGCGCCCAGTCACTGATCGGGGTGCTGCTACCTGCCGCGACGATCGGCGGCCCGCTGATCGGCGGCTTCCTCACTGACCAGTGGGACTGGCGATGGGTGTTCTACGTCAATGTGCCGGTCGGCGCCGTGGCGCTCGCCCTCATCGGCTTCGGGGTGCGGCTGCGCGGCGAACGCGTCAAGGCGCGGATCGACCTCGCCGGCGCGGGACTGCTGACCATCGCGATCCTCGCCCTGACACTGCTCGCGAGCTGGGCAGGGACGACGTACGCCTGGACATCACCGCAGATCATCGGGCTCGGCCTGGTGTTCTTGGCCACGCTCGCCGCCTTCGTGCGCGTGGAGCGGCGCGCCCCGGAGCCGGTGATCCCGCCCCGGCTGTTCCGCGACCGCAACTTCACGGTGGCGCAGGTCCTGAGCTTCGTCACGGGTGCGGCCATGCTGGCGGCCGCGAGCTATATGCCGCAGTACATGCAGTTCGTGCAGGACATGTCGTCCACGGAGAGCGGCCTGCTGCTCATCCCGCTGATGCTCGGCATGATCGGCGCACAGCTCGCCATCGGGCGGCGGGTGAGCGACGGCGGCCACTACCGCGGCTACCCGATCGTGGGCGGCGCGCTGGCCACGGTGGGTGCCCTGGCCCTGCTGACGCTCCGCACCGGCACGACCGCGAGTCTGGCCTCCGGCCTGACGTTCGTGCTCGGCGTGGGGATCGGCTGCCTGATGCAGCCGACGATGCTGATCACGATGAACAGCGCCGAACCACGCGACATGGGCGCGGCCAGCGGCACCCAGACACTGCTGCGCACCATCGGCGGCTCGCTCGGCGTCGCGATCCTCGGCTCCGTCTACACGAACCGTCTCGCCGCCACCGTCACGGACCGGCTCGGCGCCGACGGGCAGCGACTGACCGGCGGGGAGCTCACGCCCGCGCTGCTGCGTGACCTGCCGAACCCGGTCCAAGACGCCTTCCGGGCCGGCGTCGTCGACGGACTGCACGGTGTCGCGCTCGGCACGGCAGCACTGTGCGCCGTGACGTTCGCGGTGTCCTGGCTGATCCGGGAGGTCCCGCTGCGTGGCAGACAGTCTTCCTAGGTAATGGCCGCCGCCCAAGCGGCGCGGAGCACCGTGGCTCTGAGCCGAACGAACCCTGAGCGGTAGTCAGTCGAACGCCTGGTAGTCGGTCACCTGCGGCTTTGATCCGACTGGCCATGCGGGGGACCAGGCGGAGGGTCTCGGGAGTCGCGCGGGGACAGAAGAGCAAAGGTGCTGTGGCGACGATGACGGCAGTGGTCGAGAATGGGCTGGCCTGCGGAACGGATTCAGCACACATGAGGCCGGGAAACCCCGCGAACACGTGAGAACTACGGAGGGGTATTTTCCCAGGCCAGGCGCCCCACAGTCAACGTTTCCGCAGGTCACAGCCCCGCCCAAGGAAAACTCCTAAAGCGGGTGTCGCAGGTTCGAATCCTGCCGGGGGCACCGACCAAGAGGCCCCGGACCGACCATGGTCCGGGGCCTTTTTGACGGCGGAGCTTTACGGCAGTCCGCGTCTCAGCCGACGGCGCGGCTCACCTATTCGCTTCCAGCCTTGAAGGCACCACCCAGCTCCCGTCTGGCCACGGAGTGGCACGGGGGCGAGTACACAAAGGGCCGAGACGACAAGCCGGCACTCGGCTGGGCTGATCTCGCCAGCACCTCGCGCCGATCCGCCCTCCCCCTCGCGGTCGTCCAACGGTGACCAGGCGGCCGTGATCGCCGCGCTCGAAGTCGCTTAGCGGAACGGCCACGGAGTAACTTCTGCCGAGCTTGTCCGTCAGCGACGAGAGCGTGACGTGAAGGTCAATCCATTTGAGGCAAGCAAATGGATATCCACATCGAACGACTTGGCAATCCAGGCGTCTACCAGCCGCGTGGACATCTGAGGAGCAAAAGGATTGCAGGAAAGCGTCCGCATAATGGCCCGTCCGGGGGACCGTGAGCCTTGTCCGAGGCGCCCAAGATATGTCCTGACAGAAGAGGCGCCAATATGGGTCTCAAGCAGGAGGCCCGCACCGCCGATCGGGCTTGGCGGCAAGATCGTTGGGGCGGACACTGAGTACCAGGAGGTAGCGCTATGAGTGTGGCTCCAATCCGCTCCGTACTGTCGATCGCTCGCCCGAAGGACTGGGCAGCCCTGCTCATCGTCATCGTGATCGTCTATGTCCCGGCGGCGCAGATCCAGGACATCCTGACCAGCCTGATCGCTCTGTCAGGAGTGCTCGTCTCGGGCTCAGCAGTCAGGGCCGTATCAGCGCGACAGCCGCAGACGGCCGCCTAAGGGCGGGCCAGGCTCGATCGGGCCACGATGTGAGCCCCACACGGAAAGCGGCACGCGAAAGCCTCAGCCCTGACCAACGGATTGCCTGGCCGATCTCCTGAAGCGGGTGTCGCAGGTTCGAATCCTGTCGGGGGACCAGCAAAAAGGCCCCGGACCGACCGTGGTCCGGGGCCAACTCACGGCAAGAATCACCCGTCCACCTCCACGAGGCAACGATCACTCCGTTGATCTGGGGTTTTTGCGCTGGTTGGCATTGAAGCGGGCTTTCTTCTGACGATTCCCGCACGTGTTCATGTCGCACCATTTGCGGGTGCGGCTCTGGCTGGTGTCGAAGAAGGCGGCTTGGCAGGTTGGTGATGCGCACAAGGCCAGTTTTCCGTCTCGTTCGCCTGCGATGATGCTGATCGCGTCGGCGGCGATCACGCCGAGGGCATCTTCCACGCAGGAAGCCGAGCTGAGCTGCCATCGCCGCTTGCCCTCGGGCGTCAGGATCGCCGCGGCCCGGCCCTGAGCGCTGCGGTCATTGATGACTTGGACAGCAGAGGCCGGGAGAGCGTCCTGGATCGCGGCCGCTGTCGCGGCGGCGTGAATCGACTCCCTCAGTTCCCGGGCGAGGTCGAGCTGGGCAGTGGTGCAGGAGTCCACGGCGAGGCCGCTCACTGCCAGCCAGTCGATGAGTCGGTGCGGCGTGGGAATGCGCTCCACGGCGTTGCCATGACGCTCCGACAGAGTCCCCGTGAAGCTGGTCGCCAGCACGTTGCCGAGGCGGAAGTCAGGGAAGCCAGCACGCATGGAACCACCTTAGCCGGTTGCGCCGGCATGAAGGGGGTAGAACCGTCTTAGCCGGTTCCGCGATGGCCAGGAGGTCTCATGCCCCGTCCAACCAGCGACGTGCAAGCATTCGAAGCCCACGCAACTGACGCCGACCTCGACGATCTGCGCGCGCGACTTGCCGCGGCGCGACTGCCGGAGGCGGAGACGGTCCATCGCGCCGCGCCCGGCCCTCGCCGGTGGGAACAGGGCGTTCCTCTCGCCGACCTCGTCGATGTCGTGGACTACTGGCGCACCGGGTACGACTGGCGGTCGTTCGAAGAGCGCCTTGACCGGATCGGCCAGTTCCGCACGACCATTGATGATCTGGGAATCCACTTCCTGCACCGCCGATCCGCGCGCGCGGACGCCACTCCTCTGATCTTGACGCACGGCTGGCCGGGCAGCATTGCCGAATTCATCGATGTAGTGGATGAGTTGGCGGATCCGAAAGACGCGGGCGCGCCGGCGTTCCACGTCGTGGTTCCGTCGCTACCGGGCTTTGGTTACAGCGACAAGCCGGCCGCCACCGGGTGGGGAACCGAAAAGATCGCGGCCGCATGGGTGGAACTCATGGGAAGGCTCGGCTACCGCAAGTTCGCAGCCCACGGCGGCGACTGGGGAGGAAATATCACCACGGTTCTCGGCGGCAGGTTCCCGGAGCACGTTCTCGGCATCCACACATTGTTCGCGGAGGCGCCGCCCGGGTTGACGACGGACGGGCTGACGGCGGTCGAGCGCAGGTGGACCGAGGAGACCCGCCATTTCTGGCGCCACCGCGCGGCGTACGCGAAGCAGCAGGCGACCCGACCGCAGACCATCGGCTACTCGCTCGTCGACTCACCGGTCGGGCTTCTCGCCTGGATCCTCGACAAGTTCGCCGAGTGGTCGGACACCGAGGACAGCCCGTTCGAGAGGATTTCCAGGGACCGCGTTCTGGACGACGTCACCCTGTACTGGCTGACGCGGACCGGCGCATCGGCGGCCCGCATCTACTACGAAAGCCACAACTCGCTCGATCCCGAACTTCGGGTCGACGTCCCGTCGGCAATCACTATGTATCCCCGCGACATCGAGAAGTGTCCGCGCCCCTGGGCACAGGAGCGGTACCGACAGATCGTCCGATGGAGGTCACCCGAAATCGGAGGACATTTCCCGTCGCTGGAGGTTCCCGAGTATTTCGTCAAAGATCTGCAAGAAGGCCTCGCGGCAGTGCTGGACGCCAATCGGTGAACGCGGCTCGGCGACCCGGCACTTGATCACCGCCTGATCCGGCTCATCCGCCAACTCCAGGAGGAGATCACCGATGCCGCGTAGGTCCGTTGTTCTCCGCACTCCCTCCTGCTTGTCGGGTAGCTGGCCGTTCAGGATTTCCTGGCGTGGGAGTGACAGCCCGAAGTGCTGGGGCGGGAGCGTGCGGCCGCCCCGCCCCAGTCTGCGTCGTGTCCTACCAGCCGGTCAGGGCTTCGGTACGGCGCACGACACCGTCGCCTTGGACGCGTCGCAGTGCGCGAACTCAGGGAAGGCCACCCGGTACTCGTCCTTGGTTGCCCCGCGCCGTTGACGGGGCGGGGCAACCGTTCTAGAGCACGGGTTCGTAGGTCACGGTCGTGCCGGGGCACGCTTCCGCGTTCTGGGTCAGTGCTTCGAGTTCGGCGGCGTCGGCGGTCAGGCCCCAGCGGAGCTTGGTCGCGATCCACTCCGAGGTGTAGCGGCACGTGACCTCGACGGCCGGTGGCAGCCATTCGGCCGGGTCCTGGTCGGACTTGCTGCGGTTCGAGGCCGCGGAGACGGCGACGAGGGAGGGGGTGACGGCCAGGTCGTTGGCGTACGCCTCACGCCGCTCGGCGCTCCACTGGGACGCTCCGGAGTCCCAGGCCTCGGCCAGCGGCACCATGTGGTCGACGTCCAGGGCGGAGGCCGAGGTGAGCCACCTGGCGTCGTAGTACGACCACCAGCGACCGCCGGAGAGTTTGCAGCCGGGGAGGATCTGAGGCTGTTCGACCGCTTCGGCGAGCAGTACTTCCGCTCGGGTGTTGCAGCCGTCGGTGGGGTTCCGGCCGGCGTTCCAGTGCTTGAAGCTCGTGCGCTGGTAGCCGTCCCGCACCTCTGCGGCGAGGGGGATGAGGTGGACCGAGGCCGCCATCGGGAGCGTGTACGTCTCGGCGGGGCGGTGCTGCGCGTGGGCCGGCGTGGGGGCCGCGAGGGGCACGACGAAGAGGGCGGCCGCGAGGACGGCTCGCCTGAGGTTCTTGATCACGCATCGCAGAATTGACTGCGCGTACCTCTTTCGAGGGGTTCGGCTCGAACGAATGAGCCATGTGGAGGCTTCAGTTCACCGGACGGGTGTGCTGATGGGCACCCGATGGGGGAATGCCTTCGATGGAGAGTCCGCTGGCTGGTGCATCATGGCGCGCACTACAAGCACGCCGGATCCGGCGGGGAGCAGCGGGGAACGGCCGGGGACAGCGGGGAATCACGGTGAAAGCAGCCCGCTCGACGAGGCCCCGTCACGCGGTTCTCCCGGTCAGCTCGCCAACAGTCCTCAGAGTGCCGCAGCTTCCCAAGCTGAGATCACGGCCGGCCCCACCGCATCGTCGTGAGATCGAACGAGCATCTATCAGTTCATGGACCAGCGTTGTTGGGCGGCGGCGCTTGATGCTGTCAGACGTGTGTCCCCAGCGGGGCCTTGACCCTGGCACAGCATGACGAACGCACCCTGCCTCGGAGGGCTGCAGTTCCACCGGCTCCAATCGCGGGCACGAGCGGGGCCCGCAACTCGGCCACAGAAGTCGCAGGTCGCGGACAAGACGGCCGCCTCTCCCCTAAAGCAGCTGTCCAGCGATCACCGGGTCCACACGCGCCGAAACTCTTCGGCCGGGATGGCCTCCAGCGGATCCACGTCAGGATCGATCGCTTGGTCTGTGAGGCCGCCGTGCTCGTCCTCCAGGTGCTCCCAGCTGTACCGGTGGAGTTGGCCGGCGGAGGTCAGCTCGGCTTGCTTGATGGCAATCAACTCGCCGCTTTCGGTTACGGCTTCGATGTACCAGAGGCCGCCTTCCTCGTCAGCGTGACGGAAGTGGTGCCGCAGGGTGGCGCCCTCGTCGAGTGCTCGGTAGTACGCCACGGTTTCTGCTGCGATGCGCGCCAGGTCATCCACGAGATCATCGTGCCAGCCCCGTGCCCGGTGTCGCAGCGTGCTCGCCTCCGTCTGATCACCCGCCGGACGTGGGCCGAGAGCCCGCCCGCTACCGCGAATCGCTGTGGCCGGGTCATGCGCCGCGGGACCGGGCCGACACCGTCCATCGCGGGATCAGGCTGATGCCGTACGCGAGTGATCCGCTACGGCCGTACGGCCACTGCATCCGCCTCGAAGAGCCCCCCCCGGCAGCGCGAGCGAGGCCACACGCGGTCGCTCAGTGCCTGGGCCGGCAGCCCGTCGCCGAAACGGGCATGCAGCGCCTTGCCGAGGATCTGCAGCTTGTCGAGGTCGTGGTCGACGATAAAGGTGCCGAGGCGGACCAAGTACTCGTATCGAAGGCCAACCCCCTCCAGAACCGACCGCGGCCGGTCGAAGGCCGGATCCACCTGGGCTGCGAAGTCACCGGGCGCCGGGGCGTGGAGGGTGGCCGGGTTGGTGGTCGCGCTGACCGTTTGTCATATCTGCATTTTCAGTCGACGTTTCCGCAGGTCACATCCCCAACTGATCTCCCACCCACAACGCTGACGAACTCGGCGACGCCGCACGGGAGTTTCGTCGGCGCCCTGTGTCAGTGACGAAGAACCTGGGCCACCCCGCGCTCATGGCGCGGCCACACGGGTGGTTCTGCGCGGAATGCCTACACCCCGGATTCGGCTTTCTAACGCCCTTTCCCTACAGGGAACTTGGGCCCACCGTGGGGCCGACACCCTTGCTCGCTGATCAGACGATCCGGCGTGCCGACGAGCAGATCTCCGATATTTGCGCATTAACCTCTCGTCACCTTATGACGTGGCGGATCGCATACG
Source organism: Streptomyces sp. NPDC051738 (assembly GCF_044453205.1). Classification (NCBI taxonomy): domain Bacteria; kingdom Bacillati; phylum Actinomycetota; class Actinomycetes; order Kitasatosporales; family Streptomycetaceae; genus Streptomyces; species Streptomyces sp. NPDC051738. The sequence goes on along the minus strand of NZ_JBITCM010000012.1, from coordinate 304,771 downwards.
CATCCGCTTCAACGCTCGGAGAAGACATGCGCAAGCCTCGCAAGACCGTTGTCGTGGCCGTCCTCCTCGGCGCCATCGGCTTCCTCGGCACCGGCACCGCCTACGCCGACGGGCACGAGCAGAAGCACGAACAGAAGCACGAACAAAAGCACGGACACGAGCACAAGCACCACGGCAAGGGGAGCAAGGCGAAGGGGGACAAGGCGAAAGAGAGCAAGACGCTCCTCATCAACCAGAGCACCACATGCTCGACGACCGAAGAGAACGTCGACGTGCAGGGCCAGTACGGGTTCCAGAACGGCCTGCAGGGCAACCGGTCCAACGGCGAGGGCTCGCCCGGCTCGCAGTACACCAGCCTCGGCTCAAGCCAGGGCTGCAACAACACCGTCGTCCTCGGCAAGTAGCTCGCTCTCGCTCCCCAGGGTCCCGGCGCCCGGGACCCCCGGGGCCCTGTCTCCCACCCAGACCGCCCCTGCGGGCCCGCCGTGGTGAGCCTCGCGGGTCCCACGGCAGACACCGCAGGGGATGCGTCGGCGGGAGTGACGAGGGGTCGTGATGGCGGAAAGGTCTTGCTCAGCGCTACCCCTGACCGCCCCGCAGCCTCAGCGCAAAGCGCCTGCGGTGCGCTCCCGGTGTCCCTCGTGGTCGGGAGAACCGCAGTGGCCCGGCTCGCGCTGCATCTCGCCGCGCCACAGGTGCGGGGCGCACTTCCGGATCTCCGCCACCAGGGGCTCCCGGTACCTGGCGTACTCGCCCGTGGTCGCGAAGCGATAGCGCAGCCGCGGTAGGCCGGGGCTGATGGGCTCGTCGTCGCGGACCAGGCCCCACAGGACCGGGTCGTCCCGGTCGATCGGGCCGGACGGGCACAGCTCGATCGAGTACTGCCTGACGCCCCGGTCGTTCTCGCTCCAATGGACCGCGACCCCGGCGAGGTTGTCCCAGCGGATGACGTTCTGCCCAGCGCTGTTGCGCAGCCAGAGCCCTGTGTCGTCGATGCTCACGGCCTGCGGGCGGAGCGCGAGGGCCGAGCGGAAGAGCTTGAAGCCGGAGTAGCCGATGGTCGCGAAGAGCAGTGCTGCGAGTCCCGCCGGCTGGGGGTCGTTGCCGTTGAGCCCGGCTGTGATGACCACCGCCAGGACCACGAAGAGGACGCCCACGGCCATGAAGATCCCACCGAGCACTAGCCCCTGTCGGGCGACTCGCCGGGCATGGTGAATGACGGTGGCGGTGGGGGCGGGGCCATGTGGGGTGGACGTCGACATGATCCGAGAGTCTAGGCAGGTGCCCGGTCAGGCCAGGCCGAACCTCTCGGCGTGCACCTGGCGTGCGGGGACCTTCAGGGCTCGCAGGCCGGAGAGTGCGGCCCTGGTCATGGCGGGCGGGCCGCAGACGTACACGTCGCGTTCGGTGATGTCGGGGACCAGCCGGTGCAGGCTGTCCGGGCCGAACGGCGGGGCGCCGCCCTCGGCGGTCCTGCCCGTGAGCAGGTGCAGCCGCCCGCCCCGGAGCGCGACCAGGTGGCGCACCTCGTTCAGCAGCACGGCGTCGGCCTCGCTGCGTACCCGGTACAGCACGACGACGTCGCCGGCCGCCTGCTCCTCCAGCATGGCGCGCACCGGTGTGATCCCGACGCCGCCGGCGATCAGCAGGGCGCCGGGCCGGGTCCGGTGCAGCGAGGTGAACGCCCCGTACGGTCCCTCGACGAAGGCGCGGCTGCCGACCGGGACGTCACGCAGGCCGGCGCTGGTGCTGCCGGCCGCCTTGGCCGTGAGGCGCAGCCCCCGTCCGTCGGGCGCCGCCGACAGGGAGAAGGGGTTGGCCAGCCACCAGTGGTTGTGCCCGGGGAACCGCCAGATGCAGAACTGGCCCGCGCGGGCGGGGAGTTTGTCGAGGTGGCGGCCGGTGACGTACACGGAGACCACCTGGTCCGACTCCGGCACCACGGCCGCCACGCGGAATCGGTGGTAGGCGTTGCGCCACAGCGGCACGGCGAGCCGCCCGGTCAGCAGGGCGCCGAAGGCGAACAGCCACAGGATCCACCAGTAGGCCGTGGCGAACGCGGAGGACGTGAAGGTCGTGGTCTCCTGCAACTGGTGGACGAACGCCAGGCCCAGGGCGACGTAGAGCAGCAGGTGCAGTCCGTGCCAGACCTCGTAGCGAAGCCGTCGCCGCAGGGGCCGGGTGGAGGTCACGGCGATGACGAGGATGACGGCCGCTGCGAGCATGCCCAGCAGGGAGGCCGGCACGCCGCTCAGGGCGACGAACGTCTTGCCCATGGACGTGTCGTCGAGCGTCGCGTAGCCGAGCACCACCAGCGTGGCGTGGGTGAGGACGGTCCACAGCAGGGTGAAGCCGACCCAGCGGTGCCACACCGTGAGCCGGTCCATCCCGATGCGGCGGTCCAGCCACGGCAGCCGGGCCACCAGCAGCAGTTGGAACAGCATCAGCAGGGCCGCGTGCAGTCCGAAGAACTTCGCGACCGTGAGCACCCCGTTCTTGCCCGACCCCGCGCTGAGGAACAGCGCCTCGACGATGACGACGTTGACGATGACGAACGTCCACATCGCCCAGCGCGCCGCGTCCACCGGAAGCACGGTGCCGCCGCGCACCGTGCTGCTCGTCGCCGCCATGGTTGCCTCTCATCCCCCGACACGCACAAACCCCACAAACCTCATGAAGGCCTGGGGATTCGGTCGAATAGGCACCTCGATCGGGTAAGGATACGGCGGGTGGTCCCGATCCGTTCATGCCGGAACCGTCACAGTCGGCGTGCTCAGGCGCCCGACATGACGTCCCCGAACATGGGGTCGTCCCCCGACTTCCCGATGCCCACGGACGACGCACCGAAGCTCACCGCGCCGGTGGTCGTGACGCCTCCGGTGGAGCCGCGCAGGACCCATACGGAGCCGTCGTCGCTGTTCTCGCCGCCCGCGCCCACCGACAGATCGGCGCGGCCGTCCTTGTTGTGGTCGGCGAGGTGGACGGCCGTGCCGAACAGGTCCGACGTCTCGTTGGCGCCCGGGACACCCGAGGTGCCCTGGTTGAAGGACTGGGCGCCGGTCGCCTTCAGGCCGGAGGCGCTGCCGCGCAGCACCCAGACGCTGCCGGCGTGGGACGCGGAGCCGATCGTCTCGAAGACCGCGCCGACGGCGAGGTCCGGGTAGCGGTCGCCGTTGACGTCGCCCACGGCGAGGGTGCCGCCGAACGAGTCCTGGGACTCGTCCGCTCCCGGCACACCCGCGGTGTCCTGGCTGAAGACGGCGCTGCGCGTGGTGTCGACGCCGGCCGCACCGCCGTAGAACACGGTGACGTAACCGCCCTTCGCCGTCTGGTCCAGGACAGCGACGAAGTCGGAGCCGACGACCAGGTCGTCGCGCCCGTCGCGGTCGAAGTCGGCCACGGCGAACGCGCCCGCGAACCCCGTGCCCACCTCGGTCTGCAGCGTGGGCCCGGTCGAGGCGCCCCGGTAGACGAAGTTGCCCGCGGAGGACCCGACGACCACGTCGTCCGCCCCGTCGTTGTCGAAGTCCCCGGCGGCCAGCTGGACGGCGCCCTTGGGGTACGAGCCGGACTCGATCTGCGCGTCGAAGCGCAGCTTCCCGGCCGCGCCCGCGGACTTGGTGAAGCCGCCCTTGAAGATCCACACGTCCTTGCCGGTGGAACCGACCGCCAGATCGGCCTTCCCGTCACCGGTGAAGTCACCGACCGCGAGTGACTGGCCGAACCGGTCGTGGCCCGAGGCGTTCGGGTCGCTGATCGACGTGCCGCCCGACAGGCCGGACGAGCCGCCCCACAGAATGGTGACCGAACCGCCGTCGACATCGCTGCCGACGTCCTCCAGCGGTGTGCCCACGACGAGATCGCCGTAGCCGTCTCTGTTGAGGTCACCGTGCGCGAGTTCGGTGCCGAAGCGGTCGGAGGCCTCGGAGTCGCCCGGCACTCCGGCGGAAGTCTGCGACGTGGTCTTGTGGCGCGCGGCGCTGATCCCGCTCGCCGAGCCGTAGTTGACGACCACGGCGCCCGCCTTCGCCTTCCCGCCCGCGACAGCACCCGGGGCGCCGGTCGCCAGATCCCGGTAGCCGTCACCGTTGAAGTCGTCGGCGAGGCCCGACGCGGCGGCACTCGCACCGCCGGGCAGGGTGATGAGCAGGCCACCGGCCAGGGCGGCCGCGACGGCGGTGGCGCCCAGGACGAAGGGACGCCGGGAGCGCTTGTGGTGGGGCCGGGGCATGGGTTCCTCTCCAGGACATACGTGCGGGCTCACGATTGACCTCTGGTGAGCCTGAAGGGTTGTACGGGAAAGGAGAGGTTGTACGGGGAAGGAGAGGCAGCAGTGCGGAAGCGAAGTACGGCGACCGCGTGAACCGCCGGTGGCCGCCCCGACCTCTGACAACCCGGAGAAAGTGAAGTCATGCGCCGCAGAAGCACCTTGACCGCTCTCGCCCTCGCGCTCGTCACCGCCATCGGCGGTACGGCCTACGCCACCCAGGCCGGTACCGAGTCGAGCCCGTCCGGCCGGGATCGCCCAAGCACCCTCCTGGACAAGGTGCCCGAGCGCGGAGTGCTGCGCGTGTGCACCACCGGTGACTACCGGCCGTTCAGCCACCTGGATCCCGCCACGAAGTCGTACACCGGCATCGACATCGACATGGCGAAGAACCTGGCGACCACCCTGGGGGTGAAGCCCCGGTTCGTGGCCACCACTTGGGCCAAGCTCATGGACGACCTGACCGCGGGCAAGTGCGACATCAGCATGGGAGGCGTCTCCGTGACGCTGGCCAGGGCGCGGAAGGCGTACTTCAGCACGCCCTACCTCGTCGACGGCAAGGCCCCGATCGCCCGCTGCGAGGACAAGGGCAAGTACCAGTCCCTGAAGGAGATCGACCGGCCCGGTGTCCGGGTGATCGTCAACCCCGGCGGCACCAATGAGGCGTTCGCCAAGGCCAACATCCACCAGGCCACCGTCATCACCCACCCCGACAACACCACGATCTTCGACGAGATCATCGCGGGCCGGGCCGACGTGATGATCACGGACGGCAGCGAGACCGAGTACCAGGCCAAGCTCCATCCGGAACTCTGCGCGATCAACCCCGACAAGCCCTTCACCTTCGGCGAGAAGGCGTACCTCCTGCCGCGTGGCGACGAGGAGTTCAAGGAGTACGTCGACCAGTGGGTCCACCTGGCCACCCACGACGGTACCTACGACGGTTACGCCGAGGAGTGGCTCGGCTGACCCAGCCGGGGTCAGCCGTAGGGGATCACCACCACCGACCTGTCCGTGCCGGTCTGGAGTCTGGAGGTGCCGTTGCCGATGGCGCTCCAGACCTCCAGCCGTACGGTCCCGCCTCTCAGGTTGCCGAGGGTGCCGGTGGTCGACTTGAGGCCGCGGGACTGGGTGTACTCCTCCCAGCCGGTGACCGGGTCGGTCGCGAAGTACTGGTAGGTCTCGGTTCGGTCGAAGGTGCCGTCGCCCGTGAGGTCGTAGCTGATCCTGGCCTGTTGGCCGAGGCCGACCGTGGTGTCCGCGTCCAGTTGGAGGCGGAAGGAGGTGGCGGCGCCGGGGGTGAGTGTGCCGTTGACGCCCTTGACCTCGTACACGAGCGGCTGGTGCGGGGTGCCGTCGTGGTTGGCGCCGGCGGCCGAGGGGAGGGTGTCGCCGGCGGCTGTGGCGCCGGTCGCGGTGGTGAGCGTGCCGCCGGAGCGGAGCTGGTAGGTGTTTCCGGTCGGGGGTTCGGGGTCCGGGTCCGGGTCGCCGCTCCCCGTACCCGTTGCCGTCGCCGTCGAACGCGCGGGCACGGAGAGGGTCTTGCCGTCGGAGAAGGTGACCGTGCGCGCCGTGGCGCCGTGGTTGTGGGCGACGTACGTCCGGACGGTGCCCTTGGTGAAGGTGGCCGACGTGGGGAGGTCGCCGGTCACCGTCGCGTCGGGGGCTCCGAACTCGTTCAGGGCGCTCAGCCAGTGGTAGGTGTGGGCCTTGGACTCGCCCTCTTCCGGGGTGTAGGCGGCGTTGCCGGCGTCCCACTTGGCCTTCGCCGCCGCGGGGTCGGCGAGGGACTGGAACTCCCAGAGGATGTCGCGCCATTCGACGGCCGGGCCGCCGTTCTCCCGCTCCAGCTCCGCGAGGTTGCGTCGGATCGCGGCCTTCTCGCCGCCGAGGTGGAGGCTGGAACCGCTGGTCACGGGGAGGACGTTGATGCCGTGGATCTCCTCGGGGTTGGCGGTCCACCAGGTGGCGTACGCGGCGCCGCTGCCCCAGACCATGCCGGCGGTGTCATGGCCGAAGGAGGACGGGAAGACCTGCTCGTCGGCGTCGAACCAGTACTGGGCGATCGCCTCCGACTCCGTGGTCAGCAGATAGCTGCCGAGGTCGCGCAGTGCGGTGTCTGAGGTGGCCGAACCCCACAGGACGAGGGCGGCGCTGAGGTTGGTGGACTCGGACGACGACTCCTGGTTGTTGCCGGCGGCGAAGCCCTGGTGGCCGGAGGCCCAGCTGTGTCCGGCGTAGACGTCGAAGCCGCGCAGGAAGGGGAAGGCGCTGTCGGTGCGGCTGGGGTTGGCCGTGTCGCGCACCAGGGTTTCGACCATGCCGCCCCAGGCCGAGTCGGCGGCCCAGGCCTGGTCGTACTGGGCGACGATCGCGGCCGCGTAGACGTAGTAGCCGTAGTGGAAGTGGTGGTCGTTGAGCTCGGTGTCGCTGCCGTAGGAGGCGGGGTAGCCGGTGAGGGTCTTCCAGGCGCTGTCGTAGGAGAACTCGTTCGCGCCGCCCGCGGTGAACCAGTCCTGGAGGCGCCCCTTGATCAGGCCGAGCAGCTTGTCGCGGATCGCGCCCTCGCCTATCTGGTCGGCCAGCGGCACGAGTTGGGCGAGTTTGCCGAGGGCTTTGCCGGTCCAGTAGGTGTCGGTGGCACCGGAGAAGGGGTCGGTGGCGTTCGCGACCTCGTTCAGGTAGCCCTTGAGCCGGGCCGCGTCGACGTCACCCGGCTTCGGCAGCGTGGGCAGCACGGCGGAGGCGGGCCTGCTGGTGGTGAAGGAGGCCGACTCGCGGACCTTCATGGTGCCGCGCGGTGAGACGTAGGTGTACGGGGTGAGGGCGTCGGTGGTGTTCAGCCACTGGTGGCGGTAGAGGGCCTGGAGCGTGCCGCGCTCGGTGCCCTCCTCGGCCTCGGTGGTGAGCGTGTAGGTGGCCTTCACGGTGCCGCCGGTGGAGCTCCAGTTCACGGTCGAGCCGGTGACGAAGCTGTACGCGTACTTCCGGTACGTGGCGAGCGCGTCCGTGGCGGGGAGGACGGCCACGGAGAAGTAGTCCTTCGAGCCGAGGCCGGCGCTGATCGTGGAGCCGGAGACGTTCCAGTCGCTGCCGGTCGGCGCGAACAGGGCGTAGTGGTGGCCGGCGACCGTGATGCCGAGGACGCTGCCCTGGTCGGCGAAGACGGTGGGGGCCTCCGCGGTGGTGATCCGGGCGTCCCCGCCGGAGCCCTTGGCGTAGACAAAGGGCATGCCGTGGCCGATCGTCGTGCGCAGGGTCCGGGTGCCGTCGGACCAGTACGGGGTGACCGTCCAGTCGGACCAGTCGTCCGCCTTGGTGTCGGGGGAGTTGAGCCCGGCGAGGCCGATGGTGAGGTCGCGTTTGTGGGCGTACTCGTACTGCCGGCCGTCACCCACGATCGCGGGGCTCGTCGTGTACCCGACGTCCAGTCCGCCGGAGACGGCCTGGTAGGTGAGGGGGTGGCCGTACATGGGGGTGGAGTACGGGTTGTCGCCGTAGCGCTGGAAGGCGAGCGAGGACCACCAGTCGTTGGTGGGCACGGGCCGGTCCTTGGCGGCGGCGGTGACCTTGGGGACGACCGGAGTGCCGGTGTTGGTGGTGGGACCCGACGTACCGGCTGGGCGGCTGTCGGAGTAACTCCCGGAACCTACGGGGACGGTGGCGGCCGCCGCCGGTACGGCCGCAGGACCGAGTCCTACGGCGGCCAGGGCGGTGGTCAGGAGCAGCACCGCGGCGGATCTGGTGTGGGGGGCTGGCATGAACTGCACCTCATGTCATCGCGACGGAAGGGGATGACTCATCACGGACCGGATGAAACTTGAGAGCGCTCTCAGATTTGCCGAGAATTTACGTCCGGGGAACATGGGGCGTCAATAGATGTCACTGCGACGGGACTTGGGACTTGGGACTTGGGACTTGGGGCAGCGTGGGATCGAGCCCGACGCAGCACGCGATGTCGAGGCGGCGTGGGAGGCGTTCGGTGAGTTCCTCAGAGGACCCGGCCTGAGCCGGCCTCGTCAACCTCGGCCATCAGGACACCGGGTTCGACTTCGACGAGATCGGCGCCCCCAGGACCGCCGCGCTCGGCAGGATCCGCCGCTTCGGCGAGTCCTACCCCCAGCTGGCGGCTCTCTGGCGAGCGGAGCCCGCTCGCAGTGACCTGACCCTTGACCGAGTGGACTAGCGGCCTCAGTCCCCAGGAGTCCCAGTCAGCGCGTCGATCAGCTGGCGAGCCCGGGTCTGCTCGCTCAGGAGGGTCTCGACCAAGGGGCCCGTGCCCGGGTCGGGTGTCAGTTCGTCGGTGGGGTCGGTCGGGGGCGTCGTGCTCGGGGCTGTGGCCTCGTCGAGGTACTGCTGGGCGGGGCGGGGGTCGGTCGTAAGGCGGACGCGGTCGCTTGTCACCGCGCTGTGGACCGAGGCGTAGTCGATGCCCAGGCGGGCCAGGCGCTCACCGCCCGTGTAGCGGGTGTCGGGAGACGGAGCCCTCTCCCCCGCCAGATGCGGGTACCGGCGCGCTACCTCGTGGGTGGCCAGGATCGCCAGCAGGACGTGTTCGGTGCCCACAGCGGCGGTGCCGAGGCGACGTGCCTGCTCGTAGGTCTCCATGCCGACCCACCAGGCAGGCCGCGCCGCCAGGTTGGCCCCGGTGCTCTTGACCAGCCACCGCTTCCAGAAGGGCAGGTGGCGATACTGGCCACGGCCGAGAAGAACGTCGCGGGTGGCGCGCAGCATCGGGGTGAGGTCGTCCTCCTGGCCCCCGGTGCCGCCGTCGAGGCGGGCGCGTACGGCCTCCGGTGAGACACCGCAGACGCCCAGCGTCTCCACCGCGCGGTTGTCCTCCTCCAGCAGTGCCCGCAGCAGATGCACGGCGCCGAACTTCGCCGCGCCTTCCCGCTGCGCCTGCTCCATCGCCGCGGTCAGCGCCCTGGCCGCGGCGCCCGTGAAGCGGATGCGCCGATCACCGTCTTCGCCCAGCACGTCCTGCGCGGCAACGCTGCCCTCGGCGTCGTCGGCGACGCTCCACGCGGCGTCCCGGTCCTTCCTGTCCCGCACCAACGCCAGCAGCGCGGTCTTGGTCGCCCCTACGTCCGCGAGTGCCGCGCGTGCGGCCCCCTTGGCCGTGGTGATCCCGGCAAGCAGATGCTCGGTGCCGACGGCTTCCTCGACGGTCGTCCGAACGCCCCGGGCGGCCCCCAGGATTCCCACGGTGTTCCAGTCGGGCGCCTTGATCGCTTCCATGCCGCCTGCTGCCCTTCCTCTTATTGCCGGTCCTGGCGTGCAGACTCCCCGGCCGGGGGCTCGGACCGCATCGCCCCGGAGGTGGATCTCCTCCCCGGATCTCTACGACCAAGCCCTCGATCTCTCAACGACCAAGCCCTCAGATCCCTACGACCAAGCCCTCCCGATCACCCCCATCCGGCCCCGCGCCGGACATCCGATGTGAACAGCCGTAGGGAGGGGGTTGCCCATAGGCGCATACTGGGTGCAATGACAAAGCCTGCTGCACCTAAGCGCCATCTGCCCACCAGCCCCTTCAAGGCCCCGGTCACGCCGGCTCCCAAGCACTTCGCCGTGGGCGACCAGGTCACACACGACATGTACGGCCTCGGCCGGGTCATCGGCATCGAGAACGGAATCGCGGTACTCGTGGATTTCGGCTCGACGCAAGAACGGATCTTGAGTCCGTACGCCAAGATGACCAAGCTGTAGGACCGCGCCGTACTCAGCCACGGCCGGCCCCCTCGGGGATCGGCATGAATGGAGACCTCTCATCGATCCGACCTCGCTGTTCTCCGCTCCGGAAGGGGCGACCCGCTGTCCTGTCAAAGCAGTGCCGCCTCCGACCACGAACCCCTTCCAGGCCCCGGATTTCGGGGAAGACGAGACCCTCGCGTTCGAGTCTGAGGGGCATGGTGCCTGACCAGGCAGAACGAGGCAGACAACACCCCTCGGAGTGATCTCCGTGGGGTGTTCTCATGGGGCTACGACGATCACGTGGCCGACGCTTAAGCGGACCGTCAGACCGCCGCTGACGACCAGCGTCTCGCCGGTCACATAGCTGCCGTGGCACAGCTTCCAGACCCGGTCGGCGATCTCCTCGGGCTGAGCCGCCCGGCCCAGCGGGACGGCCTGCACGGCCTGGGCCATACGGCCGCCCGCGCGCGTACCCGGGGTGTCGACCCAGCCGGGGGCGACGGCGTTGACCACGATCCCGTCGGGGCCGAGTTCGTCGGCGAGGGAGAGTTGTCCTCGGGCAACCCGGCACCCTCGCTCCAGTCGGCGTAAGAGTCACGTATCGCCGCCAAGGAGCCTCCCGCCCGTTCGTCCCGCGCCCCGGCCATAGTGGAGACCCATCCAACCCACCGCGCGACCGATCGGAGAACCCGCTGTGGCGGACGAGGAGTTCACCCAGGCCCTGGAGGCGGTCCTGCACGACCTGCGGGCGCAGTGTGCCGTACGACCGCGGCTGCGCGAGGACGAGGAGTACGGGCTGATGCTCCACGCGCCCGACGGCAGCGGCCAGGGCCTGACGATCCCGCCGCCGGGCGTCACCCCCGCGCAGCGGCTGGCGAGCCTCGCGGAGCAGGTGCAGGAGTGGGCGGTGGAGGCGCTGTGGTCGGAGGGTGCGTCGGCGGTCTGGCCGCACTGTCCGGACCATCCGGACACGCATCCGCTGGAGGCCGAGGTCGCCGACGGTACGGCGGTGTGGGCGTGCCCGAGGAGCGGGTCGGTGTTCGCGCGGGTGGGCGGGCTGGAGGGGGACGCTCGACCGCGGCGGCGCGGGGCTCGGGCGCGATGACGGGTGGGCCGGGGACTGCCTCCGCGCGCAGACGAGCCGTGGGGGAGCCCGGCGCGCCCTGAGCGTTCGCCGGATCGCCGACGGGAGGGCAGGCGCGCCGGGCGCACACTGGAAGCAGTAGGTCGCGCTTCATGAGCCGGACGTGGAGGTGGGCCATGAGCACCCTCGAAGAACACGTGGATGTCGGCGTTCCGATCGACAGGGCCTGGGACGCTCTGCACCGGATCGAGAACTATCCCCGCTTCCTGGCGGGCGTGCGCGGGGCCCGTACGGAGACGGCCGGCCGGGCTCGACTGGATGTCGAGGCCGGGGAGCGGGCCCGGGAGGTCGAGGCCGAGGTGTCGGACCGGGCGGGGGAACGCGTGCTGGAGTGGCGTACCACGGGCGATCCCCGGCTGGCGGGTTCCTTCTCGCTGCTGGCCGTCGACCAGGGGAACACCCGGGTCCAGGCGCGAGTCGAGTACGACCCCGCCACGGTCCGGGAGACCTTCGGCGGGCCCAAGGGGTTCGCTCAGGCGAACGCGATCGAGCGGCTCGTCCGGGGTGATCTGGAGCAGTTCAAGGAGTACGTCGAACAAGGGCGGTGAGTGAACGCCGCCCCTGCCGGACCGGCCCGGTGAGCGCGCCACGTGGGTCAGGGCTTGCGGCCCACCCCGCAGTACGCGTCGACCGCGGCCGTCGCGGGATCCGCCGGGCCGAGGGCGTCGGGGCGCCAATCGGGTACCTGGACGATACCCGGGTCCACCAGGTCGAGCCCGTCGAAGAAGGCGGCGATCTCGCCGATGCTGCGGACGTGGTACGGCACGGCGCCGCTCGCGTTGTACGCAGCCGACGCGGCGATCATGCCCTCGCTCGTGGCCGTGCTGTCGCTGATCACCAGATGGCTGCCCGAGGGGAGGCCGGCCAGCAGGCGGCGTACCAGGTCGAGGGCCTGGTCGTGGTCGGCGACGTGGCCGAGCGTGTTGAGGATCATCAGGGCGACCGGGCGGGCGAGGTCGAGCGTGCCCGCGGCGGCCTCCAGGACGGCCTCGGGGTCGTACAGGTCGCCGTCCAGGAACGTCGTGACGCCCTCGGGGGTGCTGGTGAGCAGAGCGCTCGCGTGGGCCAGCACGACGGGGTCGTTGTCGACGTACACGATCCGCGCGTCCGGCGCCACGCGCTGGGCCACCTGGTGGGTGTTGTCGGCGGTCGGCAGTCCGGTGCCGACGTCCAGGAACTGCCGTATGCCCGCCTCACCGGCCAGATGGCGTACGGCACGCCCCAGGAACTGGCGGCTGGTGACGGCCACGTCGACGAGCCCGGGGAAGATCTCCTTGATCTCGTCGCCGATCTGCCGGTCGACCTCGTAGTGGTCCTTGCCGCCGACGAAGTAGTTCCAGAAGCGGGCCGAGTGCGGCTTGGAGGTGTCGGGGTGGGGCACGGTGGGGCCTCCTGGGGATCGGTGCGGATCCGGTGCGGATCGGTGACGGTGGTCAGATCAGCGACCAACGTAGGTCAACTACCGCTGTAGATACGTGAGTTGGCAAGGAAACACCTCACCCATCGTGATGTTCTGGCCATCCCTGGCGTCGCTGTCGCCGTGCGGCATGTGGCCCCGAGCGCCCGTGCCCTCATCCTTACGAGGGGCGGCCCGAGAAGTCGGTGGGAATAACTCCCCTCTTGGCCGGCCGGGAGGTGCGATCCAAGCCCGCCAACGTCAGCGTCACCGCGATCGAGGCCGCCGCCATCACCGTCATCCCGATTGCCGGAGACGTCAGTTGGGCCACCGTCCCCGCCAGCACGGCACTCACCCCCTGCATCGTGAGCATCCCGGCGGAGTGCAACCCCAGTGCGTGGCCGCTCAGTTCGTCCGGCGTCACCGCCATCAGCCGCTCCTGCTGCACGAGGCTCGCCCCGAAGCCGACCGAGGCCACGGCCGCGGCGACTCCCGCGAGCGGGACCGAGGGACGCAGGACGAAGAAGAGATACGGCGTGGCCAGCAGCAACAGCAACGGTACGGCCAGCCGGGGCCGCAGCTCCGGCGGCACGAGGCGGCCGACGGTGACGTCGCCGACGAACATGCCCAGCGCACCGCAGGCGAACAGCACACCGGCGGCGTGCGGGGCGTAGGAGACGTAGAGGGACTCGCAGCCGACGACGAGGCCGTTGGGGATCCACAGGCCGAGGTAGGTGAGGCGGCGCGGGCGCGAGGACCACAGGAGCGCGTTCGTGCGCCAGGTCGCCGCGACGGAGGGGCGGCCCGAGGAGCGCGGCGGACGGGCGGTCAGGCCCAGGCGCACGCCGAGAGCGCCCGTGGCGTACAGCGCCGCCGCGATCAGCAGACAGGTGTGCGGGGACAGGACCGTCAGCAGGGCGCCGCCGGTCGCGAACCCGGCGATCTGCATGAGCCCGGACAGCATGTTGAAGACCGAACGCCCCAGCAGATAACCGTCCTTGGGGAGGATCTCGGTCAGCAGACCCCAGCGCACTCCCCCGCCCAGCGAGGCGATCAGGCCCTCCACGAGGACGATGGCGAAGACCGCCCCGATCGGCAGACCGGGCAGCGCCAGCACCGCCGTACCGGCCGCGAAGGCGAGGCCGATGCCGGTGAGCGTCGATCTCGGGGGCAGCCGGTCGGCGCCCGACAGCAGGAACGTGGCCCCGAGCACCTGCGCCAGCTGCGGCCCGAACATGCTCACCGCCGACAGCAGCGGCGAGTCGGTCGCCCGGTAGACGAGCGTGCCGAGCGCCAGACCGGCGATCGTCTGGGCCGCGGTGTGGGCGGCGGAGGCGAGGAAGAACGGGGTGAACTCCGGGGTGCGGAACAGGTGTTGGTAGCTGCGCATGGGCGGAGTCTGCGGAGGTCGACCAGCGGCCCGATATTGTTTCGTGGAGACGCGAAAGGTGGCGGAGGCGCCCATGGGCTGGTGGCAGATCAACGCCGACACCCTGGCCGCGAGCCGGTTCGTGCTCTCGCCCCTCGCCGAGACCTTCGCCGCGCTGAAGCTGCTGCACTCCGGTGCCGCCGCCCACCCCGGCGAACGCGCCTGGCTGGACGCCCAGCTGCCCGGCTACCGGGCCCGGCTGGCCGCCGACCCGGTCACCGCGCGGCTGGTGCGGGCCGGGCTCGGACGGGACTGGATCGCCGACTTCCTCACCCCGACCCCGAGGGACGGGGAGACCTTCGAGGAGGGCGTCGCACGGGTACGCGCGGCCGACCCCGCCGCGGCCCGCACCCACCTCACCGTCTCCCTCGCCGGGCCCCTCCCCGCCGTACTGGACCGGGACGACCTGCCCGAACGCGCCGCCGCGCTCCTCGAACACATCTGGACCGAGGCCGTACGACCGGACTGGGACCGGCGCCGACGCGTCCTGGAGGCCGATGTGGTCGCACGGACCGCGCAGGTGAGCCGGGGTGGCTGGGCGGCCGTGATGGACTCGCTGCGGCCGGGGCGCACCCGCTGGCTCGGCGACAACCGGCTCCAGGTCAACCTGCACGAGTACCCGCCCCGCGAGATCGCCGGCGCCGAGCTCCTCTTCGTGCCGGTCACGCCGAAGGGCGGCTGGGTGTCCTGGGAGGAGCCCGGCCGGTACGCCCTCGTCTACCCCTGCGCGGGCGCGCTCACCGACCCCGGTGCGCGGGCGGTCCCCGCGAGCCTCGGCGCCCTCCTCGGGCCCGCCCGCGCCGCCGTGCTCGTCCTGCTCGACTCCCCCCTCAGCACCACCCAGCTGGTCGCCGTGACCGGCCAGACCCTCGGCTCGGTCGGCCGGCATCTGCGCGTCCTGCTGGACGCGGGGCTGGTGGAGCGGCGGCGGGCGGGGCGGTCGGTGCTGTATGAGCGGACGGCGGCGGGGACCGTACTGGTCGAGGCCTCACGTCGGCCCGACACTTACCGGAGTTAGCATCCGCTTATGACTGCTGACACCAACGCATCCCCCCTGTCCGTCGAGATCGGCGCCCTCAAGGGCGGCCCCGCGGACCTCTCCCAGTACTCCGGCAAGGCCGTGCTCATCGTGAACGTGGCCTCCAAGTGCGGTCTGACCCCGCAGTACACCGGCCTGGAGAAGCTCCAGGAGCAGTACGCGGAGCGCGGCTTCACCGTGCTCGGCGTGCCCTGCAACCAGTTCCTCGGGCAGGAGCCCGGCAGCGCCGAGGAGATCGCCGAGTTCTGCTCGGCGACGTACGGCGTGAGCTTCCCGCTGACCGAGAAGGTCGAGGTGAACGGCGAGGGCCGGCACGCGCTCTACGAGCGCCTGGTCGGGTTCGCCGACGGCGAGGGGCACAGCGGCGACATCCGCTGGAACTTCGAGAAGTTCCTCATCGGCCGCGATGGCGAGGTCGTCGCCCGCTTCTCGCCGCAGACCGAGCCGGAGGCGGCGGAGCTCGTGTCGGCGGTGGAGGGCGCGCTCGCCTGAGAGCCGCGGGCTCTGAAGGGCGTTGACCTTGCCCCAGGGGCAGGGTCGAACCTCCTTCGCACCGGGCGGAAGAGCCGCCCGGTGACGGAGGATGAGGCCGTGCACGACGAACTGCTCACCATCGGTATGTTCGCCGCGCGGGCCAGGCTGTCGGCCAAGGCGCTGCGGCTCTACGACCGCCTCGGGCTGCTGGCCCCGGCCCATGTCGACGAGCTCAGCGGCTACCGCTACTACCGCGCCGACCAGATCGAACGCGCCCGCCTCGTGGCACTCCTGCGCCAGCTGGACATGCCGCTCGCCCGGATCGCCGAGATCGTCGAGGCACCGGACGGGGCCACGGCCGCCGATCGGCTCGCCGCGTACTGGGCGGACGTCGAGGCGCGGGTGGCGGGGCAGCGGACGCTCGCCGAGTACCTCCGTGGACGACTGTCGGGGAGGAGCTCCGAGATGTACGGAAAGTTCGTGGTCGAGACGGTTGAGGTGCCCGAGCAGGTGCTGATCACCGAGATGCGGCATGTGCTGGCGGGTGAGCTGCCCGCGTGGATCGGCGCGTCGCTGGGCCGCCTGGAGGAGGCGGCGAAGGCCTGCGGCGGCATCACGGCGCCGCCGTTCGTCGTGTACCACTCCGACGTGTCGATGGAGAGCGACGGACCGGCCGAGTCATGTGTGCCGGTGGCCGACGAGGCGGCGGCCCGGGCATGGGTCGAGCGGCAGGGCCGTACCTGGGAGACGAAGGTGCGCGTCGAGCCGGCCCAGCGGCTGGCGTACACCCGGATCACCAAGGCGCAGGTGGCCCATCCGCAGATCCTGGCCGCCTTCGAGGCGGTGGAGGAGTGGATCCCGAACCAGGGGCTGTGGCAGGCGGGCCCGTGCCGCGAGGTCTACTTCGCGGACTGGGACGCGGCGGGCGCCGAGGACCCGGTCTGCGACGTGGCGTTCCCGGTGCGCTGACCGGGGCTATGACCGGGGCGATGACCGGGACCCGGACGGGCTGCGCCGGACCTCACTCCGGGCGCAGCTCCTCCGGGCAGGGCGTCCCCCGCACCACGGCGTACGGCGCCGCCAGCCGGTAGGTGCCGGCCTTCGGGGCCAGCAGCATCGTCCACTGGTCTCCGAAGGCGTCCTCCTCCGTCTCCATCAGGCAGCCGTTGACGTTGTCGTACGTCTTCGTCTCGCCGTCGGGGCTGTTCTTGGACGCCTCGGTCTCCTGCGGCGGGTCGAGCTTCTTGCCCTCGGCGTCGACGACGCTCAGCCAGGGCGAGTAGGGGATGCGGATGAGGATCCGGCCCGGCTTGCTCACCCGCATCGTCATCTCGCCCTGCTCGGCCCGCTCGACGACCGCGTTCGGCTCGGCGAGCGGCGCCGGGTCGATCATCTTGAACAGCTGCCAGTTGGCGTCGCCCCACACCTGCTTCAGATACGGCATGCCGCGCTGCACCAACTGCCGCTCACGCATGGCCCCCGTGGGGTCCGGTTCGTCCTTCGGCAGGACCACGTAGTGCACGGCCCAGCGCTTGAGCCACTCGTGGTAGTTCGCGGAGTTGAGGGTGTCGTCGTAGAAGAGCGGGTTGCGCTTCATGTCGGCCTGGCGGTTCCAGCCGCGTGCCAGGTTGACGTACGGCGCGAGGGCGGCGGCCTCTCGGTGCGAGCGGGCGGGCACGACCTCCACCCGGCCCTTCTCGGCACCGACCTCCTTGAGCTCGTTGACCAGAGGCGCCAGCTCGCGTGCCCAGGCGGCCTCAGGGGCGGCGTGGATGATGTCGTCGACCGTCTTGTAGCCGATCCACCCGCCGAAGGTGACCAGCGCCAGCACGCCCGCGTACCACTGGCGCGAGCGCGGCACCGTGAACGGCAGCACCGCCACCAGCGCCACCCCGCCGAACAGCATCGCGAGCCGCGTGATGTTCGAGCCGATCTGCGAGCTGACCACCCACACGAGGATGACCGCGAGGCCGTAGACCGCCGACACCAGCCGGACCGTCCGCCACTCCTTGGGGGCGATCACGAAGGTCACGACCGAGAGCAGCAGCGGCAGGAGCACCGAACCGATCACCATCGGCTGGGTGCCGGAGAACGGGAACAGCCACGCGGACACGGCCACGACGGCGGTCGGCGCCAGGCCCAGCGCCCACGCGCCCGGCCGCCGCTTCTGCAGGAACAGCGCGACCGCGACGAAGCCCACGAACAGCCCCGCCACCGGCGACGACATGGTGGCGAGCGCAGCCAGCGGGGCCGCGCACAGGGCCTTCGCCCACCGCTTGTAGCGCCAGCGGTACGGCCAGCAGAACACGACGGCGACCGCGCCCAGCGCGAACATCGTGCCCAGTCCGAAGGTCACCCGCCCGGAGATCGCGTTGGCGACCAGGCCGAACACCCCGGCGAGCGCGGCCCACAGCGGGTTGCGTACGGAACGGCTGCGGATCAGGACCAGCGTCAGCAGGCCCGCGGTGAGGGTGCCGGCGATCATCATCGTCGTACGGACACCGAGGACCGACATCAGATACGGCGAGACGACGCTGTACGACACCGGGTGCATCCCGCCGTACCAGGCCAGGTTGTACGCCGAGTCCGGGTGCCGGCCGACGAACTCGGCCCAGGCGTCCTGGGCCGCGAGGTCGCCGCCGCTGCTTGCGAATGTGAAGAACCAGATGACGTGGAGGAGTCCGGCGAGGGCCGTGATCGACAGGACCGGATGCCTCAGCAACCGCTCACGCAGGGTGCGGACGGCGGCGGTCAGACGCGACGGCGGTCCGCCCTCCGGAGGGTTCGGGCGTTCTCCCTGACGCGGTGCGGGCACGCGTATTCGCGGACCGGCTCCCCGTCCCGGATCGGCGTCGTCTGCGCGTGTCGGCTCCGCAGTGGCCACCTTTGAGGCACTCCCCGTACTGTCCTGTCTTCTGTTCTGGCCGCGTCCCGTTTCCCGTGTGTTGACGGCCCTGTCTCCAAGGGTTTCGCGGCCGTGCCTTGTGAGCGAAGACCTGCCCGATTCGTGACGCTAGCACGCAGCCCGCCGACGGGGCCCGTCGGCGGGTAAGGGCCGGGTGCGTGCTGGGCGCTTGCCGGATGCTCGCCGGCCGCGTTTCGACTGCCGGGCGGGTCAGCCGATACGGGTCAGCTTGTCCGTGAAGCCCGGTTCGGCGAGGTCCGTCTGGAGGGCCACCGGGACCTGGACCGCGCCGTCCGTTCCGTCACCGACGGTGAGCGTGCCCACCTTGGTGCCGGCCTTCGCGGTGTGCGGTACGTCGTCGGCGTCGAAGGAGAGCTTCACCTTGAAGCCGGCCCAGCCGACGGCGGTGACGTCCTTGGTGAGGACGACCGGGGTGCTGCCGCCGAGGCCGTCGTCGACGTATCCGACGACGTCGCCCTTCTTGAGGATCTTCGCCGAGGTCAGCTCGTCCTGGGCGGCCAGCATCGCGACCTTGCTGACGTCGTTGACGGTCTGGATGATCGGCGCCTTGTGCTGGCCGAGGATGGCGCCGACGAGCGTCACGGTCTCGCCGCCGACCTCCTTGCGGGCGGCGAAGAGGAGATTGCCACCGGCCGCGCTGGTCGTGCCCGTCTTGATCCCGATGGCGCCGTTGTAGGGCACCAAATAGTTGTAGTTGTACCACTTCTGCCCGGACGGATCGATCCACTGCCCCATGGACGTGATCTCCATCAGCGCCGGCATCTTGACGAGCTCGTTGCCCAGCTTGACCTGGTCCTCGGCGGTGGAGACGGTGGTCTCCTTCAGCCCCGAGGCATCGGTGTACGTGGTGTTGGTCATGCCGAGGTCCTTGGCGGTGGCGTTCATCTTCGCGATGAACGCCTTCTCGGTACCGGCGTCCCAACGGGCCAGCAGGCGGGCGATGTTGTTCGCGGACGGGATCATGATGGCGGCGATCGCGTCATGCAGGGTGATGGTGTCGCCCTCCTTGACGGTGTTGAGGGTGGACTCGCCGTCCTGGTCGTAGCCGCCCTCCTTCTCCGCCAGGGCGTCGACCTCGATCTTCTCGCCGTCCTCGCCCGACTTCAGCGTGTGGTCCTTGAGGACGACGTACGCGGTCATGGCCTTGGCGACGGAGCCGATGGCGACGGGGGTCTGCTTGCCGAAGTCCCCCATCGTGCCGATGCCGTTGACGTCCATCCAGCCCTGGCCCTCGCCGGGCCACGGGAGGGAGGCCTTGCTGCCGTCGAAGGTGTACGACTCCTCGGCGGTGAGGGCGAGGGTGGGGGTGGGCAGGGGGCGGACGGCCTGTGCGATCGCAAAGATGATCGCGAGGAGCAGGACCAGGGGGGTCCAGATCTTGACCCGTCGGATGGCCGTGCGGACGGGGGTGTCCGGGGGCGGGGGTGTGTTCGTCAGCTCGGCGAGCAGGTCGAGCGGGGGCCTCGGGGGCAGCGGCTGCTGGGCGGTGCGCTCGGGGCCGACCTGGGGGATGACGGCGGTGGCGTCCGGGGTGGGGGGCTTGGGTGCCTGGGGCGGTGCCGGGGGCCCCTTGGGGGTGTCATTCCGGATGTCCGGCTTGAGTGCGACGAACTTGCTGGTGCGCTCGGAGGGGGTTTCGGGCTTGGGGGCCTTGAGGGTGGTGGTGGGTTGGTCGACGGGGGGTTTGGTGGGGGTGGGGCGTACGGCCCTGAAGACGGCGGTCGCCTGATCGACGGCCTCGGCTCCGCCTTCGGCCTTGGTGTTCCCACCCGCACCACCCGTGCCGCTTTCGTCGTCGGGTGCGGGTGGCCCCTGCGGGGGGTCCTCGCCGTCGGCGGCTGCGGGTGCGTCGTCGGGGTCGCTGCCGGGTTCGGCGTCGGCGGGGGCTTCGCCCCCGGGGGTGCCGTCAGCGGCGGTGCCTTCGGCCGGGTCGGCGCCCTTGGCGGCTTCGCCGGCTTCAGCGACCTCGCCGGCGGCAGGCTCGGGGGCCGCGTCCGCAACGTCGGTGGCTGCGGGGGCCTCGTCGGCGTCGCCGGAAGCCGGGGAAGTCTTGTTGGCAGAGCCGGAAGCCGCAGCGCGCTCGTCGGCATCGCCGGAAGCCTCGGAGGTCTCGTCGGAAAGGCCGGAAGCCTCGGCGGGCTCACCCGAGCCGTCCTCGGCAGGCTCGGCGTCGGCGGCCTTGCCGGATGTTTCCGCGTCGGCCTCGGCTTCGTCCTCGTCCGAGCTGTCGGCCCTCGACGCCGTCCCGGCAACCGCGTCGTCCCGCGCATCGGCGCCGGAAGCCACCGCAGCGTCCTCGGCCTCGTCGGCCGCCTCGGCACCCTCGTCCGCGCCCGGCGCCGCCTTGTCGCCCTTCCCGTCCGTGGAGGCCACCCAAGCCGCCACAGCGGCCCTCAGCCGATCGTCACCCGACGCGGCGGGCTCGTCGCCCTGCCCCTCGGCACCCTGCGAGCCCTCAGCCGCGTCGACGCTGTCGTCCCCGGCATCCGCACTCCCAGACGCGCTCGCGTCCTCGGAGTCCCCGGCCACAGCATCCGAGCCGTCACCGTCCCCGGCCACGGCGTCGGCGCTGTCGGCGCCAGCCTCCGCACCCCCGGCACTCCCAGCCACCGCGCTCACGCCCTCGGAGCCCCCGGCCGCGTCACCCGCAGAACCTGCAGCCACCGCAGCCTCGCCCTCAGCATCCCCGGCCACCGCATCGCCGCTGTCGGCGCCGTCGGCGCCGTCGGCCCCAGTCTCCGCACCCGCATCCCGAGCGCCCCCGGCCACCGCGTCCTCACCCGCGGCACCCCGGGACCCCGCCCCGGCACCCTCGGCACTCTCGGCCTCAGACCCGGCACTCTCGGCACCCCCGGCCTCAGACCCGGCACCCTCGGCATCCCCAGCCTCAGCCCCGGCACCCCCGGCCACCGCATCGGCGCGGTCGACATCGGCGCGGTCGGCCTCCGTCCCGCCCCCCTCGGCCTCCGCCAACCTCGCCCGCACGACCTCCAGCTCGCGGCGCGTCAGCATCCGCGTCGCCGTGTCCACTCCGCCCTGGGGCGCGGGCGTTGCCGGCTTTCGGGGTGCGGGGGTTTCGCGGGTCATGGCGAGCCGAGGGTCGGGCCTCTCGGTGGGGGCGGGGGTGGGTTCGGGAACCGGGCCCGTGCTCCTCGACGTCGGTTCTGCCGACGACTCGCGCTGCTTCGACCTGTCGGGGGACTCGCCCGCCACCGATGCCTCCTCCATGTGCCGCGCACGCGCCGCGTGCGCCTGTGGAACCCTGAGCCGTCGCCCGGACACGGCGCCCGTACGGCCCCCGTGCCGTTGTCCGAACCATGTACCAGTGTCCTGTGCGCGGCCCTCTGCTCCACCGGTAGACGAGAACGACATACCTACCGGTTCCCTTACGAACCGGTCACGCACCCTCGACAGACCAATGTGAGAGGGGTCACCCTGTCTGTCATCCACGCGGGGAGGCATGGATGGGCAGGAGCCGCAGAACAATTCCGGAGGAGCTTCTGCTGCTGGCGCTGGACCCGGCCACGGGCACCACCGCACAGCCGCAGTCGCTCGACCTCGGTCTGGCCGGAGCACAGCTAGTGGAGCTGGCGCTGGCCGGACGGATAGCCCCAGACGGGGATCGTATCGCCGTGGTAGCCCCACGGCCGACTGGAGATCCGACATTGGACTGTGCGTTGGAGTTGCTGCGAAGGCGCGGCGCTCCCGTACGGGCAGTGAACTGGATTGGCGGACCCCGGCTGGGGCTGCGCCAGACCTACCTCTCGCATCTGGAGCGGTGCGGCATGGTGCATGCCGTGGCCGGTCAGATGTGCGGGGTGTTGCCGACGACTCGCTATCAGGCGACCGACAACGAGATCAGCCGGGAGATCAGGGCCCGGCTGGATTCGGCGATCCGCACCGGCGTACCGCCGGACCCGCGGACCGCGGCGCTCGCCGCACTGGCACACGCGGTCGGCCTCGGCAAGCACCTGTATCCGGGGAATGAGGGGCGGTCCTCTCGTTCTCGGCTGCGGGATCTGATCAGGCACGACCCCATGGGCGGTCTCGTGGCGCACGCCGTGATGGACGTCCAGAACGGCGTGGCCGCACAGCCGCGCCGCAGCCCGGCCCCGGCCGGCCGTCAGGCCGCCCCCGGAGGCAGGGCCGCACCGGAACCCGCCCGTGGCGTTCCGGTGCAGCCGCGCCGCGGATCCATGGCGCGTGTCGTGGCCCACTGAGCCGCAGTTCCACGACCGCACCACCGCAGCCGTTTGCCCTTTGCTCGACCTGCACCACAGGCACTACACGCTTCATCTCGCACGCCTAGCGCCGCACCGCAGTCCTCAAAGACCGGTTCGGGAGCCGCTGGTCCGCGCGGGGTGGCGGGACCGTACGTCCATGCATCCGGACGGTGCATGGACGTTGTCGCCGGTCCCGCCGCCCCGCGCGGCCGCATGTGCCGGGGGCGTTCGCGAACTGGCGGGTATCCAGCGCATATCCACCGTTTCCCAGCGGTAGTAAGCACCTTGGTGGCAGTCTGCTCAACAGCAGATACACAAAGTGGTAATCGCAGGCACGCAGCCGGAGGTGCACGTCCCGTGGCGTCCAATGTCAATCCCACCGTCAGGCGACGCCGGCTGGGCCAGGAGTTGCGCCGGCTCCGTGAGCTCAAGGGCATGACGGCCGAAGAGGTGGCCGAGCGGCTGCTGGTGTCGCAGTCGAAGATCAGCCGGCTGGAGAACGGACGGCGCAGTATCAGCCAGCGCGACGTCCGCGATCTGTGCGGGGTCTACGAGGTGGAGGACCACCGGATCGTGGATTCGCTGATGCAGATGGCCAAGGACTCGCGGCAGCAGGGGTGGTGGCATTCCTTCGGCGATATTCCGTACAGCGTCTATATCGGGCTGGAGACGGATGCCGCGAGTCTTCGGGTGTACGACCCTCAGGTCGTCCCGGGGCTCCTGCAGACCAAGCAGTACGCCGAGGCCCTGATCGCCGGGGCGTTGCCGGAGACGGCTTCCGCCGAGGTCGAGAAGCGGGTCCAGGTGCGGATGCGGCGACAGGAACGAATCTCCACCGAGGAGAACCCGCTGCGCCTGTGGACCGTCCTGGACGAGGCCGCCCTGCGCCGGGTCGTCGGCAACCGCTCACTCATGCGCGACCAGTTGGAGCAACTCGTCGAGCAGTCCCAGCTGCCGCACGTCACCGTGCAGGTGATCCCCTTCGAGATGGGCGCCCACCCGGGCCTCAACGGCCAGTACGCGATCCTGGAGTTCCCGGACGCGGCCGACTCCAGCGTCGTCTACATCGAGGGCGTCACCAGCGATCTGTACCTGGAGAAGGCGAACGACGTCCAGAAGTACAGCGTGATGTACGAGCACCTGCGGGCGCAGGCCCTGAACGTGGAGCAGTCACGCCAGTTCATCGCGGACATCGCGAAGGAGTACGCACGCTGAATACCCCGCCTCGGCCGGAGAATTGCCGCACGGTACACGTCCCCCGGCCAGGACGGAAGACTCCACTGGAATATGCCACCCAGCCGAGTGAATAGTCGCTTCGTCAGCCGATGTTGGCGAGTAGCGTCGATCACGCCACCGAGCAACCACGTTGGCGTGAATCGCCCCGCGGGTCCCGGTCCGGACTCGTAGGAGCGATGACAGCAACTCAACATCTGCAATTCGGAGCAAACATGGCAATTCGTCAGGGTTCCACGGACACGTGGACCAAGTCCTCGTACTCCACAGGAAACGGCGCGTGCGTCGAGGTCAAGTCACCGGTCACGGCGGCTATGGCGGTGCGGGACTCCAAGGTTCCCGCGGGCCCGATCCTGGCGTTCCCCGCAAGCGCGTGGAACACCTTCGTGGCGTCGGTGAAGGTGTAAGGGGCGGATCCGTCTGACCCTCATCCTCAACCGACTTCACGAACGACAACTGCACAAGCACCACAGGTAGAGCCCTCTCGACCAGCCCGCCGTCCTTGCCGAGGGGGCTCTGCCATGCCCGCCCGCGCGCGCTCAGCGCAACTCGGCGATGTACCGGTCCGTCCCCGGCACCGTCGGGACGAACGGCGCCACCAACTCCACCCGTCCCAGCCCCGACTCACCGACGGCCGTCTCCAGGTCGGTGAAGTGCCCCGCCCAGCACTCCCTCGGGTCGACCTCCAGGAACCACAGCAGCGTCAGGCGGGTGTCCGTGCCCTCGACCTGCTTCACGTACGACATACGGTCCAGGGGGAGAGGTGTGGGCCGGAAGATCGTCACCATCGCGGCCGGGGAGCCCGCCAGGCGCCGCGGGAGATGACGGGCGCGCAGCCACTCCAGCAACTCCTCGCGCTGCTCCGGGGAGTCGGCGTCGATGACCTCGACCACCAGGCCCGCGTAGGGGTGGTCCAGCGCGTGGAAGTCGCGGGGGCCCGCCGCGCCGTCGCGGTACACCGTCGTCTCGTGGTCCTGGAAGGCCGTGAAGACGTGGGTGCGGTCCTGGTAGACGCGGGCGTCGCGGTTGAGGCGCTTGTTGATGGCGACCGTCCAGCGCATGTGGTCGTCATAGCGGCCGGCGGTGATCCAGTAGGTCGAGAGGTAGCAGCCCGCCGTGACCGGCTGGGCTACCGCCGACTTCTCGGGGTAGCGCAGGAGTTGGAGATCCCTCGTCGCCACCCAGCGGCGGCCCGAGTACATCCAGGGCATGGCCATCGCGCCGGCGTAGTAGTGGTCGTCCTCGTACCAGCGGTTGTAGGCGTACTCATGGCCCGGGTGCGGTTCGACCATGGTGATCAGGGCGTGGCCGGGGCGGACTCCGTACGGGCCGACGGCGGCCAGTTCGGCGTACGTCTCACTGCGGGTGCCTTCGCTGCGGGTGTCCTCGCTCATCGGAATTCCTCCGTGGATACCCCCGCCTTCGGGCGGGGGAGGAAACGGACTCCTGCGGAGCAGGGCAGGGAAAGCCGATTCGCCCTCCGGGCGGATCGGCGTCCACCATCAACTGTCCGCGTATCTTCACAAGTTAATGTGCTGGCTTGTGAGTCATGGCCACTCACATGAAGCGGGCGTTCAAGTACCGCTTCTATCCGACCGATGCGCAGGCAGCAGAGCTGTCGCGCACGTTCGGATGCGTGCGCAAGGTCTACAACATGGCGCTCGCCGCCCGCACCGAGGCGTGGGCGCGGCAGGAGCGGGTCAACTACAACCAGACCTCGGCCATGCTGACCGCGTGGAAGAAGACCGAGGAGCTGGCCTACCTGAACGAGGTCTCCTCCGTTCCGCTGCAGCAGGCGCTGCGGCACCTGCAGACTGCCTTCGCGAACTTCTTCGCCAAAAGGGCCAGGTACCCGCGCTTCAAGGTGAAGAAGAAGTCCCGTGCGAGCGCTGAGTACACCTCCTCGGCGTTCCGGTTCCGTGACGGCTCTCTGACGCTGGCGAAGATGGCCGAGCCGCTGGACATCGTCTGGTCCCGCCCCCTGCCCGAGGGGGCATCGCCGAGCACAGTGACCGTGAGCCGGGACGGCGCGGGACGCTGGTTCGTGTCGCTGCTGTGCGAGGACCCGTCCGTCAAGCCGCTCGCGGCCACCGGTACGGCGGTCGGTATCGACGTGGGCCTGGACCACCTGCTCACTCTGTCGACCGGGGAGAAGATCGCCAACCCCCGGCACGAGCGCCGCGACCGTGAGCGCCTGGCCAGGACCCAGCGGGAGTTGTCCCGCAAGGCCAAAGGGGAAGGTGCCAACCGCCGCAAGGCCCGGGCGAAGGTTGCGAAGATCCACGCCCGGATCGCCGACCGCAGGCGGGACGTGCTTCACAAGCTGACCACTCGACTCGTGCGTGAGAACCAAACGCTCGTGATCGAGGACCTGACCGTGCGCAACGTGGTCAGGAACCGGAGCCTGGCCCGCGCCATCAGTGATGCCGCGTGGTCTCAGTTCCGGAGCATGCTGGAGTACAAGGCCGGCTGGTACGGGCGGGAAGTGGTCGCGGTGGACCGGTTCTTCCCCTCCTCCAAGCTGTGCTCCCACTGCGGCACACTCCAGCCGGCGATGCCGCTGAACGTCCGCACGTGGACGTGTGACAACTGCGGCACGGCCCATGACCGGGACGTGAACGCGGCGAAGAACCTTCTGGCCGCCGGGCTGGCGGTATCTGTCTGTGGAGCCGGTGTAAGACCTCAACGGAGAACTCCGGGCGGGCAGTCGGCGGTGAAGCAGAAAACCCCACGGCGCGAGCCGTAGGAATCCCCCTCGTTCACGAGGGGGAGGAAGTCAAGCGGTTCCCCTTTCCTGCGGTTGCGGTCACCCATACTCTGACGGTCCGTCAGATATTGCGTCCAGGGTCGGGAGGCAGCGGAATGTCACTGCTCGCGGGCAAGACCGTCGTCGTGTCGGGAGTGGGCGCCGGGCTCGGTCACCAGGTCGCCGCCACGGTGGTGCGCGACGGCGGGAACGCGGTCCTCGGGGCGCGTACCGAGGCCAACCTCGCCAAGAGCGCGGCCGAGATCGATCCGGACGGGGCGCACACGGCGTACCGGGCGACCGACATCACCGACGAGACGCAGTGCGAGGCGCTGGCGGCGCTCGCGCGGGAGCGGTTCGGGCGGATCGACGCGGTCGTCCATGTGGCCGCCTGGGACGGCTACTTCGGCGGTCTTGAGGACGCGGACTTCGCCACCTGGCAGTCTGTGATCGACGTGAACCTGCTGGGGTCCCTGCGGATGACACGGGCCTGTCTGCCGGCCCTCAAGGAGCGCGGGGGCTCGGTCGTCTTCATCGGGACGCAGTCCTCGGTCGCCGCCCCTTCGCAGGTGCGGCAGGCGGCGTACGCGGCGTCGAAGGGGGCGCTGACGAGCGCGATGTACTCACTGGCGCGGGAGTTGGGTCCGTACCGGATCCGGGTGAACACCGTGCTGCCGGGCTGGATGTGGGGGCCGCCGGTGCGGGCGTACGTCCAGTTCACGGCGCAGACGGAGGGCGCGCCCGAGGCCGACGTACTGAAACGGCTGACCGAGCGGATGGCGCTGCCCGATCTCGCCACGGACGGGGACGTGGCCGACGCGGCGGTGTTCCTGACGTCGGACAGGGCACGCTCCGTGACGGGGCAGTCGTTGCTGGTCAACGCCGGGGAGCTGATGCGGTGAGTTCATATAGGTGAACTCAGACCCTCATGCCGAACACTTTTACCTCCCCTTGACCTTACGCTCACTTGTCGTGTTCACGCGACAGCACCCAGGATGAGCGCCGGGCTCAACCCTGGGAGGGCGCACATGAACGGTCTCGACTGGGCCGTGCTCATCGGCTACTTCGGCGTGATGGTGGCGATCGGCGTCTGGTCGCACAAGCGGGTGGACAACGTCAGCGACTTCTTCACCGCGGGCGGCAAGATGCCCTGGTGGCTGTCCGGGATCTCGCATCACATGTCCGGATACAGCGCGGTGATGTTCACCGGGTACGCGGGCATCGCCTACACCTACGGCGTCACGTCCTTCGTCACCTGGTCCTTCCCCATCGCGCTCGGCATCGCCATCGGCTCGAAGCTGTTCGCGCCGCGCATCAACCGGCTGCGGTCACGGCTCCATGTGGCGTCCCCGCTGGAGTACCTGAAGAACCGCTACGACCTCAAAACCCAGCAGGCGCTGGCCTGGTCCGGCATGCTGCTGAAGATCGTGGACGTGGGCGCGAAGTGGGCCGCCATCGCGACCCTGTTGTCGGTGTTCACGGGTGTGTCCCTGAACCAGGGCATCCTCATCACCGGCACCATCACGGCCGTCTACTGCACCATCGGCGGCCTGTGGGCGGACGCGCTGACCGAACTCGGCCAGTTCGTCATCCAGTTGCTTGCCGGCGTCGCGATGTTCATCGCGGTCATCATGGAGCTGAACGACAAGGGCATCGGCTTCCTCGACGCCTGGGACCGGCCGGAGTTGCAGGGCCACGGCGAACCGCTGGTCGGCCCGTACGGGACGGTCTTCCTCCTCGCCTTCCTCTTCATCAAGCTCTTCGAGTACAACGGCGGCATGCTCAACCAGGCCCAGCGGTACATGGCCACGGCCACTCCGTACGAGGCCGAGCGCTCGGCGCGGCTGTCGGCGATCCTGTGGCTGGTCTGGCCGGTGGTGCTGTTCTTCCCGATGTGGATGTCGCCGCTGCTGGTCGAGTCGCAGAAGACGGACGGCTCGGACTCGTACGGCCTCATGACCGAACAGCTGCTGCCACACGGCCTGTTGGGCCTGGTCATCGTCGGCTTCTTCTCGCACACCATGGCCATGTGCTCCTCCGACGCCAACGCCATCGCCGCCGTGTTCACCCGGGACGTCGCGCCGGTGATCTGGCGCCGGGCGCGGGCCTGGAGCGAGGGGCAGGGGCTGCGGGTCGCGCGGATCACGACCGTCGTCTTCCTCGGGCTGTCCATGGCGGCGGCGACGCAGGTCAACTCCCCCACGTTCAAGGACATCATCACGGTCGTGATCAAGTGGGTCGCCGGTCTGATGGGCCCGATGGCGATCCCGATGATGCTGGGTCTGCTGCGCCCGTTCCGCCGCTCCGGCCCCACGGCCGCGCTCACCAGCTGGTCGATGGGCCTGCTCGCCTTCTGGCTGGTCAACTACCCGATCAGCTGGCAGATCGAGGGCGGGGTGCCGCTCCAGTACCAGGTGTCCATCCCGCTGGCGGTGTCGCTGGTCCTGTACATCCTCATCGGCTTCATCAAGCCGGAGGACACCCCGGAGCGGCTCGCGATCGTCGAGCGCATCAACACGGACGGGGACGGGGCCGCGGCGGCCGCGGTGCCGGCTCCCGCGCCGACGGACGGCGTGGAGGACGCGGTGGGCACGCGTACGAAGGACTGACCTGCCGTGCCGGTGTGACCGACCGAGGCCGGTGTGGGCGTCTGCCAGGGACGACGCCGACACCGGCCTCGATCACGTCCGCCTCGGTCACGTCGCGGGCCGGACACGAAGGGTGGCGGCGAACGGGTTCAGGGCTGGGCCACGAGCGGCTCGGACGGTGCGTCGTCGTCCAGGTCGCCGCGCAGGGCGGCGATGACGAAAGCCACCATGCACGCCAGGAGGAGCAGCGCGAGCGACCCCCAGAGCGCCGGGATCGCCCACATCGGCCAGTCGTTGGCCGACTGCGCCCAGAGCGCCACGATGGCTGCCGCCCCGATCCCGACGCCGTGCCACCGCACCACGGTCGCCGCTTTCGCGCGCCGCCGGTTGCCGCGTGCGAGGAACCGCCACAGCGATCCGATCAGGGCGATCAGGCCGAACGAGATACAGGCGAGCGCACCGCCGAGGCGGTCCTCGGGCCACCCGACGGGCCCGGACGAGGTCTGCTGCCGCCGTCCGTCAGCGTCCCGGACCTCGACGACCCGCCCGTGCCAGATCAGACCGACGACCTTCTCGCCCGGCGCCATCTCCGACACCACCGGATCCGTGTCCGGGAACGTCACTCCCCACGGTTTGCCGGTCGGCAGCAGCAGCTCCGCCTCCGGCCCCCCGTTCCTCCTACCGCGGTTCAGATCGGCCTTCCGCACGGTGAAGTCCTGCTCCCACAGACACCCCGAGGCCTTCACCGGGACGGAGGCGCACCTCGGCGCGGCACGGAACTCCCGCTCCCGCTCCAGCGCTCCGCGGATCTCGAAGGCCATCGCCACTCCCACGCCGAGAGCCACGACAGACAGCACGAGCCATATGGCGGCCCGTACGACCTTGTTCCCCATCGCCCCCACCATCCCCCTAGGCCCGCGGATATCTGGCCAGCCACCCCGGGGACGAACCCCCCGGCCCGTGCAGTGCCGGCCCCTGGGTCATCTCCATGGCGAAGTCGTCGGCGAGTTCGAGGATCGTGGGGCGGCCCTCCAGTTCGGCCAGCCAGGCGGGGGGCAGGGCCGTCTCGCCGTGCAGGGCGCCGAGCAGGCCGCCGGTGAGGGCGCCCGCGGCGGCGGAGGGGCCGTCGTGGTTCACGGCGAGGCACAGTCCGTGACGGACGTCCTCGCCGACCAGGGCGCAGTACACGGCGGCCGCGAGCAGCCCGTCCGCCGAGCCGTCGGCGGCGAGCTCCTCCACCCGCGCCGGGGTGGGCATGCCCTGCCGTACGGCGCCCAGCGCATGCTGCAGCGCGTCCGACACGGGCTCGTGCCCGGGCCGCAGGGCGAGCAGGGCGCGGGCTCGCTGCACGGCCCCGTCGAGGCTCTCTCCGCAGGCCAGCCCGTGCACGATCACGGCGTACGCGCCCGCCGACAGGTGGGCGACGGGGTGGCCGTGGGTCTGCGTCGCGCACTCCACGGCGAGCTGGACGACGAGCTGCGGCTCCCAGCCGACGAGGAGCCCGAAGGGCGCGGACCGGGCGACGGCCTCGGGCCCGAGCTCGGCGGAGTTCTTGGGGGCCTCCAGCGTGCCCATGGTCTCGTCGCCGAGGCCGAGCAGCAGCGCGCGGGTCGGATCCCGGCGGGCGTACAGCCACTCCTCACGCGCCAGCCACCCGTCGTCCTTACGGCGCTCGTCGGGTCCCCAGTCGCGCTGCGTGGCGGCCCAGCGCAGATACGCCCGGTGCACGTCGGTCGGCGGATGCCAGGCGCCGGTGTCCCGTCTGACCTGGGCTCTTATCAACCCGTCCACGGAGAAGAGCGTGAGCTGCGTGAGATGACTCACGGCACCGCGCCGCCCGTACCCGAACCCGAGATCGACCAGGCCCTCGGCGCCGTACTGCTCCTGGATCTCCTCCAGCGCAAGCCCGTCGACCGGTGCGCCGAGGGCATCCCCGACGGCCGCCCCGAGCAGCGTGCCACGCACCCGGCTACGGAAGTCCTGCTGCTCGGTACGGCCCCAGACGGCGCCGACAGTCGCACCCACCAAGACCTCCCCGCGAAGCCGTCTGCCCGTTCGACCGTTCGTCACTGTAATCGACCGGGGACGAACGGTTGAGGGGACAGATCGGTATGCGAGGTGTGACCGAAGTGGTCCCGAGTGGTCAGCTATCACCCATACCAGGTGACATTGCAGCTTCCTCAGCAGCCTCCCGGATCACACGGATCTCGGCCACGGTCTCCACAGGGTCCTGCTCCCCCGCGTCCACGATCCGCTCCAGCTCACGCAGCCGCGCAGCTCGTTCCGGGTGCCGTTCGATCGCCACGAACACGACCCACGAGTGCACGAAGGCTCGCAGCGGGGCGAGGCTCTGTGTCTGCTGGGCGTTCGTCGTGGCCTCGAAGAGGTGTTGTGTGAGGGCGGGGATCCGGCTCGGCGCGATGCGCGCGACGGCAGCCCTCAGCGCGTCCGGGGTCAGCTCGGGCATGGGGATCAGCGGTCCGTACGGGCCGTCGGTCTGGGCGCTCACGGCGACCTCCGGTGCGGGTGGCTCGGTCCTCGTACGGTACTGGCGGAGTCGGTGGCGCGATGCGTGCGCGGGGCTTGTCACGGGGGGCGCTTCCGGGTCTCTACGCCGCGGTGCGGGACGTACGGCAGTCGCGGCATCGGCCCGGTGTCGGTGCGCGGAAGGCACGGTCGCAGCCGTCGCAGGTCTGCAGTGGGTCCGCGCGGATGGGGCTCGGGCGGGGCGCCGGGGCCGGGAGGGACGGCGGCAGCAGCGCTTCGAGGCGGTGGGCGAGGAATGCCGCTGGATGCAGGATGGGGTCCTTCGGCAGGCCGTTCGTCAGGGTCCGCTGCACGGCGGTGGGCGGAACGCCCCTCTCCAGCCAGGCGGAGACCGCTGGTGCCAGGCGGTGAACGTCCCGTTCGGCCAGCAGCAGGCGGGAGTCGTACGCACGCAACCCGGCAAGGAGATCAACGGCGGTGCGGGGCGCGGCAGGAGTCTGCGGGCTTGGCGGCGGTGTCGGCCGTGGCGCGGGCTCCGCGACCGCTCGGGCCACCGCGAGCCGCGGTTTGTTGTACGAGATCGTCCGGGTCACGACTCGGCCCGATTGAAGACGCTCCTTGGTGCGAGCCAGATATCCGTGCGCCTCCAGCTCCCGCAGGGCGGCGGCGATCCGGATCTCCCCCTCGGGGAACTTCGCGGCCAGCGCCTTGATCCCGATCGAGGCCCTCGCGGGCAGCGACTGGATGTGGACCGCCAGACCGATCGCCGTCAGGGACAGCTCCGGGTGCTGGGCGAGGTGGTTTCCGACCACGACGAACTGGTCGTGGTGGGGTTCGGTGACGTGCTCGACGCCTCCGGCGGAAGGGCCGGACTGGGCGCGCGTGGGCGCGCTAGGCTGCTGTTCAGTCATCGGGAAGGTGCTTTCTTCCTGGTGTTAGGCCCTCGCATTGGGATGCCAGTCCCGGCGAGGGCCGATTCATGTGTGCGGTTGTCTGCGGCTGACGCTGCACCACCGAAACCTCTGCGCGCCAGCCGAGTTGGCGATGTTCACTCCTGCGGGTGATCGACGGGGGCGGTGGGGGCGGGTTGGTTCTTTTTCCCGGTTCTTTGGTTTTTGGCGTCGGGAGCGGCCGGGTCACGACTCCCCGCGATCCGGTGTCAGTTCGGCCCACACCACCTTGCAGTTGGCCGGAGCCGCGTCGACGCCCCAACGGTCCGCGTACGCCGCCACGATCAGCAACCCTCGCCCCGACTCCGCATCACCGGCCACCGCGTCCCGGACCTGCGGGATCCGGTCGCCCCGGGCGTCGGTCACCTCGATGCGGAGGGTGCCGTCGGTGTGCAGCTTCAGCCCGAGCCGGAAGTCCCGCCCTGGGACACGGCCGTGGAATACGGCGTTGGACGAGAGCTCCGCCACGACATGCAGCGCACCCTCGAAGGGGGCTCCCCAGTCGTCGAGTTGGCGCTCGGCGAGCAGGCGCGCGAGTCGAGCACCTCTTCGAGTTGCGGACAACTGAACCGTGAAGAGGTGCGTGGATGAGGTGACTTGAGGGAGGGAATTCGGGGTCATGTCACCCAGCGTGGCCAGTCGTTCCTACGCTGAACAGCAACGACCCCGGTACGGAGCGTGGCTGTCCGGATGCGTCTCGGGGGCGTACGGCTCGTACATCGGGAGGGACAGCGGTGGAGGACGAGGAAGCCACGGCCATACTCAAGTCGGTCGGCAGGCAGATCAAGTTGTGGCGCGAGGCCGCCGGGATGAAGCAGCCGGAACTCCGGGCGGCGATCGGATACAGCGGGGAGATGGTCTCGTCGGTGGAGCGGGGCCGGAGGGCGCCGAAGCCCGACTTCCTGGACAACTCCGACGACGTGCTCGGGGCGGGCGGAAAGCTCTCCGCGTTCAAGGAGGACCTGGAGGAGGCCCGGTATCCGAAGAAGGTAAGGGATCTGAAGGATCTGGAGGATAAACCCATCGAGATGGGGGCGTACACCACGCTTCGTATCCACGGACTGCTCCAGACCCCGGAGTACGCCCAGGCGTTGTACGAGAATCGGCGGCCCCCGTACACGGAAGGGGAAATCGATCGCCTTGTGTCCGGGCGGATGGCGCGCAAGATCGCCTTCGAGCGGGTGCCCCGGCCGTTACTCACTTTCGTCCAAGAAGAGGTGTCACTACGGCGGCCTGTCGGCGGAAGGATGGTGCTACGACGACAGCTTGAACACCTGTTGGAAGTGGGCAAGTTGCCACACGTGGACCTACAGGTGATGCCCACGGAACGCCAGGACCACGCAGGCGTAAGCGGATCCTTCCGTGTCCTGAAGCTGCAGGACGGCAAGACGTTGGGGTACGCGGCAGGCGAGCTGCACAACCAGGTGATCAGCGATCCACGGGAAGCTCAAATCCTTGACATGCGCTATGGGATGATCCGGGCGCAGGCCCTCTCGCCCCGGGAGTCGCTGGCGTTCATCGAGAAAGTTCTGGGAGAAGAGACATGACCTCTTCCACGTTGACATGGTTCAAGAGCAGCTACAGCGGTGCGAACGAGCCCGACTGCGTCGAGGTCGCCATATCCCCGGCTAACCCCACCGTCCACGTCCGCGACTCCAAGGACAAGGACGGCGCACGGCTCGCGTTCGCGGACCACGCCTGGTCGGCGTTCGTCGAGGCCTACACCGCGTAGCGGGCCCGAACGGCGTCCCGCGCCGCCGTCACCGTCGCCAGACGGGGGGCGATGCGGGCTCGGTCCGCGTCGGGGCTGTGCAGGAGTTCGGTCAGGATGGTGGCGAGTTCCGCCAGGTCATCCCAGTCAGGCGCTGCCGCCAGGACTTCCGCCAGTGCCCGGTCCGCTTCGGTCCAGTCGATGAGGGCCCAGCCGATGATGCACCGCCCCATCGCACGTGCCTCCGCGTCCAGTTCGGCCGCCTTAAGTGAGCGTGCCAGCTCACGCCACAGGGGCTCCGCGGCCTTCAGTCCCAGAGTTCTGCCGTCGATCAACGCCAATTGGTAGGTGCCCCCGATCGCGTTCCCTGCGCGCGTCCGCTCGGCGAACTCCCGAGCCCGCGCCCACTGTCCCGCGAGCCGGAAGGCCTCGGCCCGCAAGTAGTCCAGGCCGGCGATCGGCGGCGCCACCCGGTCCGCGTCCGCCAGCCAGGCCAGGGCCTCGTCCCATTTACCGCATTGCAGCAACGTCTCTATGACCTTGTAGCGGGCCCAGTCCACGTCCGACCCCAGGGTGACGCACCGGTCCCAGTCGGCCAGAGCCTCTTCAACGCACCCGGTCGCCAGGTGGACTCGCGCACGCTGCCCGTAGGCCCAACCGTCGTCAGGGCGCACCGCCAGCCCGCGGTCCAGATGCCGGAGAGCCTCACGGTAGGCCTTCAGGGCCAGATGGACCGCTCCCAATTGCGCGAGCGCTCTGCTGTCGTCCGGATCGCGTTCCAGTGCGCCGTTGAGGACCGCAATCGCCTCCTCGTAGCAGCCCGCAACCCGGTACGTCTCCCCCACAACAACCCTGCTGCCGTCCGGATCCACTTCGACGGCTCGGCGCAGATCCTCGGCCATGCCCTCCTGGTCGTCCAACCGGCGCCTCACGTGAGCGCGCATGATCAGTGCCCAGGAATAGTCCGGCTCCAACTCGACGGCACGGTCGAGATCGCTCAGCGCCTCCTCGCTACGGCCCAGCTCGTGGAGGGACATTCCACGGCTCGCCAGAGCCGAGGGGTAGTCGGCTTCGAGGGAGAGCGCCCGGCCGAGTTCCACGACGGCTTCCTCGTGCCGGCCCGCAAGGCGATAGGCGTCACCCCGTTCCGACGCCACCCAGGCGGAGTCGGGCACGGTACGGACAGCCCGGTCCAGATCGGCGAACGCCTTGTCGCGTTCCCCCATCACTCGGTGCAGACGCGCCCTGCGCACAAGCGCCCACAGCTGGCCCTCGTCGAGACTCAGGGCCTGATCGAAGTCCGTGAGTGCGGCATCGTGCTGCCCGAGCGCCTGTCGGCACACGGCCCGGTTGGTCAGAGCGTCGGCGTCGGCCGGGGACAGCGCGATGGCCCGGTCGAAGTCGGTGACGGCCTCCTCGTACCGGCCCGCGAGCCGGTTGGTGTCCCCGCGCTTCGCGAGGATCCAGTCCGTGTCAGGGGCCAGTGAGTCCGCCCGGTCCAGGTCGGCCAGTGCCGCCGGGTAGTCGTCCAGACACCAGTGGATGAAGCCACGGCCGTAGTGGGCGACGGCCAGCTCCGGGGCGAACTCGATGGCCCGGTCGTACTCGGTCAGCGCCCGCCGGTACTCTCCGGCCAGCCGCAGCTCCCTGCCGAGCACGACGTGCGCCATGGCACGGCCGCCGTGGTCCAGGCCGGGATGGGCCAGGAGCAGGGTCATCGCCCCGGTCACCCCGGACGTGTCGTCCGCGAGCGCCTCGTGCAACCGGCCGGACCAGTCGCGCAGCGCCGGGTCGTCCGTGGCGTCGGCTGCGTCCTCCAGCATGCGGGCCCAGCGGCGGCCGACGACTTGATCCTCGTAGCAGGCCTCGGCCAGGTCGCGCAGCGCGTCGCCGAGTGCCGCGTGCGGGCGGGCGCACAGTCGGTGGTACGTCTCCTCCAGCCGCAGCTCGCGCCACGGCTCGTGCTCCCACAGTTCGTCGGAGCGCAGGTCGCTCGCCGCCTCCTCGCGCCAGCGGCCCAAGACGTCCGCGAGGCGCTCGTGGCGCTCGGTCCAGCCGCGCGGGGAGCGGCGGTGCTGGAGGCGGAGCATCGGCTCGCGTACCAGGTCGTGGTAGCGGAGGCGGTCGCCGCGGTCGTCCACGAAGGGGAGTCCGCGCAGCCAGGCGAAGAGCGCGTCGGCCTCGTCGTCCGGACGGTCCACGGCTGCTTCCACGGCCGCGCGGAACACGTCCAGGTCGAGGCGGCGGGGCAGCGCGCAGGCGAGTGCCACCGCGCGGCGCGCGGGATCCTGCTCCCACTTCAGGAAGCGTTCGACGGCCGTGGCGCTGGGGTCGCCCACGTCCTCCGGGTCGGCGGGCCGCGCCTCCGCAAGGGTCGACACCAGCACCGGCAGTCCGCCCGTGAGCCGCAGCACCTCCTCCACGACCGGCTCCTCCACGACGCCCCTGGCCGCGAGCAGCCCCCGCGCCTCGGCCTCCGTGAACGGGCCGAGGGGCACGTCGGTCATGAAGTCGGCGAAGACTCCCCAGCGGGCCGGGGCGAGGGGGAACTGTCCGGCCGTCACCACGACGACCGTGGCAGGCAGCGCACCGTACCGGTCGGTGGTCATCACCTCGCGCAGCCAGCCATCGAGGATCGGTCCGGTCCGCTCGTACGTGTCGAAGAACAGGACGATCCACGGCGCCGCGGACGCGGCCTCCGAGAGCTCTCCCAGCAGGACGGGGGTCAGCACGCGCTCCGGCGACAGCACCAGCTGTACGTCCTCATGGTTGCGGAACCGCGCGCTGAGACCCGCCCGCAGCCGATCGGCGCCCTCGGCGAGCCGTTCCGCGTCGAGCGCGCCGGCGAAGGCACCGACCCCCGGCACCATCCCCAGCCCCGCCAGCCCTGCCCGCGCGACCACCATGCCGCCAGCCGACGGGCCTGCCGACTCGGGCTCCGAGGGGGCGAGCGCCGCCGACTCCGCCTCGTGACGCCGCTCCCGGTATGCGGCCAGCAAACGTTCCAGCTCCTTGAACCGACGGCCCTGCGCGCCGAGCTGGCGGCATATCTCCACCAGCGCCTCCGGCACGCTGCCCACGCCCTCGTCGACATATGCCGTCAACGCCTTGCGTTCCCGGGCGACTTGCTCCATCTCCCGGACCAGGAACGTCTTGCCGACGCCCGCATTGCCGTGCACATGAAACAGGAACCGATGACGATCGTCCTCCGGCGGCAGGTCGAAGTTCGCCCGGAACGCGGCCCGTTCGTCACTCCGCCCCACAAACCCGGCCCGCATACGCTGCCGGATCAGCTCCTGCATCGACGGCCGCGCCTGCGCCATACCGCGTCCCCTCTCCCCCGCCGACCGACTCCCCTCATTCTGGCCCAACTCCCCGAACGGGCCTGATGGGTGGGGCTCGTGTGAACCCGGCGGATCTCCTTTGTCCCTCAGGCCACTGTCGGTTGAAATGGCACCCATGACCAGAGGCATACCGCGGGCGGGGGCACGGAGCCGGCAGCTTCGGAGGATCGCGGACCGCCGTGCGCGGGCTCGTCGACAGAGCGGGCAACCCCTCGGAGCTCCGCTGGGAGCGCGTCGCCCGGGACATCGCCGCAGGGCGCCGGGGCGGAACTGGACCGGTGTCGGGTCGGCGACGGCAGCCGCAATACCCGCGGAGGCGGGCGGGTGGGGACAGCGGGCGGGTTTCGTCGCGATGATGCTCCCCGGGATCGCGGCGGTCGCCACACTCGTCTTCACCTGGGTGTCCGTGGCGCAGGTGTCCGAGGAGCTGAGCATCTCCGAGCAGGGGCAGATCGCGGACCGATACGACAAGGCCATGGAGCGGTTGGACGCCGGCTCCGCCAACATCCGCAGAGGTGCGATCTTCTCCCTCCAGGGCATCATGGAGGACTCTCCCCGGCAGCAGCCGGCCGTGATCTACGCGCTGTCCGAGTACATCCGCGCCCACGCCACCAAGAAGCCCTCCAGGACCGAGAAGGCCCCGGACATCCAGGCGGCGCTGTCCGTGCTCGGCCAGCGCGACCCCGCCCACGACGGGGACCGCCCCATCGACCTCAGAGGCGTCCAGCTGGCCGGCGTCGATCTGCACGGGGCCGACCTGAGCCGGGCGAACCTCGCGGGCGCGGTCCTCTCGCACGGAAACCTGGAAGGCACGACCCTGTCCGACGCGGACCTTCATGGCGCCTCGCTGAAGGGGACGCTCCTGACAGGTGCCGACCTGACCGGCGCGAACCTGGGCGGTGCCGTGCTCAACGACGCGGTCCTGTTCGAGACGAACCTGTCCAACGCGCGCCTGGATTCCGCCCAGTTGACATCCACCGACCTGGAGAAGGCGGACCTGCGCAACGCCTCTCTCCACAAGACGGACCTACGGGAAGCGGACCTGACGGACGTGAAACTGGACGGAGCGGACCTGACCGACGTGCGTCGCCCGGAAGGAGATCTGCCGACGCCGACCCCGGCCCCCACCGCTCCCCTGTGCCAAGTCCCTGCCGAACTGGCTCAATGCGTTCCGAACACAACGCCTTCACAGGGAAGATGACCACCATGCCTAAGACACCCCCACGCACCGCCCTCCACCTCGCCGCCACCCTCCTCACGGCGACCGTCGCCCTCTACATCACCCTCGTCGCCTTCGGGAACATCACCGACTTCGGGACGAACCAGCAGTTCGTGCAGCATGTCCTGGCGATGGACACCACGTTCAAGGACGACGACCTGATGTGGAGAGCCATCACCAGTAAGGGACTTCAGGACACGGCGTACGTCGCCATCATCGTCTGGGAGACCGTCGCCGCCCTCGTGCTCATATACGGCACCTGGCTCTGGTTCCGCCGCGACGACGCCCGCGCCCGCCGCTTCTCGACCTATGGCCTGCTGATGCTCATGCTGCTCTTCGGCGGCGGGTTCATCGCGATCGGCGGGGAGTGGTTCTCGATGTGGCAGTCCGGGGACTGGAACGGGCTCGACGCGGCGACCCGGGTGTTCCTGTTCAGCGGGATCGTGCTGATCGTCAACCACCTGCCCTTCGGGCAGGGACGGCAGGCCGACGCCTGACGCGGATCAGCATCAGCGGATCAGTGGATCAGTGACGCAGGGCCCATTTCTGGACCGACTCCAGGGGCCCTGCCGAGAACCGCCGCAGCCACAGCGTGGAGCCCACCATCAGCACCGCGCAGACCGTGATCCACAGACCCACCACCCACCACGGCCACCACGGGCCGGTGTCGCCGAACCGCTGCGCGAGGCCCAGCCCGATGCCGTACGAGATCAGCACGCACAGCACGTTCTGCAGGACGTAGCCGGACAGGGCGGTCCGGCCGACGGAGGTCAGGCCCGTCATCAGCGGGCCCGGCCGCCGTACCCGGTCCACCACGGCACCGATCAGCCCGATGTACCCGAGGGCCAGCAGCGGGGCGGTTCCGTAGCGGGCCAGCAGGAACAGGTCCGGGCCGGCCAGTACCGCCGCCGCGTTGAGCGGCAGCCCGAGGCCGATGCCCCAGGCGAGCAGGCGGGAGCGCAGCCGGCGCCCCGTCTCGTCCGCGCCGAACGCCCCCGCGCGGAACAGCCGTACGCCCAGCAGGAAGAGGAAGAGCAGGAGGAAGAAGGTGAGGACCGGTTCCATGCGCAGGGCGATCGCGTTCTGCAGGCGGAAGGCGATCTGGTCCGGGTAGCCGCCGTGCGCGTACAGGTCGACGACGTCCCGTGAGACGGTGCCGCCGCCGTTGTCCGCAAGGGCCAGCGCGGCCGTCAGCAGACCGATCACCGTCAGATGCACGCCCGCCGCCCACCACATCACCCGCCGCTGCGCCCGCTCGGAGCGGGTCAGCAGCCAGGCGACGAGCAGTGCGGTGACCGCGTAGCCCATCAGTACGTCCCAGGCGAAGACCAGGACGAAGTGCACCGTGCCCTCGCCGAACAGGAACAGCGCCCGCCACCGGTAGCGCCCCGGCCATGGCTGCCCGCGCCGCGCCGCCGATGCGTACTGGATGGCCAGCCCGACGCCGAACAGGATCGTCAGCAGCGACAGGAACTTGCCGTTCGCCAGCACACTGAAGACGCCCTCGACGGCTCCCCCGACCGACCCGAGCGACTGCTCGCCCGACCCGGACTGCAAGGCTCCCCACTCCGCGCCGGGGCCGGTGAAGATCCATACGTTCGTCATGAGCGTGCCCAGGATGGCCGCCCCGCGCAGTACGTCGAGGAGAGGGAGTCGGCGCCCGGTGGGCTGCGCGGATTCCGATGCCCGCGGGACCGTCACGTCCGTCGTATCCGTGTGCGTCATGCATCCATCGTCTCGGCGGCACCGGCCCGAAACGTCATGAGCACAGCCGAACCCGCCCTACATCGAAGGATGCAGCGGAGACCTACTTGACCACGACCACGGTCGTACCCGTCTCCCCGAACGTCCACAACGCCGCCCCGTCGGCCGCGCGCATCCGGACCCCGCCGGTCTGCTTGCCCTCGGCGGGCGGCGGCGAGGAGCCGTCCACGGCGTTGGAGAAGGCTATGGAGAGGCCGGACTTCGCGGCGAAGTAGACGATGTTCTCGATCTCCACGCCGTCCGAGCCGGTGGTGGCCTCGTTGCGGGACGACACCGTGTAGCTGCCGGGGTCCGGGCTCACCGTGCCGGGCCAGACGGCGAACGTGTGGCGGGCCGCGTCGCTCGCGTCGACCAGCCAGACCCGCTTCTGGCCGAGGGAGTAGACGATCCGCCGTCCCGTGCCCGAGTCGTCCGGCACGACGGCGGGTTCCGCGGACTTCGTCGGTGCGGGGCTCGCGCCCGCCGACGCCGACGCGCTCGGGCGGGCCGCCGCGGCCGTCGGGTGCGGCCCCTTCTGGGCCTGCACGGCGAGGACGGCGACGGCGGCTATCGCGCCCACCGTCAGACCGGTCACCCAGACCTTGGAAGCAGGCACGGGCACGCATCTCCTCGGCTACGGAAAGCTACAGAACCCCTCCAGCGGGGGTCGGATCATCGTACCGACCTCCGCCGGAGGGTCCTCCTCAGTCCAGCACCGGCAACAGCTCCGGCAGATGCCCGTCCGAGGCCGTCGCCGCCCGCTGCCGTTCCTCCGGCACCTCGCCGTACAGCGTCGTGCGGGGCTTGGCCGGGCGGCCCGCGGCCTCGGCGACGGCCACCAGGTCGCGTACCGACTTGTAGGAGCCGTACGACGAACCCGCCATCCGCGAGATCGTCTCCTCCATCAGCGTGCCGCCCAGGTCGTTGGCGCCGGAGCGGAGCATCTCGGCCGCGCCCTCCGTGCCCAGCTTCACCCAGCTGGTCTGGATGTTGGGGATGTGGGGGTGGAGGAGGAGGCGGGCCATCGCCGTCACCGCGCGGTTGTCGCGGACGGAAGGGCCGGGGCGGGCGATCCCGGCCAGGTAGACCGGCGCGTTGGTGTGGATGAACGGCAGGGTCACGAACTCCGTGAAGCCGCCGGTGCGTTGCTGGATGCCGGCCAGGGTGCGCAGATGGCCGAGCCAGTGACGGGGCTGGTCGACATGGCCGTACATCATCGTCGAGGACGATCGCAGGCCGACCTCGTGCGCCGTGGTGATCACCTCGATCCACGTCGCCGTCGGCAGCTTGCCCTTGGTCAGGACCCAGCGGACCTCGTCGTCGAGGATCTCGGCGGCGGTCCCGGGGATGGAGTCCAGGCCCGCTTCCTTCGCCGCCGTCAGCCACTCGCGGATGGACATGCCGGTGCGGGTCGCGCCGTTCACGACCTCCATGGGCGAGAAGGCGTGCACATGCATGCCCGGCACCCGCTCCTTCACCGCCTTCGCGATGTCGAAGTACGCCGTCCCGGGCAGGTCCGGGTGGATGCCGCCCTGCATGCAGACCTCCACCGCGCCCACGTCCCAGGCCTGTTGGGCGCGGTCGGCGACCTGGTCCAGGGAGAGGGTGTAGGCGTCGGCGTCCGTCCTGCGCTGCGCGAAGGCACAGAAACGGCAGCCCGTGTAGCAGACGTTGGTGAAGTTGATGTTCCGCGTGACGATGTACGTGACGTCGTCGCCGACCGCCGATTTCCGGACGTCGTCCGCCACCGCGCACAGCGCGTCCAGCGCCGGGCCGTCCGCGTGCAGCAGCGCCAGCGCCTCGTCGTCGGTCAGGCGGGTCGGGTCGTCGGCGGCGACGCGCAGTGCCTGGCGGACGTCGGTGTCGATGCGCTGCGGCACCATGCCGGGCGCGGCCGCCTCGCGCAGGGCGCCCCAGTCGCCGTACACCTCGTCGAAGTCGTCGCGGCGGTCGGACGTACGGCCGTCGGTGTCGATGGTGCGGTGCAGATCGGTACGGCCGGACGCCTCGAAGGCCTCCTCCGGCTCCTGCCACGGGTGGCCCTCGACGGTCGCGTCCGCCAGGGCCAGGCCCGTCTGCGGATCGGCGAGCGCGCGGACGTGCGGACGCAGCCGCGGGTCCAGCCAGGGCTCGCCGCGCTGGACGAACTCCGGGTACACGCAGAGACGTTCCCGCAGCTCGAAGCCGACGGCGGCCGACCGCTCGGCGAGCTCCTCGATCTGCGGCCACGGCCGCTCGGGGTTGACGTGGTCGATGGTGAGCGGCGACACCCCGCCCCAGTCGTCGATACCGGCGCTGATGAGCCGCTCGTACTCGGAGTCGACCAGGTTCGGCGGGGCCTGGAGGCAGGCGCTCGGGCCCATGATGAGCCTGGCCACCGCCACCGTGGCGACCAGTTCGTCGAGTTCCGCGTCCGGCATGCCGCGCATCGCGGTGTCCGGCTTGGCGCGGAAGTTCTGGATGATCAGTTCCTGGATGCCGTGGTAGGCCCGGGAGACGCGGCGCAGCGCGAAGAGGGACTCCGCCCGCTCCTCGTACGTCTCGCCGATACCGATCAGGATCCCGGACGTGAAGGGCACGGAGGAGCGGCCCGCGTCCTCCAGTACGCGCAGGCGTACGGCGGGTTCCTTGTCCGGGGAGCCGTGGTGCGGGCCGCCGGGCTCGGACCACAGGCGGGTCGCCGTTGTCTCCAGCATCATGCCCATCGACGGGGCCACGGGCTTGAGGCGCTGGAAGTCGGTCCAGGACATGACGCCCGGGTTGAGGTGCGGGAGAAGTCCGGTCTCCTCCAGGATGCGGATGGAGATGGCGCGGACGTAGGCGATGGTGTCGTCGTAGCCGTGCGCGTCGAGCCACTCGCGCGCCTCCGGCCAGCGGTCCTCGGGCTTGTCGCCGAGGGTGATGAGGGCTTCCTTGCAGCCGAGGGCCGCGCCCTTGCGGGCGATGTCGAGGACCTCGTCCGGCGACATGAACATCCCGTGCCCGGCGCGGCGCAGCTTGCCGGGGACGGTGACGAAGGTGCAGTAGTGGCACTTGTCCCGGCACAGCCGGGTGAGGGGGATGAAGACGCTCTTCGAGTACGTGATGACGCCGGGCCGGCCGGCGGCTTCGAGGCCCGCGTCGCGCACCCGGCCGGCGGACGCGGCGAGGTCGTCGAGCGCCTCGCCGCGGGCCTGGAGCAGGACGGCGGCCTCGGAGACGTCGAGCGCGACGCCGTCCCGGGCGCGTTTGAGGGCGCGACGCAGGGAGTTCTCGGTGGGGCCGGGTCCGGTCGCGGAAGTCGTCATTTCTTGAGCATACGTTCGGGGCCTGCGGGCTCGGAGACGGTCCGGGGGTGGTGCGTTGCGTTGCTGAGTGCGGGCTCGTTGTGGCTGGTCGCGCAGTTCCCCGCGCCCCTTAGGGCGTTGGTCCTGCCCTTGGCTTAGATGTACTCGGCGTACTCGTCCAGCGCGCGCAGAACCTCCGTCTCCCCTTGCGGCGGAAGTTGGACCACGACCTCCTCGATCCCCAACTCCGCGTAGTGCGCGAGCTTGCCGGGACTGGGGAAGACGGCGTACGGCACCACCTGGAGGGCGTTCGGGTCGCGCCCCGCGTCGGCCCAGGCGGCCCTCAGCCGAGGGAGGGTTTCGGACAATCCTCGGCCGCCGATGGGGAGCCATCCGTCGGCGTACTCGCTGATGTGCGCGAAGAGCTTCGGGCCGGCGGCTCCGCCGATGAGCGTGCGGGGGCCGTTCACCTTGGGTGCGCGAGGCTTCTGGGCCGGTTTGGGATAGGCGAAACTGGCGCGTACGGCGCCGAACTCGCCCTCGTGCGCGGTGGGTTCGTCCGTCCACAGGGCCCGCATGAGGGCCATCCGGTCCCGGACGAGTTCGCGGCGGGTGGCCCAGTCGACGCCATGGTCGGCGGCCTCCTCGACGTTCCAGCCGAAGCCGAGGCCGAGGGTGAACCGCCCGCCGGACAGGTGGTCCAGGGTCGCGATCTGCTTGGCCAGGTCGATCGGGTCGTGCTGGGCGACCAGCGTGATGCCGGTGCCCAGCCCGAGCCGCTCGGTCACGGCCGCCGCCTGGCCGAGGGCGACGAAGGGGTCGAGGGTGCGGCCGTACTCGGGCGGCAGGTCGCCGCCGGCCGGGTACGGGGTGGTCCGCTCGACGGGGATGTGGGTGTGCTCGGGCAGGTACAGCCCCGCGAACCCGCGCTGCTCCAGCTCACGGGCGAGCCGGATCGGGGTGATGGTCTCGTCGGTGAGGAAGATCGTGACGGAGATGCGCATGTCCCATCTGTACCGGTCCGGAGACGGGATGTCGATACCGACCGGTCGGCACAGAAACGTCCCGCCCCGGTCACCGCTCCAGGCGGCG
Source organism: Streptomyces sp. NPDC051738 (assembly GCF_044453205.1). Taxonomy (NCBI): domain Bacteria; kingdom Bacillati; phylum Actinomycetota; class Actinomycetes; order Kitasatosporales; family Streptomycetaceae; genus Streptomyces; species Streptomyces sp. NPDC051738. The sequence continues at coordinate 259,797 of NZ_JBITCM010000012.1, read as the reverse complement.
ATCTCGACCGTGCCCTGCTCATCCACGGCGAATCATCCACGGCGAATCATCCACGGCGAAGTGGGCTTTCCGCGCGGCGTCCGCTACGAACGCCCCAGGAAGATCGGGTTCGTGAACGCCGCCAGCGCCCCCGGCAACGGCCCCACCGCCGCCTCGTGCCGCAACTCCGCCCGTACGTACGCCGCGTACGAGGGCGTCGTACGCCACTCCACGACGCCCGAGCCCGACACCGGCAGCGGCGCGCTGGTGAACAGGACGCCCTGGTCGGTGACGAAGCGGACGGTGCAGCGGGGCGCACCGGTGGCTTCCAGGCGGACCGTCACCGGGGTGTCCCGGTCGACCTCCAACCGGCCGCCGATGCCCGCCTGTCGGCCCCGGCCGCCCGAGGCCGTGAAGGTGAGGGAGACGTTCTTGGACTCGGCGATGTACGAGCGGCCCGCCCGGATGCCCTCCTGGATCGCCTCGCGCGTGAGGTCGTCGGCGAGGACGACGGTCTGGGGGGAGCCGACCGGGTCGGGGCTGCGGTGGGCGTCGCTGTTGCCCATCGCCGGGATCCAGTCGCGGCCGTTCTCGCGCACCGACGCCACCAGCATGCTGTCCCAGTCGGCCAGCGACACCTCGTCGTCCGGCGTGTACGGCCCGTTCCAGACCTCGATCGCGTCCGCCTCGCCGAAGCCGAACTTCCAGTTGCAGCCGACGCAGGTGGCGTGCGGGTGGGCCGGGACGACCAGGCCGCCCGCCCTGCGGACCTGCCGGGCGAACTTGCCGAAGCGGTTGTCCCGCGCCCGGTAGCGCCAGTCGATGAACGTGCCCGGCTCGACGCCCAGCGCCACCACGTGGCCGTTGCGCGTGGTGATCTCCTCGCCCAGCATCACGAGCAGGTCGTCGCCCGCGACGTCGGCCCAGTGCGGGTGCGCGGAGTGCGTGTTGTGCTCGGAGCTGTTGATGAAGTCCAGGCCGGCCTCGCGTGCGAGGGCCGCGATCTCCGCCGGGGTGCGGCGGCCGTCGGAGTACCAGGAGTGCAGATGGCAGTCGCCGCGGTACCAGGCGCGGCCCCGCCCCTTGGCCCGCTCCGGCGGATACGTCGGCTCGACGAACTCGCCCGGCTCGCCGTAGGTCAGCGTGATCGTGATCTCGTAGGCGAGGCCCTGCGGGGCCACCGTGTAGGGGCCGAGGGCGATCTGCCAGGTGCCCTCCTCGACCCTGCCGGGGATGTAGCCCGGCGTCGCGTCGTCGGCGCGGATGAAGAACTCCGTGCGCGCGCCGCCCGACCAGCCCCGGAAGCCCTTGCCGCCGAGCTCGGTGCCGCGCTGGTCGAAGATGCCGATGTCGAGGCCGTTGCCCTGGGTGCCGGTGGGGACGGAGGGACGGTCGTAGGTGTAGGAGACCTTGATCTCCCGGACGCCGTCGGGGACTTCGAGGGGGACGTACACGAAGTCGGGCGATCCGGGCGGCAGAGTCCCGCGCACCGTGCGGGTCTCGGCGTCGTGCATGTCGTCCGCCCCTCTCGCAAAGGTCACGCTTCCCAACGTAAGCGCGGCCGCGGCGCCCGTCACGAACAGGGCCCGTCTTCCGAGTCTTGCGTCGTCATCACACATGCCGATGAGCATTCCCCGTGGGCGTGAACTCACAAGGAAGGGAAGGAAATCAGTCGGTATCGGGACAGGGGGCGTCCTGACTTCTTCCCGGCGGCAAACGGGTTTCGCTAGTCTGTTCGCCACGTTCGCAAGCATGTCTCAACGGGGTGTTGTTTCAAGGGGGTTACGGGGGATGGGCTACGTTCTGCCGGAATGGGTGGACAGCGTTCTCGAGTTCATCGGAATCAGCTTTCCGAACGTGAACGAGGACGACTACCGTGAGATGGCCGATGCCATGCGGGAGTTCGCCGACACACTGGAGCGGCACAGCGAGGGCGCCCAGGGCGCGGTGAGCCGGGTCCTCTCCTCCAGTGAGGGCGAAGCGGTCGAGGCACTGCAGGCGCACTGGAACACGGTCAAGTCCTCCCACCTGGACCAGGTGCCCGAGGTCGTCCGGCTGTTCGCCGAGGCCTGTGACGTGATCGCCGACATCATTGAGGGTCTCAAGCGCAAGGCCGAGATCGAGCTGGGCGTCATGGCCGCCTCGATCGGTGTCTCCCTCAGCCTCGCCGTCGTCACCGGTGGCCTGTCCGCGCTGATAGGTGCCGCGCAGGTCACGGCGATGCGCGAGCTGATACGACGGCTCATCAAGGAGGCCGCGGACCAGATCGTCGAAGAATTGCTGGCGCGGGTGACCGAGCCGATCACGGGCAAGCTCGAACGGCTGGTCGAGGACGCCGTCTTCGACCTGGCCGAGGGCGCGCTGAGCGTGCCGCAAGGTGGCAGCAGCGATGGCGGGACGGGAATGCGCCTGAACTCCGCCGGTGGCGGCGGCCGCGGTGTCCGTATCGACCACGACGAGTACGAGGCGGGCGCAGAGCTGCTGTCCAGGCACGGCCAGGACATGCAGTCGAACTCGCTGGGCTCCCTCAACCGCGCGAAGGGCGCTTTCGGCCGTACACGCGGCCGCGATCCGTTCACCCAGGCCTTCGACTCCGTCCTGGACGGTGCGCTGAACGGCACGGAGAAGGCCCTGAAGAAGGTCGGCAAGCATTTGGCCGACAGTGTGCCGGGCAACATCCGCAAGACCTCGCGCAACCACCGCAGCAACGAGCAGTCCGTGCTCGACAGCCTGAACAGCCTCCGCAAGGGCGACAGCGACGGCCGGGGCTCCCCCAGGGGCGGCCCCGGCACGTCCCTCAACTCCACGGGCAATCCGGGCCGACCCGGCCGGAACGACCCGTCCCTGTCAGGCCCCAGTAGGGGCGGTCAGTCGTCAGGCGGCAACATCGGCTGTCAGACCGCCGGCGACCCGGTCGACGTCGTCTCCGGCCAGATGATCACGTCGGCCGTCGACCTCCAGTTGCCCGGCCTCCTCCCTCTGGTGCTGCGTCGCGCCTACGCCTCCGGCTACCCCGGTGGCCGCCTGCACGGTCCCGGATGGTCCTCCAGCCTCGACCAGCGCCTGGAGATCGACGCCACCGGTATCCACTACGCCGGGGACGACGCGCAGGTCCTGCACTACCCCCTGCCCGCACAACCCGGGCAGCAGGTCCTCCCACTGCACGGGGCACGCTGGCCGCTCACCTGGGACCAGGAGGGCGACACCGTACGCATCGACGATCCCGACCGCGGCTGGACACGTCACTTCGTGAGCGCGGGCACCGCCGCGGGCCTGACCCACGGCATACGCCCGCTGACCGAGCTGTCGGACCGCAACGGCCACCGCATCACCTTCGTCCGCGACGACGCCGGCACACCCACCGAGGTACGGCACAGTGGCGGTTACCGCATCGCGGTCGACACGATCGTCACCGCGGCCGGGCCGCGCATCGAGGGCATGCGTCTGCTGGACGGATCGGCGTTCGGACAGGGCACCCAGATCGTCGGCTACGGCTACTACCCCGACGGCCGGCTGGCCGAGATCGTCAACTCGTCGGGGCTGCCGTACGTCTACGAGTACGACGACGCAGGCCGCATCACCACTTGGATCGACCGAAACGGCCAGACCTACACCTACGTCTACGACGAGACGGGCCGAGTGACCCGCGGCGTCGGCGAGGACGGGCACCTGTCCTCCGCCTTCCACTACGACACCGGCCGACGGGTCACCACGGTCACCGACAGCCTCGGACACGCCACCGAATACCACTACGACGACCAGGACCGTGTGTCCAAGACCGTCGACCCGCTCGGACACACCGCGCTCACCGAGCACGACGCCCTCGGCCGGCTGATCGCCCGCACCGACGAGATCGGCCGCACCACACGGTTCGACCTCAATGAGCACGGCGACCCCGTCCGGATCACCGAGCCCGACGGCGGCACCGTCCAACTCGAATACACCGAGCTGCGCCAACTGGCCTCCGCCCACCGCGGCGACACCCGCATCGCCGCGTTCACCTACGACCCGAGCGGCAACCTGCTCACCACCACCGACGCGGTCGGCGCCCAGACCGTCCGCCGGTACGACGCACAAGGCCGCCTCGTATCGGTCACCGACGCCCTCGGGAACTCCCGGCAGATCGAAACCAACCCTGCCGGGCTGATCACCGCCGTCACCGACTCACTCGGCCACACCGCCCGTGTCACTTACGACGCCTTCGGCCGCGTCATCGCCTTCACAGACCCCCTGGGCGCCACCACCCGCCTCACCCGCCGGACCGAGGGCGAGATCACCGAACGCATCCATCCCGACGGCACCCGCGAGACCTGGACCTACGATCCCGAAGGCAACGTCATCACCCAGAGCGACCAGGCAGGAGCGCTCACCCGGTTCAAGACCGGCCCGTTCGGACAACTGGCCGCACGCACCCTCCCCGACGGAGAGGAGCAGAGCTTCGAGTACGACACCGAACTGCGGCTCCTCGCGGTCACCACCAACGGCGCGACCTGGCGGTACCAATACGACGCGGCGGGCCACCTGGTCGGCGAGACCGACTTGGCCGGCCGGGACCTGTCCTACCGGGTGGACGGCGCCGACCAGCTGCTACAGTCCACCGACGCGGCCGGCCGCACCACCAGCTTCACCTACGACGCCCTCGGCCAGCTCGTGGAGCGCCGCAACCACGACGGCTCCACCACCACGCTCACCTACGACGACCGTGGCTGCCTGACCCGCATCGCGAGCCACGGCAGCGCCGTGGAGTACACACACGACGCCATGGGCCGCGTACTGAGCGAAACCGTCGACGGGCGCACCACCACCTACACCCATGACCTCCTCGGCCGCCGCACCAGCCGCACCACCCCCACCGGAATCGTCTCCAACTGGAGCTACGACGCCAACAACCAACTGACCGGCGTGCACAACACCATCGGCGCGCTCGGCTTCGCCTACGACGCCGCCGGCCGGGAGATCACGCGCAACCTCGGCGGCGGCGCCGCGCTGGCCCAGACCTGGGACGCCTGCAACCGCCTCACCGGCCAGTCCATCTGGGCCCACGACGGTACGCCGGGAGCCGACTTCACCGGCGTTCAGGAGCGCACCTACGGCTACCGCCCCGACGGCATGCCCACCGTCATCACGGACCGGCTCCGCGGCCGCCGCACCTTCGACCTGACCCCGTCGGGCCGCATCACCCGTGTGGCCGCCCCGTCATGGAGCGAGACCTACGCCTACGACCCCCTCGGCAACATCACCCACGCCCAGAACACCCGCCAACCCGACAGCGACACCGCGGGAGCGCACCTACACCGGCTCCCTGCTGCGCACCGCGGGCCGCACCAGCTACGAGCACGACGACCGGGGACGCCTCACCCGCAGACTGGTGCGCACGCTCTCCGGACAGCGCCGCGAGTGGCGCTACTCCTGGAACGCCGAGGACCAACTGGTCCGGATCGACACCCCTGACCACGGCACCTGGGCCTATGACTACGACCCGGTCGGCCGCCGCACGGCCAAACGCCGACTCGCACAGCGGGACGGCCAGGACGTCACCGTCGAGGAAGTCCGCTTCTCCTGGGACGGCGTGCAACTGGTCGAGCAAACCAGCACCGTCACCGACGGCACCCACCGCACCCTCGCCTGGGACTGGCAACCGGGGACCTGGACCCCCCTGTCCCAGACCGAGCGCGCCCGACATCCCGGCGACAGACCTGACCAGGTCACCGTCGACCAGCGCTTCTTCGCCATCGTCACCGACCTGACCGACACGCCCAGCGAACTGGTCACTCCCGACGGCCGGATCGTCTGGTCCGCCGACACCGACTTGTGGGGCAGCCGCCTCTCACCGCGCTCCGGCGACGAGCGCGCCTGCCCGCTCGGACGCCCGGGCCAGTACCACGACGACGAGACCGGGCTCGAGTACAACTACTTCCGCTACTACGACCCCGCCACCGGCCGCTACCTGAGCACCGACCCCCTCGGCCTGAAAGCGGGCCCCAATCCGCATGCCTACGTACCCAACCCGCTGTACTGGATCGACCCCCTCGGACTGTCCAAACAGCCCTCCGGCATGGGCGGTTGGTACAACAAGCTGCTGCCGGCGAACTGGACCGACGGCAGCAACAACACCCGCTACGAGGTCAACCACGTACCGGCCAAGGCCACCTACCTGAGCCTCGGGCTGCCCACCGACCTGAAGGAATCCACCGGTCCCGCGATCCGGATGGAGTACGACGACCACCGCGACTTCATCAGTACCGGGTCCGGGAAGGCCAGCGAGCTGTGGAGAGCCAAGCAGCGGGCCCTTATCCTCCAGGGCAAGTTCGACGAAGCCATGAAGATGGACATCGACGAGATCCGCAGAAAGCACGGTACGAAGTACGACGCGGCTATCAAAGAAATGGCCGACTCCCTACCGAACAACAGAAAGTTCCAGAAGTACCTGGCCGACAACGGCTGGAAGATCCGAAGCTGCCTCCTACAATGAGCGGCCATGGAGATCGAACTGGACCCGCCGAACGGCATCACCGGCTTCCCTCTCGGCATGTCTGCGGAAGCCCTCAAGACGGCGGCAGCGGAACTGGGCAGGATCAAGGTGAGCGACGAGGGATCCGCCGACGAGTTCCACCACATGAAAGTGCTCGCCGTCCATCCGCAGTTCGAGATCGTCTTCCACCTTGAGGACGGCAAGACCCTCACCGCAGCCGAGGTGTGGATTCCCCGTCCCGGCCCCGAGGAGATCACGGTCCGTTACCGCGGCACAGACGTCTTCCGTACGCCTGCTCTCCAACTCATCGCGCAACTCGAGCAGACGGGCGTGAACGTTCTGCATGATGAGCCCGGCTACTGGACCGTGCCACGGCTGTCCCTCGGCTTCACCCGCGTCGCCGGACACGAGGTTCCCCTGGACAGCGACGGCGAGCCACTGCACTTCCAGGCAGTCCTCACCGGTCCGGCCGACTACTACGACTACAAGCTCACGAACTGACCCCCAACAGACGATCTCCCGCCTCGCCGACCTCAGATTCCGCGCCGCCACCACCTTCCAGCGCCGCGTCGGCAATCCGATCCTCCGCCGCCTCCCCCTCCAGACCGTCCTGGAGACCACGGGCCGCATCTCCGGCCTGCCCCGGCAGACACCCGTGGGCGGCCGCCGGGTCGGTGACCCGTTCTGGCTGGTCTCGGAGTTCGGTGAGAAGTCGCAGTACGTCCGCAACATCAAGGCCGATCCGCGGGTGCGCGTGCGGGGGCGGTGGCACCCCGGCACGGCCCATCTGCTGCCGGACGACGAGGTGTCGCTGGCCGACTGGGACAGCATGCTGGTGGCGTCGGTGCGCGAGAACGGCCGCGACTGGATCCCGGCGATGGGCAACAGCGACGCCCACCGCAGCCCCGACCCGGTCGGCTCACCGCAGACCGTCGTCCTCGCCGACGACCTCACGCGCGAGGCGATCCAGGAGGGCATCCGGGCGGGCCGCTCGTACATCGCCGAGTCCAAGAACGTCTCCCTCACCTTCACGGCCTCGGGCGGCCGGGGCCGACAGGCGGGCATCGGCGGCCGGTTGGAGGTCGACCGGGACACCCCGGTGACGGTCCGCCTGGAAGCCACCGGTGCGCCCCGCTGCACCGTCCGCTTCGTCACCGACCAGGGCGTCCTGTTCACCAGCGCGCCGCTGCCGGTGTCGGGCTCGGGCGTCGTGGAGTGGCGTACGACGCCCTCGTACGCGGCGTACGTACGGGCGGAGTTGCGGCACGAGGCGGCGGTGGGGCCGTTGCCGGGGGCGCTGGCGGCATTCACGAACCCGATCTTCCTGGGGCGCCCTTAGGGACCTCGTTGTTCGGATTCAGCTCAGGGCCTTACCCACCTCGTAGATGGTGGGCCGATCCTCGGGAGCATGGCTGAGCATCGCGTCGCTCAACTCGCCCAGCTCACAAGGTGCATTCACCGGCCGACGCCGACCGTTCGCCACGGCCTCTCTCTGCACCGAGCGGGGAGCGTCGTCCGGGTACGCCATCGCCCGCCAGCCGGTTGCGGAGATGAGCAGGGAGGCGCCGAGCGCGTAGATGTCGGCCGCCGAAGAGATGAGCACGATTGCGAAGACGTTCCGCAGCCGTGATCGCAGCGTCGACTGAATCGCTCAGTACCTGGACACGGACCTGTGGCAGATCGGGATGCACCTCAGCCTTCCCCTCCGCCCGTCCAGTCATGAGGGAGGAGCTGATGTGAGGTGCCCTGGCGCTGACCCTGCCCGCGCGGAAAGTGAACCCGAGACTCTTGGTGTCCAGTCCAAGGGAAGCTTCAGCCTCCTTCACCCCCTGCGGAGCTACTTCGTACTGAACTTCAGTACGGCGCCATCCTTGTTGACCGCGGTGGCGTCGACGGTGGTCTCCTTGCCGCCCGATGTGGAGAACGTGGCTTCCCCGCCGTCGCCGAAGCTCAGATAGCCCAGGAATTCCGAGGACTCGAAGCGCATGAGGGTGATCGTGGAGTACTCCACGATCACGTGCAGATATCCGTCGCCGATCACGACGTCCACCGGCTCGGTGACAAGGATTTCGCAGTTCCCGTCCTGGCAGGCTCCGGTGTCCTTGCCGTTCTCGGCCTTGGGTAGCGGGCCGGTCGGGGATGAGCTCGGGGACGCGGGCTCAGCAGGCTTGGAGGCGCTGGGTGACGGCTTGGAGGGTTTGGAGACGCTGGGTGACGGCTTGGCCTCGGATGTGTCCGTGCCCTTGTCCGACGAACAACCGCCGACGGCCAGTACGCCCACGACCACCACCGCCGCGACGCGCTTCACTCGTGCAGGCATGTCCATCCCCTCACCTCTCACCACTCCACCTTTGTGCCCGGCGGGCAGCCGTACTCGTTGGTCTTCGGGCCGCTGCGTTCACAGAGGAACCCGAACAGCCCGATGAGCCCGATGAGCCCGATCAACGGGGTCCAGGACCAGAACCACGACCAGTCCGCTCCGGCCGGTGTCGTGCATCCCGCATACGAAGACGTCCAGCGTCGGCACGATCACGAGCACCCACACGAGGGCGCCGACCAGGACCTCCCCGGCGATGGTCGGGGCCAAGCCGGCGAGGTAGCAGACGATGCTGAAGAGGCTGAACCACCAGTACTCGGCCCGGAAAGCCCGGCCCTCCCTGGAGAAGGTCTGCGTCAGGCCGCGCTTGACCGCCTCCGAGAAGCTCACCGGCGCCCACCTCCGTCGTCGACCTCGACGAGCACGGTAGGCCCTCCCTCCCGGGACCCCTCCCGTTGGCCGTGCCGATGTTGACCCGGTAGACGATCTTCCCGTCAGTGAGGGCAGCAGGGTGCGGTGCTCGACGAGCGCGGCCACCGGTTCGCCGAGTTGTTCCAGACACTGGGCGTCGTTGTAGCGGAAGCCCAGGGACTACGGGGTCTGCACCGGACTGCGTCAGTCCCTCCCCGCAGCCACGATCTCGCCGGGGCCCGGCGAAACGCCCCGCCCTGCCCGAGAGGGCGGGGCGGGGCTGGGAGAAGGGCGGCTCCGCGTGCACGGGGGAATTGCAGAGCCGCCGGCTGCCGATGACCAGTCAGCGCCTCATCTCCTCACCGGGAAGGGCAAGCCTCTTGCTGGGGGGAGCATCGGCTCCTTCCCGGAGTTCAGGTGTGCTGGGTCGAGACGCTACGGCTCCCGACGCTCCTGCACCTTGATCGCAGTCGCCAGCAGCGCCGCCGTCACAGCCGCCACATAGACACAGGCCAGATAGGGCCCGCCGGGGAAGGAGACACCGCCGGACTGCCCCTGAAAGTCGCTCAGCGCCAGGAACGGCAGCCACGGGCCGATATCGATCCCCGCCAGCCAGTCACCCGTGGCCGACAGAGCCGGTTCGACGACCAGCGCCCAGACCAGCAGGGCGGTGATGGTCGCGCCACCGCTCTTCAGGAGGAGACCGATGGCCAGGCTCAGCACGGCCACGATGGCGAGCGCGACGGGAAGGGTGAGGAGTTGACGCCATTCGAGCCCGCTGGAGGGCACGACATCGGCGTCGGGCGCCACGACGGACGCGACGGCGACACCCCCCGCCCCCAGCAGGACTCCCATCAGCGCCGCGAGCACCGCGATCACCCCGGCCTTGCCCAGCAACAGCCGTGTCCAGGACGGCACGGCGAGACGGGATTGCCAGATCGTGCCCGTACGGAACTCCATCGTGGCGCTGCGGGACGCGAACACCATGATCAGGAACTGCGCGAAGGCGGGACCGACCAGGACCTCGGACAGACCGGGCTCCTCCCCTTCCAGGGGTGAGCGCACAGCGAGGCCGCTGAGGGTGAGCGACACGAGCGCGGTGATGCCCAGCAGCCACGGTGTGGAGTTGAGCGAACGAAGCTTGTACGCCTCGGATTTCAGCACGGCGGTGCTGGTCATACGGCCCTCTCTTCCGCCGGTCGCACCGAGCCCCGGTACTCCACCGAGCTGCCCGTGAGCTGGAGGTAGGCATCCTCGACGGTGCCGCGGCGCGGAGTCAGTTCGAACACCACGAGGCCGGCCCCGGCCACGGCCCTGCCGATGTCCTCGCAGCTCAGGCCGGTGACCAGCAGGGGCGGGGCGGACGGATCCGGTCCCGGCACGCCGTCGGCCACGGTGGCGCCCGCGTGGGTGAGCAGTTCGCGCAGACGGCCGGGTTCCGGACCGCGTACGAGTACTTCGCCCTGCGCGGAGGCGTCGACCGTGGTGAGTTCCGTGATGGAGCACTGCTTGATGAGTCGCCCGCGGCCGATCACCACGACCTCGTCGGCCAGTTGTGCCATCTCGGCGAGCAGGTGGCTGGATACGAGGACGCTGCGTCCTTCGGCCGCGAGTTGTCTGAGAAGCCCGCGCATCCACGCGATGCCCTCAGGATCAAGGCCGTTCGCGGGCTCGTCCAGAATCAGTATTCCCGGGTCCCCCAGCAACGCACCTGCCAGGCCCAGCCGTTGGGCCATGCCGAGAGAGAAACCTCCGACCCGCTGGTCCGCAACTTCGATGAGCCCGACGCGGGACAGAACCTCGTCCACACGGCCGACGGGGATCCGATTGCTGTGGGCGAGCCACGTCAGGTGCCCCCGTGCACTGCGCTTGGGGTGCGCCCATCGCGCGTCCAGCAACGCGCCCACGACGCGCAACGGTTCGGCGTGCTCGTGATATCTGCGCCCCTGGATACGGGCCGTACCGCTGTCCGGTCTGGTCAGGCCGAGCGTCATGCGCAGGGTCGTGCTCTTGCCGGCACCGTTCGGTCCCAGAAATCCGGTGACGGATCCCGGGCGCACAGTGAACGACAGGCCGTCGACCACGCGCTTCTTCCCGTACGCCTTGGTCAGGTCAGCGATCTCGATCGTAGACATTCTTGACACCCCCGCCCCATCAGGCCGTGACAAGCTGGTGAACCACGGCGAATCCGCCGACCAGCAGCAGGACGACCACCCAGGCCGCCCTGCCGGGGGCGAGTCCGCGTCTCACCGCGCGCACGCACTCGACCACACCGATCAGCGCCGCCAGCAACCCTATGCCGCCGATCACCGCGCCCACGACATACGCCCAGGTGTGGTCGCCCAGAGTGCGCAGCAGCAGAGCGGCCAGGCCGAGCGGTATCACCGGCCAGGCATCGCCACTCACTGAGGCCGGAGCCTCGTTCGGCGTCACGGAGGGCCTTTCTTTACTCATGTCTTCCTTGAGTCGTCGAAGTGAAATGCGGCGGGAGGCGAGAGGAGAAGGGGGTGCGGTGTGCGGGCCTCGGAACGACAAGGTTCCGAGGCCCGCACACCGCTTCGCCACTGCCCGGGCCGCTCTGTGGCGGCTCGTTCAGACGGCCCGGATGTCAGAGACCGATGAAGTCCCGCACGGCCGAGTAGACCTCGTAGACCGTGGCGCCGACCTCGATCGCCTTGCGGACGAGCCACGGCACGTACTTCTCGTAAGCCTTCTTGAACGCGTCGTAGCCCGCCTTGGCCGCGTCCTTGAGCGCCTTCCAGGCGGTGGAGCCGAGGCCCTTGAGCTTGTTGATGAGCCAGGTCCACCGGCCCCGCTCCCCGGCCCGGTCGGTCTGGACGTCCGTCGAGGCCGTGGCGGCCTTGCCGGCGGTCGAAGCCGACGGCGTCAGCTTCACCTCGGCGGCCGAGGACACCGCACGGTGGGTGTCGACCGTCTGAACCTGGGCAACGCCGGCGGGTCGTGCCTGCGGCATCGCAGAGGCGGCCGGAGCACCCACGCCTATGAGCGCGCCGACGAGCACCGTGCTCGCGATGATGCGGTTCTTGTTCAAGGAATCCTCCGTGAATCAACTGCCAAGCCGCCGTGGCCGGTTGGCCGGCGGCTCGCACAGGTTCACGAGGCCCTCTCTTCGCGATCGCTTCGTCGCGACTCCCCGTTGCCTCAGGCATGTGGAGATCATGCCCCTCACGTGTCTCCGAAGTGTCTCCGATCCGCCCCTTCTACTGGTCAGCCAACCGGATCGCGCCAATGCACCACACTCATGGAATCTTTTTCGCGGCTCGCGTGAGCCTGTCGCGCCGAGTCGCAAGGCGCTTGCGATTCGTGATCAGCTCTTGTTATTGCTAAGGCACGTGATGCGCGTAGCTGACCACTTCGTCGCATCCGACGGGCGGGTCTTTCCGAGATATCGAACGACCAGCCCGTCCTTTCAGACAAACGGGGACAGGGGGACTTATGTCCAGATCGATGACCGGTGCCACGAGAGATCCTGGTTCCGTTCAACTCCGGTTGCTGGGCCATGACGGCGTCCACCTCGCCGATGACGAGTCCTACCGCCTGCCGCCGCAGACCGCGGAGCTCCTGGCCTACCTCGAACTGCGCGAAGGGCGAACCGCTCGCCGCCCCGCGATCATCAGGTCCCTGTGGCCGGACAAGGCGGAGCGCCTCGGGCGGCGCAATCTGAGCCGACTGCTGTGGCGGGTGAACCAGGCAGCACCCCGGGAGCTGGTGATCGCGGAGGGTGAGACCGTACGCATCTCGGATGCGCTCACCAGTGACTGGCAGCAGGCACACGGTGCTCTCGCGCGCCCGGAGTGGCCGCACACGCCATCCCTCACGATTGATCTTGAGCTGCTTCAGCTCCCTTTGTTGGTCGACCTGCATTCGCCTTGGGTCGAGGAACACCAAAGGACGTGGGATCAGCGCAGGTTCTATGCCCTGCGTGAAGCGGGCGAGATTCTGCTGTCGAGCGAGCGACCGCGGGAGGCTGTCGAGATCGCGGAACTCTTGGTCATGTGGGAACCGCTGGACGAACCCAGCCATCTTCTTCTCATACGTGCCCACATGAAGCTGGGCGCCGCCGGAAGGTCCGCGGAGTTGTACCAGGAATTCCGGCGCCGACTGCGGAAGGAGCTCGGAGTCGAGCCCACGTTCGAACTTGCCCATGCGTCAGCCCCGGCCGGATGATCACGGGCTGGCCGACAGGGCCCTGGACGTCTACGTAATGGGCGAATCAGTCGTCACGGAACCGGTCAAGGTCGGCTCTGCGCCACCCATGGTCTTCTGTCGGCCATGTGGGCCGAGCCCGGCAGGCCGCCCGCACTCATCTGAGTACAAGTGCTCATGTGCCTGATCTCGCATCCGCGTTGAGTGGAACCCACGCTTGACCAATCGCCGAATGCCCGGGTGCCGGGGGAGTGGTTTCCTGCGCTGGTCTCCACCGTGATCACGCTTCCGGTGGCTGTCTTCCTGTTCGGTGGTGCCGCGCTCGCCCCGATGGTCTGCGACAACTGCAATGGAGCGGAGGCCGACCGCGTCACCGACAGTTTCAACATCGCCATTGTGGTGTTCCTGGTGGGTCTCGCGGTCTCCCTGCCGATGATGCTGGCCAGTTGGGTGCCTGCCCTGGAGGCAACGGCACTTCCTGCTTCGCCGAGTTCTCGCGACGCTCGCACGCCGAGACAGGAGACTCACCCACCATGTCCCGCCTCGCCGACCTCAGATTCCGCGCCGCCACCACCTTCCAGCGCCGTGTCGGCAATCCGATCCTGCGCCGCCTCCCCCTCCAGACCGTCCTGGAGACCACGGGCCGCACCTCCGGCCTGCCCCGGCAGACACCCCCGTGGGCGGCCGCCGGGTCGGTGACGCGTTCTGGCTGGTCTCGGAGTTCGGCGAGAAGTCGCAGTACGTCCGCAACATCAAGGCCGATCCGCGGGTGCGGGTGCGCGTGCGGGGGCGCTGGCACAATGGCACGGCCCAGCTGCTGCCGGACGACGACCCGGTCGCCCGCCTGCGCGGCCTGCCCCGCCTCAACAGCGTCGGCGTCAGGGCCTTCGGGACGAACCTGCTGACGGTGCGCGTGGACCTGGAGGACTGACGGTCCGACGGGCCTGATCAGGGCCGCACGTCGGGACCCCTCCCACGGCCGGCCCGGTAGAACCGCCACATGGAACACACCACGAAGATGAAGGGGGGAGCGACCAGGCGCGCAGCCGCTCGCTCCCGCAAAGCAGCCATGGGCGCGGTCGCTCTCGCTGTGACCGTGACGGGTGTCGCAGCCCATTCGGCGGCGGCAGCGGACACCCGGGCCATCTCCTATCCCTCGCGCCTGAAGAAGTGCGCCGACCTCGACTGCAAGGTCCAGGTCAAGAAGGGCGAAGGGTTCAGGGCTCACCGCTTCTGGATCGAACGCGTCACCTTCCCGCAGATCAGCAAGAACAACATCCAGATCAAGGCCTACGGCGACGGCACGGAAATGGGCTGCGGAGGCACCCCGCCGCTGCACTGCACCATCAACGGCGTCGACTTCACGGTCAAGGACGTCCGCGGCAACACCGCCCGGACAGTCCGGATCCACCCGTAGACGACCACAGAGCGCAGGGTGCCGACGAGCGCTACCGCGCGAGCCGGCATCCTGCCTGTGCGCGGGCGCGAGCGAACGCCACCCCGACCACCGTCACCCCGGCCACACGATCGCCTGCACCTCGCTGTACGCGTGCAGCGCGTACGACCCGACGTCCCGCCCGACGCCGCTCTTCTTGAACCCCCCGAACGGCGCCTCCATGTTCCGTCCGACGGTGTTGATCCCGACCCCGCCGGCCCGCAGCCGCCGCGCGACCCGGAAGGCGCGGGCGACGTCGCCGGACCAGACGTAGTCGATCAGCCCGTAGTCGGTGTCGTTGGCGAGGGCGATTCCCTCTTCCTCCTCCTCGAAGGGGAGGACGGACACGACCGGCCCGAAGATCTCCTCCCGGGCGACCCGCATGTCGTTGGAGCAGTCCGCGAGAAGCGTCGGCGCGACGTAGAAACCCTGCTCGTACGGCGGCCGTTCGCCCCCGCACACCACCACCGCGCCCTCTTTCCGCCCCGTCTCCACGTACGACTCCACCCGGTCCCGGTGCTCCGCCGAGATCACCGGCCCGACGACGGTGGACGCCTCACGCGGGTCGCCGACCCTCAACCGGCCCGCATACGCGGCAAGTTGCTCGAGCAGCCGGTCGTACACGCCCCGCTGGGCCAGCACCCGCGTCGGCGCCGTACAGATCTGCCCGCTGTAGAAGGAGAACGTCGTCCCGATCCCGGCGACGGCCGACCCCAGGTCGGCGTCGTCGAAGACGAGCGCCGCGCCCTTCCCCCCGAGCTCCATCAGCTGGCGTTTCATGTCCCGCCCGCACACCTCGGCGATGCGCTGCCCGACGGCCGTGGACCCGGTGAAGCTCACCATGTCGACGTCCGGGGAGCCGACGGCCGCCTCACCGACCTCCACCGCCCGCCCGGAGACCACGTTCACCACACCCGCCGGCACCCCGGCCGCCTCCAGCGCCTCGGCCATCCGGTAGACGGACAGCGGATCCTGCGGGGCGGGCTTCACGACCACGGTGTTGCCCATGGCCAGCGCGGGGGCGATCTTGCCCGCCGGATTGGCCCAGGGGTTGTTGTACGAGGTGACGCAGGTGACGACCCCGACGGGCTGCCGCACGGCCAGCGCGCCCATGATCCCCGCCCGCCCCATCGGCCCAGCGTCATTGATCTGCGGCGGGATCGCCCACTCGGCGGGCTCCACGCGCGCGTACCGCCGGAACCGGGCCGCCCCGATGCCCACCTGCATGCCCCGGGCCGTCCCCATGGTCGCGCCGGTCTCGGCCTGGGCCAGTTCGGCGTACGGCGCGAGGTGGCCGTGGATGATGTCGGCCGCCCGCGCCAGCACGGCCGCCCGCTCCTCCGGCGCCGTACGCGACCACGGCCCGAAGGCCTCGCGGGCCGCGGCGCAGGCCGCGTGCACCTGATCCCGCGAGGCCTCCGGGGCCCACCCGACGGTCTCCTCGGAGGCCGGATCGACGACGGCGTAGTAGCCCCCGTCCGGCTCCTCCCATGAACCGTCGACGAACAACCGCTGCCGACCAGGGTCGTTGACGGTCACCTGGTGGCCACCGTCCTGGTGTCCCGCCCCGAGCGCAGCACACGCCCCGGCACGGCCCCGGTCACCACGTCGTCGCGGATCGCCTCGACCCCGTTGACCCACACGGCCCGCACCCCGATCGCCTTGGAGTCCAGCCGCGGACTGTCACCCGGCAGGTCGTGCACCAGGGTGGCCGTACCGGCGTCGATCCGCTCCGGGTCGAAGAGCACGAGGTCGGCGTGGAAGCCCTCCGCCACCCGCCCCCGCTCCCGTAGCCCGAAGAGCCGCGCGGGGTCGTCCGTCAGCATCTTGACGGCCTGCTCCAGGCTCGTGAGCCGGCGCCCGCGCAGGCAGTCGCCGAGGAACCGGGTGGTGTACGGCGCCCCGCACATCCGGTCCAGATGCGCCCCCGCGTCCGAGCCGCCCAGCATGACGTCCTCGTGCTGCCAGGCCTCGGCGCGCAGGGCCCAGGACGCGGGGTCGTTGTCGGTGGGCATGGGCCACAGGACCGTACGCAGATCGTCGGCGGCGCAGATCTCCACGATGCACTGGAAGGGTTCCTGCCCGCGCTCCTCGGCGATGTCCTCCACGACGCGCCCGCTCAGCCCGCGGTTCGCCTCGCTGTAGGTGTCGCCGATGACGTACCGCCCGAAGTTGGTCAGCCGCCGGAAGACGCCGGCCTCCTTGGACCCCGCGTGCCGCAGCAGCTCCGCCCGCACCTCCGGATCCCGCAGCCGGGCGATCCGCTCGGGCACGGGCAGCCCCAGGACCGGCCCCCACCCGGGAATCAGGTTCAGCGCGCAGAAGGTGCCCAGCGACATGTTCATCGGCGTCAGGATCGGCATGGTCAACGCCACGACCCGGCCCCCGGCCTTGCGCGCCCGCTCACTCGCCAGCAACTGCCGGGGCACCCGCTCGGGCACCGCCGAGTCGATGGTCAGCACGTTCCAGTTGAGCGGCCGCCCGGCAGCGGCGCTCATCTCGACGAACAGCTCGATCTCGGCATCACTGAACTGATCCAGACACCCCGCGACGATCGCCTCGATCTGCGCCCCCTCGTGCTCCCCGACCGCCTTGGACAGCGCGAGCAGCTCCGCGGCCTTGGCATGCCGGGAAGCAACGGGCTGCCCGTCCCCGTCGGAGTGGGTGGACGACTGGGTGGTGGAGAAGCCCCAGGCGCCGGCGTCCATGGCGTCGTGCAACAGCCGTACGATCTCGCCCAGTTGCTCATCACTGGGCTGCCCCCCGATCGCGTCCGCCCCCATCACGTACCGCCGCAGCGCACAGTGCCCCACCATGAACCCGGCGTTGACGGCGATCCGCCCCTCAAGGGCATCCAGATACTCACCGAAGGAGTTCCAGCTCCACGGAGCCCCCTCTTCGAGCGAGACCAAGGACATCCCCTCGACCTTGGACATCATGCGGCGCGTGTAGTCGGCGTCCTCGGGCCGGGCGGGATTGAGCGGCGCCAGCGTGAACCCGCAGTTCCCGCCGGCGACGGTCGTCACCCCGTGGTTGAGCGACGGGGTCGCGTACGGATCCCAGAAGAGCTGGGCGTCGTAGTGGGTGTGGGGGTCGACGAAGCCGGGGGCGAGGACGAGGCCGGTCGCGTCCTCGGTGGTCCGGGATCCCTCGGTGACCGTGCCGATGACGGCGATACGACCGTCTCGTATGCCGACGTCGGCGGTATGCGCGGGCGCTCCCGTGCCGTCGACAACAGTCGCCCCTTTGATGACGTGATCAAGCATTGGGGTTGCCTCCTTCAACTCCGGTCGGCCTGCCTACCTAGGGGCGCGGGGAACTGCGCGACCAGCCCCCACACACCCGCACCCCGCAACGGCGATCAAGCGGCACCCCGGAACCGCGAGGTCCGATGAACAGGATCCGTATCGATCTTCGGAATCACGTGCTCCCCGATCATCCGAATCGTCTGCAACGTCTCCTCCTTCGGCACCCCCACCGGCAACCCGAAACTCAACTGATCGGCCCCGGCCTGCTCCCACCGCTTGCACTGCCGAAGCACCTCGTCCGGATCCCCACAGATCACGAGCTCTTCCTCGATGAGCAGCTCGACGAACTCCTCGGTGTACTCGGGCAACGTCTCCGGCCACACCGGAAAGCCCTCGGGCCGCGGGAAGGTGTCGTGATACCGGAACACGAGCGACGGCAGATAGTGCAACCCCCCGCTCGCGGCGATCCGCACGGCCTCCTCGTGCGTGGGCGCACATATCGCGGTCGTCGTCACCATCACGTTGTCGTTGACGAAGTCCCCCACCGGCTCCGCGTCCACGATCGCCGTCTTGTACTGCTCAAGCACCCACTCCATGTCGGCGACCTTCTGCACGCTGAACCCGAGCACCCCGAGCCCCTTCTTCGCCGCCATGGCGTACGACGGCGGCGACCCGGCCGCGTACCACATCGCCGGATGCGACTTCCCGTACGGCTTCGGCAGGACCTTCCGCGGCGGCAGCTGCCAGTGCTTGCCCTGGAAGCCGACGTACTCGTCCTGGAGCCACATCTTGGGGAACTCGGCGATGGTCTCTTCCCAGATCTCCTTGGTGTAGTTCATGTCGGTGATCCCGGGCAGGAACCCGAGGATCTCGTGCGATCCGGCTCCCCGCCCGCTGCCGAACTCGAAGCGGTTACCGGTGAGATGGTCGAGCATGGCCACCTTCTCGGCGACCTTCACGGGGTGGTTGACCTGGGCGAGGGGGTTGAAGATCCCGGACCCCAGATGGATCCGCTCGGTCGCGTGGGCCAGATAGCCCAGGTAGACGTCGTTCGCCGAGAGGTGCGAGTACTCCTCCAGGAAGTGGTGCTCGGAGGCCCACGCGTACTTGAAGCCGGACTTGTCCGCCTGGATGACGTACTCGGTCTCCTCCATCAGCGCCTTGTGCTCGGCGAGCGGGTCGGTCTCGGCACGTTTGCCCACGTATCCCTGTACAAAGAGCCCGAATTCCAAGGAGGTTCACCGTCCCCAGTTCGTTGCTGACGCCCGTTTCTGACGTACCGTCAGATTCACTTGCCGCCGACTGTGGCACCGCTCACGTGCACCGTCAATAGCTGACTGCACGTCAGATTACGCTCACCCCGGCCAGCCAGCCGCCGTCGACCACGAACGGCTGCCCGGTGATGTACGAGGAGTCGTCCGAGGTCAGGAACAGCGCGAGCCGCGCCACCTCCTCGGGCCGCCCGATCCGCCCCAGCGGCACGAGCTTGCGGTACAACTCGTCCAGGGCCCGGCTCATCCCCTCCACGTCCGCGTTCGGGTCCAGCTGCGCCGGGTTGGACATCGCGGTGTCGATGGCGCCGGGGCACATCGCGTTGACCCGTATGTTCCGGGGCGCGAGCTCCAGCGCGGCGACGCGGGTGAGGCCGAGGATGGCGTGCTTGGTGGCGGCGTACGCGCCCACGGCCGCCATGCCCGTCACGGCCGTGTAGGAGGCGGTGTTGACGATGGTGCCGCCGTCCTCCATCTCGGGCGCCACGGTCTTGATGCCGAGGAAGCAGCCGACCTGATTGACCCGCACGACCTGCATGAACTCGTCGAGAGGCGTGTCGACGAGGGAGTTGAAGCGCAGGATGCCGGCGTTGTTGACGAGGCCGTCGATACGGCCGTACGCCTGCTTGGCCGCCGCCACGGCGGACCGCCAGTCCGTCTCCTCGCCCACGTCGAGGTGCACATAGAGCGCACCCAACTCCTCGGCCAGGGCCCGCCCTTGATCGTCGAGCACGTCCGCGACGACGACCTCGGCACCCTCCGCCGCGAACAGCCGCGCCTCCTGCTCCCCTTGGCCGCGCGCGGCGCCGGTCACGAGAACAACGCGCCCGTCGAGCCTGCCCATGGGAACCCCCTTCGCACGGGCTCGCCGGGCGAGCCCGTCTCAATGAGTAGAGGTTCGGCATCGTATCGCCAGATCTGACGATCCGTCAGTTCCCTGGGTGTGGGGAGATTCAGCGGGAGGTGAGGGGGGTCTCGGACTCGACGCGGGTGAGTTTTTCGGGGTTGCGGACGTAGTAGAGGCCGCTGACCCGGGCGTTCTCCACCCGGAAGGCCAGCACGCCGTCGATCACGCCGTCCAGGCGGAGGATGAGTCCGGGGTTGCCGTTGACCGTCGTGGGCTCGCTGGTGAAGGCGCCGCCGGCCTTGGTGAGACTGCCGGCCATGTAGCGGAGCACCTTGTCGGCGCCGACGACCGGATGCGGGGCCGCCAGCTTGAGGCCGCCGCCGTCGCTGACGAAGACGACGTCCGGGGCGAGTACGTCGAGCAGTCCCTGCAGATCCCCGGTCGCGAGCGCGGCCTGGAACGAATCCAGCGCCGCCCGGGCTTCTGCCGGGGAGACCGGTGTGCGCGGCCGGCGGGCGTCGACGTGTTGACGGGCGCGGTGGGCGATCTGGCGTGCGGCGGAGGGGCTCTTGTCGATCGCGGCCGCGATGTCGTCGTAGCCGAAATCGAAGACCTCGCGCAGCACGAAGACGGCGCGTTCGGTCGGTGAGAGGGTTTCGAGGATGAACATGAGCGCCAGCGACAGGTTCTCCGACAGCTCGACGTCCTCGGCCACGTCCGGCGTGGTGAGCAGGGGCTCGGGCAGCCAGGGGCCGACGTAGGCCTCCTTGCGCCGTTTGAGGGTGCGCAGCCGGTTGAGCGCCTGCCAGGTCGTGATCCGTACCAGGTAGGCGCGCTGGTCCCGCACCTGCGCCAGGTCGACCTCGACCCACCGCAGCCAGGCCTCCTGGAGGACGTCCTCGGCGTCCGCCGCCGAGCCGAGCATCTCGTAGGCGACGGTGAACAGCAGGTCGCGGTGGGCGACGAAGGCCTCCGTGGCGGGGTCGGTGACGTCGTCGTCGTTCATGTCGTGCGCTCCAGGCGGTCGGTGCTGTCGCCCTGGGAGGCGCGGGAACTGGCCTTGCGTGCGCCGGACAGCAGCTTGTTGAGGGTGAACCGGCAGGCGATCTCCTTGACGCCGGCACCGGTCCGCCCGCTGATGCTGAGGGCGTTCACCTTGTCGTTCGGGTAGGAGAACTGGGTGACGCCCGCGTCCCGGCCGAGGCTGAGGCACTGCCCGGCGAAGAACATCCGGACGGGAGCGGCCTTCTTCCCCGCGATACGGCGCAGGATCGTGGCGGCGGCCGCCGGGCCCAGCTGTACGGCGGCCTGGCAGCTCATCCGGAACGGGTGGTCCGGCATCACACCCGCGTCCCCGGCGGCGACGATGCGCTCGTCGTCCACACTGGTCAACGTCGTGTCGGTGACCAGACGGCCGTCGGCGTCGGTGCGCAGCCCGCTGTGGGCGGCCAGGTCCGGGACACGGAAGCCCGCGGTCCAGATCGTCACCGCGCTGGGCAGCTCGCGGCCGTCGTCGAGCCGTACGGCGTCCTGTGTCACTTCCGTCACCCGCGCGCCGGGGCCTTCGAGGACGGTCACACCCAGCTGGGCGAGCCGGCGGGCGACCGGGCGGCGGACCCGGGCATGCAGGGAGGGGCCGAGCACGCTGCCGCAGACCAGGGTGACCTTGCGGCCGGCTTCCGCCAGCTCGGCGGCGGTCTCCAGGCCGGTCGGGCCGGCCCCGACCACGGTCACCGAAGCCGACGCGGGCGCCGTGTCCAGCGCCGACCGCAGTCGCTCCGCCCCCTCGAAGTCCGACACCCAGTGAGCGAACTCCGCCGCTCCGGGCACCCCGGGATCGGCGGCGCCGCTGCCCACCGCGTAGACGAGGTAGTCGTAGGAGAGCGTGCCGCCGCCCGCCAGCGACACCTGGCGCCCGGCAGCGTCGATCCGGGTCGCGGTGTCGACCACCAGCCGGACGTTCCCGCCCAGCACCTCGCCGAAGCCCTCGACGGCGTCGTCGGAGCCGGTCACGAGCTGGTGCAGGCGGATCCGCGAGACGAACTCGGGACGCGGATTGACCACGGTCACCGACACGCCCTCGCGCCGAGCCAGACTGTTGGCCGCCGTCACGCCCCCGTACCCTCCGCCGACGACGACTACCTCGACGTTCCCGTTCATGATGTCTCCCTAGTGCTGTGGACTCGGCATGGAGACACCGGCCGCCGGCCTGGTGTGACAGCTCGCGGATGAGACGTAGCGCACATCGGGCGAGGGCGGAGACGCCGACCCGTCTGTCGATGCAAGTCCCGAGGATTGCTGTGGCGAATCTCACCTGACTCACCAGTAGGGACGTTTGACCCTGTCGGCGTGCGTCAAGGGAATCCAAAATCTTCGCCATGTCCAAGCGGAGACTCAAGAACAGGAAGATCAGGATCGTGGCGGTCGGATCGGCCGTCGTGACCGGCGGAGCCCTGGTCGCCGTACTCCTGCCGTCGGCGAACGCCGCCGAAGAGAAGACGCCCGACCAGGTCATGGATCTGTGCATGCGGGCCAAGGTGCTCAACGGCAAACAGCAGTCCATTTCCGATTTCGGCGGGCACCCGATCGCCGGGCCCAGTTTCGGGTCCGACAACTGCGATTTCGTGGAGACCGAGTTCGAGACCTTCGACGGGCCGACCGAGAAGGCGTCGATCGACTTCCCGAACTGCGAACCGAACGCGACCGAGCCGGCGAAGGTGTCCATCACCTGGTCGGCCACCGCGGCCCAGGGCCAGGGCAAGTACACCGTGACCCAACAGGGCGGTGGCGGAGGGCTGTTCGGCGCCCTGAGCGGGTCGTGGGTCAAGCACAAGGGCACCCTCGACATGACCCTCAAGTCGGCGACCGCCGGGGACACGGAACAGCGGGACGTGCCGGTCGGCAAGGTGCTGCACATGGAGTTCACGCCGAAGATGCAGCGCATGACCGGCGAATGGCGGGTGCGGATCGACGCCGACCCGGGCGGCTTCGCCACGAACCCCTCCCCCGAGCAGAACTTCGTGGCACCGGAGGTCGTCGAGGGCCCCGTCATCCTGCCGGGTGCGGCGGGTGCTCCCGGTGTCGTGGACGGCACCTCCAAGGCCGTCCTGAGCGACTGCTGAACCCCGATCCCACCGCCCCCACCTCCACCTCCACCCCTCACAGGAGAACCCCATGACACGCCCCGGCCGCGGAAACCACCGGAGCAAGAAGAAGCGCATCACCCTCGCCGTGGCCCCCGTGGCGGCCGTCGCGGTGGCCACCGCGCTGATGAACTCGGCGGGCGCCGCCACCGCCTCCGAAGTGACCGCCGACTGCTCGTCGGACTCCGACAAGCTGGAGAACTGCGAGTTCGTCGACGTCCAGTTCAAGCGGAACGGCCTGGGACCCAACCAACGGGTCTCTACGGTGACCGACAACTGCGGATCGTCCGCCACCGCCTCCAAGGCGTTCAACGTGAGCGCCTCCGTCACGCGGACCATCCAGCTGGAGGACGGATTCACCGCGGGCGCCGACACAAAGCTCGGCAACTCCTTCTTCGAGATCGGCGCGAAGTTCAGCACCTCGGAGATCAACATCACGCGTGACGACAAGACGACCACGCTGGCGTTCACCAGGACGGACACCGTCCAGGGGGACAGCCTCGCGTTCTTCATGTGGTCCGCCAAACGCACCGACGTGAGCGGATTCCTGCGAGCCACGTACAAGGAAGCACAGGACGGACAGAAGGTGTTCTTCTCGCCGAGCGAGGGCTCCACGGGCATCCACGTCTTTTATCCGCAGATCCTGAAGAACGGAACTCCCGACGGCCGCCTCTGGCTGCGCAATGTGAAGTGCGGAACTCCAGAAGCGTCCGGCATTCAGAATTCGACGCGTGCTCTGAGGGCAGAACCGGGATTCGGTGAGGGCGGCGAGAACGTGACCGACGTCGAAATCCCGCTGGCGGAGGTTCCGGCGCCTTAATGCGGAGTTTGCGGTTCTCAGGCGCGAAGCACGGGTGCGGCTCCCAGCCACCGCAGGACCGCGTCCGTGCTTCCGCGTGCGTCGAGCTTGGCATAGATGTTGCTGAGGTTGTTGCGGACGGTCTTCTCGCTCAGCCGTAATCGCAGCCCGATCTCCTGCGCGCCCAGGCCGGTCGACAGCAGCTCCATGATCTGCCGCTCGCGCGGCGTGAGCAGCTCTCGCAGCCGCAGCAACGCCTCCCCGCCGGTGGGCAGCCGCCGGGCCCCCTCCCGCAGGGCCGCGCAGGCCGCCGGGGAGAGATAGGTGTGCCCGACGGTCGCACCCACGACGGCCGAGGAGAGCATGCAGGTGCAGTAGTCGCCCTCGACCAGATAGCCCGCCCCGTGCCGGAACACCTCGACGATGGCCTCGGTGTCCCGGCACGGGCTGATCACGATCGCGGGGACATCGGTGGCGGGCAGTTCCCGTACGGCCACGGAGGGGTCCTCACGATGGAGGATCACGACGTCCATCACCTCGCCCGTCCCCACCGACGCGTTCAGGGGCACCACCCGTCCGACGTACGGGTCGTCCGGGGCCGGCCAGCCGGGGTGGGGCCAGGTGCCCGCGGGGGCGGCGAGGGCGACTGTGAGCTTTCGGAAAGTGCGCACGTCAATGTGTCCTTCCGCCGATGCCGTACGGGCGTACGTCTACGTCAGTACGTCCATACATACGTCGGTGGGCGTGGACATGTTCAAGCTTTCAAGGAGCACTGTGTGGTGGGCCCACTACAGCAAAGGCCCCACCTCCGCCCCGAACGCCGCCATCTGGTCCGTGAGTTCACCCCGGCTGCGACTCCGGAACCGCACCTGGATCTGGTCAACCCCCATCGCCCGGTACGCCCGCAGGGACTCGGCGAGGGCGTCCGGCGACCCCGAGAGCGTGCGGCGGCCCACGTCCCAGGTGGGTGTGCCGACGTACAGAGGCTCGGCGATGGCGCCGAACGCGAACCGGGCCTCGATGCCCGCCTCCTCCCTCAGCCGCCGTATCCGGGCGATCTGCACGGGAAGCCGGTCACGCGGGTCGCCCTGCGGCAGCCAGCCGTCCCCCTTCAGCGCGGCCCTGCGCACGGCGGCCGGGGACGATCCGCCCACCCACACCGGGACGTGGTCCTGGGCGGGCCGTGGCAGTTGGCCCAGGTCCTCGAAGTCGTAGAGCTTGCCGTGGTGTTCGGGGAACTCGTCGGGGCCGAGGGCGGCGCGCAGGGCGTCGATCGACTCGTCCAGTACGGGCCCGCGCCGCTCGAAGTCGGCCCCCAGCGCCTCGAACTCCTCCCGCACGTGCCCGGCCCCGACCCCGAGGATCAGCCGGCCGCCGCTGAGGTGATCGAGGGTGGCGTACTGCTTGGCGGTGAGGAGGGGGTGCCGTAGGCCTACGACCGCTACGTGACTGAGCAGCCGTACGCGCTCGGTCACGCCCGCCAGGAAGGCCAGCGTGGCGACGGGGTCGTACCAGACCGTGCTCATCGCGGAGGCCAGGCGGCGCGGGATGGCCACGTGGTCGCAGCTCGCGACGTAGGCGAAGCCCGCGCGGTCGGCGGCGCGGGCGACGGCCACCAGGTCCTCCGGGCCGGCGGCGGCCTCCCAGGGTTCGGCGTAGATCGTGCTCTGCGACTGGACGGGGAGCTGGATGCCGTACAGCGTCCGCCCGTCCGGCGGGACTTGGATGGACACACGCCCTCCTCTTCGATCTGACGCTCCGTCATATGCGTGGTCGGGCGCCATCGTCCGGTTTGGCGGCGCAACAGACAAGGGGCACAGGCCGATCCAGGAGACGGCGGCGCCCTCCGTGCCGAACGTGCCCGGAATATCGCGATCTTCGTGCGATTGGCCGCAGGTCGTCGCGTTCGTGTCCCAGGGGTGTCACCGGGTGAGGGCGGCCCGAGGGGGGCTCGTACTGGGTGGCGGCGGCTCGGGAGGTCCGGGAGCCGAGACACGGGACCGCCCCCGCCTCCAGCGTCACCCTCTCCGACGAGCCCGACTTCGGTGACCCCTCCCGAGGGCCTGGCCGGCTCCGGGTGCCAGAACGTCGGCCGTGACGACTCCGCCTCCTCCCTCCAGGCGTCCGGCACCCTGACTGACGCCCACTGCTGACGCCCACTGCGGAAGTGTGCCCACCGGCCGCGGTCCCTTCCAGGGGCCGCGGCCCTCTCATGCGCCGCCCGACCCCGGCCCCGGCCACAGCCCGTCGTCCGTCAGCCCCAGCAGCTCGATCGCGTTGCGCCGTACGATCCGGTCGACCACGTCCGCGTCCAGGTGCCCCATCTGCGCCTCGCCGACCTCGCGGGACTTCGGCCAGGTCGAGTCGGAGTGGGGGTAGTCGGTCTCGTAGAGGACATTGCCGACGCCTATCGCGTCCAGGTTGCGGAGCCCGAACGCGTCGTCGAAGAAGCAGCCGTAGACGTGGTCGGCGAACAGCTCGGACGGCGGGCGGTGCACCTTGTCGGCGACGCCGCCCCAGCCGCGGTTCTCCTCCCAGACGACGTCGGCGCGCTCCAGGATGTACGGGATCCAGCCGATCTGGCCCTCCGCGTACATGACCTTGAGGTTCGGGAAGCGCTCGAACTTGCCGCTCATCAGCCAGTCGACCATCGAGAAGCAGCAGTTGGCGAAGGTGATGGTGGAGCCGACGGCGGGCGGGGCGTCCGCGGAGGTCGACGGCATACGGCTGCTGGAGCCGATGTGCATGGCGACCACCGTGCCGGTCTCGTCGCAGGCGGCGAGGAAGGGGTCCCAGGCGTCGGTGTGGACGGAGGGGAGCCCGAGGTGCGGGGGTATCTCGGAGAAGGCGACGGCGCGCACGCCGCGGGCGGCGTTGCGGCGGACCTCGGCGGCGGCCAGCTCGGCGTCCCAGAGGGGGATCAGGGTGAGCGGGATGAGCCGGCCCCGGGCGTCGGGCCCGCACCACTGCTCCACCATCCAGTCGTTGTAGGCCTGGACGCACAGCAGGCCCAGCTCGTGATCCTGGGCCTCGGTGAAGGTCTGGCCGCAGAAGCGGGGGAAGGTCGGGAAGCAGAGGGCGGACTGGACGTGGTTGACGTCCATGTCGGCGAGGCGGGCGGGGACGTCGTACGAACCCGGGCGCATCTGCTCGTAGGTGATGACCTCCAGCTTGATCTCGTCCCTGTCGTAGCCGACGGCCGTGTCGAGGCGGGTGAGGGGGCGGTGCAGGTCCTCGTAGACCCACCAGTCGCCGACGGGGCCGTCGTCGCCCGGCCGGCCCATGACGGGCTTGAACCGGCCGCCCAGGAAGGTCATTTCCTTCAGTGGCGCGCGGACTATGCGCGGCCCGACGTCCTGGTGCTTCTTCGGCAGCCGGTCCTGCCAGACGGTGGGCGGCTCCACCGTGTGGTCGTCGACGGAGATGATCAGGGGAAACGTCGTCTCGGTGTCCATGACGCTCACGGTAGCGCCGATCTGACGGTCCGTCAGCTATGCGGTCGGCCGTACAAGAAGGGCCATCGCCGGGCGCCACTGTGCGGAGACCACGTGAGGGCCTTGTGATATCCCGCGCGTCTACCTGTGATCAGCCACTCCACAGCTGACGCATCTGCCGGAACAAGGCAAACTGGCGGGGATGTAAACGGGTCCTAGGGGGACTGCGATGGACGGGGTACCGCGAGTGCCGGAGCAGAGGCGTCCCGGCTCCTCGACAGATGCGGCGGAGCACGCGGCGGCGCTGCGCTTCAGCGTGCTCGGTCCGGTGCGCGCATGGCGGGGCGACGATCAACTCCCCACCGGGTCTCCCCAGCAACGCGCCCTGCTCGCGGCCCTGCTGCTGCGCGAGGGCCGTACGGCGACCGCGGCGGAGCTGATCGACGCCCTGTGGGGCGAGGAGCCGCCCTCGCAGGCGCTGGCGGCGGTACGGACGTACGCCTCCCGGTTGCGCAAGAGCCTGGATTCCGGGGTCCTGGTGAGCGAGTCGGGCGGCTACGCGGTGCGGGGCCTGGCCGAGGGCGCGCTGGACCTGGCGGTGGCGCAGGAGCTGGCGACGGAGGCGGAGAAGGCGCGCGGCGCCGGGGATCTGTGCCTTGCCCGGGAGGTGCTCGGGCGGGCGCTGGCGCTGTGGGACGGCGAGGTGCTGGCGGGGGTCCCGGGGCCGTACGCGGAGGCCCAGCGGGTCCGGCTGGAGGAATGGCGGCTCCAACTCCTCGAAACGCGCCTCGACATGGACCTGGAGCAGGGCTGTCACGCCGAGGCCGTCTCCGAGCTGACGGCGCTGACGGCGGAGCACCCGCTGCGCGAGCGGCTGCGGGAGCTGCTGATGCTCGCGCTGTACCGCAGCGGCCGGCAGGCGGAGGCGCTGGCGGTGTACGCGGACACGCGGCGCCTGCTGGCGGACGAGCTGGGCGTGGACCCGCGCCCCGGCCTGAAGGAGCTCCAGCAGCGGATCCTGCAGGCGGACCCCGCTCTCGCGGAACCGTCGGCGCCGACGGCGGAGCCCGGGGTGGTTCAGGTGCGCCCGGCGCAACTGCCCGCGAGCGTCCCCGACTTCACGGGGCGGTCGGCCTTCGTGCGTGAGCTGAGCGAGGTGCTGGCGTCGGCCTCGGGGACCGAGGGCCGGGTGATGGCGGTGTCGGCGCTGGCCGGCATCGGCGGCGTGGGCAAGACGACGCTCGCCGTGCACGTGGCGCACCAGGCGCGGTCGTCCTTCCCCGACGGGCAGCTCTACGTCGACCTCCAGGGCGCGGGCCCGCGCCCGGCCGAACCGGAGACGGTGCTGGGCTCCTTCCTGCGGGCCATGGGCACCGCGGACTCGGCGATCCCGGACTCGCTGGAGGAGCGGGCCGCGCTGTACCGCTCACTCCTGGACGGCCGCCGGATCCTGGTCCTGCTGGACAACGCCCGCGACGCCGCCCAGGTGCGCCCGCTGCTGCCGGGCATGGAGGGCTGCGCGGCGCTGGTGACGTCCCGGGTGCGGATGGTGGACCTCGCGGGGGCGCATCTGGTCGACCTGGACGTGATGTCCCCGGACGAGGCGCTGTCCCTCTTCACGAAGATCGTCGGCGAGGAGCGGGTGGCGTCCGAGCGGGAGGCCGCGCTGGACGTCGTCGCCGCGTGCGGTTTCCTGCCGCTGGCCATCCGTATCGCCGCGTCCCGGCTGGCGGCCCGCCGCACCTGGACGGTGTCCGTGCTCGCCGCCAAGCTCGCCGACGAACGGCGACGCCTGGACGAACTCCAGGCCGGGGACCTCGCGGTGAAGGCGACCTTCGAGCTGGGGTACGGCGCCCTGGACGCCGCGCAGGCGCGGGCGTTCCGGCTGCTGGGGCTGGCCGACGGAGCGGACATCTCGCTCGCGGCGGCGGCGGCCGTACTGGATCTGCCGCCGGAGGACACGGAGGAACTGCTGGAGTCCCTCGTCGACACCTCTTTACTGGAGTCGGCGGCGCCCGGGCGCTATCGGTACCACGATCTGGTCCGGCTCTACGCGCGTGCGTGCGCGGAGCGCGACGAGCAGCCGCCCGGTGAGCGGGACGCGGCGTTGTCGCGGTTGCTGGACTTCTATCTGGCGACGACCGCGCAGGTGTACGCGATCGAGCACGGCGAGGACCGGCTGACCGACCATCTGGAGCCCACGCGCTATCCGGGGCTGCGCTTCACCGAGGCGGCGGCGGCCCTGGACTGGCTGTACACGGAGGCCGGGCAACTGCTGGCCTGCGTACGGCAGGCGGCGGGGACGGAGCGGCTGCGGCGGGCCGTCGATCTGCTCTGGGCGGCGAAGGACCTGACCGAGTCGGGGGCCAACTCGCATCAGTACGAGATGACGGCGAAGGCCACCTGCGAGGCCACCCGCGTCGCGGGCCACGAACGGGCGGAGGGCAGGGCGCGTACGGTGCTCAGCGATGTGCTGCTGGTCTCCGGACGTGTTCGGCAGGCGGAGCAGGAGGCGCGCGTGGCCATGGAGCTGGCGGTGAGCGCGCACGACTCCATCGCCGTCAGCTGGGTCGCCAACAACCGGGGGCTCATCTGCCTGCACGAGACCCGGTTCGCCGACGGCAAGGTCTTCTTCGACCAGGCCCTCGAAGGTCTGCGGGCGGCGGGGAACCGGCTCTTCGAGGCGACCGTCCTCGGCAACCTGTCCCGGGCCCATCTCGGCATGGGCAACATCGCGAAGGCCGTGGAGATCGCCCAGAGCGGGCTCGCCGTGCACACGGAGGTCGGCCGGACCGTGCGCCTGGCCAACGGCCACTTCCAGCTGGGCGTCGCGCTGACCCGGGCGGGCCGTCACACCGAGGCGCTGAGCCAGTTCTCCGACGCGCTCGGCCTCTTCAACGAGCACCGGCAGCGCCTCTGGGAGGGCGTCACCCACTTCCGCATCGCCGAGGTGCACGCGGCCGAGCACCGCCCCGCGCAGGCCGCCCAGTACGCCGAACAGGCCCTCGCGCTGGGCTGCATCGGCGGTGACCGGATGCAGGGCAACGTCCTGACGCTCCTGGGGCGTTCGCTCGCGGCACTCGGGCAGGCGGGCCGGGCGCGCGCGTGCTGGCGTGAGGCGCTCAACCTCTACGAGCAGAACAGCGCGGTGGAGGCCGAGGAGGTGCGCGCGCTCCTCACGTCGACCGCTGCGGCGTAGCGGGCGGGCTTCTGACCTGGGGAGTACGAGCGTTCAGCGTTCGTTTATCTCCATCCGACAGACTCGTACTCAGTCGGACCGTCGCCACGGGGGGCAGGCAGTCCGACCAGGAGCCCGGCCGATTAGTCTGCGGCTCCGAGCGCCCGTCCGGCAATCCTCGGGGGAGTTTCCGGACGGGCGTTCCTGTCTCATCACCGAAAAAGGGGAACACGAGCCCATGAGCGACAAGAAGAAGGACGCAACCGTCTCGCCGGACAACAACTCCATGCCGAGCGAGCCCGTCTCGGACGAGACGATCACCACGCTCAACAACTCCATGCCGAGCGAGCCGGCCAAGGCGGAGACGACGATCACGACGCTCAACAACTCCATGCCTGCCGGGCCCGCCGTCCTGGACCTGGACGACAAGTAGGCCTCTTCACACGGGGATCGGCCGCGGCGGCGCGGAGGGGAAGCCGCCGCGGCCGAGGCATGTTCGGGGGGCGGGCGGCGATGGACGAGGTCCGCATCCTCCACAACGATGCTCAGGTCACCGCCTGGCCCGCCTGACTCGTCATCGTCTCCCCCGCAACTCCCCCTTGACCACCTTCCCGCTCGCGTTCCGCGGCAGCTCCGCCACGAATTCCACCGCCCGCGGCACCTTGTAGTTCGCCATTTCCCGTCGCGACCAGGAGATCAGGTCGTCCGAGGTCATCAAGGAAGCCGGGCGGCGGACGACATACGCCTTCCCCACCTCGCCCAGCCGCGCATCCGGTACGCCGATCACCGCGACGTCGGCCACGTCGGGGTGCAGTCCCAGGATCTGTTCTATCTCCGCCGGGTACGCGTTGAAGCCGCCGACGATGAACATGTCCTTGATGCGATCGGTGATCCGCAGATTCCCCGCCGCGTCCAGCACGCCCACGTCGCCCGTCCGCAGCCAGCCGTCCGGTGTCACGACCTCCGCCGTGGCCGCCGCGTCCTCGTAGTACCCGCGCATCACGTTGAAGCCGCGGACCAGGACCTCGCCGGGCTCGCCGAGCGGGGCCTCGACGCGTAGCTCCGTGCCCGGGATCGCGCGGCCCGAGGTCGAGGCGATCACCGACGGTTCGTCGCCGCGGCGGCACATCGTGACGATGCCGCTGGCCTCCGAGAGGCCGTACGCCGTGAGGACCGTGCCGACGCCCAGTTCCCCGCGCAGCCGCTCCACCAGCCGCAGCGGCACCACCGCCGCGCCGGTCACGACGAGGCGCAGCGCGGAGAGGTCGTACGCGTCCCGTGCCGGATGGTCCAGCAGCGACTGGTGCAGCGTCGGCGGGCCCGGCAGTACCGACACCCGTTCCGCCGCGATGTTCGCGAGGGCCGTGTTCACGTTGAACACCGGCTGGGGGATCATCGTCGCGCCCCGCATCAGACAGGCGATGACCCCGGCCTTGTAGCCGAAGGTGTGGAAGAAGGGGTTCACGATGAGGTAGCGGTCGCCCTGCCGCAGGCCTGCCAGGTCGCTCCACACCTCGTAGGCGCGGAGCGTCTGCGCGTGGGTGATCACCGCGCCCTTGGGGCGGCCCGTCGTCCCGGACGTGAAGACGATGTCCGACGGCCACGATCCGTCCACGGCCTCGGCGCGTGCCCGCACCTCCGCCTCGTCCACCCCGTCGCCGCTCGCCAGGAAGTCCTTCCAGGTCCGGAAGTCCGCCGGAGCGTCGTCGGACAGCACCACCACCTGCTCCAGCTCCGGCAGCCCCGGCCCCTCCGCGACCGCCCGCCGCAGCGACGCCACATACGACGTCCCCAGGAACGTGCCCGTCACGAACAGCAGCCGTGCCCCGGAGCGCCGCAGCACATCCGCCGCCTCCCCGCCCTTGAAGCGGGTGTTGAGAGGAACCAGCACCGCACCCGCCGACACCGCGCCCAGCGCCGCCACGATCCAGTCCAGCGTGTTCGGCGCCCAGATGCCGACCCGGTCGCCCGGCGCGATCCCGTTCGCCATGCAGGCCGCCGCCGCGCGCTCGATGCGGGCGCCCAGTTCGGCGTACGAGAGCCTCGTGCGGCCCTCCACCACCGCCTCGGCGTCCGCGTACCGCTCGGCCGCGGTTCGGACGAGTTCCGGAATGCTGCCCCATTCCAAGTCACCGCGCACAACAGCCTCCCGACGGAACCCAGTAGCTGATTAACCAGTAGCGATTTCCCAGTAGCTGACTACCCGTCAGATTAGCTGTAGCCTGACGCGCTGTCAGCAGAGGGAACATGCTCGCGGAGGTGCCCCGTGACAGGACTCAAGGACGCCACCGCCATCGTCGGCATAGGCCAGACGCCCTTCGCCAAGAACCTCCCCGAGGACGAGAGAACCCTCGCCTGCCGTGCCGTGCTCGCCGCGCTCGACGACGCCGGCATCGCCCCGGGAGAGGTCGACGCGCTCGCCTCCTTCACCATGGAGGAAACCGACGAGGTGGAGCTGGCGAAGGCGGTCGGCCTCGGTGACCTCACCTTCTTCAGCAAGGTCGGGTACGGGGGCGGCGGTTCGTGTGCGACGGTGGCGCATCTCGCGGCGGCCATCGCCACCGGGCAGGCGTCCGTCGGCGTCGCCTGGCGGTCGCGGAAGCGGGGGTCCGGCCCCCGGCCCTGGCGCAACACCACCGCCCAACTGCCCACACCGGCCCAGTGGACCCGGCCGTACGGACTCCTGCGCCCCGTCGACGAGATCGCCATGCTCACCCGCCGCTACATGCACGAGTACGGCGCCACCCGCGACCACCTCTTCAACGTCGCCCTCGCCTGCCGCAACCGGGCCAACCAGAACCCCGCCGCGGTGATGTACGAACGGCCCCTCACCCGCGAGATGTACATGACGTCCCGCTGGATCAGCGAGCCCTTGTGCCTCTTCGACAACTGCCTGGAGACGGACGGCGCGTTGGCCTGCGTCATCGTCAGCAGGGAGCGCGCCCGGGACTGCGCCAAGAAGCCCGTCTACGTCCACTCCGCCGCCCAGGGTCTGCCCGCCCAGCACCACGGCATGGTCAACTACTGGAACGACGACCCGCTCACCGGCCCCGCCTGGACCGCCGCCCGGCATCTGTGGAAGCACGCCGACGTCACTCCACAGGATGTGGACGTCGCCCAGATCTACGACGCGTTCACCGCCCTCATCCCGCTCTCGCTGGAGGGCTACGGCTTCTGCGGCAGGGGCGAGGGCGGGGCGTTCACCGAGCAGGGGGCCCTGGAGATCGGCGGACGGCTGCCCCTGAACACCGGCGGCGGCGGGCTCAGCGAGGCCTATGTGCACGGCTTCAACCTCATCAACGAGGGCGTCAAACAGCTCCGCGGCACCAGCACCGCCCAGGTCCCCGGCGCCGCCACCTGTCTCGTCACCGCCGGCGAAGGCGTCCCCACCTCCGCGCTGCTCCTGAGGAGTTGATCGAAGGATGCTCTCCCCCGTCACCGACCCCGACGGCGCCCCCTTCTGGCAGTACGCCGCCCAGGGCGAACTGCGCGTCCAGGCCTGCGCCGACTGCGGCGAACCCCGCTTCCCGCCCCGCCCCTGCTGTCCGCACTGCCAGTCCTTCGCGTGCGAGTGGCGCAGGACCTCGGGGCAGGGCCGCGTCTGGTCGTACGTCGTCCCGCATCCGCCCCTGCTCCCCGACTACGCGGAGCAGGCGCCGTACAACGTCATCGTCGTCGAACTCGCCGACGCACCCCGCATCCGCCTCGTCGGCAACCTCGTCTCCGGCCCCGACGCCCGCCTCGACTCCCTCCCCCCGGCACGGATCCGCATCGGAGCCAAGGTCCAGGCCGTCTTCAGCGGCGCCGGGCTCCCCCAGTGGGTCCTGGAGCGGCCATGAGCCTCACCGTCGCGGCCGACAAGGACACCGGCGTCGCCGTCGTCACCCTCGACCGGCCCGAGCGCCTCAACGCCATCGACCTCACGATGCGGGACGAACTCGTCGCGGTCTGGCGGGAGTTGAGGTTCGATGACACCGTACGGGCCGTCGTGCTCACCGGTGCCGGGGAGCGGGCCTTCTGCACGGGGCTCGACCGGGACGCCGTGGTTCCGCAGCCCAGCTCGCCGTACATGATGGACGATCCGTTGCTCCGGGTCGGGCCCAAGGCCAACGATCTGTGGAAGCCGGTCGTCGCCGCCGTGCGGGGCATGGCCTGCGGGGGCGCCTTCTATCTCCTCGGCGAGGCGGACTTCGTCGTCGCCGACCCGACCGCCGCCTTCTTCGACCCGCACACCACCTACGGCATGGTCAGCGCCTACGAGTCCATGCTCATGGCGCTGCGCATGCCGTACGGAGAGGCGGCGCGGATGGCGCTCATGGGGAGCGCGGAGAGGATGTCGGCGCGGCGGGCCCATGAGATCGGGCTGATCTCCGAAGTCACCGAGCCCGATGGGGCGTTGGACGCCGCCGTCGGCTGTGCGACCGTCGTCGCCGGGTATCCGGCCGAGGCGGTGCAGGGGACCGTACGGGCGCTGTGGGCGGCCAAGGAGGCCGCCCTCGCGCAGGCGTTCGCGCAGGCACCGCACCTGATCGCGCTGGGGAATCTGCCGGGTGAGCGGCAGGCCGATCTGTTCGCGGCTCGGCGGTCCGGCGAGTACCGGGTGAGGTGAGCACCCGTCACTACGTGGTCGGGGCCTCGGGCTCGGCCCGGCAGTGGTCGACCTTCGCCACGAGGTCCGGGCTGGAGAGGTCCACCTCGACGCGCTCCATCTCGTTGCCGCCGACGAACGCCTTCTCGGTGCGCCGTTCCACCCGGCGGTTCTGGGCGTCGAGGAAGTCCACCGTCACGGCGAAGAACTTGGACGTGGAGTTGGGGTTGGTGACGGTGACCGTCGCGTAGGGCTGCCGCACGCTGGTGCAGGTGACCAGTTCCACGGTGGCGTCCCGGACCGGTGACGCCTTCGGCGTCGGCGAGTAGGCGCTGCCGCCACCGCTGCTGCTGCCACCGCTGCCGCTGCTGCTGTAGTCGTCGTCATCGTCGTAGTCGTGGTACGTCGAACCCGACGTCCCCCCGCTGGACGACGAGGTGTCGTGGTCCTGGCTGGAGCTGCTGCACCCGCCACCGCCACTACTGCTGCTGCCGTCGGAGCCGCCATGGCCCCGACTCTTGGAGGAGAAGCCCGTCAGCGCCAGGCCGACCAGTACCGAAACCGCGGTGAGTTTGAGAACGTGCCCCCGTCGATGCATGGCGATCACTTTAGCGAACGGCTGTCACGGTCATGTCACCGCGTGGCGACCTCCGTGTACCCGGCGTAGCGTCTGCGGTGCGAGCGGCGCGCACTGCCGCTCCCGGTAGCGACGGCCGCCGTCCGGACCCTTCCGTGCGCCGGTACGGCGGCCGTCACAAGCCCGTGGCCGAGCATGCCGGAGGAAAGCAGCAGCGCCTGATCAACGCCGCTGTGCGGCAACGCCCCAAGGGGCGCGGGGCTGCACCGACCATGCGGCTCCGCCGCGCGGGCGCGACCAGCCACAACGGCGCAGCGGACAAACGACGGCCGATCACCGCACTACCCGGCGGAGCGCGCCGTGCCCGTGCCCTTCTCCGCGTCCAGCGCGTAGACGCATCGGTCTTTGCTGCACGCGTACACGACGCCGTCCTTCACCACGGGCGACCCGGTGATCTCGCCGCCGGTGGCCAGCTTCCAGCGCAGGCGGCCGTCGTCGGCCTTCAGGGTGTAGAGCAGGTGGTCGGTGGAGCCGAAGTGGATCCGACCCTCGGCCACCGCGGGCGCGCCCACGATGTCGCCGCCCGCCTGGAAGCGCCACTTCGGCGTCCCGGTGACCGCGTCCAGCGTGTACAGGCCCTTGCCGCTGCCGACGTGCACATGGCCCGCGGCCACCAGCACCGGGTCGTTCGAGGACCGGGCCTCGGTGGCGATGCGCCAGCGGTCGCGGCCGTCGACGGCGTCCAGGGCGTAGACCGTGCCGAGGTAGTCGGCGAGGTACACACCTCCGCCGGTCACCGCGGGGCCCGGCACGAAGGCCGGCGGGCACAGGAAGACCGCCGGGGCCTCGAAGTGCCAGCGGACGTGACCGCTCGCCACGTCCAGCGACAGGACCCGCGTGCCGGCCGAGACGTACACATGGCCGTCCGGCGCCTGCGCCACCCGCACCGGGACGCCGCCGCAGGAGGCCGCGTCGCCGATGGGGTACGACCAGCGCTCGTCGCCGCTGCGGGCGTCCAGGGCGCGCAGGCGGGCGTCCTGCCAGACGTACACCGTGCCGTCGTACAGCGCCGGGCCGGCCTCGGGCGACTCGAAGTCGGTCTGCGCCCCGGTGATCTCCCACAGCTTCTGGCCGTTCGAGGCGTCCCAGGCCTGGACGCCGCCGCCGCGGGTGCCGGTGACGACGGTGCCGCGCTCGGCCTTGAGCGAGTAGACCCACGCGTCCGTCTGCAGACGCCACAGGTCGGCGCCCTCCCTGCTGTCCAGGGCGAACAGGGTCGGGCCGTCGGAGGCGTGGATACGGCCGTCCGCGACCGCCATCGACCAGGCCACGTCCCGCGTCTTGAAGCTGCGGCGGCCGGTTGCCACGTCGAGGGCGTGCACCTCGAAGGAGGTGACGTAGACGAGGTCGTCGGCGACGGAGGGGGTGCCCCAGACGTCGTTCGACATGCGGAAACGCCAGGGGCGCCAGCCGGCCGCCGGCTCCGGGGGCAGGGGCGGGACGGCCGGTACGGCAGGGCCCACGGCGGGGCCGGTGCCGTTGACGCCGGGGCGGGGTTTGGACCAGGAGGCGACGAGGCCGGCCTCCGGCGGGGGCGCCTGCATGGCGGCGGCGCGGGCGTCGGAGACGCGGGGGCCGGGGCCGATGGGGACCGCGGCGCCGGCCAGCCGTACGGGGCCGGTGTCGGGGGCGCCGACCGGGACGGGCTGCGGGCCGGGGACGACCGGGTCGTGCGCGGGCGGGGGCGGGACGGGCGCGGGGGCCGGGGCGATACGGCCGCCGCTGCGGCCCGAGGACGACGGGGGCTTCGCCGCCGGTCTGCCGCCGCGCCGCGACTCGATCAGGCCCACCGCCCGCTCGGGCAGCCACGCGGACGCCGTACCGCTGTCGTCGGAGCCGGAGCCGAAGAGGTGCGGGGCGAGCTGGGCCTGGAGGTCGGCGGGGTTGGGGCGGGCGGTCGGGTCCATCTGCATACAGGACTCGATCAGCGGGCGCAGCTCGTCCGGGAGGCCTTCGAGGTCCGGGCCCTCGCGGAGCAGCATGAAGACCGTCTCGACCGGGTTGGCGCCGTGGAAGGGCGGGTGTCCGGTGGCGGCGAACACCAGCATCGAGCCGAGCGAGAAGACATCGCTGGCGCCGGTGACGCTGCGGGAGTCCTTCGCCTGCTCCGGCGACATGTAGGCGGGGGTACCGACGGCGACGTTCGTCATCGTCAAACGCGTGTTCGAGACGCCGGACGCGATACCGAAGTCGATGACGCGGGGGCCGTCCTCGACGACGAGCACGTTGGACGGCTTGAGGTCGCGGTGGACGAGCCCCGCGCCGTGGATGGACTGGAGGGCCTCCGCCACACCCGCCGCCAGCCAGCGCACCGCCTGGGCCGGGAGCGGCCCGCACTCGTTCACTATCTCTTCGAGGGAGGGCGCGGGGACGTACGCGGTGGCCAGCCACGGCACGGCGGCACGCGGGTCGGCGTCGACGACCGCGGCCGTATAGAAGCCGGAGACCGCCCGGGCCGCCTCCACCTCACGCGTGAAGCGGACGCGGAACAGCTGGTCCTCGGCGAGCTCCGTACGGACCGTCTTGATCGCCACCCGCCGGCCCGAAGCCGAGCGCGCGAGATAGACCAGCCCCATACCGCCGGCGCCCAGCCGTCCGAGCACCTCGAACGGCCCGATCCTGCGCGGATCGTGCTGCGTCAGCTGATCCACCACTTGCCTGCCACCTCCCCGTACGGGCCCCGTCACCCAGATATGTACGCGACCCCGTGCAGCGTCTCACCACCGCACCGCCTTGGCGGCACGCACCCCGATTCTTCCTGTCCGAGGGCGTGGTTGCGAACCCAAGGGCGGAACGGGGTGTCTTGGGACAAAACCACACTCGGGCACCCGACGGAAAGCGCAGGTTCGCATGTTGGGACGCCCGAGGTAAGAGTGAGGTCAGACTTCCGGGGCCGCTCGGCGCTCCAGCACCGCGAAGGACGCCCCCTGATTGTCGGTGAGCACGGCGACCGTCCCGTACGACGTTTCGAAGGGCGGCACCTGGACCCGCCCGCCGAGCCGGGTCACCGTGCCGAGGGTCTCCGTACAGTCCGTCACCTGGAAGTGGACGACGAAGTGGGGCGGCATCATCTCCGAGAAGCGCTCCGCGACCGCAGCCCGCCCGAAGTCCGGCTTCGCGTCCGGCCCGAACAGGGCGTCGGCGAAGAGCTTGCCGTAGAAGGCGTTGGCGACCTCGGTGTCCCGGGCGTACAGCTCGACCCAGCCGAAGGTGCCGGCCTCGTGCCGGCGGCCGAAGCCCTGGTGCTCGCCCGCCTGCCAGAGCCCGAAGACGGCGCCCTCCGGGTCGGTGACCAGCGCGGCCCTCCCCAGTCCCGCCCCGATCTCCACGGGCGAGGTGACCACCTGCCCCTCGGCCTCCCGGATCCTCCTGACCAGGGCTTCCGCGTCCGGGGTGGCGAAGTACACCGTCCACACGGTGGGAAACCGCCCGTCCGCCTTGCGGGCGAGCGAGGCGACGGGCTCGCCGTCCAGCCGGGCCAGCACGGTGGAGTCGTACGCCTCCTCGAAGTCCCACCCGAAGAGCTCCCCGTAGAAGCGCTTGCCCGCCTCCACGTCGGGCAGCTGGGCGTCCACCCAGCACGGGACGCCCTCCGCGTACCCCTCCCCGTTTCCCGTTCCGTCTGCGGATGCCCTGTTTTCGGCCATGTCGTCAAAGTAACGGCCTCTCACGCAACCCGCAGACCAGGCACACCCGCCTCCGTATCCTCGTGCACCCCATTTGCAGTCGGCCGAATCGCGCCCCGATCACGCCTCGGTAAGCTGACGGCATGACAGGACAAGTGCGTACCGTCGACGGCCGCGTGGCCGGCCGGCGTGGGCAGGCGACCCGGCAGAAGCTGCTCGACTGCCTCAGCGAGATGCTCAGCTCCTCCCCCTACCGGGACGTCAAAGTCATCGATGTCGCCCGGAAGGCGGGGACTTCACCCGCGACCTTCTACCAGTACTTCCCGGACGTCGAGGGCGCCGTCCTGGAGATCGCCGAGCAAATGGCCACCGAGGGCGCCGGGTTGACCGAGCTCGTCGAGGGCCGCAGCTGGGTCGGCAAGGCGGGCTGGCAGACCGCCCAGGAACTCGTCGACGGGTTCCTGGAGTTCTGGCGCCGCAACGACGCGATCCTCAGGGTCGTCGACCTCGGGGCGTCCGAGGGCGACAAACGCTTCTACAAACTCCGAATGAAGATCCTGAACACCGTCAACAACTCCCTTGCGGAAGCCGTCACTCAGCTGCAGGCCAAGGGCAAGGTCGACAAGGACGTCAACCCGGCCGCGGTCGCGGGTTCGATCGTCGCGATGCTCGCGGCGGTGGCCTCGCACCAGAAGGGCTTCCAGACATGGGGCGTGAAGCAGGCTGAACTCAAGCCGAACCTCGCGCTGTTGGTGCATCTGGGCGTGACCGGGAAGAAGCCGACGAAGTAGCGCCGGGCGGCCGACGGTTCGGTCGCCGGGTTCCCAAGTCCTGTCTTGTCGGCGGCGGTTCACACGTGTGCCCACCGCCTGCCGCTCATTGCGGCCCCTTGCCTCTCTTGCCCCTCTTGCCTCTCTTGCCGCCCTGGCCTCAGCCGGGTAGCGGCCGGTCCTTCACCACGTGCTTCATCACCAGCGTCGACGTGAGCCGCTGCACCCCCGGCAGCGTGGCCAGCCGCTCGTCGTAGAGCCGCTGGTAGGCACCGAGGTCGGCGGCGACGACCCGCAGCAGATAGTCCGGCTCCCCGAACAGCCGCTGCGCCTCCAGCACCTCCGCGACCTCGCCGAGCGCCCGCTCGAACTCGGCGACGGTGTCCCGGTCCTCCTGCCGCATGGAGACGAAGACCAGCGCCTCGAAGGTCAGCCCGACGGCGGCCGGGTCCACGACCGCGCGGTACCCGCTGATGGCGCCGGCCCGCTCCAGCTCCCGCAGCCGCCGGTGACACGGCGAGACGCTCAGCCGCACCCGCGCGGCCAGCTCGGTCACGGTCAGCCGCCCGTCCTGCTGAAGTTCGGCAAGAATCTTTCTGTCCACGTCGTCCATGAGGCAGATCTTCCCTCAGAAACGGCGATCATGGGCAAACTTCGACAACACTTTCGAGCCATTCCCGCCTAATGTCCCCATCATGGACTCCGGACTGCTCCTCTCCTTCCTCGCCATCGACCTGCTGCTGGTCTGCATACCGGGCGCCGACTGGGCGTACGCGATCTCCGCCGGGCTGCGCGACCGCTCACCGGTGACGGCGGTGGCGGGCCTGGTCGCCGGGTACGCGCTGCACACGGTCCTCGCGGTGGCCGGACTGGCGGTGCTGGTGGCGGGCGAGCCGGCGCTGCTGACCGCGCTGACGGCGGCCGGCGCCGCATATCTGGTGTGGCTCGGCTGGGGCGTGCTGCGCAGGCCGGGAACGCCGGGGGCGGCCGAGGAGCCCGTCGCCGCGAGCCCGGCCCGCGCCTTTCTGCGCGGTGCCACGATCAGCGGCCTCAACCCCAAGGGCCTGCTGCTCTACCTCTCCGTGCTGCCGCAGTTCCTGGTGACCAAGGGCGACCATCTGCCGATCCCCGCCCAGACCGCCGTACTCGGCCTGCTCCACATGGCGTGCTGCGCCGCCGTCTACCTGACGGTGGGCCTGGCGGCCCGCGCGGTCCTCGGCGCCCGCCCGGCGGCGGCGCGGGCGGTCGCGCGCACGTCGGGGGCGGCGATGCTGGGGATCGGCGCGTTTCTCCTCGTACAGCGCCTGGCGACGCTGTGACCCTACGGCGCTATGACCGGCGGACGATCCTGAAGAGCCGGATCTCCCGCTCCACCCGGGCCTGATACGTCGCGTACGGCGGCCAGAACGCGAGCGCGGTCTTCCATACGGCCGCCCGCTCCCCGCCCTCCAGCAGCCGGGCGGTGACCGGGATGTCCCGGCCCTTCCAGCTGACCTCGGCGTCGGGGTGGGCGAGGAGGTTGTGGGTCCAGGCGGGGTTACCGGTGCGGCCGAAGTTCGAGCCGACGAGGATCCAGGAGCGCCCGTCCTCCTCGGGCATGCAGGCGAGCGGCGTACGGCGGGACAGTCCGCTGCGGGCGCCGGTGGAGGTGAGGATCACGCCGGGCAGCATCTGGGCGCTGAGCAGCACCTTTCCACGCGTGAGCCGGTGCACGGCACGGTCAAGGGCGGGGATGACATGCGGGGCGACCTTGGCGAAGCCCCGCGTCGAGGACACCTTCTGTACGACCCGTACGCCGATCACACCGCCACCTCCCGTGCCTCTGACGTCTCGAAGAGTCGTGCCGCGTCGGCGGCGTGCGCCCGAAGCCGGTGCACCGGGCCGAAGAGCAGCTCGTCGCCGGCGGCCCGCTTGAAGTACAGGTGGGCCTCGTGCTCCCAGGTGAAACCGATGCCGCCGTGGAACTGGATGCCCTCGGCGGACGCGGTTCGGAGTGCTTCGAGGGCCTGCGCCAGCGCGAGGCGCTCCGCGGGGGGTGCCGGGATATGCCGGTGGTTGTGTGCGGGTTCGTTGTGGCTGGTCGCGCAGTTCCCCGCGCCCCTAAAGGGCGTTGTCGCCCAGGCTGCGTAATATGCCGCCGATCTTGCTGCTTGCACCGCCACGTATACGTCCGCCAGCTTGTGCTTCACCGCCTGGAAGGAGCCGATCGGGCGGCCGAACTGCTCCCGCTGTTTGACGTACTCCACCGTCCGTTCCAGTACCCGGTCGGCGGCGCCCACGGCCTCGCAGGACAGTACGGCGGCGGTCACCTGCCCCGCAGCCGCCAGCGCACCCAGCACGTCAGCGGCCTCCTCCCCCAGCAACTCGGCTTCCACATCGCGGAGTTGGACGCGTCCCTGCGGTCGGGTGGTGTCCAGTGCGGTCTGTCGTACCCGTACGACACCCGCCGCCTCCCCCGCCACCAGGAACAGCAGCGTCCGCGATCGGGCGA
This sequence comes from Streptomyces sp. NPDC051738, assembly GCF_044453205.1. Taxonomy (NCBI): domain Bacteria; kingdom Bacillati; phylum Actinomycetota; class Actinomycetes; order Kitasatosporales; family Streptomycetaceae; genus Streptomyces; species Streptomyces sp. NPDC051738. The sequence goes on along the minus strand of NZ_JBITCM010000012.1, from coordinate 216,984 downwards.
ACCCCCCGGCGTGCGCGGCGACCAGCAGCAGCCCCGCGCTGTGCCCGTCCAGCACCTGGTCGGCCTGCCCGTACAGCCGCCAGCCGCCTTCCACCCGCCGCGCCTGCACACCCCCGGCGCGCCCGCCGCCGGCCCAGTCGCCGCCGTTGTCGCCGGTCAGGGCGAGGGCGGCGGCGAGCGCGGGGCCGGGGACGGCGAGGGTGGCGGTCAGGGTGCCGGAGGCGAGGCGGGGCAGCAGTGCGGTGCGCTGGGCCTCGGTGCCGAGGGCGGCGATCAGCGGTGCGGTGAGGACGGCCGTGGCGAGCAGTGGAGAGGGGGCCAGCGCCCGGCCGGTCTCCTCGCAGGCGAGGGCGAGTTCGGTCGCCGAGCAGCCGACACCGCCGTATGCCTCGGGGAGGGCGAGTCCGGGCAGGCCGAGCTGTTCGGCGAGGGCGGTCCACAGGGCGGGGTCGTGCCCGGCCGGGGTGTCGACGGCCGCGCGCAGCTCGCGGGGGCCGCAGCGGCTGTGGAGCAGCTCGCGGAGGGTGCGGCGGATCTCGTCCTGCTCTGGGGTGAAGCTGGCGTCCATGGGTTCTTCCCTCCGGCTCTTCCCTCCAGATCTGACGGGCCGTCATATTAGGAGGGTCGCAACGAGATGCCCAGAGGTTGGAGGCCCTCCTCTCATGACTCCCGCGAGCCGGAAAGTCGCCGCGGTCGGGGTCGCCCTCGCCGACTGCGGTCGGGTGGACGACGCGACCCCGTACGCCCTGCACGCCCAGGCGGCCCGCCGCGCCCTGGCCGACGCGGGCCTGGACCGGGCGGTGGTGGACGGCTTCGCGTCCGCCGGCCTCGGCACCCTGGCGCCCGTCGAGGTGGCGGAGTACCTGGGCCTGCGCCCCACCTGGGTCGACTCCACCTCCGTAGGCGGCTCGACCTGGGAGGTCATGGCGGCGCACGCGGCGGACGCGATAGCGAGAGGGCACGCGAACGCCGTGCTCCTCGTCTACGGCTCGACGGCCCGCGCGGACATCAAGGCAGGGCGGAGGACCGGCAATCTGTCCTTCGGCTCCCGGGGCCCGCTGCAGTTCGAGGTCCCCTACGGCCACACGCTCATCGCCAAGTACGCCATGGCCGCCCGCCGCCACATGCTCGAACACGGCACGACCATCGAGCAGTTGGCGGAGGTGGCGGTCCAGGCCAGGGCGAACGCCGCGCTGAACCCCGAGGCCATGTTCCGCGCCCCGATCACCGTGGACGACGTCCTGTCGGGCCAGATGATCGCGGACCCTTTTACCAAGCTGCACTGCTGCATCCGCTCCGACGGCGGGGCGGCGGTACTGCTGGCCGCCGAGGAGTACGTACGGGACTGCCGTACGGCCCCGGTGTGGATCCTCGGCACCGGCGAGCACGTCTCGCACGCCACCATGTCCGAGTGGCCCGACTTCACGACGGGCCCGGCAGCGGTGAGCGGCCGCCTCGCCTTCGAGCGGGCCGGGGTGCGCCCGGAGGAGATCGACTTCGCCGAGCTCTACGACGCGTTCACCTACATGACCCTGGTGACCCTGGAGGACCTGGGCTTCTGCGGCAAGGGCGAGGGCGGCGCCTTCGTGGAGAAGGGACGCCTGCTGGTGCGGGGCGGCGAGCTGCCGGTCAACACCGACGGGGGCGGCCTCTCGGCCCAACACCCCGGCATGCGGGGCCTGTTCCTGCTCGTGGAGGCGGTACGACAGCTGCGGGGCGAGGGCGGGGAGCGGCAGGTGCGGGGGCGGGACGGGGAGTTGCCGCGCCTGGGGGTGGCTTCGGCGACCGGGGGGTGGTTCTGCTCCTCGGGGACGGTGGTGCTGGGGCGGGGGTGAGGGGGGCGACGTGTGATCGGGGCGGCCGGACCTCGTGCCGGGTTCGGGAACACGTACCCCCGAGTCCGTGTTGTGCTGCAGCGAAGGCCATCGGCGACCGAACCCCTGGAGGTGTCCGCAATGGCCCTGACCCGGGAAGAACGTGAACAGTTCCTGGCCGAGCCGCATGTCGCCGCGCTGGCGGTCGACGCGGGTGCGGGGCGTGCTCCGCTGACCGTGCCGATCTGGTACCAGTACGCGCCCGGTGGTGACATCTGGATCATGACCGGGCCGGACACCCGCAAGAACCGGCTGATCCAGGCGGCAGGCCGGTTCTCCTTGATGATCGACCGGCTCGAACCCACCATCCGATACGCGTCCGTCGAGGGGCCTGTCATCAAAACGGCCCCCGCCACCCTCGAACACCTCCGCGAGATCTCCGCCCGCTACCTGCCGGCCGAGAAGGTCGACGGCTATGTCGACTTCGCCTCGAAGAACCACGGCGAGCAGGTCGTCATCCATATGCGGCCCGAGCGGTGGGTGTCGTCCGACCTGGGCCAGGTGTGAGCCGATCTCGACCCCGCACCTGACAATCGGGGCATGGGAACAGATCTTCATGAGCTGCTGAGGTCGCTGCGGGTGTGGGACCCGGCGGTCACCGAGCTGTCGGCCTTCGAGCCGGCCGCCGCACCCGACGAACCGCTCGCCCTCTTCACGGCCTGGTTCGCGGAGGCGGTCGCGGCCGGGCAGGTGGAGCCGCACACCATGTCCCTCGCCACGGCCGACGAGGAGGGGCTGCCGGACGTGCGGACCGTGATGCTGCACGGTGCCGACGCGTCCGGCTGGTCCTTCGCGACGCATGCCGGCAGCCGCAAGGGACGTCAGCTCGCCGCACGGCCGTACGCGGCCCTCGGTTTCTACTGGCCCGCGCAGGGCCGTCAGGTGCGGGTCCGCGGGTCGGTCACGAGCGCCCCGTCCGTCGCGTCCCAGGCCGACCTGCACGCCCGCTCGACCGGCGCGCTGGCGGCGGCGCTGACCGGGCGGCAGAGCGAAGTCCTGTCGTCGGTGGAGGAGTTGGCGCGGGAGTCGCAGGCCGCCTGGGAGCGGGCCCAGCGGGAGCCGGACGCCCCGGTCCCGTCCTGGACGCTGTACCGGCTCCGCGCCGACGAGGTCGAGTTCTTCCAGGGCGACGCGGCGCGACGGCATGTGCGGCTCGTCTACCGGCGTACGGAGGAGGGGTGGGACAAGGGGCTGCTCTGGCCGTGAGCCGTACGTGCCGTCGCCCCCCGGGCGGTCAGAAGCCTCGGCTGCCCCGGAAGTCGTACGCCGTGAAGTCGGACACCGCGCGGTACCCGATGCGCTGGTAGAGGCTGTTGCTGGTCTGGTTCGCGAGGTCCGTGAAGAGCAGCAACTCCCGCACCCCGGAAGCGAGCACGGCCCGGCTGACCTGGGCGGTGACCGCGCCCGCGTAGCCGCGTCCGCGCAGGTGGGCCGGGGTGTAGACGGGGGCGACCCGGACCTGTCCTGCGACCACCGGGGTCACGCCGGCCATGGCGAGGGGGGTGCCGTCCTCGCCCTCCCAGAGGGTGACGCCGCCGTAGGCGATCCGTGAGTCGGCCCAGCCGCCGGCGTCACGGGCGGCGTGATCACCGACGGCGTCGATGAACTCGCCGTACCAGCGCGCCAGTAGCTCCCGGTCCTCCTTGCCCGCGATCCGCGCCCGGCCCGCCGGAACGGGCTGCGGAACGGTCAGGTTCCCCAGCCGGTACAGGCGTTGCCGCTGGGTGACGGTGCCCCGGACGCCCGTGTGCCGGCGCCAGGCGGCGCTGAAGGCCTCGGCGGTCTCGCTGGCCGCGAGGACACCGGGGACCTGCTGGCCGAGGGCTATCAGGTGGGCGGCGAGGGAGTCCGCCTCGTCGGAGGTGAGCGGGGTGACGTTCAGCCGGTAGGGCGGGGTGCGGAAGTAGGCGGCCCGTACCTGTCCGCCGACCTCCAGCACGCCGAAGACGGGCGGCTCGTCGCCGTAGGCGCGCAGCCCGCTCGTGCGCAGCGACTCGGTCACCGTCAGGGCGACGGTGTGCAGATCGGGGCGTGAGCGCAGGAAACCTCCGGCGTGGGCGAGAAAGCCGGTGAGATCCTGGGTGCAGTACCAGTCGTCCGGGCGCATACCTCATGATCCCGCGCCCGGGCGGAGGTTGTGCGCCCTTTTCCGCCGTGGACACCAAGCCGACACAAGAGCCCACCCCCGGACGGGGGTTGAGGGGCGCGGGTTCAGGGTCCGGCGGGCCCACAGGTTGACGTCCGCGGCCTTCGGCCTACACCTCGACGTCCGGATCCTCCGCCAGTCGCGCGTGCAGATGCATGTCCCGGTAGGCGTCGTGCCGTCCCGCCTCCCACGTGGTCGAGTTCGAGGCGGTGCAGGCCCAGGCCCGGCTCGTGAGGGCCCAGCGGGCGACGAGGGAGAGCGCGTGCGTGGCGACGCGACGGCCGCGGCCTCGGGAAGAACCCAGTAGCCGACGCGAGCGGAGCCGACGACCCGGTTGATGACGTTGACGCCGATGTGTCCGAGGGGTGCGCCGGTCGTCGCGTCGGTGACGCAGTACGGCGCCGAGGTGCCCTCCGCCGCGTTCCGTGCCACGTCACACAGGGAGTCCCGGGCGCTGTCGAGGTCCGTGGTGATCCGCAGCGGGGTGTTCCAGCGCCGGAACTCGGGATCGGTGCGCCCTCGGAACCAGACGTCGACGTCGGCCTCGGGCTCCGGGTCCCAGGGGCGCAGGCGCAGACCGTGGCCATGCAGGTCGGGTAAGGCGTGGAGGGAGGGTCGTATGCCGGCGTGAGTCATGCGGTCATTGAAGCGCGCGTCGGTCACCCGACAGGGCGGAACACCGGCACCCCGCCCCGGAAGACGACCCCCAGCTCCATCCCGCCCCGCAGCCGCCCCGCGTCCGCGCACTCCACGACCTCGGTCATCATCCGCGGCCCCTCGGCGAGTTCGACGACCGCGGCGACGTACGGCGTCCGCTCCCCGAAGGGCGGCAGGTCGTTGCGGTGCACGACGGACCAGGTGTAGAGGGTGGCCCGGCCGCTCGCCGGCTCCCAGTCGACGTCCTCGCTCCAGCAGTGGGGGCAGAACTCCCGGGGGTAGTGGTGGGCCCGGCCGCACGCCCGGCAGCGCCGGACGAGGAGCCGTCCCTGCGCGGCGGCGTCCCAGTAGGTCTGCGTGAAGGCGTCGGCCTCCGGCAGGTCGTACCGCATCAGAACAGCCCCAGCGCGCTGTCCACCGACCACGACTGCCAGGACATCCCGAACAGCGCGACCAGCGAGATCAGCGCCATCATCGAGTTCTGCCCCTGCTCGGCCCAGTCGTGGATCATCAGGGCGAAGTAGAGGCCGTTGAGCAGCAGCCCGCCGACGAGGGCGATCGGGGTGAGGAACCCGAGGATCAGCCCGAGGCCCAGGGCCAGCTCCGCGTACAGGACGACGTACGCCATGGTCCGCGGCCGGGGCGCCACGACCACCTCGAAGCCGGACCGTACGGCGTTCCAGCGGTGCTTGCCCGCCACGTCCGCCGCCCAGGCGATTCCCGACCCCTCGAACCAGCTCTTCTTGTCCTTGTGCCGCCAGCTCTCCAGCCACCACAGCCCGAGGCCTATGCGGAGCACGGCCAGCCATTCCGCACCTGTGAGCCAGATCGCATCCATGGATCTGACGGTACGTCAGATAAAGGGAGCCTGACAATCGCCTGTGCGTCCCCGATGAGTCCACAGAATTGTTGGCAATCTTGTCCGCACTCCGGCTAGGTTCGCAGACGCAGGCCGAGACCACGAGGAGCCGGACGTGAAGCACAGGGCAGTCAAGCGCAGGAGCGTTGTCATGGGGATCGGGGCGACCGCCGGGGTCGCCGCGGTCGGGGGCATAGCCCTGAGCGCGCAGGCGTCGAGCGGCACGGGCGGTGGGTCGGGGGCCGCGTCGTCGGACGCCCTGGTCTTCGACAAGGACGCCTACACGACCCTGACGACGACCATCACCGACGCCGACGGCGCCGAGCACGAGGTGGAGTACCGCTTCTACAAGGCGATCACCTACGTCACCAAGCCGGTCGACGAGGCGTACCAGAGCCTGAACGTCAGCGTCCCCGTCAAGATCGACGGGGCGGCCGTGGACGCGTCCGCCGCCCCGATCCTGTTCGCCAACGCGGTGGGCGGTTACATGCCGTCGTCCGTGGCGGACGCGACGGGCGTGGGCGGGGGCGGGACGACGGGCATGCCGGGCGGCGGGGCGGGGGGCGGCGCGCCGAGCGCCTCGGCCTCCCCCAGCACGTCGGCGTCGAGCGGCTCCGGCGAGGTGGCCTCCGGCGGCAACGGCATGGTGAACGGCCAGGGCGAGATGGTCAGCCTCCCGAAGCTGGCGCTCGCGGCCGGGTACGTCGTCGTCGAGCCCGGCGCCCGCGGTCGTACGCTCAAGAACTCCTCCGGCGAGTACTACGGCGTCGCGCCCGCCGCAATCGTCGACCTCAAGGCCGCCGTCCGCTACGTGCGGTTCAACAAGGGCCGTATCCCCGGCAACGTCGACCGCATCGTCTCCTCCGGCACCAGCGCGGGTGGCGCCCTGTCCTCCCTGCTCGGGGCGTCCGGCGACAGCCCGCTCTACGACAAGTACCTCGCCGAGATCGGCGCGGCCGACGCGAGCGACGCCATCTTCGCGACCGGCGCCTGGTGCCCGATCACGGACCTGGAGCACGCCGACGGCGCGTACGAGTGGAACTGGGGCTCCAACGCGACGAGTTCGGGCTCGCAGGTCGACCAGACGGTGTCGAAGGAGCTGCGGTCGCAGTTCGCCGAGTACCAGGCGTCCCTCAGGCTGCGGGGCCTGGGCGGCTTCGGCGCGCTCACCGCCCGCAACTACGACGCGTACCTGGTCAAGCAGTACCTGGAGCCGTCGGCGACGAAGTACCTCGCGGCGCTGTCGGACGCGGACCGCGCGTCGTACCTGGCCGCGAACACCTTCATCACCTGGTCCGGCGGCAAGGCGGCCTTCTCCTGGGCCGACTTCCTCACCCACGTCGGCGCCCGCAAGAAGTCGACGCCGGCCTTCGACGCCTTCGACCTGTCCGCGGGCGAGAACAACCTCTTCGGCAAGGGCACCACGCAGGCCCGCCACTTCACCCTCTACAGCCTGCGCCACGAGAGCGGCAGCAGTGCTCGCCTGGACAGCGACCTGCCCGAGACGCTGCGCCTGATGAACCCGATGCCCTTCCTGGTCGAGAAGGCCAACCCCAAGCGCACCAAGCACTGGTGGATCCGCCTCGGCACCAAGGACTCCGACACCTCCCACACCGTCTCCGCCAACCTCGCCGCCGCCGCGAACGGCCTCGGCGACGAGGTCAGCCACCTCTACTACTGGGACGAGGGCCACGGCGCGAACTCGGACCCGGGCGACTTCGTCAAGTGGATCGCCCGGATCAGCGGCAGCGGCCACAAGGCCAAGAGGAAGTAGTCCGCCTACGGCCCTTGCGGGCCCCACGGACGCGGTGCCGGTTTCCCGTCATACCCCGGCCACCGCCCACGACGCCGAGCCCGGCGCAACGTCAGGAGTCAGGGCTCGGCGTCGTGCTGTGTCGGCGTTGTGCCGAGTCGTCGTTTGAGCTGTGGCGTCAGGCGTCGAACTCGTGGTCGCGGGTCTCCGGCAGGGCCAGCAGACACAGGAGGCTCAGCAGGCAGAGGCCGCCGGTGTAGAAGCCGAGGACGAGGGGTGAGTTCCAGGTGCTGTTCAGCCAGGTGGCGACCAGTGGGGCGAAGCCGCCGCCGAGGGTGTTGGCGAGGATGAAGGCCGCGGAGGCGCCGGTGTAGCGCAGCCGCGCCGGGAACAGCTCCGGGAGGAAGGCCGCCACCGGGGAGAACATCAGCGCGAGCAGGGCGAGTCCGACCGTGTAGGCGCCGGTGATCACCCAGGCGTCACGGGAGCTCAGCGAGGCGTACATGGGCACCGCCCACAGCACGCTGCCCACGGCCCCGGTCAGCATCACCGGGCGCCGGCCGATCCGGTCGGCCAGCCTGGCGGCCGGGAGGGTGACGGCGATTCCGGCCGCCGCGCCGACGCTCGCGGCGGTCAGCATCGTGTTCTGCGGGATGCCGAGTTCCTTCGGACCGTACGACAGGCTGTAGACGATCGTCAGGTAGTAGACGGCCGAGCCGCCCAGCGCGGCCCCGATGCCGAGCAGCAGCCGGCCGGGGTGCCTGGTGAGAAGCGTGCCGAGCGGGAAGCGGGACGTGGGCGCGGGCGCCTGCGCCTTCTCGTGTGCCGGTGCCGGTGCCTGCGCCTTGGCCGACGCCTCCGTCGGCGGCGTGAACAGCGGTGACTCGGAGACCGTCGACCGCACCCACAGGCCGACCACGACGAGCACGGTGCTGAGCAGGAACGGGATCCGCCAGGCCCAGTCGGTGAAGCCGTCCCTGCCCGCGAGGTTCAGGGTGGGCAGGATGACCGCGCTGGACAGCAGGAAGCCGAGCGAGGGGCCGATGTTCGGGATGGACGCGTACAGCGCACGGCGTCCGGGCGGTGCGTGCTCCGCGGCGAGCAGCACCGCACCGCCCCACTCGCCGCCCATGCTCACGCCCTGCAGCAGACGGAGCGTCACCAGCAGGACGGGGGCGAGGACTCCGACGCTCTCGTAGGTGGGGAGCAGTCCTACGCCGACCGTCGCCACGCCCATCAGCAGGAGGGAGGCGACCAGGGCCCGGCGGCGGCCGAGGCGGTCGCCGATCGTCCCGAAGAGCGCGACGCCGAGGGGGCGGGCGACGAAGGCCGCCGCGAAGGTGAGGAACGCGGCCAGCGAGGAGACGGTGGCGTTGCCGGAGGGGAAGAAGGCGGGGCCGAGGACGAGTGCGCTGGCGGTGCCGTACACCGCGAAGTCGTAGTACTCGATCGTCGTGCCGACCAGGCTCGCGGCGGCGACCCGCGGCGCGTTGGCCCGGGTGGTACCGGGCGGCGCCGGCGGTGGGGACGGGACGATCACGGGCGCGGCTTGGGACGGTAATTCGGGCATGGGGAATCCATTCCGACGGGGAGTGGAAGGCACCCTAAACCCGGGAATTCTATTTCGACAAGGAATTCGACGACGGAGTTATTTACACGCGTGACCGTCGATGAAACGCCCGATGCCGTTATGAGTTCGGACAGATCACCCCAATGCATAGAACTACACCAGAATATGCACCCCGCCAGGGCGTCAACCCCCACCACCTGTCAACTCACTGTCAATATTCATGCACGCTCCGGCATGAATATTTGCCAGCCGTTACACCTTGCCAACGACTGATCACTCGCGGAATGCTGACCTCCAAGGGAACTTGAAAGTTCTACGACCATCGATTTTCGGACATTGGAAGGACCACGGACGGGGAAGGCACATTACCCATGCTGAAAACCGGCAAGTTATTTCGCTTGAGAAGACTTTCGCTGGCCGGGGACGGCCGGCATCTTCTCGTGCCGCTCGACCACAGCGTTTCGGACGGCCCGATCGTCCCCGCCGACAAGTGGGACGACCTGTTGCGCGCGCTGGTGGACGGCGGGGCCGACGGGGTCATCGTCCACAAGGGACGTGCCCGCGCCTTCGCGCCGGACATCCTCAGAAACTGCGCGCTGGTGGTGCACCTGAGCGCCAGCACCGCCCACTCCGCCGACGTGCACGCCAAGGTCCTGGTCGCCGACGTCGAGGAGGCGCTGCGGCTCGGTGCGGACGCGGTGAGCGTCCACGTCAACATCGGCTCGGACACCGAGGCCCAGCAGCTCGCCGATCTCGGCGCGGTGGCGCGTTCCTGCGACGCGTGGGGCATGCCGCTGATCGCGATGATCTACCCGCGCGGCCCCCGGATCACGGACCCGCGCGACCCGGCCCTGCTCGCGCATCTGGCCAATGTGGCCGCTGACCTGGGCGCGGACATGGTGAAGACCTCCGTCGCCCTGCCGCTGGAGCGGATGGCCGAGGTGGTGGCGGACAGCCCCCTCCCGATCCTCGCGGCCGGGGGACCGCCGGACGGCTCCGACCTCGTCGAGTACGGCACCGCGGTGATGGCCGCCGGCTGCCGGGGGCTGGCCATCGGCCGCCGGGTCTTCTCCGCCCCGTCCCCCCGCGAGCTGGTGTCCCGGCTGGCGGCCGTGGTGCACGGCGGCGTCCCGGGCACCGCCGGGGCGGGCGGCCTGAGCACGAGTTCTCCCACCAGTCCCCCCACCAACTACTCGACGATCGTGGCAGGTGTCGCATGAGGTTCGCATGGATCGATCTGCGTGAGGTCCCGGCACGGCAGATCCAGGCGGTAGTGGACGCTGCCGTCCACGCCCGGATGGCCGGGGTACTCTCCGCCGACGCGAAGCTGCTCGGCACGCTGCCCCCGACCGTCACCCGGATCCTGGCCGACGACGGCCCGGCACCGGCCGCCGCCCCGAAGAAGCCGGGCGGCAAGGAGGCGAAGTCCGCCGCCGAGGCCGACCCCGGTAACTCCCCGTCCGCTCCCGGCGCCGACGTCCTGCTGCGGAAGTTCACCACCCAGCACGAGCTCGACGCCCTCGCCGCCGACCACCGCACCGGCACCACCGGCGCTCCCGGCACCCCCGTCGCCGGCTTCGTCGACGTACGGGACGACCGCACCCTGCAGCTGTCGTGCACGGGCGCCATGGCGCTGCCGTACACCGTCATCCACTTCGCCGATCCGACCAAGATCCCGCTGGAGATCGTGCTCGCCGCGGCCGAGTCGGCCGAGGGCAAGCTGGTGACCGTCGTGGACGGCCTGGAGGAGGCGGCGATCGTCTTCGACGTGCTGGAGCGCGGCTCGGACGGCATCCTGTTCACGCCCCGCGGCGCCGACGACGTGTTCGCCCTGGCGCGGCTGCTGCAGGCCACCACACCCCAGCTGGAGCTGTCCACGCTGACCGTGGAGAGCATCCGGCACGTCGGGCTCGGCGACCGGGTCTGCGTGGACACCTGCTCGCACTTCGAGGAGGACGAGGGCATCCTCGTCGGCTCCTACTCCTCCGGGTTCGTGCTGTGCTGCTCCGAGACCCACCCGCTGCCGTACATGCCGACCAGGCCGTTCCGGGTCAACGCCGGTGCCCTGCACTCGTACACCCTCGGCCCCGACAACCGCACCAACTACCTCAGCGAGGTCGGCTCCGGCACCGCCCTGCTCGCGGTCGGCGCCGACGGGCGCACCCGACGGGTGGTGGTCGGACGCGCCAAGCTGGAGTCGCGGCCGCTGCTGGAGATCCGCACCCACGCCGAGGACGGCGGGCTGGTCAGCCTGACCGTGCAGGACGACTGGCACGTCCGGGTGCTCGGCCCGGGCGGCAAGGTCCTCAACGTCACCGAACTCCAGCCGGGTGACGAGCTGCTCGGCTACCTGGCCACGGACAAGCGCCATGTAGGCCTGCCCATCGGCGAGTTCTGCAAGGAGGTCTGAGCCCCATGGGCGAACTCGCGGCGCACCTCACGCACCACACGGCTGACGGGCCCGACGACGGCATGACCTCCCTCGTCCGAGGACTCTTCGACGCGCACGACGACGCACTCCCCTACCTGGCCCACCGCCAGGAGCTGGTCACCCGGGGCGAGTTACGGGACCGGGTGGCCAAGCAGGCCGCGGTCTTCGCCGGATACGGCATCGGCGCGGGCAGCACCGTGGGCCTGCGGACACCGCCCAGCTTCACCCAGGTCGAGGTGCTGCTCGCGCTGTGGCGGCTCGGCGCCCAGGTGCTGCTCTTCGACTTCCGGCTCAAACCGGCGGAGGTGGCCGCGCTGTGCGCCACGTGCCGACCGCAGTTCATGGTCAGCGCGGGGGTCAACGTCCGGGCGACGTTCGGTTTCCGGTCCGAGTACGAGGTCGTCACCGAGCGCCTCGGCGGCGGTCGCCCGGCCGGCACCGGCCACCGGCTGGTCCAGTTCAGCTCGGGCTCCACCGGGCGGCCGAAGGTGATCGGCAGGACCGCCCGTTCCCTCGCCGCCGAGGTGGACCGGTTCACCCGCGTTCCGGGCATGCCGGGCGCCGGCGACAGGCTGCTGCTGCTCAGCTCGACGGCGCACAGCTTCGGTCTGATCGCCGGGCTGCTGCACTCGCTCGTGGCCGGGGTCCGCGTCGTCTTCGCCCCGCGGATCTCCGCCCGCGACATCCTGCGGACCGCGGTGGAGCACCGGATCACCACCCTGTTCGGGGTGCCCATGCACTACGAGCTGCTCGCCGCCGCCTCCGATCCCCCCGCGCTGCCCGAGCTGCGCGTCGCGGTGTCGGGCGGCGAGCTGATGCCCCCGCAGGTCGCGGCGCGGTTCGCGCAGCGGTACGGGATCGCGGTCGGCGAGTCCTACGGCACCACGGAGACCGGTGTGGTCGCCATGGACGCCCGCGGCACCCTGGCCCGGCCGGCGGTCGGCCCGGCCGCGCCGGGTGTGGTGGTACGGGAGCACCGGGGCGAACTGGACGTCGCCCTCGAGGAGTCGCCGTATCTCTTCGACTCCGGCGGCACCCAGTACGCGGACGGCTGGCTGCACACCCGGGACCGGGCCACGGTCGACGCCTCCGGGACGGTGCTGGTGCACGGCCGCGCCGACTCCCTCGTCGTGATCGGCGGCCTCAAGGTGGACCTGTCCGAGGTCGAGAACGTCCTCCGCGAGCATCCTGCCGTCCAGCAGGCGGTCCTGGTCCACGAGGGCGTGACCGAGGCGTACGTCGCGGTGGCGGACGGGGCCGAGCGGCCGTCGCCGGAGGAACTGCTGCGCTGGTGCCGGGAACGGCTGGCCGACTACAAGCTGCCGCGGCTGATCCGGGTGCTGGAGGCCCTGCCCCGCACGTCCAACGGGAAGCTGCTGCGGCAGGCGGCGGTGCTTCAGGCGGCTGTGCCGCAGGCGGCCGTGGCGGACGGCGGTTCCTAGCCCGGGCGCCGCCCGCGCCTTCACCTCATCCTTCCCTCCTTTCGACCCCTCACGTGGAGACACCGATCATGAGTACGTCGACCCTGGAAGACGAGATCCGCGAGTTCGTCCTGACCGCGGTCATCGACGAGATGAACGTCCTGCTGAGCCGCGACGGCATCACGGACGACAGCCCGATGACCGTCGGCGGGCTGGAAGTGGACTCGCTGAGCCTGATCGAGCTGACGATGCGGCTGGAGTCGCGGTTCGGCGTGGAGATACCGGACACCGACATCGAGCCGCTGGCCTCCCTGACCCTCGGCGGACTCGTCGCCGAGGTGATCCGGCGCGGTGCGAAGGCATGAGTGAAGGCATGAGTACGGCCACCTTCACCACCGACTCCGTCCGCGAACTGCTGTCGGACCGCAACGTCTTCCCTGGACTGCCCGACGACCTCGGCGAGGACGCCGAACTGGTCCTGGACTCCCTCGGGTTGGTGTGGCTCCTGCATGTGATCGAGGAGCGCCACGGCCTGGTCGTGGAGCCCAGCGACGAGGAGATCTCCGGGCTCACCTCACTGCGGCGGCTCACCTCGTACCTGCGTGCCGTCGAGGAGGGCGGCCACGATGAGCGGTAGCGGCGAGATGCGCGGTGGCGGCGAGGTCACGGTGACCGGATTCGGGGTGCGCACGGCGTTCGGCAACGGCGCCGACGCCGTGCGGCGCGGGGTCTTCGCGGGAGTCCCCGCGTTCGCGCCCACCACCCGGTTCGACACCGGCCCGTACCGTACGCCGATGGCGGCCGCCGCCCCCGACGGCCCCGAAGCGGTCGAGCAGTGGGCACTGCGCCACGCGCTCGCCGAGTGCGGTACGCGGGCCCTCGACATGGCGGGGCTGGGCACGGGCACCCGGGCGGCGGTCCTGCTCGGCGTCGCGGGCGACCACACGAGCGTCACTCGGTACTGGCGCGGTGCCGGTGTGGGCGAGGGCGACACCGACACCGGCGCGGGCGCCGCGGCCGACCGGGCCGCCGACGCCGCACCCGCCCGGCTCACCGAACTGCTCGCCGTACGCCTCGGGTTGACCGGACCGCGGCTGACCTTCACCAACGCCTGTGTCGCCTCCGCCGCCGCGATCATCCACGGCTGCCGGCTGATCTCCTCCGGGCGGGCCGACGTGGCGGTCTGTGGCGGCGGTTACCTGGTGGAGGAGGAGACCTTCGGGAAGTTCGACTCCGGCCGTGCGCTGTCCAAGGACGGCATGGTGCGCCCGTTCAGCGCGGACCGCAGCGGGCTGCTGCTGGGCGACGGGGTCGCGGTCGTCGTACTGGAGTCCGCCGAGCACACCCGGCGCCGGGGTGGCAGGGCGCTGGCCTCGGTGGTGGGCTGGGGCGCGGCCACGGACGCCCACCACATCGCCCAACCGCACCCTCAGGGAGCGGGGTTGGCGCGGGCGGCGCGGCAGGCGCTGCGGCTGGCCGGCGATCCGGACGGGGCTGCCCTCGACTACGTCAACGCCCATGGCACCGGCACCAAGTACAACGACGGCGCCGAGACCCGCGGCCTGCGCGCCGCCTTCCCGGACCGGGCGGAGTCGATACCGGTCAGCTCCACCAAGAGCACCACCGGCCACCTCCTGGAGGCGGCGGGCGTCGTGGAGTTCGTGATCACGCTGCTGGCCCTGACGGACGGCGTACTGCCGCCGACCGCCGGATTCACCGCGCCGGACCCGGAGTGCGACCTCGACTACGTGCCGAACCGGCCGCGCCGGGCCGATCTGCGCCGGGCGCTCACCGTCAACGCCGCGTTCGGCGGCGCCAACACCGCACTCGTGCTGGAGCGGCCATGACGACCGGCGAGAAGTCCCCGCTGCGGGCCCCTCTCGGCATCCTCACCTCGGCGACCGCCACCCACGGCGCCGGCAGTGACGGCGACATCCCGCTGCCGAGGCTGCCCGGCTTCGTGGAGTCCGCGTTCAGCCCGCTGGCGTACGAGGTGAGCCGGCAGTGCCTGACCGAGCGGCCGGGTGACGGCTCGCGCACTGCCGTCGTGCTGGCCAGTCTGCTGGGCGACACCACCACCGCCGACCTGGCCAGCACGCGCATGGTCTCCGGCAAGGTGCACAACCCGCTGCTGTTCATGCAGGCCACGCCCAACTCCGTACTGGGCCACACCAGCCGGGAGTTCGGGATCACCGGGCAGATGTTCAGCATCTCCACCGTCGACGACCCGGTCACCGAACTGCTGGCCATGGCGGATCTGCTCCTGGAGGACCCGGAGCTGGACCGCGTCCTGGTGCTGGGCGTGGAGCTGGGCGGCGGAGAGCGGGTGGCCGTCCTGCGGCGGGAACTGACCGCCGACGGCACCCCTGACCTCCCCGCGTCCGCGGGCCTGGCGGCGGCGGCGCTGCTCGGCCGCCCAGGCGCCGACGTACCAGTGACGATCCAGGCGGCCGAGACACCCGCACCCGGGGCCGTCGACCGTCCCGGCGGCATACAGGGCCTGTTCGACCTGGCCGCCGCCCACCGACGGCTGCTGCGGGACGGCGGGAGCCAACTCCTGTCCGGCCCCAGCGCGTTCGTCCTCACCGCTGATAGCGCTGATACCGCTGATACCGCCGACGAGACGGAGACCCATGCTCATCAGTAGGCAGGAGCGGGCGCGGATCTGCTCCGACACCGAACTGGGCGCCGGCAACCTCCTGGACCGCCTGAAGGCGTACGGCCGCCCGCTCGACGAACCCGTCCTGCGCACGGACGGCACCTGGCGGGCGCCCGACGGCAGCCGCCCCGAGGTGCTGACGCTCGGCGAGTTGTACGAGGTGGTCGAGACGTACGCCGGTTGGTACGCCGCCCACGGTGTACGGCCCCGCGACCCGGTCGCCCTCCACTCCTACTCCAGCGCCGAGTTCGCGGTGAACTTCCTGGCGCTGACGTCCCTCGGCGCGATCCCGTCGTTCGTCAACGGCAATCTGGCCCCGGAGATCGCCCGGGAGTACGTACGCCGGCAGGGCGCGACCGGTGCGTTCACCGACGACGCCCACCGGGAGGTGCTCGCGGACTCCGGCCTCGGCTTCCACGTCACCGCCGCCGACATCCGCCCGGAACATCGGGCGTCGCTGCCGCCGTCGTACCCGTACCGGCACGACCCGACCGACCCGGTGCTCATCTCGCACTCCTCCGGCACCACCGGCATGCCCAAGGGCGTACCGCACACCCACCGCACCCTGATGTACGCCCAGTTGCACCGGCTGCGCTACTCCACCGGCACCGACATGGAGCGCACCCTGGTCGGGCTGCCGGGCGCGCACAACGCCATGGTGGCGACGCTGCTGTACTGCCTGCTGCTGCGCACCGACATCAAGCTGCTGTCCAGCCAGCGCGGCGCGGACGTCCTGGACGCCGTCGAGGAGTTCCGGCCGACCACCGTGCTGGGGTTCGCCTCGACCTTCGGCGAGATGGCCGCCGAGGACCTGACGAAGCGCGATCTGTCCAGCGTGCAGGTGTGGTTCAACACCGGGGACGCGGCGCACGAGGCGCACATCCGCGCCCTGGTGGCGCACGGCAGTCACCAGAAGATCGGCCGGGACCTGCGCCGCGTACGGGTCGACGGCTCGGTCTTCGTGGACGGGCTCGGCTCCTCGGAGGCCGGCTACTCCGTCTTCCACAACCGGCACACCAAGGACACCGACGCCTACTCGCGCCGTATCGGCAAACCGATCAGCTTCGCCGAGGCCGCCGTACTGTCGGAGGACGGCACCCCGCTGCCGCCCGGGCAGATCGGCCGCCTCGGCCTCAAGTCCCCGACGCTCACGCCCGGTTACTGGAACGACTCGCTGACCTGGAACCGGATGCGGCTCGGCGGCTACTGGCTCACCGGGGACCTCGCCCACCAGGACGAGGACGGCAACTTCTACCACCTCGACCGCGCGCCGGACGCCGTCCGCACCCGGGCCGGCATCGTCTTCAGCACCCGCACCGAGGAACTCCTGCTGGCCGAGCTGCCCGAGCTGGCCGACTGCACGGTCGTCGGGGTCGCCCCGGACGGCGTACGGGCGGACTGGGACGGCGACGGAGAGGGCGAGGCATACGCGCTGCTCCAGCTGGCCGACGAGGACGCGGCGGCGGACGGTGCCGGCGGCGACGCGGCATGGACCGAGCGCGTCAACTCCGTCCTGTCGGCCGCCGGATACCCCCCGGTGCACCGGGCCCTGCGCATGAAGCCGGACGACGTGGCCAAGGGCGCCACCGGCAAGGTTCTCAAACGAGTGATGCGCGACAGGTTCGCCGCCGAGGAGCAGCACGCATGAGCAGCACGAGTACAGCCGACGGCGACGGCGTCAACCACCGCGCCCGGGCGAGTGAGGCGTACCGACTGTGGTGGCAGCACGACGCCAACTGGTACCAGGGCGTGGCCGCGCGGTTCGGGCAGGAGGCCGCCAACGAGCTCAACGCCGAGGCGCTGCGCAAGGTCGCCCTGCACGTCGCGCAGCGCGTCGGCCGCCTCTCCGGCCCGCTCCCCGACACCGGTGACACCCGCAAGGACCTGGAGGAACTGCGCCGCCGCTACGACGACTGCGGTGACCGGATGTTCCCGCCGGAGCTGCGCAACGCCTCCACCGAGGTCGAGGACGACGACCTGATCGTGCTCACCCTGAAGCGGAGCTTCGCCGTCACGATGGTGCGGATGGCCGGTTCGCTGGACGGCTACCGCTGCCCGTGCACGGACATCCACGCGGGCTGGTCGGAGGGGCTCGGCGTGACCCTCACGGAGAACCGTGCCGAGAGCTGCCTGAAGGACGGCGACAAGGCGTGCCGTCTGCTGATGCGGGTCGCCACGCCGCTGACCGCCGGCGGGGAGGGCTGACGTATGCGTGTGCTGGTCGCCGGTGCCACCGGCGTGGTCGGACATCCGCTGGTCGGCGCGCTGCGGGCGCGGGGCCACGAGGTGAGCGCACTGGTCCGGGACGCGTCGCGGGCCCCGGAGGCGGACCGGGTCGTGGTCGCCGACGCCCTCGACCGCGAGGCGGTGCTGTCGGCGGTGTCGGCCGCCCGGCCCGAGGTGGTCGTCCACCAACTGACGGCGCTACGGCTGCTGCGCGACGACCCTCCGGAAGCCTTCGCGCAGACCGCACGCCTGCGCACCGAGGGCACCGCCCACCTGGTCGAGGCGGCCCGCGCGGCCGGCGCCCGTCGGCTGGTCGCGCAGTCCATCGCCTTCGCCGCCGCACCGCAGGGCCCACCGGTCCTCGACGAGGACGCCCCGCTGTACGTGGACGCCCCGGACCCCGGCTGGGCCGCCACCGTGCGGGCCGTCGCGGAGCTGGAGCGGCTGGTGTCGGGCAGCGACCTCGCGGGGACGGTCCTGCGGTACGGCACGCTGTACGGCCCCGGTACCGGGTACGCCCGGGACGGCGGGACGGCCCTTCGGGTGCTGGCCGGGAAGCTCCCGCTGCCGGAGGGCGGCGCCGGAATCACGTCGTTCCTGCACGTGGACGACGCGGTGCAGGCGGCCGTAGCGGCCGTAGCGGCCGTCGAGTCCGAGGCGACCGGCTGCTTCCACGTAACGGACGACGACCCGGCCCCGGCCGCCCAGTGGCTCCCGCACTACGCCCGCACACTCGGCGCCCCACCCCCACGCGCCCTCCCGGCAGCGCTCGCGCCCCGGCTGCTGGGCTGGTTCCTGACCCATCAACTGACCACGGCACGCGGCGCGACGAACGCCCGGGCCCGCACGGCACTGGGCTGGAAGCCGCTACGGCCGAGCTGGCGCGACGAGTTGGGCCGGGAATGAGCGGGCGGGGAGCGTCTGGGGCGGGAGCCACCACGCCGGGAAAAGCTGGGCCGGAAGCCACCAGCCCAGGGGCCACCGCACGGGGAGCGACCCGGCCGGGAGCCACCAGCCTGGGAGCCACCGCGCCGGGAGTGACCGGCCCGGGAATGACCAGCCCGGAAGTCACCAGCCCAGGAAAGACGGCGCCGACAGGATCCGGTGCCCCCCTCGCCCTCTGCCTGATCGGCGTAGGTCCGCGCGGGCTGTCCGTCCTTGAGCGGGTCTGCGCCAACGCCGCGGGCACCGCCCGGCCGGTCACGGTCCACCTCGTCGACCCGTATCCGCCCGGTCCGGGCGCGGTGTGGCGCACCGGCCAGCCGGGGGAGCTGCTGATGAACACGGTCGCCTCCCAGGTGACCCTGTTCACCGACGACAGCGTGGACTGCGCGGGCCCTTCGGTGCCGGGGCCCAGCCTGTACGCATGGGCGCGCATGATCGAGCAGGACACCGGGGGCCACCCGCTCCAGGTCCTGGACGAGGCACGCCGGCTCGGCCCTGACTCCTATCCGACCCGGGCGTTCCACGGCCACTACCTGGAGTGGGTGTTCCGGCACCTCTTACGCACCGCGCCCGAGGAGGTGACGGTCCACACGCACCGGTCGACCGCGGTCGCGCTGGACGACACCCCCGACGGGCGGCAGACGGTGACGCTGGCGGACGGCGTCCGGCTGGCCGGGCTGGAGGCCGTGGTGCTGGCGCTCGGCCACGCGGAGCAGCTCCCCGGCCAGGAGGAAGGCGCGCTGGCAGGATTCGCCGGCCGGCACGGTCTGACGTACGTGGGCCCCGCCAACCCGGCCGACGCCGAAACGGCCGGGATCGCGCCCGGCACTCCCGTCGCCCTGCGCGGCCTGGGGCTGAACTTCTTCGACCATCTGGCGCTGCTCACCGAGGGCCGCGGCGGCACGTTCAAGGAGAGCGAGAACGGGCTGGTGTACCTCCCGAGCGGCAACGAGCCGGTGCTGTACGCCGGTTCGCGGCGCGGGGTGCCGTACCACGCCCGGGGCGAGAACCAGAAGGGCGCGCTCGGCCGCCACCACCCCCGCTTCCTGACCCCGGAGGTGATCGCCGGACTGCGGCGGCGACCGGTCGGCTTCCGCCGCGACCTCTGGCCACTGATCGACCGGGAGGTCCGCACGGTCTACTACGAGGCGTGGATCCGCGCGGCCCAAGGGGCCCCGGCCGCCGAGGAGTTCGTACGGTCCGCTCTCGCCGGCCGGCGTTACGAGGCGGACCTGCTCGACCGGTACGCCGTACCGCCCGACCAGCGCTGGGACTGGCGGCGCGTCGAGCGCCCGTACGGCGAGCGCACCTTCACCGGCCGCGACGACTTCCGGCACTGGCTGCTGGCGTACCTGCGGCGGGACGTCGCGGAAGCCCGCCTCGGCAATGCGGACGGGCCGCTGAAGGCCGCGCTGGACGCCCTGCGGGACCTGCGCAACGAGATCCGGCTGGTGGTGGACCACGGCGGCGTCCTGGGCGAGTCCTACCGCGGCGAACTCGACAGCTGGTACACGCCGTTTAACGCCTTCACGTCGATCGGCCCGCCTGCCTTCCGGATCGAGCAGCTGATCGCGTTGATCGAGGCCGGGGTGCTGCACCTCGTCGGGCCGGGGATGCGGGTACGGCCCTCGGCACGCGAAGGCCGCTTCCTGGTGGACGCGGAGTCGGTGTCCGAGGCGCCGGTGCCGGTCGGCGCGCTGATCGAGGCACGGCTGCCCGCCGTCGATCTGCGGCGCACCGCCAACCCCCTGCTGAGGTCGCTGTTCTCGGCCAGTGCCTGCGTCCCGTACCGGCTGGGCGGTCATGAGAGAGGCGGTTACGAGACGGGCGGGCTGGCCGTGACCGGCAGCGCGCCCCGGCTGGTGGACGCGGCGGGCCGGGCGCACCCGCGCCGGTTCGCGTTCGGGGTGCCGACGGAAGGGGTGCGCTGGGTGACGGCGGTCGGGGTCAGGCCCGGCGTCGGCTCGGTGACGCTGGAGGACTCGGACTCGATCGCGCGGGCGGCACTGCTGCTTGACGAAGAGGCAGAGGAAGAGACAGAGGAAGAGATGGCCGAGAGAGGGAGTCGACGAGCGTGAACGCGCTGTCCGTGGGCACCGACGCGGGCCTGCTCGCCCCCACCTGGGCGGACACACCGGCGGCTGCCGAGGTGACCGACGAGGCCTGGCTGCAGGCCATGCTGGACGCCGAAGTCGCCCTGGCCCGGGCCCAGTACGCCGTCGGACGCACGCCCGCCGCCGCGGTGGCGGCGATCGCCTCGGCGGCCCGCGCGGACCGGCTGGACCTCGTCGCGCTGGCCCACGCGGCCAGGGCCACGGCCAACCCGGTGGTGGCCCTGGTCACCGCGTTCACCGAGCTGGTCGCCGCCAAGGACCCGGCCGCGGCCGAGTACGTCCACCGCGGGTCGACCAGCCAGGACATCCTCGACTCGGCGGCCATGCTGGTCGCCCGCCGGGTGCTCGGCCTGATCGCCGCCGACCTGGACCGGGTCCGCGTCGCCCTCGCCGCCCTGGCCGACACCCATCGCCACACCGTGCTGGCCGGGCGCACCCTGGCCCAGCACGCGGTGCCGACCACCTTCGGCCTCAAGGCGGCGGGCTGGCTCCAGCTGGTCGCCGAGGCCCTCGTCCGGGTACGGGCCGTCGCGTCCACGCTCCCGGCCCAGCTCGGCGGCGCGGCGGGCACGCTCGCGGCGTACGGGGAGTACGCGGTACTGGACGGCGGGCAGGGCGAGGACAGCGGCGCCGGCAGGAATGCCGACGGCGAGGGCGGAACGGAGTTGCTCCGGCCGTTCGCGCAGGCGCTCGGGCTGGCCGAGCCGGTGATCCCGTGGCACACCGCGCGCACGCCCGTGGCCGACCTGGCCGCAGTGCTGCAGCTGGTCACCGGGGCGCTCGGGAAGTTCGCGCTCGATGTGCAGACGCTGTCCCGCACCGAGATCGGCGAGGTGTCCGAGCCCGCGGCGACCGGACGCGGGGCCTCTTCGGCGATGCCGCAGAAGCGGAACCCCGTACTCGCCACCCTGATCGTGTCGGCCGCCCGTCAGGTCCCCGCGCACTCCCTCGTCCTGGCGCAGTGCATGCTCGCCGAGGACGAGCGGCCCGCCGGGGCGTGGCACGCCGAGTGGCAGCCGCTGAGGGAGGCGCTGCGGCTGGCCGGCGGGGCGGCGCACACCGCCGTAGAACTCGCGGAGGGACTGGTCGTCCACCCGGAGCGGATGCTCGCCAACCTCGAACTGACCGGCGGCGCCGTCGTCGCCGAACGGCTGACGGTGGCGCTCGCCCCGGCGCTCGGCAAGGCACGGGCGAAGACGCTGCTGACCGCCGCCACGGCCGAGGCGTCCGACACCGGACGCCCACTCGCCGAGGTGCTCTCCGAACACCCCGAACTGTCGGCCCGGTTCACCCCCGCCCGGTTGGCGCACCTCCTCGACCCGGCCGGCTACACGGGCGCGGCCGACGCCCTCGTCGACCGGGCGCTGCGCGCATACGGGGGCCTCGGCGCCGTCCCTGACCTCGGAGGTATCGGCGACACCCCTGACCAGGAAGGCATGCGATGACCACCGTGAGCAGGACCGAAGAACAGGCGCCTCCGACCCGCTCATGGCCCGTCCTCCTGGTCGTCGTCTGCGCCCAGATGCTGATCTGGCTGGACACCTCGATCCTCAACGTCGCGGTCACCACGCTGGCCGACCCGGCCGCGGGCCTGGGCGCGACCCCCGCCGAACTGGAGTGGGTGGCGAGCGCCTACACCCTGGTCTTCGCGGGCGCCCTCTTCGCGGGCGGCGCGCTCGCCGACCGCTTCGGTCCCCGGACCACCCTCCTCGCCGGCCTCGCCCTGTTCGGCGCCGCCTCAGCGGCCGGCGCGTTCGCACCGGACGCGGGACGGCTGATCGTGGCGCGCGCCTTCATGGGCGCGGGCAGCGCGCTGCTGATGCCCGCGACCTTGTCGGTCATCGTGCAGAGCACCCCGGAGGAGAAGCGCACCCGGGCCATCGCGATCTGGAGCTCCTCCAGCGGTCTGGGCGTGGCGGTCGGCCCGGTCGTGGGCGGGCTGCTGCTCGACCACTTCTGGTGGGGTTCGGTGTTCCTGGCCAACGTGCCGATCGTGGCCCTGTGTCTGGCCGGGGTGGTGGCCGTGGTGCCCGCGCTGAAGGGCCCCGGGCGCAGGGTGCTCGACCTGCCCGGCCTCGCGTGGTCGGTGCTCGGGCTCGGCGGTGTCGTCTACGGCATCATCGAGCTGGGCAACGGCCGGACCTGGTACGGCGCCCACGTCCTCCTGCCCCTCGTCCTGGGCGGCGCCCTGCTCGCCGTCTTCGTGGCCGGTCAGCGTCGGTCTCCGGCGCCCAGCCTGGACCTACGGCTCTTCCGGCAGCCGGGGTTCACGGCCGGGAGCGTGGTGCTGCTGATCGCGTTCATGGCGCTGGCCGGGCAC
Source organism: Streptomyces sp. NPDC051738 (assembly GCF_044453205.1). NCBI lineage: Bacteria > Bacillati > Actinomycetota > Actinomycetes > Kitasatosporales > Streptomycetaceae > Streptomyces > Streptomyces sp. NPDC051738. The sequence continues at coordinate 194,009 of NZ_JBITCM010000012.1, read as the reverse complement.
CTGTTCTACGCGGCCTTCTACCTCCAGGGCCCCCGTGGCCTCTCCCCCGCCGACGCCGGAACCGTGATGATCGCCGCCGCGATCGGCATCGTCCTGGGCAGCCAGGCGTCCCCGGCGATGAGCCGGCTGCTGTCGGCCCGGTGGACGATCGCGGCCGGAGTCCTGGCCACGGCGGCCACGTATGTCGGCTATCTGTGGTTCGACGGACGGACCCCGATCCCGGTCATCGCCGCGCTGCTGTGGGTGCAGGGCTTCGGCATGGGCCTGGTCGGCACGCCGGTCACGGCCGTGATGATGCGCGGGGTGCCGCCCCAGCTCGCGGGCGCCGGATCGGCCGTCAACAGCGTCACCCGGCAGGTCGGCGGAACGCTCGGGGTGGCGTTGGCGGGCTCGATCCTCTCCGCCGTCTACCGGGACCGCATGGCGGACACCGCCCTGCCCGTCGGCCTGCAGGGCCTGTCGGCGGAGACCGCGGCGCAGGCCCGCACCTCCGCCGAGACAGCCCGCTCGCTGGCCGGTTCGCTGCGGCTGCCGGAGCTGGCGGCGTCGGCCGACCGCGCCTTCCTGAACGCCATGTACACGGCCACCTTCTGGACCGCCGTACTGGCCTTCGCCGGGTTCGTCGTAGCGGTCGTGGGGCTGCGCGCACGGGGCGTCGACGGCGCGCGGGAAGTCAACAGCGATCGGGAAAGGGACTGAAGTGGCAGGCACAGGGGCTGAAGTGGCAGGCACGAGGGAACAGACGACAGCCCGCTCGGTCTTCGTGACCGGCGGGAACCGCGGCATCGGGCTGGCCATGGCCCGCCGCTTCGCGGTGGCGGGAGACCGGGTCGCGGTGACCTACCGCGGGGAGAGGCCACCCGCCGACGCGAACCTCCTCGCCGTACGGTGCGACGTGACGGACGCCGGGCAGGTGGACCAGGCCTTCAAGGAGGCCGAGGCGGCTCACGGCCCGGTCACCGTCCTGGTCGCGAACGCGGGTGTCACCCACGACCGACTGCTCCTGCGGATGAGCGACGAGGACTTCACCTCCGTCATCGACACCAACCTCACGGGCGCCTTCCGGGTGGCCCGGCGCGCGATCCGCGGGATGCTCGCGCAGGGTCACGGCCGTATCGTGCTGATCTCCTCCACAGCGGCCCTGCACGGCGCCGCCGGGCAGACCAACTACGCGGCGGCGAAGGCGGGGCTGGTCGGATTCGCCCGCTCGCTGACCCACGAACTCGGCCCCCGCGACATCACCTGCAACGTGGTGGCCCCCGGCCTGACCGAGTCGGACATGAGCCGCGCGCTCACCGAGGAACAGCGCCGGCACCTGCTCGCCCGCACCCCGGCCGGCCGCCTGGCCCACCCCGACGAGGTCGCCGACGCGGTGGCGTTCCTGGCCGGTGCGGGATACGTGCGCGGCGCCGTGATCCCGGTCGACGGAGGGGCCGGACTGGGCCACTGATCCCTTCACTCCAGCCCCACAAGCAGGAGACCTACGCCACAGTCCCCACCCACTCCTCCTACAGCCGTGATCGATCCGCAACCAATTCCGGTCTTGACCGAGACCCATCAACCGGCTGCGTGATTACGCTCCCGACCATGGCCGACACCCCCAAGCACCCGGACCACCCCGTCACGGAACACCCCGCCACGGACCGCCCCGTCTACGTCATAGGCGGCGGCCCCGGCGGACTCTCCGTCGCGTACGCCCTGCGCGCCCAGGGCATACGGGCCGTCGTGCTGGAGAAGTCGGACCGGGTCGGCGCCTCCTGGCGGCGCCACTACGACCGCCTCCATCTGCACACCACCCGACGGCTGTCCGGCCTGCCGGGACTGTCGATGCCGCGCCGCTTCGGCCGCTGGGTGTCCCGCGACGATGTCGTCCGCTACCTGGAGAAGTACGCCGAGTACCACGACCTGGAGATCGTCACCGGCGTCGAGGTCTCCCGGATCGAGCCCACGCCCGACGGCTCCGGCTGGCTGCTGCACGCCACCGGCGGGCGTGAACTGACCGGCGCCGCGGTCGTCGTGGCCACCGGCCACAACCACACCCCGCACGTCCCCGACTGGCCCGGCCGCGACACCTACACCGGCGAGTTCCTGCACGCCGGCGAGTACCGCACCCCCGCGCCCTACGCCGGCCGCGACGTCCTGGTCGTCGGCGTCGGCAACACCGGTGCCGAGATCGCCGTGGACCTGGCGGAGGGCGGGGCCTCCCGGGTGCGGCTGGCGGTGCGGACGGTTCCGCACATCGTGCGGCGCTCCACCGCCGGGTGGGCCGCGCAGTTCACGAGCATCCTGGTACGGCGGCTGCCGGTCGGCCTCGTCGACCGCCTCGCCCGCCCCGTCGCGAAACTCAGCGTGCCGGACCTGTCGGACCACGGGCTGCCCCGCCCCGACACCGGCCTCTACAGCCGCGTCAAGGCAGGGTCCATCCCCGTCCTCGACGTCGGCCTCATCGACGCCGTGCGCAAGGGGCAGATCGAGATCGTGGCCGCCGTCGACGGGTTCGAGGGCGGCAAGGTCGCCCTCACCGACGGCACCCGCGTCTCGCCGGACGCCGTCATCGCCGCCACCGGATACGTCCGCGCCCTCGAAGACCTCGTCGGCCACCTCGGCGCCCTCGACGCCCGCGGCAGACCGCTCGTCCAGGGCGCCCGCACCCCGGCCGACGCACCCGGCCTCTACTTCACCGGCTTCACCAACCCCATCAGCGGCAACCTCCGCGAGATGGCGATCGACGCGCGGAAGATCGCGAAGGCGATCGCCGGAGACCGCAGCCGCCTGGTTTCCCGGCTTCCGGTGACGTAGACACCCTCAACTCTCTTACGTATATCCCTTGTTACTTACGGGTCAGTTGTGACGGGGGAGCTGTACCGCGCCGCCGCACGGGGCCAGAATGTGAGCACTGTTCAACTTTTCTGCTCCGCCCCCTCTCGCCCCGACGGAGGACGCACGTGGCAAGCGAAAGACAGCTCCCCCGAACTCCCCGGATCTCCCGCCGCTCCCTCCTCGGCGGCGCGGCCGCCGCTGCCGGCGCCGCGACCCTCACGGCCACCAGCGCCGGCACGGCCTCGGCCGCGACCACGCGGGACGCCGACGTCGCGATCGTCGGCGCCGGCCTCGCCGGCCTGACCGCGGCCCGAGACCTGGTCGCCGCCGGCAAGTCGGTCGTCGTCCTGGAGGCCCGCGACCGGGTCGGCGGCCGGGTCATGGGCCTGAACCTCGCAGGCGGCGGTGTCACCGAGGGCGGCGGCGAGTTCATCGGCCCCACCCAGGACCGCATCAAGGCCCTCGCCGACTCCCTCGGCGTGCAGACCTTCGCCACCTACAACACCGGCGACAACCTCCTCTACAAGGACGGCAAGAAGACCCCCTACGCCACCGACGGCATCCTCGGCTCCGTCCCGCCCATCGACGCGGCCGGTCTCGCCAACGCCGCGATCGTCCAGGCCACGCTCGACGACCTGGCCAAGCAGATCCCGGTCGACGCCCCCTGGACCGCCGCCAAGGCCGACGAATGGGACCGGCAGACCTTCGAGACCTGGCTGCGCGCCAACGCCGTCATCCCGTCGGCCAAGTTCCTCTTCGACGTGGCCTGCACCTCGATCTTCTCGGCCGAACCCCGTGAACTCTCCTTCCTGTTCGTCCTCTTCTACATCGCCGCCGCCGGCAACTCCGCGAACCCCGGCACCTTGGAACGCCTCACCGAGACCGCGAACGGCGCCCAGGAACTGCGCTTCGTCGGCGGCTCCCAACTGGTGCCGATCAAACTCGCCGCCACGCTCGGCGACCGGGTGGTGCTCAGCGCCCCGGTGCGCACGATCACCAAGTCCGGCGTCAAGTACGCCGTGACGGCCGACGGCATCACCGTCACCGCCAGGAAGGTCGTCGTCGCCGCACCCCCTCCGATCGCCGCCCGCATCTCGTACGACCCCCTCCTCCCCGCCGCCCGCGACCAGCTCACCCAGCGCCTGCCGATGGCCTCGGTCGGCAAGGCGATCGCGATCTACGACACCCCCTTCTGGCGGGCCGACGGACTCAACGGCCAGGTCGTCAGCGACACCGGCGTGATCAGCTCCACCTTCGACAACTCCCCGCCCGACGCCTCCTACGGCGCCCTGATGGGCTTCATCGAGGCCGACGAGGCCCGCAAGCTGGACGCGGCGAGCGAGGCGGAGGTCCGCGCTGCCGTGCTGAAGGACTACGCGACGTACTTCGGCGAGAAAGCGGCCTCCCCCACCTCCTTCGTCCTGCAACGCTGGAACAACGAGGCCTACACCCGCGGCGGCCCCGTCTCCATCGCCGCACCCGGCGTCCTGACCCAGTACGGCCCCGCCCTGCGCGAGCCCGTCGGCGGCATCCACTGGGCCGGGACGGAGACCTCCACCTACTGGATGGGCTTTATGGACGGGGCGGTTCGGTCGGGCGAGCGGGTGGCCAAGGAGGTGCTGGCGGTGCTGTGAGCGGCCGCCTCGGGCACTCAGCGGTCGGCCTCTCGGTGGCCCGCGCCCAACTTTGCGTGCACAGCCGTTCCTGACTGAGCGTCAGTTCCTTTAATCTGACACTGCGTCAGTTAATCGCTGTCACACAGGAGCGGGCGGACCGATGCTTGGATCAACCCACGGCACCCTCACCACCGACTCCCGCCGGGCCCGGGTCATCGCATGCGGCGAGCAGCCCGGGCCCGCCGTCCACGGCCGGCCGGCCGAGGTCGACGATCTCGACGTCAGCGGCCGTCCGTTGCACTCCGGCGTACCCGATCTGGACCGCTTCTTCCGGCCGGAGTCGGTCGCCGTGATCGGCGCCTCGGACGCCGAGGGCCGGCCGAACACCGGGGTCACCCGCCAGCTGATCGCCTGGTCCGAGCGGGTCGGTGCCCGGCTCCACCCGGTGCATCCGAGCCGCCCGTCCGTCTTCGGCATCCCCTGCACTCCCTCCGTCGCCGACCTGCCCGAGCAGGTCGATCTCGCCGTACTGCTGGTCGCCGACCCCCTTCCGGTGATCGAGGAACTGGCCGAGACCAAGGTGAAGTTCGCGGTCGTCTTCGCCTCCGGGTTCGCCGAGACCGGCGAGGAGGGCGCCGCCGCCCAGGACCTGCTCACCGCCGCCGTCGAGCGGTCCGGGCTGCGGCTGCTGGGCCCCAACACCAACCTCAACGCCTTCGAGCGGTTCCGCGACGACCTGGACGGTCCCGCGATCGCCCTGATCACCCAGTCCGGCCACCAGGGCCGCCCCGTCTTCGCCCTCCAGGACCTCGGCATCCGGCTCTCCCACTGGGCGCCCACCGGCAACGAGGCCGACCTGGAGAGCGCCGACTTCATCTCCTACTTCGCCGAGCGGCCCGAGGTCGGCGCCATCGCCTGCTACGTGGAGGGCCTCAAGGACGGCCGTTCCTTCCTGCTCGCCGCCGACCGGGCCGCCCGCCACGGGGTGCCGGTCGTCGCCGTGAAGGTCGGCCGCACCGAGACCGGCGCCCGCACGGCCGCCTCACACACCGGCAAGCTGACCGGCGCGGACACGGTGGTGGACGCGGCGATGCGGCAGTACGGGGTGATCCGGGTCGACGGCCTGGACGAACTCCAGGACACCGCGTCCCTGTTGGCCCGCGCGCGACCGCCCCGCGCCGACGGCGTCGTCGTCTATTCGATCTCGGGCGGCACGGGCGCGCACTTCGCCGACCTCGCCACCGAGGCGGGGCTCGCCCTGCCGGTGCTGTCCGAGGCCAAGCAGGCCGAGCTGCATCAGTGGATACCCGAGTACCTGAGCGTGGCCAACCCCGTCGACAACGGCGGGCATCCGGTCGGCGACCACCGCGGCCGGAAGATCATCGACGCCATTCTCGACGACCCCGCGGTGGGCGTGCTGATCTGCCCGATCACCGGCCCCTTCCCACCCCTCAGCGACAGGCTCGTCCAGGACCTGGTGGACGCCGCCGAGCAGACCGACAAGCTGGTCTGCGTCGTCTGGGGGTCGCCGGTCGGCACCGAGCCGGCGTACCGGGAAGTCCTGCTCGGCTCCTCGCGCGTGGCCACCTTCCGCACGGTGGCGAACTGCATCACCGCCGTCCGCGCCTACCTCGACCACCACCGCTTCGTCACCGGCTACCGCTCCCCCTTCGACCGGGCCCCCCGCACCCCGTCCCCGTCCTTCCGCAAGGCCCAGCCACTGATGCGCCCGGGCCAGCAACTGAGCGAGCACGCGGCGAAGCAGCTGCTGCGGGCGTACGGAATCCGCGTCCCGCGCGAGCAGTTGGTGACCAGCGCCGCGGCGGCCGTCCGGGCGGCGGGACAGGTCGGGTACCCCGTGGTCATGAAGGCGTCCGGTGCGCGGATCGCCCACAAGACCGAAATGGGCCTGGTCAAGATCGGTCTGACGTCCGCCAGTCAAGTCCGGGACGCCTACCGCGAGTTGACCGACATCGCCCGCTACGAGGACGTCTCGCTTGACGGCATCCTGGTCTGCCAGATGGTCGAGCGGGGCGTGGAGATGGTCGTCGGCGCCACGCACGACGAGCTGTTCGGACCGACCGTGACGGTCGGGCTCGGCGGGGTGCTGGTGGAGGTGCTGGGCGACGCCGCCGTACGCGTGCCGCCCTTCGGCGAGGACCAGGCGCGGAACATGCTCGCCGAACTGCGCGGGCGGGCCCTCCTCGACGGGGTCCGGGGGCGCCCCCCCGCGGACCTCGACGCGCTCGTCGAGGTCATCCTGCGCGTGCAGCGCATGGCCCTGGAACTGGAGGACGACCTCGCCGAGCTCGACATCAACCCGCTGATGGTGCTGCCCAGGGGGCAGGGCGCGGTGGCGCTGGACGCGTTGGTGGTGTGCCGCTGAGATGCCGACCGACAATGAGATGAACATGCCCGATTCCCCTCGTGTACGCGGAAACTCTGCCGATTCCGTGGATTCCGTGGATTCAGTCGATTCCGTGGATTCATTGGTACTGCACGCCACTGACAATCAGGTCTGCCGCATCACCCTCAACCGCCCCGATTCCCTCAACGCCATCACCCCTGACCAGCGGGAACGCATCATCCAACTGCTCGCCGACGCCTCCGCCGATCCCGGCGTGCGGGCCGTCGTGCTCACGGGCACGGGCCGTGGTTTCTGCGCGGGCGCGGATCTGCGAGGGGCGGCGGGTACGGGTCCGCACGGCTCGGCAACCGGCCCGGAACGCATCCCCGGCGACGTCGCCCGCACCATCCGCCTCGGCGCCCAGCGCCTCATCGCCGCCGTCCTCGACTGCGAGAAGCCGGTGATCGCCGCGGTGAACGGCACGGCGGCCGGCCTCGGCGCGCATCTGGCGTTCGCCTGCGACCTCGTACTGGCCGCCGAATCGGCGAAGTTCATCGAGGTGTTCGTCCGCCGTGGCCTCGTCCCCGACGCCGGCGGCGCCTACCTCCTCCCCCGCCTCATCGGCCCCCAGCGGGCGAAGGAACTGATGTTCTTCGGCGACGCGCTCACCGCCGCGGACGCCGAGCGGCTCGGCCTGGTCAACCGCGTCCTCCCGGACGGGGACCTGGACAAGACGGCCCGCGAGTGGGCCGAACGCCTCGCCACCGGCCCGACCCGCGCCCTCGCCCTCACCAAGCAGCTCGTCAACGCCTCCCTCGACACCGACCGAGCCACGGCCTTCGCGGCGGAGGCGGCCGCGCAGGAGATCAACATGGCGACGGAGGACGCGCGGGAGGGGGTGGCGAGTTTCGTGGAGCGCAGGAGCGCGGAGTACAAGGGGCGGTGAGCGCCGGGACGGTGAGTACGCGGACGGTGAGCGCAGGGCTCAGCCCCGCTTCAGAATCCGCAGGTCACCGGCGTCCGGATCACCGAACAGGACGAACAGCTCGGGGTCGAGCTCCGTGCCGCCGATCGTCCAGCGCGTCTGTCGCCCGCAACCGCCGTCGAGTCGTACGACGACACCATCACGTCGTCCCTCCCGGCTGAGGAACCAGGTGCCGGCGCCCTCGCACACGGCGAAGGGCGGCTCGGCCAGCCAGTCGCCGGACTCGGACTCGGTGGGCAGCTCGGCGAGTTCGGCCCGTCCACCCGGGCGCAGTCGCAGGGCCGCCCCGTCCTCGCCTCGCCAGACACCGGTGAGCTCGTCGGCGGTGAGGCGCGGGGGCTCGTAGTCCTTGACGAGCCCGGTGACCGTGCCCAGCACGCCACCGACGAAAACCAGCAGGAACAGGGTGACGGAGGCGAAGAGCGAGGGCAGCCATACTCCCCAGAACCCCCGCGGCCGCCCGGTGATCCTCGTGCGCCTGCGGAGGTACGCGAGGCCCAGCGCGGGCAGCACACCGAGGGCCGTGAGGAGCAGTGCCGTGATGACGAACGGCCAGTCCCACAGCACGGCGGCGAGTGCCGCCCAGGCCGCACCAAGCACCGGGATGGACACCAGGTGCCAGGCCCACACGGGCCCACGCACATGACGGGAGGCGAGGCGCGCGAGGTGGTCCGCCGGAACGATCTGTGCGAACGCGTGCGCCAGGCCGACGAACGGCAGCACCAGCGGCGCCACGACGAGCAGGCAGGCCAGGGCGAGAAGGAGGAAGAGGCCGTAGGGGCTGCCGCCGTAGTCGTCACCCAGCTCGGTCCCGATCCACCAGATCAGACCGATCGCCGGCAACTGGGCCGCGCACACCGCGGCGGCGGCGTTCAGATCGACGAACGGCTCAAAGTCACCGCCGGGTCTGTCGCCCGGCGGGTCGTCGCCCGCGCTTTCCTGCCCCGTGTTGTCCCACCCCATGCGCGCAGCGTACGCGCGCGTGCCGGACACCCCGCACACCCCTTCCAATCTGACATACCGTCAGCTTCAATGGGTGGCGTGATGGGACACGCAGGGATGGCGGCCGCCGCCGTCCGCTACCTCAGGTCCGGGCCCGCCCGCCCCGTAGAGGCGCTGCCGCGCCCCGATCTGCGGTGCGTCGGCGAGGACGAGCGGGCACCCGTCGGACCGGCCGAGTTCCGGCGCGTGCTGGGGAACTTCGCGACGGGCGTGGCCGTTGTCACGGCACCCGCACTCGCACCGGGCACCCCCGACGACCCGCAAGCGCCGCCCCCCGCCCCCGCCGGCTTCGCCTGCCAGTCCTTCTCCGCCCTCTCCCTCGACCCGCCCTTGGTCGCCTTCATGGTCGGCCGTACGTCGACGACGTGGCCGCGCATCGCGCGCGCGGGCGTCTTCTGCGTGAACGTCCTGAGCGCCGGCCAGGGCGAGCTGTGCCGTGCCTTCGCGGTCAGCGGCGCGGACAAGTTCGCCGGGGTGCCGTACGACGCGGCCCCCGTGTCCGGCTCCCCGCGCCTCGCGGGCACGCTCGCCTGGATCGACTGCACGATCCACGCGGTACACACGGGGGGCGACCATCTGATCGTGGTGGGCCGGGTGAACGCCCTGGGCGCGAGCGAGGGCGACGAGGCGCCCTTGCTGTTCCACAAAGGGCGGTTCCTTTAAGGGTGGCTCAGCGCTTCTAAGGGTGGCTCAGCGCTTCGTGTCCTGCGAGGCTGAGTCTGACGCGGGTGTGGTCCTCGGCTTCGACGAACACCCGTTGCCCCCAGTGGGCAGTGAGGCGGTGCGCGACAGCAACCAGCCGGCGACGCTCCTCCGGCGTGTACGCCGGGAAACATGCCCAGCCCCGGTCGGCGATCTCGTTGCCGAGTTCCCTAAACAACACGGCCCGGACACGCTGCTCTTCCTCGTCGGTGAGCGGCGTGGTGTCGCCGTCCGCAGGCCGCAACCGGACGTTGTAGAGGTCTCGCATCACTGGCTGCTCGCAATCTGCTCAAGGTCCGTCGCGAGAGCCTACCGACCCATGTCAGCGGCACTGGATCGACGCGGATCGGGACTGGCGCTGGGCCGGCGGCGAGAGCGGCAAGTGGCCTGGTTTCGTTCGGAGCCCCGACGCGACGCTTCGGGACCGCAACGAGCCTCCCGCCTCCTCCCGCCGCGGCCTACGGACCGCGACGGGAGGACAGGCTTGAGCGCAGCCCTGCCCGGAGCAGCCGCCGTGGGGGGGTGCGTATCAGTGAGGCGACCCCGCCAGCACCAAGGCAAGGGCCGGAGCAGTCACGATCGCCACATACACAAGCAGGCAGGCAGGCAGGCAATCGCCCTCACGCGGTGTCCCTGCACGTCAACTGCCGATGACACAAGCAGCGACAGCGGTCCACGAGCAGGACTCCCGTGGCGTGCGGCAGCGGTACGTCCCTGAGCTGGCGACACTGGGCGTGCACGTCCTCGTAACCAGGCTTGCGTGCCAGTGTGCACTCGGTGGACAACGCAGGCACATCGGTCGCCGTCATGGGCAAACACCCCGCTGGGGCAACCGCTCACCCCGGCTGTAGGCAACGCGCAGCACATCGCCGAGCACTTGCGTGGCCGCAAGCAAGGCACGCCGTAACGCGTACTCGCCGGCCTTGCGGTCGTCCAGGACGGCTCTCGCACCCACCAGGACGTCGGCGCCGTCGCGGAGTTGGTCCGCCTCGATCTCGTCCGCGAGCCGGGACAGCGGGCCGCCTGCGCCGTCCGCGGACAAATAGCACGGCTTGCCGGTGTCGGTCTCCCAGGGCAGCAGCCGCAGGCCCGAAGGTGGCGCGCTGAGAGCATTCCGGTTGTAGCTCACACACCCACCTCTCCCGCAGCCACTGGTGTCACGTGCATCATGAAGGCTCCCTTCCGAGGGGAACCGGGGCGGTGCGTCTGCTTGGCGGTAGGGCACCGCCCCGGCATGGTCCAGCCGAAGCGGCCGGTTACTGGCTCAAGCCAGTTTGGCCACGGACAGTCACCCGCGTCAAGCAAGTGGCTTAAGCCAGTTGTTATGCTGAAGACATGACACCGTCCGAACCCTCTGCGAACCAACCGCCGAGCAGGCGCATCGCGGAGGAACTGCGAGCCGCCATCAAAGCCGGGCATCTCACCCCGGGCGACAAGCTGCCGTCCGAGCGCACCCTCGCCCAGCAATACGGTGCGGCACGCAACACCGCCCGTGAGGCGATCCGGCTCCTCGCGGAAGAAGGTCTGGTGACGCCCCGTCACGGGAGCGGCGTTTTCGTACGGGAGCCGCAGAGACTGTTCCGCTTCGGCAGTGACCGCTACTCACGCGGCAACCGTGAGACCGGCCTGACTCCTTTCCGGCTCGAAGCCAGACGCCAGGGCAAGGTGGCCCGCATCGACGTCCTCAGCATCACCCGGGAGCGCCCGCCTCAGGACATCGCCGAGCGCCTCTCCGTTCCGGCCGACGAGGACAGCGTGCTGCGCCGAGAGAACCATTACTTCGCCGACGACGAGCCCGTGCAGATCGTGTCGACCTACCTCCGGTGGCACGAAGCCCAGGGAACACCGCTGACGCAGCCCAAGACTGGCAAGGACGGCATCTACGGCCGGCTCGAGGAACTCGGCCACGTCATGACCCGCGTAAAGGACGAGATCACCGCGCGTATGCCGACACCGACCGAAGCCGCGGTTCTCGACCTGCCCTCCGGAGTCCCCGTCCTCGAAGTCCTGCACACCAGCCTGGACCAGGACGGCGAGCCGTTTGAAGTGTCCCGGTACGTACACCGCGCGGACCGGACCGGCCTGCTCTACGAACTGCCCGTCGATTGAACGCCGACCGCGTAAGGAGCCCAGCATGGAGAGCATCGTCATCCGCCCTTTCGAGGACAGGGATCTCCTCGGCGCGGCAGCGGCGCTGACCGCCGTGCACGCCACCGACGGATACCCGGTCGAGGGTGTCGCCCACCCGGAGGCATGGCTTCGGTCGGACGACGTGTTGGCCTCCTGGGTCGCGGAGACAGGACAGCGGATCGTCGGCCACGTGGCGGTGATGCAGCCACGCGGCGAGGGAGCGGTATCCCTGTGGACCGAACAGAGCGGGGACGACAAACACCGCATCGAGGTGTTGGCCCGCCTCTTCGTCGTCAGGGACGTACGTAAACACGCCATCGGCGAACAGCTCGTACGGACAGCCATGGGCTACGGACTGAGTCGCAATCGCCGTCTGGTCCTGGACGTCATGGCCAAGGACACCGCCGCCATACGTCTTTACGAGCGTCTCGGCTGGCTCAGGACCGGCCGGACCACACACCGCTACGGCAATGGGCAACTCATCGAAGCCCTCTGCTTCGTGGCACCCGAGGTCTGACGGAGGCCCTGGCCACCGATTCCTCGACGCCCATGCCACCGCGACCGTCTGCCCGGCTGGATGTCGGTGCCCTCTGCCACCGTGTCATCCATGGGTGAGTTGATCGAGCGTGTCGACGAGCATGACGAAGTACTGGCTGTTGTGGACAGAGGCGACGCGATTCGCCGGAGATGGTTGCATCGCGCGCTGTGGGCGTCGCCGAGTCGTATGGAGACGCCGCTTCACGGGAGTTGGCAGAGGAACTCGGCGTCCAGGGACGCCCTCGGTTCGTGTTCAAGTTCATGTGCGCGGGAGCGATCAGTCCGTACTGGCTCGGCCTGCACGAGGTCGTCGTCACGGAACCGATCAGGCCCGACCGTGCGGAGATCGCTTGGTACGACTGGCTGACGGAGCCGGAACTGGTGAAGTTCGTGCGTCGGCAAGCGTTCGTTCCGGATGCCCGAGAGGCGTTCACCCGGTATCGCGCACTGAGCCGCACCACCCCGTCACACCGCCGTTGATCGATCGCGTCGCCCCGCTCGGTCCGGCAACCAGGCCTCGCTCCATGGCCGTTCATCCCATGAGAGCCTTGCGCTGATCGTGATCGCTGTCGAGTCCGGAGAGCACGCATGACCATCAGCAGGCCGGGGCTGCCCGGGGACCTCCCCTCGGCTGAGGTTCTGTGGGCGCGCTGGGCGCTCGTCGCCGCGCTGGAGGCCACCACGGCCGACGAGCAGGCCGGCCATCACCGCACGGGAAACTGGGTGGACGACGAAGGGCTCCACCTGGACGATTGCGGCTGCACGTGGTGGGGATTCGCACAGCGGGGCGAGGGGCGCTACGTGCTCTTCGGCGAGGACGAGTCCAGCGGCGTCAAGTGGCACGAGCCGGCGGTCGACATGCTCGCCGACGCCCCCGCCTGGCTCCCCCATGAGGAGCTGCAGGACCTGCTGAAGGGATGTCAACTGGGCTGTGTCTACTGGTACGAGAACGGCACCTGGGCCCGGGCTCCGTACCCGGCGACCCTGGACGACGACGGGCTCGACTGCGGTATGAGCCGCTTCGTCGACAGGAAGAAGGTGCTGTGGACGATCGGCGACGAGGACCACGGCGCCATGCCGGCCCACGACGCCGAGACACTGCTGGGCCACGCCGAGGGCTACCGGCTCACCCCGGAGGTCCTGATGCCCCTCGTCACCGAGCCCGACTGGCGGGAACTGGACCGGCCCGCCATGACCAGGGCACTGGAACGCGCGGGCCTGAACCGGGCGTAGGCCCGCCGGGCCCTACGGGTCAACCGGCCCGTGAGGTCGCTGACGCCGCAGAGGTCGCTGACGTCGCTGACGTCGCTACCGGGACCGGCTCGCGATGAGGTGGGTGAGGCCGTCCAGGATCCGCTTCAGCCCGAAGTCGAAGGCGTACTCGGGGCTGTACACGCCCTGGTGAGCCGCACCCGCGGCACTTCCGACCCGCGCTGCGAGGGGATACCGGGCAGGATCGAAGACCCTGGCCAGCAGAGGCGCGTTGGCGGCCCACCACTGCTCGTCGGACATGGCGCTGTCGCGGGCGGCGGCCTGGTTGTCGAGGTCGGCGCGAGCGACGGACTGGACGAAGCCGAGCAGGAAAGTGAGGGCCGCGTCCATCTCGACATCGTCCAGCCCGAGGCCGTCGAACGCGGCCAGTTCGTGTTCGTACTTGGCCATGAGCCCGGGGCCGAGCGGCGGGCGTGCGGTGGGCAGGGTCGCCACCCAGGGGTGGCGCCGGTACAGGTCGCGGTTCTCGCGTGCGACGGCCTCCACCCTCGTACCCCACGGGGCGGCCGTGTGATCGGTACGCGGCATCTGCAGATAGGAGGCGTCCAGCATGAGGGCGAGCAGCTCCGCCTTGCCCGGGACGTACGTGTAGATCGTCATCGGCGTGACGCCGAGCCGCTGGGCGACGCTGCGCATGGTCAGGGCGTCCAGCCCACCGGAGTCGGCCAGCTCGATGGCGGCTTGGACGACGGCGTCGACCGTCAGGCCCTGCTTGGGGCCCCGCCTAGGGCCACCTTTTCCGGGCTCGCGCCACAGCAGTTCCAGTGTGCGAGCAGGGTCGTCCACACCGCTTCGTTCCTTGGCCATGCGCTCCATCTTTTCCTTGCGAACCTTGCGGACCCCCCCACCTTCCACTCCGTACTGCGTATAGTGTACAACGTATAGAGATAGAATTTCGCACCTCAGGAGGAGCCTTGAAGATCACTTCCACCGCCGTCTCCCTGACCGTCGACGACGTCCCCGCCTCCGCCGCATTCCTGACCAGGCACTTCGGCTTCCAGGAGGCTATGGCCGCCGAAGGCTTCGCCTCCCTGGTCCGCGACGACACCGTCAACGTGATCTTCTTGCAGCGCGGCATCGAGGTCCTGCCCGAAGGCATCAGGGACCAGCACGCCGCAGGTGTGATCACCGCGTTCACCGTGGCCGACCTGGACGCCGAATACGAGCGGCTGCAGAGCGAGGGCGTCTCCATCACCATGCCGCTGCGCGAAGAGCCCTGGGGTGAGCGCCTCTTCCAGGTCACCGACCCGAACGGCGTGATCCTCCAGCTCGTCGCCTGGGCCTGACCGCTCCAGACCCCAGACCCAGGCTCAGACCCCAGGTCCAGCCACCAGGCAGCTCAGGCCCCGGCCCCCGCCCCCGGAGTTCAGGCCACAGTCACGCCGTCCACCGTCCGCCGCCGGATCACCAGCACCATCAGCGTCGCCGCCGCGCACAGTGCCCCCGACGAGTACCACACCATGTCGTACGTCCCGAAGACGTCCCGCGCGACCCCGCCGAGGAAGGCCACCAGCGCGGCGCCGACCTGGTGGGAGGCGAGGACCCAGCCGAAGACGATCGCGCTGTCCTCGCCGTACAGCTCCCGGCACAGGGCGACGGTGGGCGGGACGGTGGCGACCCAGTCGAGGCCGTAGAAGACGATGAAGAGGAGCATCGGCGGGTGGACGCTCGGGGCCAGCAGCATCGGCAGGAACAACAACGAGATCCCACGCAACGCGTAGTACACCGCGAGCAGTCGGCGCGGTTCGATGCGGTCGGTGAGCCAGCCGGAGGCGATCGTGCCGACGACGTCGAACACGCCGATGACCGCGAGCAGCGAGGCGGCGGCCTGGATGGGCATGTGCTCGTCGTGGGCGGCGGGCACGAAGTGGGTCTGGATGAGGCCGTTGGTGGAGGCGCCGCAGATCGCGAAGGAGCCGGCCAGCAGCCAGAAGGGGCCGGTGCGGGCCGCCGAGACGAGCACCTTGATCGCCCGGCGCGCGGCGCCCGGCACGGGGGGCGGCTTGGGCACGAACTCCTTCGCGCCGTACGGCTTCAGGCCCACGTCGGCCGGGTGGTCGCGCAGCAGCAGCCAGACGAAGGGGACGACCGCGAGGGCGGCCAGGGCCACCGTCACCGCGGCCGGGCGCCAGTCGTGCTCGTCGACCAGCCAGGACAGCACCGGCAGGAAGATCAGCTGGCCGGAGGCCGAGGCGGCGGTGAGGATGCCGGTGACCAGGCCACGCCGCTCGGTGAACCAGCGGTTGGTGACCGTCGCGGCGAAGGCCAGCGCCATCGAGCCGCTGCCGAGCCCCACCAGCAGGCCCCAGCACAGCAGCAGCTGCCAGGCCGCCGTCATCCAGTACGTCAGGCCCGAGCCGAGCGCGATCACGGTGAGCGCGACCGCGACCACCCGCCGGATGCCGAAGCGGTCCATCAGGGCGGCGGCGAACGGGGCGGTGAGCCCGTACAACGCGAGGTTGATCGAGACCGCCGCGCTGATCGTGCCGCGTGACCAGCCGAACTCCTGGTGCAGCGGGTCGATGAGCAGCCCCGGCAGGGAACGGAAGGCGGCGGCGCCGATGATCGTGACGAAGGCGACCGCGGCGACGAACCACGCACGATGCAGTGACACTCTGCGGCTCCGCCGCGGGCGGGACTTCTTGATCGGCCGGACGTCCTCTGCGGTGGCTGCTGCCTCGGTTGACTGGGTCACGCCATAGAGCTTCGGTCCTGCGATCGGTTCGGAACGAGTGGCCGAAGGGACAGCATTCGTTAGGATCGGGCCATGGATACGGCCACCAGCGCGGCCCGCGCCCAGCAGGAACCCTTCCGCCCGCACCGCGTCGTGGTGCTCGCCCTCGACGGCCTGCTCCCCTTCGAGCTGGGCATCCCGCACCGCATCTTCGGCCGCCCCAAGGACGCCCTGGGTCGCCATCTGTACGAGATCGTCACCTGCTCGATCCGGCCCCCGGGCCCGGTGCAGACCGACGCCGACTTCGCCATCCAGGTCGAGCACGGCCCGGAAGCGCTGGCCACCGCGGACACCCTCGTCGTACCGGCGTCGTACGAACTCGGCCCGGTCTACGAGCAGGGCGTCCTCACCGACGAACTGGCCGCCGCCCTCGCCCACCTCCGCCCCGGCACCCGGCTCACGTCCATCTGCACGGGCGTGTACGTCCTCGCCGCCGCCGGCTATCTGGACGGCCGCCCCGCCACCACGCACTGGACCGACGCCGAGCGCCTCCAGAAGCTTTTCCCCAAGATCGAGGTCGACCCGGACGTCCTGTTCATCGACGACGGCGACGTCCTCACCTCGGCCGGCGTCGCGGCCGGCATCGACCTGTGCCTGCACATCGTCCGCCGCGACCACGGCACGGCGATCGCCAACGAGGTGGCCCGCCGCACCGTCGTACCGCCCCACCGGGACGGCGGCCAGGCCCAGTACATCCACCGCCCGGTCCCCGACCCGCAGCAGTCGTCCACGACCACGGCCCGCGCCTGGGCCCTGGGCCGGCTCCACGAGCCCATCCAGCTGCGCGACATGGCGGACCAGGAGTCCATGTCCGTACGGACCTTCACGCGCCGCTTCCGTGAGGAGGTCGGCGTCAGCCCCGGCCAGTGGCTCACCCAGCAGCGGGTGGAACGCGCCCGGCACCTGCTGGAGTCCACCGACCTGTCCGTCGACCAGGTCGCCCGGGACGCCGGATTCGGCACGGCCCAGTCGATGCGACAGCACCTACAGGCGGCGCTCGGGGTCACACCCACCAGCTATCGGCGCACCTTCCGCGCCGGAAGCCCCGACGACGCCCGGGTCCACGGCGGCACTTGAGACGTCAGCGCTTGAGACGTCCGCCCTTGAAGCGTCGGTGCTTGAGACGTCCGCACCTGAAGCAACGGCACTTGAAGCATCCGCACTTGAAGCATCCCGGCGCGCCTCTCCCCACCACCCGAGCGCCGTCAGCACCAGCGTCAGCTGCACTCCGGCCAGGATGGCCGTGGACGGCGCCACCACCTGGAGCAGACCGCCCGCGAGGGAACCCGTCGCCGCGTAGCCCGCGCCCGCGGCCGCGTACAGCACGGAGTACCCGGCGGCCAGGGCGCTTGGCGGCAGCGCCTCGCGCAGGGACAGGTTGCGGGTGATCAGCGCGCCCGACTGGAGCAGGCCCGCCAGGACGAGGGCGATCGCGATCCCGACCGCACCCGGTATCAGCGCGGCGAGGGACACGAAGACCGACATCCCGCACATCAGCACCACACTGCGCGCGCGAAGCCGCCCCGGCCACGACCTCAGCCCGTACAGGAACGCCCCGAGCCCCGCCCCCAGGGCCATGCCCGCCAGCATCGGCCCGGACCAGCCCACGCCGATGCCGCGCTGTTCGAGCAGGGCGGGCAGGGTGAGTTCGGACAGGCCCAGCAACGTGATGCTGGCCGCTCCCGTGACGTACACCGGCCACGCGCGTATCAACACGCGAGTCCTCGCCCGGCCTTCCTCCCCTTCCTGCTCCCCGTTCGACCAGCCGGCCGGCAGCGCCATCTGCCCCACGATCGACGACGCCATCAGGGCGCCCGCGAGCAGCAGCGGCACCCGTGGCGCCACCCCGAGGGCGAGTCCGGCGACCGCGACCGGGGACACGGCCCACACCCCGGACATCAGCATCGACTCGGCCGACAGCGCCTGCGGCACGGCACGCTCCGGGACCAGCGAGGTCAGCAGCGCCCGCTGCCCACCGGCGGTCGCGGCCGGCGCCGCACCGGCCAGGAACGCGAACGCCCCCAGCACCACGGGGTGCGCCCCGGCCAGCACCCCGAGCCCCGCGAACCCCACCACCCCGCCCGCGAGCCCGACGACCAGATGACGCCGGCCGCGCGCCGGGTCCAGCCGCATCCCGAGGACCGGGGCGGCGACGATCTCACCGAGCACATAGGCAGCCGCGAGCGTCGCACCCAGCGTGTAGCCGCCGGGCCGCTCCCGCACCAGGAACACCAGGGCCAACGGCGTCATGGCGACCGGGAAACGAGAGGCGACGGCGGTGCAGGCCCAGATCAGGACCTGCTTGGAGGCGACGTCTCGATAGCTCATGAAGACGACGG
This sequence comes from Streptomyces sp. NPDC051738, assembly GCF_044453205.1. Taxonomy (NCBI): domain Bacteria; kingdom Bacillati; phylum Actinomycetota; class Actinomycetes; order Kitasatosporales; family Streptomycetaceae; genus Streptomyces; species Streptomyces sp. NPDC051738. Next base: position 175,525 of record NZ_JBITCM010000012.1, on the reverse strand, counting down.
TAAGCGCCGCCACCGACAACCCGGCAGCCCATTTCCGGGCCTGTGGAAAACCCCGCCGGGCCACCTCAGAATCCCCAGACCGCGGGCCACTTCAGAACCCCAGCACCGCGGGCCACCTCAGAACCCCAGCACCGCGGGCCACCTCAGAACCCCAGCACCGCGGGCCACCTCAGAACCCCGGCACCGCCACCCGCCTCAGAAGGTCAGCACTCCCCGAGCCACCTTCCCCGCCTCCGCGTCCGCCACCGCTCTCTCGAACTCCTCGACCGGATACGTCTCGGTCACCAACTCGTCCAGCAGCAGCCGCCCTTGCCGGTACATCTCGGCGTACAGCGCGATGTCCCGCTGCGGACTCGACGACCCGTACCGGCACCCCAGGATCGACTTGTCCAGATACATGGAGGACACGACGAAGGAGGCCTCGGCACCGGCGGGCGGAACGCCCAGCAGGATCGCCTGCCCGTGCCGGTCGAGCAGATCGACGGCCGCCCGGATCAACTCGACGCGCCCCACGCACTCGAAGGCATGGTCCGCCCCCGTCGGCAGCAGCTCGCGCACCCCGTCCACCGACGTCAGGAAGTCGGTGGCCCCGAACCGCCGCGCCACGGCCTCCTTCGCCGGATTGGCATCGACGGCGACGATCCGCAACGCACCCGCGATCCGCGCCCCTTGCAGCACGTTGAGCCCGATGCCCCCCGTACCGATGACGAGCACAGTGTCCCCGCGGTCCACCTTCGCCCGGTTGAGCACGGCGCCCACCCCGGTCAGCACCCCGCACCCGATGAGCGCGGCCGAGGGCATGGGAATGTCCTTCGGGATCCGGACCACCTGCACGGCCTTCACCACGGTCCGCTCGGCGAACGCGGAGTTGGACGCGAACTGGAAGACGGGCCGCCCCTCTTGGAGGAACGGCTGCCCGGGCCGCCCGATCGCCTGCCGGCACATGGTCGGCCGCCCCCGGTCGCACTCGGCACACGTACCGCAGTTGGCCAGCGTGGACAGAGCCACATGATCCCCCGGGACAACATGGGTGACCCCCACACCCACAGCCTCGACCACCCCCGCCCCCTCATGCCCGAGCACCACAGGAACGGGAAAGGGTATGGTCCCGTCCACCACAGACAGATCGCTGTGGCACAACCCGGCCGCCGAGATCGCGACCAGCACCTCACCGGGCCCCGGATCCCGCACCTCAAGGTCGTACGCGACCTGGACCCGCTTCCCGTCGAACACCACGCCGCGCATCACACAACTCCCTTGGTTTCCCTGGGCAGCCCGAGCACCCGCTCGGCGATGATCGTGCGCTGAACCTGGTCGGATCCGCCGTAGATGGTGTCGGCCCGGGAGAACAGGAAAAGGTGCTGCGCCTCGTCGAGTTCGTACGGCGCCGAGGCCGACCACTCCACCGGCCCGACCCCCGCCGCGGCCCCCCGCACCTGCATCGCCAACTCGCCGAGCCGCTGATGCCAGCCACCCCACAGCAGCTTGGCCACGCTGGGCGCCCCGGCGTCCCCGGCCCGCCCCAGTGTGCGCAGGGCATTCCAGCGCATCACCCGCAACTCGGCCCACTGCCGCACCAGCCGCTCCCGTACGACGGGATCACCCACGGCACCGGACGTGACGGCCGCCTCCACGACCATCCCCAACTCCTGTGCGAACCCGATCAGTTGGGCGAGCGTGGACACCCCCCGCTCGAACCCGAGCAGACTCATCGCGACCTTCCACCCCGCCCCCTCTCCCCCGACGACGTGCTCCACGCGCGCGTGCGCACCGTCGAAGAAGACCTCGTTGAAGTCGCTGGTCCCGGTCATCTGCCGGATGGGCCGGACCTCGATCCGCCCCGGCTGGTCCATGGGCACGAGAAGGAAGGTCAGTCCATGGTGGCGAACCGACTCCGGATCCGTCCGGGCCAGCACGAAGCACCAGTCGGCCTCATGGGCCAGCGAGGTCCAGATCTTCTGCCCACTGACGCGATACGCCCCGTCCGAGGCCCGCTCGGCCTTCGTACGCACCCCCGCGAGATCGGACCCCGCCCCGGGCTCGCTGTACCCCTGACACCAGAGCTCCTCCCCCACGGCGACCGGAGGCAGGAACCGCGCCTTCTGCTCTTCGGTCCCGTGCGCAAGGAGGGTAGGGGCCAACAACTTCTCCCCAATATGCCCGGACCGCGGCGGCGCTCCGGACCGCGCATACTCCTCGGCCCAGACAACCTGCTGGGTGAGCGTGGCAACCCGATTCCCATACCCCCCCTCACCCCACCCGATCCCAATCCACCCGGCTTTCCCAAGGGTGCGTTCCCAAGCGCGGCGGTCTGCTGTGTCCGAGACATTGGCGCCGAGCCAAGCACGAGCCTCGCCCCGAAACGCCTCATCGTCGGCGGTGAATCCGAAGTCCACGGAACCTCCTAAGCGACGGTCAGGTCTCCAACCTCAGGGGCGCGGGGAACTGCGCGACCAGCCACAACAAACCCGCAGCCGCCCCACAACACATCCCCCCGAGTCACTAGGCGTTCGGCCGAGAACCATCCCGAGCCGCCTTCTCCATCGCCTCCACCCGAGCAAGCATCGGCATCGGATCCACCCCCACCGAGCCTGGCAATACCTCCGCGATCAACTCCGCCGTCCACCCGCCGGAGGCATACGCGGCCCGCAACTCCCGAGGCTGCGCCCAAACCGCGATCTTCGCCCCGGCGACGGTGTACACCTGCCCCGTAACCCCCTGCTCCCGAGCCGCCTCCGACAGCAAATACACGACCAGGGAAGCCACATCCTCCGGCTCACCGATCTCCGCCAACTCCACAGGAACATTGGCGGACATCCGCGTACGAGCCACCGGCGCCACCGCGTTGGCGGTAACCCCATACTTGTTCAAGCCCAGCGCAGCGCTCCGCACCAGGGAAATGACCCCACCCTTCGCCGCGCTGTAATTCGCCTGCGAAACCGACCCTTGATGATTCCCACTGGTGAACCCGATCAAGGTCCCCGACCGCTGTTTCCGCATCACCGCGGAGGCGGCCCGGAAAACCGTGAAGGTCCCTTTCAGATGAGTGGCGACAACGGGGTCCCACTCCTCCTCGGTCATGTTGAACAGCATCCGCTCCCGCAGGATCCCGGCGACGCACACGACCCCGTCGATCCGCCCGTACGCCGACAAGGCCGTGTCCACGACCCGCTGCCCGCCCGCCATCGTGGAGATGTCGTCCGCGACCGCGACCGCCTCTCCGCCCGCCGCCTCGATCTCCTTGACGACGGCCTGGGCCACCTCGCTGGTGGGCGACGCGCCATCCATGGACACGCCGTAGTCGTTGACGACGACCCGGGCACCCTGCGCTGCGGCCGCCAAGGCCACCGCCCGCCCGATGCCCCGCCCCGCACCCGTCACGGCGATGACCTTGCCTGCCAAGAAGTTCCCCATGCCCCGGCCCCTTCCCGCAGTTTCTGACGGTCCGTTAGATTCAAGTTGATTCTACGACCCGTCAGATACACGGAGACAAGCCCCGGGGAGGACTCATGTCACTGCCGGACTCGTTCCATGAGATCGCCAAGCGCGTGAACAACTGGGGCCGTTGGGGGTCCGACGACGAGATCGGCACCCTGAACCTGATCACCGACGACGTCGTCCGTGAGGCCGCCACCTGCGTCCGCACCGGCCGCCGCATCCCGCTCGCCCTGCCCCTGCAACAGGACGGCGTCCAGACCGGGATGATCCCCGGGCGCGTCAATCCCCTGCACGCCATGGTGCAGATCAACCAGGAGATCTTCGGCCCGGGGACCGTCGCCTGCAGCGACGACACCGTGACCATGGGCCTGCAGGCGGCCACTCACTGGGACGCGCTCACCCACGTCTCGCACTCGGGCCGGATCTACAACGGCCGCCCCGCCGCCACCATCACCCCGCACGGCGGGGCCGAGTTCAGCGGCATCGACAAGGCGCGGCACATCGTCTCGCGGGGCGTTCTGCTGGACGTGGCACGCGCGCGTGGCGTCACACGGCTCGACGGCGGGCACGCGGTCACCCCGGAGGACCTGGAGGCGGCCGAGGAACTCGCGGGCACGCGCGTGCGTGCCGGCGACATCGTGCTGGTGCGGACGGGGCAGATCCAGGTCTATCTCGCCGGCGACAAGCACGCGTACGGCTATCCCTCGCCGGGCCTGTCGATCCGTACGCCGGAGTGGTTCCACGCGCGCGATGTGGCGGCGGTGGCGAACGACACGCTCACGTTTGAGATCTTTCCGCCCGAGACGGAGGATCTGTGGCTGCCCGTGCACGCGCTCGACCTGGTGGAGATGGGGATGCTCCAGGGACAGAACTGGAATCTCGAAGAGTTGTCCACAGCCTGTGGACAAGAGGGCCGCTATGCGTTCCTGCTGTCGGCGATGCCCGAACCCTTCGTCGGCGGCACAGGGACTCCCGTCGCACCCGTGGCCATGCTCTGACGAGGTCGGCCGGCGGCGCGGCCCGACCGCCCCGAGCACGGCACCGCGCCGCCATCCGACTCGGCGCACCCTCCCCCACCGGTTCTCCGACTCCCCCAGCCCCGAGAGAACCGACGCCGAATCACGACCCACACTCGGCAAGGGCCTCCGTCACCGAAACCCTCGTCGTCCCCTCACGGCGAATCGCTGAACACAAGCGTGATCAACCGGACACGCGGCGTCAACACCCACTCGGGGATTTGTTACTTAAGCCCTATTTGTGGCAGGCGCGCACAGAAGCATGCCCGGGCGCACCGATATCGGCCCGAGCAGGAGGGACAGCGCTTTCTGCAACCGTGCATCGAATCCGACGGAATTGTCGCCAAGTGCGCCCGCCACACGGCCGTCACACCGCTTCGTACGCGAGCCCCTCGTACGCCGACGCCCCGCTCCCATAGGCGGAGGCGGACCCCTCCGACTCCGCGGCGCGGTCCAGTTCGCACCAGATCCGCTTGCCGGCACCCTCGGAACTCCAGCCCCACCGATCCGCGAGACCGTCGACCAGCGCGAGACCCCGGCCGCCTGTCGCGTCACCGTCGACACACCGGGGCACCGGCGCACGGCCACTGCGGTCGGCCACCTCAAGGCGTACGGTGGCGGACTCCTGGGCCGCGCCCGGCAGGGACAGCCGCAGCACGGCCGGACAACCGGTGTGCACCACGGCGTTGGTGACGAGTTCGGACACGAGCAGGATCAGCGTCTCGGCGAGCGGTTCGTCGGCCCCTATCCCGGACCCGGCGAGCCGCGAGCGGGCCCACCGCCGGGCTCGCCCCACCTCAGCGGGGTCGGGCCGGATCTCCAGCTGCACTTGAAGCACCTGCACCGCTCACACCATCCGAACCGGCGGACACATAGCCCCGCGCCTCACGAGGGCCACGATCCTAGCCATTTTTTTCATGGCCAGAACAATGGCCAAAGCCAGGGTCACGGAACGTGAATCCCTTAGCTGACAGCATGGTTGACGTACAGTCACCCCAACAAGCGCTTCGGGCATATTCCAGCGCGAAGGAGTACCCGTGCGGCATACTGTGCGACGCTTGTTGCGAGGAGTCGAACAGGCGGGGACAGAAGGCCATCCCGCCCTGCGAGCACCGGCGCGCACCGCCGGATCCGGGGCCGCCTCAAGGGCAACTCCGCCATGGCTCATGCTCGGAACCACTCGCATCTCACACAAGGTACCGGAGCGGACCGCCGACTCCAGGACGTGACGAGTCACGCGTAGGACACAACCCGATATCAACGCTCCGTAATTCCGGTATGCCACAATCCGCGACATCCATGCGGGCGCCGTCGGCGATGTCGCAGCCCAAGTCGCTTTAGGTCGAGTGTGCGAGAAGTTCACCGGCCAAACGCTCCTCACTCTCCGTAGCATCACCGGCACGGTACGTCCGCACCCATGCGCGCTTCAGATGCAGGTGGACCTCGAACTCCCAGGTGAATCCCATGCCGCCGTGCACCTGGAGACAGTCGCGGGCGCCGCGCACGGCCGCCTCGTCGGCGAGCAGCCGGGCCGCGTCGATGTCGAGCGGGTCACCGGTGACGGCCGCCGCGTAGACGGCCGTGCGAGCCGTCTCCGTCCGCACCAGCATCTCCGCGCACAGATGCTTCACCGCCTGGAACGCCCCGATCGGCTGCCCGAACTGCTCACGTGCCCGGGCGTGTTCCACGGCCAGCTCGCACGCGCGCGCGGCGGTGCCGAGCTGCTCGGCCGCGGTGAGGAGTACGACGACGGGGTCCACGTCGGCGGCCACGGGAACCCGGTGCAGGGGCGTCAGCGGGTCGACCGAACGCAGGGGTACGGCCCCCTCCGCGTCGCCCCGTACGACGTCCGCCTCCGTGAGCCACTCCACGAGGCCGTTGCCGGCCTCCGCCACGACCACCTCCCCGGTGGCCGCGCCCGGCACGTCCCCCGCTGCGAGGTGGGTGGCCACCAGCGGGCCCGGCAGCAGCGCGCGGCCCGCCTCCTCGAACGCCAACACCGTCTCGGGCAGCCCGAGTCCGACCCCGCCCGCCGCCTCCGGCAGCCGCAGCGCGAAGAACCCGGCGGCGCCGAGCTCGCGCCACAGCGCCCGGTCCAGGCTTCCGGGCGCGTCGACGGCGGCCCGCAGCGCCTCCGGTCCGAAGCGGCGCGCCAGCAGCTCCCGTACGCCGTCCCGCAACGCCCGCTGATCGTCGGTCAGTTGGAAGCGCATCCGTCATCGCCCCTTCGGCAACCCGAGAATCCGCTCGGCCACGATGTTCCGCTGGATCTGCGAGGTGCCGGCCGCGATGGTGTACGACAGCGAGGAGAGCCGGTCGAGGATCCACGGCCGGTCGAGGTCGAGGGAGTCCGGTCCCAGTACGTCGGCCGCCGCGTCGTAGAGCTCCTGGCGGGCGTGCGAATACCTCAGTTTGAAAGCCGAACCCCCTACGCCCGGTACCCCTCCCGTCCGTTCCGCCTCGCTCACGTTCCACTGCGTCAGCCGCCACAGCGCCCGGAACTCGGCGTTCAGCCGCCCCAGGCTCCGTCGCAGCACCGGGTCGTCCCAGCGCCCGTTCTTGCGGGCCTCACCGGCGAGTTCGCGCAGTACACGGCGGCAGGCGACGACCTCGCCCACGAAGGCCGTGCCGCGCTCGAAGGAGAGGGTCACCATCGTCACGCGCCAGCCGTCGTTCTCGTCCCCGACCCGGTTGGCGACGGGCACCCGCACCTCGTCGAGGAACACCTCGGCGAACTCGGCCGACCCGGCGAGGGTCCTCAGCGGCCGTACGGTGATGCCCGGCGCGTCCATGGGCATGGCCAGCCAGCTGATGCCGCGGTGCTTGGGCGCGGCTGGGTCGGTGCGCACCAACAGCTCGCACCAGTCGGCCACTTCGGCATGGGAGGTCCAGATCTTGGACCCGCTCACCACATAGTCGTCGCCGTCCCTACGCGCGCGCGTGCGCAGCGCCGCGAGGTCGGATCCGGCGTCCGGTTCGCTGAAGCCCTGGCACCAGACCTCGTCCCCGCGCAGGATCGGCGGCAGCCAGCGCGCCCGCTGCTCATCGGTGCCCTCGGCGGCGATGGTCGGCCCCGCGTGCAGCAGCCCGACGAAGCCGGCGCCCACATAGGGCGCGCCCGCCTTCTCGGTCTCCTCCAGGAAGATCAGCCGCATGGTCGGGGAGGCGTCCCAGTGGACGTCGGCGTACCCGGCGTCGTACAGCCTGCGCTGCCAGCCGAGGTCGTAGGCGCGGCGCCCCGGCCAGTCGTCGGGGGACGGCTTCGGCGGGAGCGCCGGGAGGGCCTGGCCCAGCCACTCCCGCAACCGCGCCCGGAACTCCTCCTCTTCGGGCGTGTACGTGAGGTTCATCCACCACCTGCCTGACGATCCGTCAGATTCATCCGCAGGCTAGCCCCGCACCCCTGGACCGACAAGGCACCGAGCTCTACGCTCTCCGCACGATCTGACACATCGTCAGCTATTGGGGGTTGTCGTGAACGACACCGCACACGCCCTGGGTTCCTCGCGCACGCTCTGGGAACTGGTCGCACGCCGTGCCGAACTGGCCCCCGACCGCCCCGTCCTCCTCCAGGACGCCCGCTCGCTGTCCTTCGGCGACCTACGCGCGCGTGCCGAGCGCGTGGCGGCCGGCCTGTACGACATGGGCGTACGCCCCGGCACGGTCGTCGCCTGGCAGCTGCCCACCCGCATCGAGACGGCCCTGCTGTCCTTCGCGCTGGCCCGCCTGGGCGCCGTACAGTCGCCGGTCATCCCGTTCTACCGGGACCGCGAAGTCGGCTTCGCGCTGCGGGAGTCGAAGGCGGAGTTCTTCGCGGTGCCGGGCCGGTGGCGGGGCTTCGACCACACCGAGATGGCGCGACGACTGGGCGCGAAGGGGATCTTCGAGGCGTACGACACCCTGCCCGACGGCGATCCGTCCGTACTGCCCGCGCCGCCCGCCGAAGGCACCTCCGTCCGCTGGATCTACTGGACCTCGGGGACGACGTCCGACCCCAAGGGCGTACTGCACACCGACCGTTCCCTGATCGCGGGCGGCTCGTGCCTGGCGCACGCGCTGCGGCCGACGGCCGAGGACATCGGGTCGATCGCCTTCCCGTACGCGCACATAGGCGGCCCGGACTACATGGTGATGCTGCTGCTGTACGGCTTCCCGGCGGTGATGTTCGAGCAGTTCGCGCTGCCGGACGCACTGGCGGCGTTCCGCGGGCACGGCGTGACGATCGCGGGCGGGTCGACGGCGTTCTACTCGATGTTCCTGGCGGAGCAGCGGGGGCAGCCGGGCGGCGGGAAGGTCGTCCCCTCGCTGCGGCTGCTGGCGGGCGGCGGGGCGCCGAAGCCGCCGGAGCTGTATCACGCGGTGGTGCGCGAGATGGGGGTGCAGCTCACCCATGGGTACGGCATGACCGAGGTGCCGATGATCACGATGGGGGCGCCGGACGACACCGCGGACAACCTGGCGACGACGGAGGGACGGCCGCCGCGGGAGATGGAGATACGGATCGTGGAGGGGGAGGTGCGGCTGCGCGGGGAGGCGGTGTGCCGGGGCTATCTGGACCCGGCGCAGACGGCGGTGGCCTTCGACGACGAGGGGTTCCTGCGCACCGGTGACCTCGGGTATCTGACCGACAGCGGGCATCTCGTGCTGACCGGCCGGCTCAAGGACGTGATCATCCGCAAGGGCGAGAACATCTCGGCCAAGGAGATCGAGGACCTGCTGCACCGGCATCCGGCGGTCGGGGACGTCGCGGTGATCGGGCTGCCGGACCCGGAGCGCGGGGAACGGGTCTGCGCGGTCGTGGAACAGCCGGCCGGCGCCGCCGGGAAACCGACCCTTGAGGAGCTGACCGCCTACCTGCGCGGGGAAGGGCTGTCGACGCACAAGCTGCCGGAGCAGCTGGAGGTGATCGACGCCCTTCCGCGCAACGAGACCCTGCGCAAGGTGCTCAAGTACAAGCTCAGGGAGCGCTACTCGGGAACCGTGAAGTAGCGGGCGAACGCGGTCACGATCTCGCTCTCCGCCACCTTGCCGTCGCCGTCCGTGTCGAGGCCGGCGGCGGCCGCCTGGGCGATGTCCTCCGCGACCCCGAGACAGCCGAGCACGCGCGCGGTGTCGGTGACGGTGGCGTATCCGTCACCGTCGGGGTCCGCCACGGCGAGGGCGCCGTGCAGGAAGGGGCGGGCGATCTCCGCGAACCGGTCCGGGTTGTCGCGCAGCCGCTTGACCGCGCCGTTCACGAACTCCTCGCGCGTGATGCGCTGGTCGCCGTCCCGGTCGGCGATCCCGGCCATGCCCTGCCAGAACGCCTCGGCCCCGATGTACAGGGCCTGGCCCTTGTCGGACCGGGCGGTGGTGCCGAACTCCGCCAGCAGCGCCTTGGCCGCCGAGCTGAAGTCCTCCCGGTCGATGTAGCCGTTGCCGTCCTGATCGAAGGTGGCGAACCGGGCGGCGATCTTGCGCTCGTACTCGCTGCTGACCATGTCTTATCGGGCCGCCTTACGTCACGTGGGGTACTTCTGGCACGGAGCGTACGACGCCCGGGGCCGTCCGGGCGCGCGAAAGCGGTGGTTGTGCCAAGACCGAGGGAATTTTGGGACAACGGTGTGGCACTTCGAGGGAAATGTGCGCGGCTCGGGGCAGGGGCACCTCAGGCCGACAGCGGCCCGGCATCGTCCGCGACCGCCGCAGCGACGTCCGGGTAGACCTCGAACAGCCTGCGCACTCCCAGCGCGCCCAGGACCCGGTTGACGTGCGATCCGTCCGCCGCGCCCTGTGCGGGGAGTATCAGCCGCAGGCTGCCCTGGCAGGAGCGGATCAGCCGGCGGGCGGCGATGAGGACGCCGACCCCGCTGGAGTCGCAGAACAGGACCTCGGAGAGGTCCAGGACGAGGCTGTGGCGCCCCTCGGCCACGACGTCATGGATGTGCTGACGCATCACCGGCGAGGTCACCAGGTCCAGCTCGCCCGACACCTGGAGCACGGCCCAGTCGCCCCGCTCGCCGCCGGTCACTTTCACCGTCACCACCACGCCCCTCGCTCGCCGGACTCGCCGAAACGGAAGCGACTCCTACGCTTCCTTGCAGCGCGGCTGCCCAGCGGCTGTTCCCTGAAACACCCTCCAAGAAACGGTCACCGATCAGAAGAGGCTTGTTTCCATCGCATTCGATCCTGTTCGATCAGGTCTGATCGCACTACGTCCGGGTAACCGAGCGGGTGCGAGGCCCTGGATCCCTCACCGGAGCCCCCTATCACGAGTGCGAGGTGCGTCACCAGCCATGGCTCTTCAAGGGGCGCACATTGCGACAAAGGGGCGTGCGCTGTCCGACGTGCCGACTACATTCGGGGAGACGACGGACGCACGCTGGACAGAACGGACCGGTGAGGGGGGCCGTATGGCGAAGAAGGACGCACCGCCCCGCTGGGACCGCAAGATGCAGCAGCGTCTCGTCCGCGGTGAGGCGGCCGCCCTCGGCGAGTTCTACGACCGGTTCGCCTCGCTGGTGCACGGCCTCGCCCACACCGTGCTGGGCGACGAGCGCGCCGCCGACCACCTCACCCGCGACGTCTTCGCCCATGTCTGGCAGCACCCGGAGACCTACGACCCCAAGCAGGGCCCGCTGCGCTCCTGGGTCGCCGCACTGACCCACCGCCTCGCCGTGCAGCGGCTGCGCGCCACCGAGACCGCCGCCCTCGTCCAGGCCGGCGGCCAGGGCTCCACCGAGGAACTGGAGCGCAAGGTGCGGCACGCCTCGGTCGCCGCCCGCGCCGACTACATCGCCCAGTCGATGCCCGTCCCGCTGCGCGCCGCCCTTGAGCTGGCCTATTTCCAGCGCCGCGACTACCGCCAGACCGCCGCCGACCTCGGCGTCACCGAGGACGAGGCCCGCCGCCGCCTCCGACTGGGCCTGCAACTGCTCTCCACGGCCCATGACGCCGGAGCCGCGCCGGGGGCGCCGCCGGGATACGGGGGCGCGGTGTGAACGAGGCGGGACGGTTCGAGGCGTACGACGAGCACGAGGGTCCGGGGGGACACGGAGGCCAGGAGGGACACAGGGGTGAGGAGCCATACGAGAACGGCCCCGGAGACACCCCGCGCGGAGCCGACCGCATGAGCGGCGGCAACGGCGGCAACGGCGACGACCGGCGCCCCGCCCCCGAGCCGAGCCCGGACCAGCCGCCCCGCATACCGCTCCCCCGCGCCTCCGTCGAGGACACCGGGCAGCCCCTGCCCGACCTGCGCCCGCAGGACCTCGGGGACCCGGCCCCGCGCCCGGCCCCGCTCCTGCTCGAACACCGGGTCCTGAAGTCGCTGCTCGGCGCGTGGGCGCTGGCCGCCTGCTCAGCGGACGAGACGGCGGCCGTGGAGGAGCACCTCGGCGACTGCGGTGCCTGCGCGGACGAGGCACGCCGGCTGCGCGAGGCGGTCGGTCTGCTCCACCCGCCGGAGACCCTCGACCTGGACCCGTCCCTGCGCACCCGCGTCCTGGAGGGCTGCCTGGAGCACCGCCCACCGCGCATCCCGGTGCCGGAGTGGGCGACGGCGTACGACGCCCAGACGGCCCGTCTCGACGCCCTGCTGCAGGACTTCGGCGACGCCGAGTGGCACGCGCCCGTGCGGCTGCGGTGGTTCGAGAAGGACGAGCCGACGAGCCGCCGTACGACCGTCGCCGGGGTCATCGCGCATCTGCTGACGGTCGACGGTCTCGTGGCGATCGCGCTGGGCCTCCAGGACCCGATGGGCGACGTGGCCGCGGACCACCCGACCCCGTCCGCGCGCACCGAGGCCTACTGGCGGGCCTCGCACTATCCGCCGACGCGCGCCGTACGGGCCCCGTGGCGCGAGCAGACCCACGACCTGGTCCGCACGGCGTCCTTCACGGGCGGCGGCACGGGCCGCCTCTCGGTGCCGTACGGCGACTTCGAACTGCCGCTGCACGACGCGATGCTGGACCGCGCCTTCGAGTGCTGGGTGCACGCGGAGGACATCGCCGAGGCGGTGGACTACCCGTACGAGCCGCCGTCCGGCCGCGACCTGCACAGCATGGTCGACCTGGCCGCCCGCATGCTCCCCACGGTCCTCGCCGCGCGCCGCCGAGCGGGGCTGGCGGCGCCGCCTCCCGGTGGCCCGCACCGTCACCTCGTCCCCGCGGGAGAGCCGGGCCGTAGCCTCCGGCTGGAGATCGAGGGCTCCGGTGGCGGTCAGTGGCTGATCCCCCTGGACTCCCCGGCGGCGGTGGGCTCCGCGGAGCATGAGGTGGCGCATGTCGCCCTGGACGGCGGGGAGTTCTGCCGCCTTGCCGCGGGCCATGTGTCTCCGACGGAGGCGGCGGCGGGGCAGGTGGGTGATCGGGAGGCGATCAGGGATGTGCTGTTCGCGGCGGCGAGTTTGAGCCGGATGTAGGGGCTGGTTGCGGATTCACGGGCGGCTGCGGGTAGTTCGTGGTTGCTCGCGCAGTTCCCCGCGCCCCTGGAGGTCGGCCCACTGGGCCTACCTTTTCAGGGGCGCGGGGAACTGCGCGACCAGCACCCACACCCGCAGCCGCCCTCGAAACAACAACCACCCGAGCTACTAGGCGAACACGACCGTCCGCCGCCCGTTCGGCAAAATCCTCCGCTCGGCATGCCACTTCACGGCCCGCGCCAGCGCCTGGCACTCCACATCCCGCCCGATCGCCACCAGCTGATCCGGCGTGACGCCATGCCCCACCCGCTCGACCTCCTGCTCGATGATCGGCCCCTCATCGAGATCGGCGGTGACGTAGTGAGCCGTGGCGCCGATCAGCTTGACGCCCCTGGCGTGAGCCTGGTGATACGGCTTCGCGCCCTTGAAGCTCGGCAGGAAGGAGTGGTGGATGTTGATGATCCGCCCGCTCAGCTGCTTGCACAGGTCGTCCGAGAGGACCTGCATGTAGCGGGCCAGCACGACCAGCTCCACGCCCTCCTCGCGCACGAGCTCCAGCAGCTGCGCCTCGGCCTCGGACTTGTTGTCCTTGGTCACCGGGATGTGGTGGAAGGGGATGTCGTACGACCCCACGAGCTCGGCGAAGTCGGTGTGGTTGGACACCACGGCGGCGATCTCCACCGGCAGCGCGCCGATACTGGCGCGGAACAACAGGTCGTTCAGGCAGTGCCCGAACTTGCTGACCATCAGCAGGACCCGCATCTTCTCCTCGGCCCGGTGGATCTGCCAGTCCATATGGAAGGAGTCACCGATCGCCGCGAAGCTCGCCCGCAGCTTGTCCACCGTCACCGGCGACTCCGCCGAGAAGTGGACGCGCATGAAGAACAGTCCCGTGTCGTGGTCGCCGAACTGCTGGCTGTCCTCGATGTTGCAGCCGGTCATGAAGAGGTAGCTCGACACGGCGTGCACGATGCCCTGCTTGTCGGGGCACGACAGGATGAGGACGTACTGCTCGGCGCGGACCGCGGCTCGGGTGGACTGCTCGTTCATGCAGCACAGGGTCCCATATCCGACCCCCGCGGCGGACAGCCGTCCCGTTACGCGGACCGCGTCATGATCCGCAGCACCTCCAGTGTGCTCGGCGGGGTGTCGGGTTCCTCGCCGTCGGCCATGGCCATCCGGACATGCGCGTCCCGCGCCGCCCGCACCGCCTCCGGCCACCCCTGGTGCTCCATGTACGCGGAGACGGGCGCGTCCGGGCCGACCTGGTGCATGATCCGCAGCACCCGCAGCACGGCGGTGTCGACGAGCGCCGCCTCCTGCGAGTCCCGGAATATCGTTCCGACGTACTTCTCCGCGGACCAGTTGTCCAGCCAGGTGTCCTCGACCAGGCGGTAGACGGCGTCCGTGACGTCGCCGTACCCGTCGACGCCGGCCAGCCAGACGTCCCGCTGGAACACCTGGTCGGAGAGCATGTGCAGCGCGGAGCGCACATTGCTGCGCCAGCGCCACCACGGCATGTCGTTGAGTGGCATGCCGCCCATGGTGGATGAGCGACGGCCGCGACGGGAAGAGCTATCCGAACCTTGCACGGTCATCGATCGTACGTTCTCCTTCACAAGCGCCTCACCGGCCCCCGTAATTCACCTTCTGGTCACCTGTTGATCACCATGGGTCACGCCCGGGTTTGTTGTGTGGCGGAATCGTGCGTGTCCATGACCGGCAGGCCTCGCACACGCAGCACCTACCTCCCCGCGATCACCAACCGGCCCGCGAGAGCAGCGGCTCGCTCTGCGGCCGCCCTGGTGGTGTGTGCGTCGCTCGCCGTCGGATGCGGCGTCATCCCCGGTGCCTCGGGGGGTTCCGGGGATGACCCGATCACCGTCATGACCTGGGCACCGCAGAACACCAAGGCCACCAACAAGCCCGGTGTGCCCGCCTTCGCGCAGGCGTACGCCCGCTGGATCAACGCCCACGGCGGCCTGGGCGGCCGCAAGCTGAAGGTCCTCACCTGCAACGACCACAACGACAGCGTGGCCGCGGCGAAGTGCGCCGACCGCGCGGTCGAGGAGAACGTCGTCGCGGTCCTCGGCTCCTACAGCCAGTACGGCGACACCTTCCTGCCCTCGCTGGAGGGCGCCGGCATCCCGTACATAGGCGGCTACGGCGTCACCAACTCCGAGTTCACCAGCCCCCTCTCCTACCCCGTCAACGGCGGCCAGCCCACCCTCCTGGCGGGCCTCGGCAAGGAACTGGCCGGCCGATGCGGCCCCGTCGCCCTGGTACGCCCCGACAGCATCGCGGGCGACGAGCTGCCGCCCCTGCTCGACTCCGGCCTCAAGGCGGGCGGGCACAGCGTCTCGGGCGACCAGCTGGCCGAGGAGGACGCCACCGAGTACGGCAGCCAGTCGGTGCGGGCCCTGGCCTACGCCACCGACGACCTGTCGGACACGGGCTGCGTGGTGCCCGCCCTCGGCGACCGCAACAGCACCTTCATGGACTCCTTCCGGCGGTCCCGCGGGGACTACCCCGACGTGCGCACCGCCACCGTCCTGGGCAGCGTCGACCAGACGGTGATCAACGCGACCGGCGGGGCGTCGAGCCCGTACGAGGGGTCGTACATCACCGGCTGGTACCCCGTGGCGAGCGATCCGCGCTGGGACGCCATGAAGAAGGTGATCAGCGAGCAGGCCTTCGGCGACAACCGCATCGATCCCGCGGACGCCGGTGTGCAGACCACATGGATCGCGTACACGGTGTTCAAGAAGGTCGTCGAGTCGCTGGACGGCGGCGAGGTGAACGCCGACTCCGTGCGCGAGGCCCTGAACGACGGCCTGAAGGTCTCCACGGGCGGACTGACCCCCACCCTGCAGTGGAAGTTCCAGGACGTCCTTGCCTCCGTCGGCTTCCCCCGTCTGGTCAACCGCAAGGTGACCCTTCAGGTCGTACGGGACGGCCGGCTGGTGGCGGCCCGCAAGGGCTTCATCGACGTGACGAAGACGCTGCAGAACGCCGACCTGAACTGACCGCCCGGGCCCCGCCCCCCGGTCCTGCCCGGACCTGCCCTACAGCTGGGTCGGCTGGCGCTCGGTCAGGCCGTACTTCTTGGCGATCGTGTTCCACAGCTGCGCGGCCGACTTCTTCTGCTCGCTGGCGGTGCCGCTGGCGCGGTTGCCGGCCTGGGTCTGGCCGGTGGAGCGGGCCTGGCCCTTCCTGCACAGCTTCTTGTTGCCGGCGACCTGGTCGGCCCACGCCGCGTAGTGGTTGTCGGCGGACGCCGATGCCTGCCACGCCTTGGTGAGCGCGGTGGTCAGCTCGGTGTGGTTCGGGAGCTGGTCCACTTCGATCTTGGACAGGTCGGTGACCAGCTGGTTGCGCTGCCCGGCCGCAGCCCGCAGGTCCTTGGCGGCCTGCGCGAGGTTGCTGCAGGACTTCACGTCGGCCACCGCGTTGATCACGGCGGTACGGCTGTCCCCGCTGTCGGCGAGGAGCTTGTCCAGGGCGATCGCCTGCTGCTCGGCCGGGTCGGCGGACGGCGAGGAGGAACCCTCCGTCGCCGGGGCCGTGGCCGCGGCGGGCCTGTTCTCGTCGCTTTTCTTGTCGTCGTCGCCCCCACCGGCGAGCAGCGCGCCCGCGCCGATGCCGAGCACGGCGATCCCGACGCCGACGGCGGCGATGAGCGGCACCCGCGAGCCCGTACGACCGCCGCGGCGGCCCCGGCCACCGTCGTCACCACCCGGACCGTAGGGGCTGTGCGGGTCGTTCGGGCCGGGCGGGAAGTACGCCGCCCCGGGCCGGCCCTGCTGCTGCGGTTGCGGCTGCTGGAAGCGGGGCAGTTGCTGGGTGGCCGCGGCCGGGGGCTCGCCGCCCGGCTCACTGCGGAAGAGGTTGTCGAAGTCGGAGAGCGGCTGCCGCTGCGCACCGCCCTGCGGCATCCCGCCCGCCTGACCGGGCACCGGCGGGATGTACCGCGTGGCCTCGGCGTCGGGCCCGGACGAGGGCGGCATCGGCCCGGCACCGCCGCCCGGCCGGACCCGCCCCAGAATCTGGGTGCTCTCATGGGACACCTCGGGCGGCAACGCGCCCGGCCCCACCGGCGGGATGTACTGCGTAGCGCCCTCGGACGCGGAGGGCGCAGGCGGTGCGCCGGCCGCACCGACGGGCGGTATGAAGCGGGTGGCCTGGTCGTCCGCACCCGAAGGGGCGGCACTGACCGGCGGTATGTACTGAGTGGCGCCTTCGTCGGCAGGCGGCAACGGAGCCCCGAAGCCACCCGCACCGGCACCGCCGTGCGGGAGGAGCGCGTCGGAGACGCCGTGCGCGGCGGGCGGCAGCGGCGCACCCCCACCCGGAGCGCCGTAAGCCTGCCCACCCCCGGGCGGCAGCGGCGGGTTGGAGCCGGCGTGCGGGGACTGCGGCAGCGCGCCCGGGCCACCCTGCTGGGCAGGCGGCAGCGCACCACCGGGGCCGGGAGCACCGTACGTCTCCCCGCCGGCAGGCGGCAGCGACGTCGAAGACGGACCGCTCTGCCCGTACGGCGGCTGCGGCGCGGGCAGCGGCGAACCGGCCGGGGCGCCATGTCCGTACGACGGCATGCTCGGCGGCGCACTCTGGGCACCCGGCACACCCCCGCCGTACGCCCCGCCTTCCGGCGGCAGCGGCTGGGTCGGTATGCCCGCGGCGCCCTCCGGCGCGGCGCCCCACGGAGACGGGGCCGGTGCCTGCGGCTGGTACGACTGGTCCTGCCCGCTCCAGGGCTGACCGGGCTGTGCTCCCCAGGCCTGGCCCGGCGCGGCGGGCGGCGGGGTCGGGGGTTGGTCGGGTCCCCACGGGGTGCCCCAGGCCTGGCCGCCGGGCGGCGCCGAGGGCGGGGGTGCGGTCGGCGGCGTCGCCGGTATCGGCGTCGGCTGGCCCGTCATGCCCGGCAGCAGCGGTTCACCGCCGTCTGAGGGCAGCACGATGCCTTCGCGCGCTTGCCGCGCCGCGGGCTCCTCGCCCTGTCCACTCTGCGCCACCGGGACTCCTACGAATGGGGGACCTTCGGAATCGTCGGCTCACGCTACCGGGTCCCACGTTCCGGCTGCTACGCGGCCAAGGACGTGACCTGCGTCCCTGTGACCGCGGTAACAGCAACGTCCCCCAATCCGCTGTTAAGCCCCTCCCTTCACGCCGGCGCCTTCATTTCCCTGCCGTTCACGCCGTCGTACCCCCTGGTTTCATGCCGCGGCCTGAAGGTCCAGCCGGGCCCCGAACTCCCTTACCACCGGCTCGTCCCGGAACGGCTCCAGCCGCTGCTGGAAATCCTCCAGATACTCGGCGCCCCGGTTGGAGCGGAGCGTCTCCAGGAGTTCGACGGCCTTCAGCCCGGTGTGGCAGGCCTGCTCGACCTCGCGCTGCTGGACCTGTGCTGTGGCGAGCAGCACATAGCCGATCGCCCGGCGCCGCGCCTTGGTCTCCGGGAGCCCGGCCAGCGACTCCTCCGCGCGCCGCGCCGCCGCCTCGGCCTGGCCGAGGTCACGGTGACAGTGCGCCAACTCGTCGGCGAGATAGGCCTCGTCGAAGTGCGCGATCCACGCCGGGTCGTCCCCGGACTCCGGCTCAGCCGTCTCCAGCGCGGTCACGGCCCGCCCGGACGCCACCTGGGCGGCCCGCGCGTCCCCCATCAACGCATGCCCTCGCGCCTCGGCCGCGTAGAACATCGCCTCCGCGCGCGGGGTCACGCGCCCCCGCGCCCCTTCCTGCGCCGCCCGTGCCAACTGCGCGATCTCGCGCGGGTTCCCGAGCTGCGCGGCGAGGTGGCTCATGGAGGCGGCCAGCACATACCCGCCGTACCCCCGGTCGCCCGCCGCCTGCGCCAGCCGCAACGCCTGGATGTAGTACCGCTGCGCGAGCCCCGGCTGCCCGGTGTCGACGGCCATGTACCCGGCGAGCTCGGTCAATCGCGCGACGGCGGCGAAGAGTTCCCGCCCGATCGCCTCCCGGTACGACCCGGCGAGCAGCCCGGACACGACACTGTTCAGGTAGTGCACGACGACCGGCCGCACATGCCCGCTGCCGTACTGGTGATCAAGGTCTACGAGCGCCTGCGTCATCGCGCGCACGGCCGCCACGTCGGACTGCCCCACCCGCGGCCCCGCCGAGCGCGCCACCTGCGAGTCCGGCGACGAGATCAGCCAGTCCCGGCTGGGCTCGACCAGCGCGGACGCGGCGACGGACGAGCCGGACAGGAAGTCCCGCCGCCCGACGTCGCTGCGCCACAGCTCGCAGACCTGCTCGATGGCCCCCAGTACCGTCGGCGAGAACTGGAGACCGACGCCGGACGCGAGATTCTTGCCGTTGGCCATGCCGATCTCGTCGATCGTGACCGTACGGCCCAGTTTGCGGCCGAGCGCCTCCGCGATGATCGCCGGCGCCCGTCCCCGCGGCTGCTGTCCTCGTAGCCAACGGGCCACGGATGTCTTGTCGTAGCGCAGATCGAGGCCGTGCTCGGCGCCGCACATATTGACCCGGCGGGCCAGCCCGGCGTTCGAGCAGCCCGCTTCCTGGATGAGCGCCTGCAGCCGTTCGTTCGGCTGTCGCGCGACGAGAGGCCTAGCGGCCATGGCGTACCCCCTGTGGCTGCGGTGCCTGCCCACGCACCGAGTTGACGTTCTTCCGCCGGCCGACTCCGGCCCGGAGCACCCGCGGTGCACCGAAAGGAACCGGCCGTGAAGATCAATGCCCCGTCGGCATACCGAAAATGCGAGGCTTGCGAGGATTGCCGGGGTAAAGGCGGAACCCGACCCCACAGTTGGCTACCCAGCTCGGACCGTGGATCCTCCTGCGCGCCCCCACACATGCACCCATGCGCCCCAGATGAGGAATCAATGCTCCTCCCCCGCGCGCGCTCCGGCCGTAACCCGAGGTGGGTGCGGGAGTTGTGTTCAGCGTGGAAGAGACGATCCCGGCCACCGAAGCCGCACAGATTCCCAAGCAGCGCGGCGAAACGCTGCTGGAGACCGCCGTTCGCTACGCCGAGGAACGCCACTGGGACGTGTTCCCAGGTACCTGGCTGGAAGCCGTCGACGGGGTGCAGCTGTGCTCCTGTGGCGACGCCGCCTGCCCCGCGCCCGGCGCGCACGCCACGCGCCCCGACTGGGCGACGCAGGCGACGGGGAGCGCGACGGTCGCGCGACGGATGTGGCAGAAGCAGCCGAACGCGTCGATCCTGCTGCCGACGGGGCGCACCTTCGACGCGATCTCCGTTCCGGAGACGGCCGGGTTTCTCGCGCTGGCCCGGATGGAGCGGATGGAGTTGTCGCTGGGGCCGGTGACGTTGACGCCGGATCGCCGGATGCACTTCTTCGTGTTGCCGGGTGCGTCGGTGAAGGTGCCCGAGCTGGTGCGGAAGTTGGGGTGGTCGGTCGGGTCGCTCGATCTGATCGCGCTCGGGGAGGGGGCGTATGTCGCCGGGCCTCCTACGCGGTTCGGGTCCCGGGGGGCTGTGCAGTGGGCCTGCCGGCCTACTCCGGCGAATCGGTGGCTGCCGGATGCGGAGGAGTTGATCTCGCCGCTTGCGTATGCCTGCGGGCGGGATCGGTAGCGCCTACTTATCTGCCTCGCATTCGCCGTCGGCGGCTGCGGGTTCGTTGTGGCTTGTCGCGCAGTTCCCCGCGCCCCTTTAGGTTGGCGTTCATGACGTCGGCCGTATGTGTGCGTGGGCTTTGGAAGCGGTTCGGGCAGCAAGTTGCTGTTGCCGGGATTGATCTGGAGTTGCCTGCGGGGAAGTTCATCGGGCTTGTCGGGCCCAACGGGGCCGGGAAGACCACGACCCTCTCCATGGTGACCGGGTTGCTGCGGCCCGATCAGGGGTCCGTCTCCGTCGTCGGCCACGACGTGTGGCGGGATCCCGTCGAAGTGAAGGCACGCATCGGGGTGCTGCCCGAAGGGCTGCGGCTCTTCGAGCGGCTCTCCGGGCGGGAACTGCTCGCGTACTCGGGGCGGTTGCGCGGGCTGCCCGGGGCCGAGGTCGACAAGCGGGCCACGCAACTGCTCGACGTACTCGATCTGGCGGGGGCCCAGCACAAACTGGTCGTCGACTACTCGACCGGTATGCGCAAGAAGGTCGGGCTCGCGGCCGCTCTGCTCCACAATCCCGAAGTGCTGTTCCTGGACGAGCCGTTCGAGGGCGTCGATCCCGTCTCCGCGCAGACCATCCGCGGCGTCCTGGAGCGCTACACCGCCTCCGGCGCGACCGTCGTCTTCTCCTCCCATGTCATGGAGCTCGTCGAGTCGCTGTGCGACTGGGTCGCCGTGATGGCCGCCGGGCGCATCCGGGCCCACGGCACCCTCGCCGAGGTGCGCGGTGACGCGGCCTCGCTGCAGCAGGCGTTCCTCGAACTCGTCGGCGCCAACGGCCGCGACGCCGGGACCGATCTCGACTGGCTCGGCGGCGGGGCGGCGCGATGAGCACGGACGTCACCGCGGTCGTCGTACGGCTGAAGCTGTCCCTGCTGCGGAACGGGCTGCGGCAGTCCGCCGGGCGGCGGGCCGCCTACATCGCCTCGGCCGTCCTGGTCCTCCTCTTCGCCGCCCTGCAGTTCCTCGGGCTGGTCCTGCTGCGCGGCAACGCGCACGCGGACTCCGTGGTCGTCCTGCTGGTCGCGGTGCTCGCGCTCGGCTGGGCCGTGATGCCGCTGTTCTTCCCCGGCGGCGACGAGACCCTCGACCCCACGCGGCTGGTGATGCTGCCGCTGCGCCCCAAGCCACTGGTACGGGCCCTGCTCGCGGCCTCGCTGGTGGGGATAGGGCCGCTGTTCACGCTGTGCCTGTTCGCCGGGTCCGTGATCGCTCTCGCGCGGGGCGCGGTGGCGTACGTCGTCGGGGTCATCGGGGTCGTCCTGGCCCTGCTGGTGTGCGTGGCGCTCGCGCGGGCCGTCGCCGCGGCCAACATCCGGCTGCTGACCAGCCGGAAGGGACGCGATCTTGCGGTGCTGAGCGGGCTCGTCATCGCGATCGGCGCGCAGGTCGTGAACTTCGGGGCGCAGCGGCTGGGTTCGTCCGGGCTCGGCGAGCTCGATCCGGCGGCGGAGGTGCTGCGGTGGGTGCCGCCGGCGTCCGCGATCGGGGCGGTGAGGTCGGTGAGCGAGGGTTCGTACGGCGTCGGGCTCCTCCAACTCGCCCTGAGTGCGGGCGCGTTGGTGGCGCTGATCGCCGTATGGTCACGGCATCTGACCCGGCTGATGACGGCGCCCGACGGCTCCACGCTCCAGGCGGCCACCGAGTCCGCCGTACGGGAACGGACCTCGAACGGACTGGCCCGCTTCCTGCCGGCCGGCCGCACCGGCACCGTCATGGAGCGCAGCCTGCGGTACGTCTGGCGCGACCCCAAGACCAAGGCGGCCTGGGTGACCTCGCTCGCCATCGGCCTGATCGTGCCGCTCTTCAACGCCCTGCAGGGCACCGGCTCGATCTACTTCGCCTGCTTCGCCGCCGGGATGCTCGGCATCCAGATGTACAACCAGTTCGGGCAGGACACGTCCGCCTTCTGGATGGTCGCGATGACGATCTCGTCCCCCCGGGACGCCTACGTCGAGCTGCGCGGCCGGGCGCTGGCCCTGCTGCTGATCACTCTCCCCTACGCCGCCCTCGTCACCATCCTCACGACGGCGCTCCTCGGCGACTGGCCCAAGCTGCCCGAGGTCCTCGGCCTGTCCTTCGCCCTCCTCGGCGCGATGCTGGCGACAGGCGCCTGGACATCGGCCCGCTTCCCGTACTCCATCCCCCAGGAGGGCTACAAGAACGTCGCTCCCGGACAGTCGGGCCTGGCCTGGATCTCCATCTTCGGCGGCATGATCGCGGCAGCCCTGCTCTGCGCGCCCGTCATCGCGGTGACGATCTGGCTGAACGTGAGTGAGGACGGGGACGCCTGGACGTGGCTGCTGCTGCCGGCGGGCACGGCATACGGAGCGGCGCTCACCTGGCTGGGCCTACGCCTCGCGGCCCCACGCACAGCGGCCCGCCTACCGGAGATCCTCACGGCGGTGAGCAAGGGCTGACGGTTCTTTACGGGGCACAGGGCTGCAACGCCCCTTCAGGGGCGCGGGGCTGTGCTCGATATGCGGCTCCGCCGCGTGGGCGCGATCAACCACAACCGGCCCGCAGCCGCCATACATTCAGAAAGCACCGAGCTCATAGGCGCCCGGCGTCACCCCGCACCGCATCAAGGAACGGCTCGATCGCCGCGCGCCACCCGTCCGGCTGGTCGTAATGCACCAAGTGACCCGCGTCAGCCACCTCCGCATACTCCCCCCGCGGCAGCACCCGCACCATCTCCTGCGCCTCCGCCCGCCCCAACTCCCCATCGAGCCCACGCACCACCAGCGCAGGGCACCGCACCTGAGCCAACTCCTCCCAGTGCGCGTCGTACACCCACGTCTCCCGCGAGGTGAGCATCTGGTCCAGCTCGAAGACCGGCCGCCACCCGTCCTCGCACTCGTGCATCACCTCGGCGTAGAACTCCCCCCGCGCGGGATTGGGCCGCTCGACCCATGGATCGTCCTCGCCGAACCACTTGCGTACGTCGGCCAGCGTCGCGAAGGGAACGGGCCAGGACTTGAACCAGTCCGCCCACTCCCGCTGCGAGGCCGCCCCGAGCGCGGAGGCCCGCATGTCGCAGATGATCACGCCGCGCACCAGGTCGGGCCGCTTGGCGGCCAGCTGCCAGGCGGTCAGCGCGCCCATGGCGTGGCCGATGAGGACGACCGGGGCTAGGCCGAGCTGTTCGAGGGCCGCCTCGGCGTCGTCGACGTACGCCTCGCGCGTGAAGGCGGCCCGCACCGGCTTGTCGCTCCGGCCGTGGCCGCGCTGGTCGAGTGCGACCGCACGGTGCCGTTCGGAGAGCCAGCGGGCGGTGGAGGCCCAGTGGGAGGCGCGCCCCATCAGGCCGTGCAGTAAGAGGACGCCGGTTGCCCCGTCGTGCTCCATCGGAGGGTCGGTCTTGGGAGGGTCGCCGAACTCCCAGGCCGCGAGCCGTACGCCGCCTGTCCCTGTCACGTCGATGCGCCGCGCCATAGATCCTGGCACCCCCCAAGCTCCCCTCGGACTGCTCGCTCCCGGTCGAGCCCGCCGATCCTGTGAACCACGTCCTGCCTGCCGTGCGTGCTGTGCCTGCCGTATCCGCCATCGCTCGCGCGAGCACCGGCGCCACCTGCGTCACAGGCGCCGTCGATGCTCTTGCACGCGATGTGCATGTCCTGTGTGCCTCACGTGATCTTATGCGCACATACCTGAAGCGCACGTTCCGCGTGAACCGTCACCCGCAGACTATCGAACCCCTATTCGAAAATGCGGTCTCCGCGGCCAACACCCCTCATTCGAGTGACCCCCCGCAAGGATTGATCGCCCCTGCTGAGGGGAGATCTTCACCGGGAGGCGGACCGATCGGGGAAACCGGTCCGAGGGGGATGACCCTGGGAGCTCGGGGCTCCGGGTCAGCACAGGGGAGGACAGGCCCCGGCGCCGCAAGGCGCCGGGGCCCTCTCCACAACCACGGCACATCCGCCCGCCCCCTCACCGGCCGTCGCATCGCTGCCGACACGGCCCAGAGCTCTCAGGTCATATGCCTCACGCGACAGCCTCGCACGCGATGGGTCCGAGCGCTGCGATTTGGCGGAGTGAATCTTGGATTCGACGCGTTCGACGGATCGCCACAACTCCCGCTCCGCTACCGGGAATTACGCCGGAGGGAGCGCAGGAAAGAACCCGGGATGGACCCGGGAAGGACCCGGGAGGTACCCGGGATGGACAAGCGCCGATGACTCAGCGCTTGGCGACGAACACGTGGGAGGCGACGTCCGCCTCCAGCTCGGCCGCCTCGCCACCGCTGCCCACCAGCACACCACCCGCGGACTCGGTCACACTCACCACCGAGCCGGGCTGCACCCCCGCCCGACGCAGCGTGTACATCAGCTGCGCGTCGGTCTGGATCGGCTCGCCGATACGGCGCACGACGACCGTCTTGCCCTCGACGCCCGGGTCGAGGTCGGCCAGCGAGACCATGCCCTCGTCCAGGAAGGGATCGGCGCCGTCCTTCTCGCCGAGCTCCTCAAGGCCCGGGATGGGGTTGCCGTACGGCGACTCGGTCGGGTGCCGCAGCAGCTCCAGCACGCGCCGCTCCACGGCCTCGCTCATCACGTGCTCCCAGCGACACGCCTCGGCGTGCACCTGCTCCCACTCCAGCCCGATCACGTCGACGAGCAGACACTCGGCGAGGCGGTGCTTGCGCATGACGCGGGTGGCCAGGCGGCGCCCCTCGTCCGTGAGCTCCAGGTGCCGGTCGGACGCCACGGACACCAGCCCGTCACGCTCCATCCGCGCCACCGTCTGGCTGACGGTCGGCCCGCTCTGGTCCAGCCGCTCGGCGATCCGGGCGCGCATGGGGACCACACCTTCCTCCTCCAGCTCGAGGATGGTGCGGAGATACATCTCCGTGGTGTCGATCAGTCCGGACATACGTGCCCCTCGATTAGCTCTGCGATTAGCTCAGCCGGAAGCGAGACAGCTCCGCGGCGCGTGCGCTGGCCCTGCACTCAATTCTGCCGGATACCACTGACAACCGTGCCGCGCCGTTGAAACCAACGGGTTACACGGGGGCCAGCCATGCGGCCGAGCGGGGGCATCCGGCCGTATTGACACCGCACTGGTCCAGACCGCACGGTGATCCGCAACACACCGTCACCCGACGACCACCCCACCCGGAGGGCCCCGCATGAGCGACAGCAAGCCGGCCGACCAGTTCTTCGACGCCGCGATCGGCCTGCTCCAGCGGGTGCGTGACGAAGAGGCCGAGAACATCGGGGCGGCCGGCACCCTGCTCGCCGACACCGTCGCCGCCGGCGGCCGGCTCTTCGCCTTCGGCGCGGGCCACTCCTCCCTCGCCGCCCAGGACCTCGTCTACCGGGCCGGCGGCCTCGCCCTGATGAACCTGCTCACCGTCCCCGGCGTCGTGGGCGTCGACGTCATGCCCGCCACCCTCGGCTCCGCCCTGGAACGCGTCGACGGCCTCGCGAGCGCGGTCCTGGACAGCTCCCCCCTCCGCGACGGCGACGCGCTGATCATCATCTCCCTCTCGGGCCGCAACGCCCTCCCCGTGGAGATGGCCATGAGCGCCCGCACCCGCGGCGTCAGGGTCATCGGCGTGACCTCGGTGGCGTACGCCTCCCAGACGCGGTCCCGCCATGTCTCCGGCACCTACCTCAAGGACCACTGCGACATCGTCCTCGACTCGAAGATCGCGATCGGCGACGCCGAGATCACCCTCGACACCATCCCGGCCCCGTTCGCGCCCGCGTCCACGGTCGTCACGTCGGCTCTGCTCCAGGCGGTCATGGCCACGGCGGCGAGCACGCTGGCCGAGCGCGGCATCGAGCCCCCGCTCCTGCGCTCCGGGAACGTCGACGGCGGCCTCGACTGGAACGACCGAGTGTTCGAGAAGTACGGCGACCGGATCTTCTACCGGCACTGACCCGGCGCCGCGTGGCACCGCCGGGCACGGCGGAGCACCGCTGCTCCGAGCCCGGCTACTCCGAGCCCAGCGCCCCCGCCAGATCCAACGCGGAAGCGATCCGCACCGCCACGTCCTCCGCGTACACCGCGTCGCTCCGCTCGAACGCGCTCCGCCCGGCGCCCCGCAGAAACGTCACGACCCCCAACGTCCGCCCCCGGCTCCGCAACACGGCACACAGCGCGTGCACCACGTCGGCCGGCCACTGCCGCCCCACGGCCCACTCGCGCGCCTTCTCCGCCGACAGATTCCCCGCGTCGGCCCGCACCGACCCGGCCCGGGCCACGCACTGCAACGCCGGATGCCCCTCGCCGTACCGCACCGGCAGCCCGGCCTCGCCGCCGAGCAGACTCGGCCCCGGCGCCCCGGAGGGCGTCACGGCGACCCGCACCAGCCGTACCGGCTCCGCCGTGTCCGCGTCCGCGTCCACAACCGCCCCACCCGCGACCCGGTCGAACAGCGCGTGATCGGCGAACCCGGCCAGCGCGAAGTCCAGATACACGGTCGCCGCCTCCGCCGGGTCCTCGCACTCCGCGGCGGCCCGCGCGGCCCGATGCAGCTGGTTCGTCCGGAACCGCAACATCGCCGCCTCCTGCTCGCCCTGCTTGGCGGCGGTCACGTCCTGGAAGAGCCAGCCCACCCCCAACGGCACGGGCTCCTCCGCGAGCGGCGAGGCCAGCCGTACGAAGCCACAGCGCCAGCACCGGCGCCGCTCACCCTCCGGCGTCCGTACGCTCACCCAGACCTCGGCCGGCGCGGGCGGCGCGCCCTCCGCCAGCACATGCGTGAGCGCGCTCTCCAGTTCCTCGACACCCTGGGCGAGCAGTTCCCCGAGCGGCCGCCCCAGCACGGACGTACGCCCGATGCCCAGAGCCCGGGCCGCATGAGCGTTCACGACGGCGGGCCGCAGGTCGGCGTCGACGAGCACGACGCCCCACGACGCGTCCTCGAACAACGCCTCGCTCAACGCGATCGACCGCTCCAGATCGATCTGCGCGTGCACCTCGCTGAAGGCGCAGTACACACCGGCGGGCTTCCCGTCCGGGCCGCGTACGGCAGCCGACTGGGTCCGTACGAGCACCCGCCCGCCGTCCTTGGTCAGCAGCGCGAACTCGTGCACCTGCCGCCCGGGAGCCTGCATGGCGGACAGCAGCCGCCCCTCGACCTCCTCGGCGTCGGCCTCGCGCACCGCCCACCCGGCGAACCCGTGCCGCCCGACGGCCTCGTCCGCACTCCACCCGAGGATCCGCTCCGCCTCACGGTTCCAATGGGTGACGACCCCGTCGGCGTCGAAGGCGCACAGGGCAGCGTCCATCCCGTCCAGCAGCGCGGCCAGCAGATCAGAACCGCCTGCCGAACCCTCCGAACCCGCCGGCCCCGCCGCCGAACCGTCCGGACCGTCCCGCTCGGGTTCGTCCGGGCCCAGCTCGTCGGTGGTCCCACTACGCCGGGAAGCACTCACATGGACCCCCTGCCAAGCTGCGTCCGCACGTACGACGCGTCGGTTCGCTCACTTGCAATCATCTAACTGGAACGTGACGCAGCACACACCGTGTTCCCCAAGATTGAGGGAATCGTTGTACGCGCCGCCCCGTGCCTACGTGTCCCTGCGCGTGACCTGCTCCAACCGCAGGTCCAGCCACAGATCGCTCTCGCCGTCCAGCACATACCGGTCGACCTCCACGAACCCACGCGCCTCGGCGAACCGCAACCCGTCCTCGTTGGCGGCCAGCACACAGGTCTCGATCACCCCGGCGCCCAGCACGCGCGCGTGCGCGATCCCGTCCTCGTACAGCTCCATGCCGTACCCACGCCGCCGGTACTCGGGCAGCACGCGCGCGATGACCGTCGCCACGGCCTCCTCGCCCTCGGGCGGCCGCACGGTCGAGCAGCCGACCAGGACGTCACCGACGTACGCGTTGCGCAGCCGGTACCGCCCGCTGCGCTCCCGTGCGTCTTCGAGATCCATGGCCGCGGGCGGAACGATCACGTTGTGGACATGCCGCCACTCCTCCAGCGTGACCTCGCCGTCGACCGGCGTTATCCGAAGTTCAGGCATGCGCGTCATGATCGGAACGCTAGGTGAGCGGTGCTGATACGTCCATCGCGAAAAAACGGTTGATCGGGGCCGAGCCGCTTCCTAGGGTGTGGAGCACACGAGAAGGGAGGTGGTTCGGCAGATGTATGAGAACCGGACGCGTGAGGTGGCTGCGGGCTAGCGGCCCGTCACCCCACCCAGTGCGGTGCCGGACCAGCACGTGACAGACGCGTGCAGCCGGCCCAATCCCAGCAGTCACCCGACCCGCGAACTCGCCGGCACGTCCGGCCGGCTCCCCGCCACGGCGGAGGACCCGAGTTCGCGGGTCGTCTGCGTGTGCGGAGCCCGTGCCGCCCTCAGGGGCTGAGCCGCTCCACCCGCCAGCTCCCGTCCTGCTCCGCCACGTACCGCAGCCGGTCGTGCAGCCGATTCTCCCGGCCCTGCCAGAACTCCACCGCCTGCGGCGCCACCCGGAAACCGCCCCAGTGCGGCGGCACCGGCACCTGCTCGCCCTCGGGGTAACGCGCGGCCAACTCGGTGTAGGAGGCGTCGAGTTCGGCGCGGGACGGGATGACACTGGACTGGGTGCTGGCCCAGGCACCGAGCTGGGAGCCGTGCGGGCGGGTGCGGAAGTAGGCGGCCGTCTCGTCGCGGCCTGTGCGCCGGGCCACGCCCGAGACGATGACCTGGCGGGCCATCGCGTGCCAGGGGAAGAGCAGGGAGACGTACGGGTTGTCGGCGAGGTCGCGGGCCTTGCGGGAGTCGTAGTTGGTGTAGAAGACGAAGCCCTGCTCGTCGAACTGCTTGAGCAGCACCGTGCGCGAGCTGGGCCGGCCCTCGGCGTCCGCGGTGGAGACGATCATCGCGTTCGGCTCGAAGAGGTGGGCCTCCGCCGCGGCCTGCTTGAACCAGCGCGCGAACTGCTCGACGGGAGTGGCGGCCAGGTCGTTCTCGGCGAGGCCCTCGGCCCGGTACTGCTTGCGCATCGCGGCGGGGTCGAGGGGGACGGCGTCTCGGTCGGTCACGCGGTCATCTTGCCGTATGGGGCGGGCGCCGTCCGGGACGGTGGCCTTCGTCACTGCATGGCACTGAGTGCCGCAAGGCCTCCCCAAGGGTGGCACTCGGGGTTATCGTGCTGTTGCCGTCGCGGTTGGATGACCGCCAGCCGCACGGGGCATCACAGGGGTACGCCCCCGGACCGCGAGTCGCCGAGGTTCGGAACTCCGGACGCCCGTAAGCCCGGCATCCGGAACCGAACCGAGTCCGTGACCGTGGATCCATCGGCGTACGTCATTTCTGCCGACCGACATGTGGTCGTCCCACATACAACCCCACCTGTCGCACACATCATGAGGAGCCGCCTGATGTCCGACTTCGTACCCGGGCTCGAAGGAGTCGTCGCGTTCGAGACGGAGATCGCCGAACCGGACAAGGAGGGCGGCGCCCTCCGGTACCGGGGCGTCGACATCGAGGACCTGGTCGGCCACGTCTCGTTCGGCAATGTGTGGGGGCTGCTGGTCGACGGTGCGTTCCGGCCCGGCCTGCCGCCCGCCGAGCCCTTCCCGATCCCCGTGCACTCCGGCGACATCCGCGTGGACGTCCAGTCCGCCCTCGCGATGCTCGCGCCCGTGTGGGGACTGAAACCGCTCCTGGACATCGACGAGGAGCAGGCCCGTGCGGACCTGGCCCGGGCCGCCGTCATGGCCCTCTCCTACGTCGCCCAGTCCGCGCGCGGCCAGGGACTGCCCATGGTTCCGCAGCGCGAGATCGACAAGGCCCAGTCCGTCGTCGAGCGCTTCATGATCCGCTGGCGCGGCGAGCCCGACCCCAAGCACGTGGCCGCCGTCGACGCGTACTGGACGTCCGCCGCCGAGCACGGCATGAACGCGTCCACGTTCACGGCCCGCGTCATCGCCTCCACCGGCGCCGATGTGGCCGCCGCCCTCTCCGGCGCCGTAGGAGCCATGTCCGGCCCGCTGCACGGCGGTGCCCCCTCCCGTGTCCTGCACATGATCGAGGAGATCGAGCGCACCGGCGACGCCGAGGCGTATGTGAAGCAGACCCTCGACAAGGGCGAGCGCCTCATGGGCTTCGGTCACCGTGTCTACCGCGCCGAGGACCCACGCGCGCGCGTGCTGCGCCGTACGGCCCGTGAACTCGGCGCCCCGCGCTTCGAGGTCGCCGAGGCCCTGGAGAAGGCCGCCCTGGCGGAGCTCCACGCCCGCCGTCCGGACCGTGTCCTCGCCACGAACGTGGAGTTCTGGGCCGCCATCATGCTGGACTTCGCGGAGGTCCCGGCGCACATGTTCACGTCCATGTTCACCTGTGCCCGTACGGCGGGCTGGTCGGCGCACATCCTGGAGCAGAAGCGCACCGGCCGCCTCGTCCGCCCGTCCGCGCGCTACATCGGCCCCGGCCCGCGTGACCCGCGCGAGGTAGTGGGCTACGAGGACATCGCGCACTGAGCCCCACGCGCGCGTACCTCTACGTGCGCGTGCCCCTACGTGCTCGTACTCCTGCGACGGGCTGGTCATCACGCGGGGCACGCTGCTCCGCGTGATGCCGCTCGCCGGCGCCCGCCGCCCGGCCGCGGGCCCCTCGCACACGGAACGTGACTGATCCGCTCCGCCAGTATGCTGGGGCGGCTGCGGCAACCCACCATCACCCGTCCCTACGTGGTGAGTTACGGCCTGCGGCGATCAGGACGTCTCACGGCATGGGGATGGGGAAACAGGTGCTGATAGCGGGCCGCTTCCGGCTGGGCGAGTCGATCGGGCGCGGCGGGATGGGGGAGGTCTGGCGGGCCTACGACGAGACGCTCGCCCGGCAGGTGGCCGTCAAGCTCCTCCTGCCCCAGGACTCCGACCCCACGGCCACCTCCCGGTTCCGGCTTGAGGCCCAGACCGCGGCACGGATCGACCACCCGAACGTGGTCGGCGTACGGGACTTCGGCGAGCACGACAACCGGCTCTACCTGGTGATGGAGCTGGTCGAGGGCGAAAACCTCGCCCGGACGCTGGCCCGCTCCGGGGCGCTGCCCGCCGAGCGCGTGGCCCGTATCGCCGCCCAGGCCGCCGCGGGGCTGGCCGCGGCGCACCGGCAGGGCATCGTCCACCGGGACATCAAACCCGGCAACCTGCTCCTGGACGCCGACGGCACCCTCAAGATCGGCGACTTCGGGATCGCCCGCTTCCTGGACGACCCCGGAGCGGCGCTCACCGCGACCGGCCAGATCGTCGGCACGAGCCTGTACCTCGCCCCCGAGCGGGCCCTGGGCCAGCCGGCCGGCCCGCCCTCGGACGTGTACGCGCTGGGCTGCGTCCTCTACCAGCTGCTGACCGGCCGCCCGCCCTTCCACGCCGACACGGCCGTCGCCATCCTGCACCAGCACCTCGACGCCGCCCCCGTACCGCCCCGCGAGCTGGGCGTCCCCGGTCTGCCGCCCGCCTTCGAGAGCTACCTCCTCGGCCTGCTCGCCAAGGAACCCGAGCACCGGCCCAGCGCCCAGCAGGCCGCCGACTGGTTCACCGGCGGCGCCTGGCAGGGGCGCCCGGAGCCACTGCCCGACGTGACTGCGCCGCCCCTGCGGCAGACGGCGGTGTCGGCCTCGGTGGCCGGGTCGCAGCAGGTGGGTGGGACCAGCAACCCGACGACGTACATGCTGCCGTCGGCCCAGGGGACGGCGTCCGTGGACAGACCGGGACCGAGATCCGGATCGAGATCGAGGTCGCGGTCCGGGAGCAGCCGCGTGGCCGCCACGGCAGCCGGAGCGGTGCTCTTCATGATCGCGATGCTCCTCGGCATGCTGTGGTTCTCCCCCGACAACACCGGGTCCGAGGGCACGAAGTCCGAGGCCCCGCCGAGCCCGAGCACGTCCGCGTCCCCGGCCTCTCTTGAGTCGGCCCCGTCCCCGTCGGCTTCCCCGACTCCGTCTCCGACCCCGAGCCCGGCGGCGGAGACGAGCGCGGCTCGGCAGGGGCGGGACGAGGAGAAGCGCGCTCAAGAGCTGGAGCAGGAGCGGCAGCAGGAGCAGCAGAGGCGGCAAGAGATGCCCCAGGACGACGACGGCGATGACGGCGACGGGGACGACTGACGGCCGCTATGACGACTGACGGCCGCCCTTAGGTGCAGGGCAGAGGGAAGATCGGAGGCCCTCAGCCCAGCACCTCCTCCAGCAACCCCGCCCACTGCGCCACCACCCTGTCCCGGCGGGCGGCGTCGTCGGTGAGGAGGTTGGCGAGGCCCAGGCCGCGGGCCATGTCGAGGAGGCCCTGGACCGTCTCGCGTACGCCCGGGCGGGACTCGTCGGCGCCGAGCAGGTCCACCGCTATCCAGTGGGTCTCGCGGCCCACTCGGGCCTCCAGCTCGGTCACACGAGGGCGCAGCTGCTCCTCGTTCGACGCGGCCACCCACAGGTGCAGGGCCGCGCGGAAGAGCGGGCCGGTGTAGAGGTCGACCAACGCCGACACCACCGCCCGGCGGTCCCCCGCAGCGCCCTCGGGGAACAGGGCCCGCAGTGCCGTCGAGCGTTCCTCGGCGACGTACTCGACCGCCGCCGTGAAGAGGTCCTCGCGGGTCGGGAAGTGGTGCTGGGCGGCGCCGCGGGAGACGCCGGCGCGTTCGGCGACCACGGAGACCGTGGAGCCCGCCCAGCCGTGTTCGGCGAGACAGGCCACGGCGGCCTCCAGGAGCCGTTGCCGGGTGGCGCGGCTGCGGTCCTGCTTGGGCACGCGGTCCGCACGGTCCGTACGGCCCATGCGGTCGCCGATGGTGCTCACACCGCCCATTCCGGATCCCGTCTTTCGAGGAAGGCCGTCATCCCCTCGCGGGCCTGCGCGGAGGAGAACAGCCGGGCCGAGAGCGCGGTCAGGTCGGCCGCGTCCCGGTCGAAGGTTTCCAGCACCTTAGCCGTGAGCAGTGCCTTCGTCTCGGCCAGGGCCTGGGGAGCGGCTCTGCGCAGGCCGTCCAGGACGGGGGCCAGCGTCTCGTCGACGTCCTCGCCGTGCGTCGTCAGCAGGCCGATGCGGGCCGCCTCCGGTGCGGTGAAGCGTTCGCCGGTGAGGTAGTAGCGGGCCAGGGCGCGGGGGTCGGTGCGCGGGAGGAGGGGCAGCGAGATCACCGCGGGGGCCACGCCTATGTGGACCTCCGTGAAGGCGAAGGTGGCCTGCGGTGACGCGGCCGAGATGTCGCAGGCGGCGAGCAGGCCGAGGCCGCCCGCGCGTACGTGGCCGGTGACCCGGGCGACGACGGGTTTGGGCAGCTCCACGATCTGGCGGAGCAGCGTGACCAGTCCGTCCGGGGGCGGCGGGTCGCGCAGGTCCGCGCCCGCGCAGAAGGTGTTGCCGGTGTGGGTGAGGACGATCGCGCGTGCGTCGGTGTCCTTGGCGCACTCCGTCAGCGCGTCGGCCAGCTCGCCCACGAGTGCCGCCGAGAGCGCGTTGCGGTTGTGCGGGGCGTCGAGGGTGAGGGTTTCGACGCCACGCGCGTGTGTGCGGCCGATCAGTGTCACGTTGCCTTCCTGAGTGCTCGTAGTTCGCGGCGCAGGATCTTCCCGGAGGCGGCCCGGGGGACGCCGTCTATGAAGGTGACCTGGCGGACGCGCTTGTAGGGGGCGACGCGTTCGGCGACGTGCATCATGACCTCTCCTTCGGAGAGGTCGGTGGCGGACGGCTGACGGACCACGTACGCGTGCGGGACCTCGTTGCCGTCGTCGTTGTAGACGCCGATCACCGCCGCGTCCGCGATACCGGGGTGGGTGAGCAGGAGGGCCTCCAGCTCGGCCGGGGCCACCTGGAAGCCCTTGTACTTGATGAGTTCCTTGACGCGGTCCACGACGAACAGCCAGCCGTCGGCGTCCACATGGCCCACGTCGCCGGTGTGCAGCCAGCCGTCGGCGTCGATCATCGCGGCGGTGGCGTCGGGGCGGCCGAGGTAGCCCTTCATGACCTGGGGGCCGCGGATGAGGATCTCGCCGGGCTCGCCGACGCCGAGGTCCTTGTCGGGGTCGTCGAGGGAGACGATGCGCATCTCGGTGCCGGGGATGAGCCTGCCGACGGTTCCGGCGGGCGCGTCGTGCATCGCGGCCAGCGGGACGACATGGGTGCCGGGGGACAGTTCCGTCATGCCGTACGCCTGGCCGATCGGCGGCAGTCCGAGGCGCTGCGAGCAGGCGGCCGCGAGCGCCGCGTCCAGGGGTGCGGCGGCGCTGACGATGTACTTCAGGGACGACAGGTCGTACTGCGCGACCAGCGGGTGCTTGGCGAGGGCCAGGACGATCGGCGGGGCCACGTACAGGCCGGTGATGCGGTGGT
Source organism: Streptomyces sp. NPDC051738 (assembly GCF_044453205.1). Taxonomy (NCBI): domain Bacteria; kingdom Bacillati; phylum Actinomycetota; class Actinomycetes; order Kitasatosporales; family Streptomycetaceae; genus Streptomyces; species Streptomyces sp. NPDC051738. The sequence goes on along the minus strand of NZ_JBITCM010000012.1, from coordinate 140,778 downwards.
TCTGGATGGCCGCGAGGAAGGTCGGCAGGTCGAAGCGGGGCAGGACGACGACCGTGGCGCCCAGCCTCAGGGGGGCGTTCATCAGAGCGGTCAGGCCGTAGATGTGGAAGAAGGGCAGCACGGCGAGGATGCGGTCGCCGGGGCCCGCCGGGATGGTGGGTTCGAGCTGGGCGAGGTTGGTGGCGATCTGCCGGTGGGTGAGCATCACGCCCTTGGGGATGCCCGTGGTGCCCGACGAGTACGGCAGGGCCGCGATGTCCGCCACGGGGTCGATGTCGACCTGCGGTTCGGGGGCGGCGGACGCCAGCATGTCGATGAGCGACCGGTGTCCGGGCGCGCTGTCGCACACGAAGATCTCCCGCACGCCGCCCGCGAGTTCGGCGGCCCGGCGTGCCGCCTCCAACAGCGGTGAGACGGTGACGATCCAGCGGGCCGCCGAGTCCGTCAGCTGCTTGGCGAACTCCTCGGGCGTGGCGAGCGGGTGCACGGTCGTGACGGAGGCACCCGCGCGCGTGGCGGCGTAGAACGCGGTCGGGAAGGCCACCGTGTTGGGGCTGTGCAGGGCGAGGACGTCGCCCTTGCGGACGCCCGCCTCGGCGAGGGCGGCGGATATGCGCCGGTGGAAGCGGTCGAGCTGCTCGTAGGTGAGGGTCATGCCGTCCGTGCCGTCGATGAGCGCGGGCGCGTCCCCGAACTCGGCGGCCCGGCCCAGCACGGCCTCGTGGATGGGGAGTTCTACGGCCGGGACGTCTGCGTACTCGCTGCGGAACACGGTTCCTCCTCGCGACACGGTGCCGGACAGGTGCCGGGCAGGTGCTGGACAGCTGCCGGTCAGTACGACTTGGGCAGGCCCAGGGTCTGGTGGGAGACGTAGTTGAGAATCATCTCCCGGCTCACCGGAGCAATACGAGACACGCGCGCTGCGGTTATCAACGAGGCGAGACCGAACTCGCGCGTGAGGCCGTTGCCGCCGAGGGTGTGCACGGCCTGGTCGACGGCCTTCACACAGGCCTCCCCGGCCGCGTACTTGGCCATGTTGGCGGCCTCACCAGCGCCGACGTCGTCCCCGGCGTCGTACAGGTACGCCGCCTTCTGCATCATCAGGCGGGCCAGTTCGAGGTCGATGTGCGCCTGGGCGAGGGGGTGTGCGATGGCCTGGTGGGAGCCGATGGGGGCCTTCCAGACGGTGCGGTCGCGCGCGTACTCGACGGCGCGGGCGAGGGCGTAGCGTCCCATGCCGATCGCGAAGGCGGCCGTCATGATGCGTTCGGGGTTGAGGCCGGCGAAGAGCTGGAGGAGGCCGGCGTCCTCGTCACCGACGAGTGTGTCGGCGGGGAGCCGTACGTCGTCGAGGGTCAGCTCGAACTGCTTCTCCGCGGCGTTCAGTTCCATGTCGATCTGGCGGCGGGTGAAGCCTTCGGCGTCTCGCGGGACGATGAACAGGCAGGGCTTGAGGCTGCCCGTGCGGGCGTCTTCGGTGCGGCCGACTATGAGGGTGGCGTCGGCTATGTCGACGCCGGAGATGAAGACCTTGCGGCCGGTGAGCAGCCAGTCTCCGGTGTCCGGGTCGCGTCTGGCCGTGGTGGTGATGCGGTGGCTGTTGGAGCCGGCGTCCGGCTCTGTGATGCCGAAGGCCATCGTGCGGGTGCCGTCGGCGAGTGCGGGGAGCCAGTGCTGTTTCTGTTCTTCCGTGCCGAAGCGGGCGATCACTGTGCCGCAGATGGCGGGGGACACGACCATCATCAGGAGCGGGCATCCGGCTGCGCCCAGCTCTTCGAGGACGATGGAGAGTTCGGCGATGCCGCCGCCTCCGCCGCCGTATGCCTCCGGCAGGTTGACGCCGAGGTAGCCGAGCTTGGCTGCTTCGGACCACAGGGCTTCTCGGTCGAAGGTGCGGCCGTGGCGCTTGCCGAGGGCGGATACTGCGGCTCGTAGGGCCTTGTGTTCTTCGGATTCGAGAGTGGGGGGCATGGGGGCTCCTTCCGGCTGCGGGTTGTGTGTGGTTGCTCGCGCAGTTCCCCGCGCCCCTTAGGTCTCCTGCACTACCGCCAGCAATGCGCCGACCGTCACCTGTAGGCCAGGTACTGCATGCAAAGCCGTCAGTGTTCCTGTGACCGGTGCCGCGATCTTGTGCTGCATCTTCATCGCCTCCAGCCACAGCAGGGGCTCTCCGGCCCGCACAGGTGCTCCTGCGGCCAGTCCTTCCGCGACGCGTACGACCGTGCCCGGCATCGGTGCGAGCAGGGAGCCCGGGGCGTGCTGGGCCGTGGGGTCCGGGAAGCGGGGCAGGGCGGTGAGGTGGGTGGTGTTCACGTGGATCTCGTCGCCGTATCTCGCGACCTCGAAGTTCCTTCGTACGCCGTCCACTTCGAGTACGACCAGGGCGGCATCGGCGTGGACGATCCGCACCCCGTCGGCCTCCAGGCCAGCGCGCGTGTGGTGGTAGCGGACCTCGATCTCCTCTCCTGCCCTCGCGTAGCGCTTGGTCTGCGGCTGGGAGGGCACGTTGCGCCAGCCGGCGAAGCGGGAGCGGCCGTGGGCGTCGGCGAGGGCGGCGGCCAAGGGGGCGTACGGGTCGGGCGCCGGGTCGGTGAGGTCGGTGAGGTGGCGGTCGTAGAAGCCTGTGTCCATGCGGGCGGACGTGAACTCCTCGTGGCGCAGGGAGCGGACGAGGAGGTCGCGGTTGGTGGTGGGGCCGTGGAGTGCCGCGCGTTCCAGGGCGCCCGCGAGCTTGCGGATCGCGCCCGCGCGCGTGGGGGCGTGGGCGACGAGTTTGGCGAGCATGGGGTCGTAGTGGACGCCGATCTCGTCGCCGTCGGTGAAGCCGGTGTCCAGCCGGACGCCCTCGGGTACGGCGAAACGGTGCAGTGTGCCGGTCTGCGGGGCCCAGTCGGCGGCCGGGTCCTCGGCGTACAGGCGGGCCTCGACGGCGTGGCCACGCGCGTGTGGCGGTTCGTCGGCGAGGGCGTGGCCTTCGGCTATGCGGATCTGTTCCGCTACCAGGTCGATGTCGAAGACGGCTTCCGTCACGGGGTGTTCGACCTGGAGGCGGGTGTTCATCTCCAGGAAGTGCGCTTTGTCGTCGGCCACCAGGAATTCGACGGTGCCGGCGCCGACGTAGTCGACGGCGCGGGCGGCGCGTACGGCCAGCGTGTGCAGCTCGTCCGTGAGGCGCTCGGTGAGGCCGGGCGCCGGGGACTCCTCGATCACCTTCTGGTGGCGGCGCTGCAGGGAGCAGTCCCGGGTGCCGAGGGCCCAGACCGTGCCGTGGGTGTCGGCGAGGATCTGCACCTCGACGTGGCGGCCGTTCTCGACGTACGGCTCGACGAACACCTCACCGTCACCGAAGGCACTGGCGGCCTCGGCGCGTGCGCTCTCCAGGGCGGCTGACAACTCCTCCAGGTGGCGCACGATCCGCATCCCGCGCCCCCCGCCGCCTGCCGCCGCCTTCACCAGCACCGGGAGGTCGGCCTCGGTGACCTCGCCCAGGGGCGCCAGCCCCATCAGCTCCTTCGCCCGCGTCTTGGACGCCATCGCCTCGATCGCCTCCGGGGGCGGGCCGATCCAGACGAGCCCGGCGTCGAGGACGGCGCGCGCGAAGTCGGCGTTCTCGGAGAGGAAGCCGTAGCCGGGGTGCACGGCGTCCGCGCCCGCCGCCACGGCCGCCTTCACGATCAGGTCGCCGTCCAGATACGTGGCGGAGGGCGCCGCTCCCGGCAGCCGTACCGCCGCGTCGGCCACGCGCGTGTGGAGGGCGTTCGCGTCGGCGTCCGAGTAGACGGCGACCGTCCGGATTCCCAACTCACCGCAGGTGCGGAAGACACGGCACGCGATCTCGCCCCGGTTGGCGACGAGGACAGAAGTGATCACTGGAAGGCCCCTCACATCCGGAAGACGCCGAAGCCACCGCGCGCGCCCTCGTAGGGCGCCGTGTGGATGGCGGACAGGCACATACCGAGGACGGTGCGGGTGTCGCGCGGATCTATGACGCCGTCGTCGTACAGCCGCCCGGACAGGAACATGGGCAGCGACTCCGACTCGATCTGCTGCTCCACCATGGCGCGCAGCGCGGCGTCCGCCTCCTCGTCGTACGGCTGTCCCTTCGCGGCCGCGGACTGCCGGGCGACGATCGAGAGCACCCCGGCGAGCTGCTGGGGGCCCATGACGGCCGACTTGGCGCTGGGCCAGGCGAACAGGAAGCGGGGGTCGTAGGCGCGGCCGCACATGCCGTAGTGGCCGGCGCCGTACGACGCGCCCATCAGGACGGAGAGATGGGGCACGCGGCTGTTGCTCACCGCGTTGATCATCATCGCTCCGTGCTTGATGATGCCGCCCTGCTCGTACTCCTTGCCGACCATGTAGCCGGTGGTGTTGTGGAGGAAGAGGAGGGGGATGTCCCGCTGGTTGGCCAACTGGATGAACTGGGCCGCCTTCTGCGACTCCTCGCTGAACAACACACCCTGGGCGTTGGCCAGGACGCCCAGGGGATAGCCGTGCAGGGCCGCCCAGCCGGTGGTCAGGCTCGTCCCGTACATCGGCTTGAACTCGTCGAAGTCGGAGCCGTCGACGATCCGGACGATGACCTCGCGCGGGTCGAAGGGGGTCTTGAGGTCGCCCGGGACGACTCCGAGGAGTTCGTCGGCGTCGTACTTGGGGGGGTCGGCCGGGCCCGGATCGCCGTACGCCTTGCGGTGGTTGAGGCGGGCGACCACGCGCCGTGCCTGCCGCAGCGCGTCCGGTTCGTCGACGGCGAAGTAGTCCGCGAGGCCCGACACGCGCGCGTGCATCTCCGCACCGCCCAGCGACTCGTCGTCGCTCTCCTCGCCGGTCGCCATCTTCACCAGGGGCGGGCCGCCGAGGAACACCTTGGCGCGCTCCTTGACCATGATCACGTGGTCGGACATGCCGGGGACGTACGCGCCGCCGGCCGTCGAGTTCCCGAAGACGACCGCGACGGTCGGGATCCCGGCCGCCGACAACCGCGTCAGATCCCGGAAGATGGCGCCTCCGGGGATGAAGATCTCCTTCTGGGAGGGCAGGTCGGCGCCGCCCGACTCGACGAGGTTGATGACGGGCAGCCGGTTGGCGAGTGCGATGTCGTTCGCCCGCAGGGCCTTCTTCAGCGACCAGGGATTGCTCGCTCCGCCGCGCACGGTCGGGTCGTTGGCGGTGATCAGGCACTCCACGCCCTCGACGACCCCGATGCCGGTGACGAGGGACGCGCCGACCGTGTAGTCGCTGCCCCAGGCCGCCAGCGGGGACAGCTCCAGGAACGGGGTGTCGGGGTCGAGGAGCAGCTCGATGCGCTCGCGGGCGAGCAGCTTGCCGCGCTTTCGGTGCCGCTGGACGTACTTCTCCCCGCCGCCCGCGAGGGCCTTGGCGTGCTCGGTGTCCAGTTCGGCGAGTTTGGCGAGCATGGCCTCGCGGTTGGCCGCGTGTTCAGGGCTCTTCGGGTCCAGGGAAGAGGCGAGGACGGTCACAGGAGAGTCTCCGGGATGTCGAGGTGGCGGCTGCGCAGCCATTCGCCGAGGGCCTTGGCCTGCGGGTCGAAACGGTGCTGGGCGGCGACGCCCTCGCCGAGGATTCCCTCGACGACGAAGTTGAGGGCGCGGAGGTTGGGGAGCGGGTGCCGGGTGACCCTCAGCTGACGGCTTTCGGGGATCAGCTGCCGGAACCGGTCGACCGTGAGCTCGTGCGCGAGCCAACGCCAGGCCTCGTCGGTCCGCACCCAGACACCGACGTTGGCGTTGCCGCCCTTGTCGCCGCTGCGGGCGCCCGCGATGTGGCCGAGGGGGGCGCGTTTGGTGGGGCCGGGCGGCAGCGGCTGGGGCAGGGGCGGCTCGGGCACTTCATCGAGTACGGCTGTGTCGCATACGCCGGTGTTGTGGGCGGCGGTGTCGTGGGCGCCGATGTTGTGTGCGCCGGTGCCATGGGCCGACGGCACAGAGACCCGGCGTCCGTCATGGAGGACGGCCACATGGTCGACGGCACCATGGGGGACGTACACATCCTCGAAGACCCCATAGGGCGAGCCCTTCCCAGGTGGCGCCAGCACATGGAAGCCGGGGTAACTGGCGAGCGCCAGCTCCACCGCGGCCCCGCTCAGGGCCCGCCCGACGGTCTCCTGATCCCGGTCGCGCACGACGAGCCGCAGCAGCGCGCTCGCCGTCTCCTCGGTCGGGGCGTCGGGCCGGTCGGTGCGCACGAGTTCCCACCGCACGTCGGCGGGCGGTGACTTGGCGAGCGCGTCCGTCATCTGCTCGCGCACCAGGTCGCCCTTGGCCTCGATGTCGAGGCCGGTGAGCACGAAGGCGACCTCGTTTCGGAAGCCGCCGAGGCGGTTGACGCCGACCTTGAGGGTCGGAGGCGGCGCCTCTCCCCGTACGCCCTCGACGCGGACGCGATCGGGGCCGTCCTGGGTGAGCCGTACGGTGTCCAGGCGGGCGGTGACGTCCGGTCCCGCGTACCGGGCGCCCGCCGTCTCGTACAGCAGCTGGGCCGTCACCGTGCCGACGTCGACGAAGCCGCCGGTGCCGGGGTGCTTGGTGATGACGCAGGTGCCGTCCTCGTGCAGCTCGGCGAGCGGGAAGCCGGGGCGGCGGAGGTCGCCGCCACCCCGCGCGCCCGCCCCGCGCCTCTGGAACTCCTGGAACTCCCGGAACTCATGGAAGAAGGCGTAGTTGCCGCCGGTCGCCTGGGCCCCGCATTCCAGCACATGTCCGGCGACGACGGCGCCCGCGAGCCGGTCGTGGTCGCCGGGCCCCCATCCGAAGTGGGCCGCGGCGGGCCCGGTGACCAGGGCCGCGTCCGTCACCCGCCCGGTGACCACGATGTCGGCGCCCTCGCGCAGACAGGCCGCGATACCGAAGCCGCCGAGGTAGGCGTGCGCGGCGAGGCTGCCGGGGTGCGCGGCGGTGAGGTCGTCGCCCTCGACGTGGGCGACACGGACAGGGACGCCGAGACGGTCGGCCAACTGCCGTACGGCGTCCGCCAGTCCGGCCGGGTTGAGGCCGCCCGCGTTGGCGATGATCCGGACACCCCGCTCGTGCGCGAGCCCGAGGCACTCCTCCAGCTGGCGCAGGAAGGTGCGGGCGTATCCGGCGCCAGGGTCCTTCAGCCGGTCGCGGCCGAGGATCAGCATGGTCAGCTCGGCGAGGTAGTCGCCGGTGAGGACGTCCAGTTCGCCGCCGGTGAGCATCTCGCGCATGGCGTCGAAGCGGTCGCCGTAGAAGCCGGAGGCGTTGCCGATCCGCAGCGGGCGGGAGCCCTCTGTGGGCGTCACCGCCTGCGCGGGCGTCACCGCGAGGCTCCCTTCGGCGCACGGCCCTCGCCTGTCGGCGCACGGCCCTCGCCGGGCGGGCCTGCGAAGACCTGGGCGATCTCGAACCAGCGGTCGGCGTCCGGGCCCTCGGCGCGCAGGGCGAGGTCGGAGCGGTGGGCGCGCTGGGTGACGAGCTTGCAGAAGTCGAGCGCCGGGCCGGTCACCCGCTGTGGGGCGCCCTCGGGACCGTAGGCCCACAACTCGCCGGACGGCGCGACGAGTTCGATGCGGAAGTCGTCGAGAGGTGCGGGGAGTCCGTGGACGCCGAAGGCGAAGTCCCGGGTGCGCACCCCGATCCACACCACATGCTTCAGCCGGTCGCTGGGTGTGCGCACCACATCCAGCGCGTCGGCGATGTCCAGACCGTGGGCCCAGGTCTCCATGAGTCGGGCCGTGGCCATGGAGGCGGCGGACATGGGTGGGCCGTACCAGGGGAACCGCACACCATGGGGCGCCTCACGCAGCGCCGTGTCGAGGGCGGCCCGCCCTTCCCGCCACCGCGCCAGCAGCTCGGCGGGCGGCAGCCCGGCCCCCTCCTCCGCCCCCTCGTCGACGAACGACCCCGGCGACACCAACGCCTTCTCCACCAGCGTGTGGAACGCGTCCACGTCGGTCACCGCCAGCAGCGCCGAGCGGTCCGTCCAGGCGAGGTGGGCGATCTGGTGGGCGACGCTCCAGCCGGGGGCGGGCGTCGGGAGTGCCCACCGCTCGGGGCTCAACTCGGCGACGAGCAGATCGAGTTCGTCGCTTTCGGCACGCAGGTCGTCGAAGACGGGCGTCGGGTCGGCCATGGGGGGAGCATGGCAGCGAGGCCAGAAACAAGCAAGCATGCTTGCATTAATTCAGCTGCACCCACTACCGAAGGTCAGTCGGAGCGGGCGGCCCGACCCTTGCGCCCCACCTGCGTCCGCACCGCACCCATGCTCGCCGCGATGACGAGGGCGATGGCGACGGCCTGGGCGGTGGACAGGGCCTGGTCGAGGACGAGGAAGCCGGCGACCCCGGCGACAGCCGGCTCCAGGCTCATCAGGATCGCGAAGGTCGGCGCGGGCATGCGGCGCAGGGCGAGGAGTTCGAGGGTGTAGGGGAGGACCGAGGAGAGGATGGCCACGGCGGCGCCGAGTCCGAGGGTCACCGGGTCGAGGAGCTTCGTGCCCGATTCGGCGATCCCCAGAGGCAGGAACAGTACGGCGCCCACGGCCATCGCGAGCGCCAGCCCGTCGGCCTGCGGGAAGCGTCGGCCGGTGCGGGCGCTGAAAACTATGTAGGCCGCCCACATGGCGCCGGCCGCCAGGGCAAATGCGACACCTATGGGGTCGAGACTCCCGAAGCCTCCGCCGCCGAGGAGGAAGACACCGGCGAGGGCGAGACCGGCCCAGACGACGTTGACCAGACGACGCGAGGTCAGGACGGAGAGCGCGAGTGGGCCGAGCACTTCCAGGGTGACGGCGGGGCCCAGCGGGATGCGGGCGACCGACTGGTAGAAGAGGCCGTTCATCGCGGCCATCGTGATACCGAAGACGATCACCGTGCCCCAGTCGGTACGGGAGTGACCGCGCAGCCGCGGCCGGCAGATCAGCAGCAGGACGACCGCCGCCACCAGCAGCCGCAGCGCCACCACACCGAGCGCTCCGGCCCGCGGCATCAGGCTCACCGCCAGGGCACCGCCGAACTGCACCGAGACCCCGCCGGCGAGCACCAGGCCCACGGGGCCGAGCGAGCCCCACCGGCGCGGGGCACCGGACGTCGGCTCGGGCATGGCCGCCGCACGGGTGCGGGTCGGTGCGGGCGTGGCGGCGGCGTCGGGGGTACTCACGGGCGGTCCAGGGGCTCGGCTCGGCGGGTGTGCATCGTGCTGTACTGCCGAGTCCAGGGTAGTGGACCCCGTCAGGTGTGTGAACCGGTTATGCCACTGTCCCGAATTGTGGACGAGAAGGGCCCGCCGAGGCCCAGCCCGGCGCCCGCCACGGCCGACCCGGCCCGGCCCCCGCTTTGCGGCGCGCTACCGCCCGCTGTCGCCCGTTACCGCCGTGCCATGTACAGATCCAGCGCCTTGTGCAGCAGCCGGTTGAGCGGGAAGTCCCACTCCCCCAGGTACTCGACGGCCTCGCCGCCTGCGCCCACCTTGAACCGCAGCAGGCCCAGCAGGTGGTTGGAGTCCTCCAGGGTGTCGGTGATGCCGCGGAAGTCGTAGACGGAGGCGCCGAGTTCGTGGGCGTCGGTCATCATGCGCCACTGCATGGCGTTGTTGGGCTGGACCTCGCGCTTGCGGCTGGTGGAGGCGCCGTAGGAGTACCAGACGTGGTCGCCGACGGTGATCATGGTGGCGGCGGCGAGGGTGTCGCCGTCGTGCCGGGCGAGGTAGAGGCGCATGCGGTCGGGGTGCTCGGTGGTGAGCGCCGTCCACATGCGCTGGAAGTAGGGCAGGGGGCGCGGGATGAAGCGGTCGCGCTCGGCGGTCTCGGCGTAGAGGTCGTAGAAGGCGGGCAGGTCCTCGTAGCCGCCCCGCACGACCTGCACGCCCGCCTTCTCGGCCTTCTTGATGTTGCGCCGCCACTGCTGGTTGAGGCCGCGGTGGAGGTCGTCCAACGGCCGTCCGGCGAACGGCACTTGGAAGACGTACCGTGGCTGCCCCGCGGCGAAGCCGTCCTCGCCCCCCGGCTCGGTCTGCCGCCAGCCGGCCCGCCGCAGCCGCTCGGCGATGTCCAGGGCACCCGGTTCGCACGACGTCGGCTCCGCGTCCCGCAGCCGCCGGGCGGCCGGGTCGGCGATGGCCGCCTTCACCGCCTCGGCGCTCCAGCGGCGTACGACGACGGGCGGGCCCATCTTGACCGAGAAGGCGCCCTGCCGTTTGAGGTGGGCGAGCATCGGTTCGAGCCAGCGTTCGCCGAGGTCGGGGGCGTACCAGTCGACGAGCGGGCCCTCGGGAAGGTAGGCGAGGTACTTCTTCACCTTCGGAAGCGGCCGGTACAGCACCAGCCCGGCGCCCACCAGCCGCCCCGCCTCGTCGGACCACCCGAGACTCTCCGCCCGCCAGTCGGGCTTCACCTCACCCCAGGACGGGACCTGCATATGGCTGGCGGCGGGACGGGAGGCCACGAAGGCGAGGTGTTCGTCGCGGGTGATGGGCTGGACGCGGAGGGGCATGCGGGGCTCCTGACGGTCGGTGGCCGCGGTGATCTTCGAGCCTATGCACGACCCCCGACCGCTCCACGGTTCCCCGGCCCACCCGCGCACGATCGGCCCACAACCGCCGCTCACTCGTCCACGCCGGGCAACCCGCTCCTCACTCGTCCACCTCGGGCAACCGCTCCGCCAGCACCTCCGCGAGATGCCGCCCGCGCACCCCCGCCAGCTGGTCCAACTGCGTCCGGCAGGAATACCCGTCCGCCAAGACCACGGCGCCCTGCGTCTCCCCGGCCTCTCCCTCCGCGCCCTTCCCCTCCGCAGCCATCGCCTCCCGCACCCTCGGCAGCAACTGCTCCTCCGCGCACGCCGCCGACACCTCGAAGTGCCCCTTCTCGAAGCCGAAGTTGCCCGCCAGGCCGCAGCAGCCGCCGCTGAGTTCCCCGGTGAGCCCCGCGGCCTCGCGCAGCCGGCGGTCGGCCGCGTCCCCCAGTACCGCGTGCTGGTGGCAGTGGGTCTGCCCGACCGCCGCCCGGTCCACGCGGGGCGGCGTCCAGTCGGGGGCGAGCCGCTCCAGGGCCTCGGCGAAGGTGAGGACGCGGTCGGCGAGGCGCCTGGCCCGCGGATCGTCGTGCAGCAGTTCCGGCAGGTCCGAGCGGAGGGCCGCCGCACAGCTCGGCTCCAGGACGACGACCGGGGCGGCCGTCTCCAGCACCGGCTCCATCAGGTCGAGGGTGCGCCGCAGCACCGCGCGGGCGTGGTCGAGCTGCCCGGTCGAGACGTACGTCAACCCGCAGCAGACGCGACTGCGGCCCCGTAGGAGGGACACCGGGTCCATGGCGACCGTCGTACGGCCGCCCACCCGCTCGGCACCGCCCACGGGCTCACCGTTACCCGCCGACGCCGTCCTCAGCCGCACCGTCGGCGGCAGCGCCACCCGCAGTCCCGCCGCCTCCAGCACCCGTACGGCCGACTTCCCCACGGACGGCGAGAGGTGCTCGGTGAAGGTGTCCGGCCACAGGATGACCAGGTCACCGTCCGAGCCGACGGGAGGCTTCTCCCGCCCCTCCCACCACCGGCTGAACGTCCGCGTCGCCAGCCGCGGAATCTCCCGCTCCGGCGCGATGCCGCCCACCCGTTTCGCCGCCCACGCCAACGGCCGTACGGCGGCCAGGGCGTTGACGATCGAAGCGGTACGCGTGCGTGCCACCACGCGCAGCCATTGCGGCAGCCGGCCCATGCTGTAGTGCGCGGCCGGGCGGCGGCGACCCTCGTAGTGGTGGTGCAGGAACTCCGCCTTGTACGTGGCCATGTCGACCTCGACGGGGCAGTCGGACCGGCACCCCTTGCAGGACAGGCACAGGTCCAGCGCGTCCCGCACCTCGGTCGAGCGCCACCCGTCGGTCACCAGTTCCCCGGCGAGCATCTCGTGCAGCAGGCGGGCACGCCCGCGCGTGGAGTGCTCCTCCTCGCCGGTGGCCCGGAAGGACGGGCACATGACGGCGGAGCCGGTCGCCGATGTCGTACGGCACTTGGCGACCCCGACGCAGCGCCGTACGGCCGCCGAGAAGTCCCCGCCGTCGGCCGGGTATCCGAAGGCCACGTCCACCGGCTCGCGGGGCAGGACGGAGAAGCGGAGGTTGGCGTCGAGGGGTGCGGGGCGCACCAGCATTCCCGGGTTGAGCAGGTCGTCCGGGTCCCACACCCCCTTGGCCCGCTCGAAGAGCCGGACCATCTCCTCGCCGTACATCTTCGGCAGCAGCTCGGCCCGCGCCTGCCCGTCCCCGTGCTCCCCGGACAGCGAGCCCCCGTGCGCCACGACGACCTCGGCGAGCTCCTCCGAGAAACGCCGGAAGCGGCTGATCCCCGCCTCCGTCAGCAGGTCGAAGTCGATACGGACGTGGATGCAGCCGTCCCCGAAGTGCCCGTACGGCGTCCCGCGCAGCCCGTGCGCGGTCAGCAGCGCGCGGAAGTCCCGCAGATACGCGCCGAGGCGCTTGGGCGGCACCGCGCAGTCCTCCCAGCCGGGCCACGCCTCGCTGCCGTCCGGCATCCGGGTCGCCGTACCGCTCGCGTCCTCCCGGATGCGCCACAGGGCCCGCTGCCCGGCCGCGTCCGTCACGACCAGCGCGTCGACGACATCGGCGGCCCGCACGATCGTCTCCGCACGCGCGCGTGCCTCCCTCTCGGACTCCCCACCCGTCTCGACGAACAGCCAGGCACCGCCCCGGGGAAGCGCGGCGGTCGCGGGCACGAGGTCGGCCGCCATGCCCTCCACGGTCAGCGGCCCGTACGGCAGCAGCCCGGCCGCCGCCTCCGCGGCCGCGCCCTCGTCGGCGTAGGCCAGCACGGCGAGCGCACGCGCGCGTGGCGCCTCCACGAGCCGTACGGCCGCCTCGGTGAGGATGCCGAGGGTGCCCTCGCTTCCGCAGAACGAGCGGGCGACGTCGGCGCCCTTCTCGGGGAGCAGCGCGTCGAGGGCGTACCCGGAGATACAGCGGGGCAGTTCGGGATAGCCGGTACGGAGGCGAGCCGCTTCCCCTTCCACCAGGTCCCGCAGCCCTCGCGGCGCCCCGGCCCACTCCTTCCCCAGCCGCAGCCGCTGCCCGCGCGCGGTGATCACGTCCAGCTCCCGCACGCTGTCCGCGGTCGTCCCCCACGCCACCGAGTGCGAGCCGCACGAGTTGTTGCCGATCATCCCGCCGAGGGTGCAGCGGCTGTGGGTGGAGGGGTCGGGGCCGAAGCGGAGCCCGTGCGGGGCGGCGGCGTCCTGGAGGCGGTCGAGGACGAGGCCGGGTTGGACCACGGCGGTGCGGGTCTCCGGGTCAAGGGACACGATCCGGTTCATGTGGCGGGTGAAGTCCAGCACGATGCCGGTGCCGGTGGCCTGCCCTGCGATGGAGGTGCCTCCGCCGCGTGCCACGACCGGCACCATGTGGTCCCGGCACACCTCCAGCACGGCTGCGACGTCGTCGGCGTCATGTGGTGCGACCACACCCAACGGGACGCGCCGGTAGTTGGACGCGTCCATCGTGGTCAACGCCCGGGAGGTGACATCGAACCCGACCTCGCCCCGGACGACCCTGCGCAGCTCCACCTCAAGTTCCGACATACGTCCACTACATCAGCCCGTCCGGCGTTTGAGGACAAGGCCCGTTCAGGGCCGAAGCGGGGGTCTGGGGGCGGCAGCCCCCAGCTCACGGCCACGACAACCCCGTCTCACCCGACGGACGAGGTTTCACCGAGGTTTCCCGAAACAGCTACGCTCCCTCCGTGGCTGAGATCCAGATTCCCGCTGACATCAAGCCCGCCGACGGACGTTTCGGCGCGGGCCCCTCCAAGGTGCGGACGGAAGCGCTGGACGCGCTGGCCGCCACCGGAACCTCCCTGCTCGGTACCTCCCACCGCCAGGCCCCGGTCAAGAACCTGGTCGGCCAGGTGCGCGAGGGCATCAGCGAGCTGTTCCAGCTCCCCGACGGCTACGAGGTGATCCTCGGCAACGGCGGCTCCACCGCCTTCTGGGACATCGCGACGCACGGCCTGATCGAGAACAAGTCGCAGCACCTGACCTTCGGTGAGTTCAGCTCGAAGTTCGCCAAGGCCGCGAAGCTCGCCCCGTGGCTCGCCGAGCCGGACGTCATCACCTCCGACCCGGGCACGCACCCGGAGCCGGTCGCGGTGACGGGGGTCGACGCCTACGCCTACACGCACAACGAGACCTCGACCGGTGTCGCCATGCCGATCAAGCGCGTGGCCGGTGCCGACGAGGGCGCGCTGGTCCTGGTCGACGCCACCTCGGGCGCCGGCGGCCTCCCGGTGGACGTGTCCGAGACGGACGTCTACTACTTCGCCCCGCAGAAGTCCTTCGCCTCCGACGGCGGCCTGTGGATCGGCGTCTTCTCGCCGGCCGCGATCGAGCGCGCCGAGCGCGTCCACGCGTCCGGCCGCCACATCCCGGAGTTCTTCTCGCTGCCCACGGCGATCGACAACTCCCGCAAGAACCAGACGTACAACACCCCCGCCCTCTCCACCCTCTTCCTCCTGAACCAGCAGCTGGAGTGGATCAACGGCCAGGGCGGCCTGGACTGGGCGGTCCGCCGCACGGCCACGTCCGCCCGCACGCTGTACGGCTGGGCCGAGGACATCAAGTACGCCAACCCGTTCGTCACGGACCCGGCCAAGCGCTCGGCGGTCATCGGCACGATCGACTTCACGGACGAGGTCGACGCCGCCGCCGTCGCCAAGGTCCTGCGCGCCAACGGCATCGTCGACACCGAGCCCTACCGCAAGCTCGGCCGCAACCAGCTCCGCGTCGCGATGTTCCCGGCGATCGACCCGGCGGACATCGAGGCGCTGACGAAGTGCATCGACTATGTGATCGAGAAGCTGTAGCCGCTTCTGCTACGACACACGAAGGGCGCCCGGCGGACCACCGCGGGGCGCCCTTCGCGCATCCGTACGTCCTAGTCCTCGGCGAACAACCCCTCGGCGTCCGCCACGCTCAGGGAGCGATCGAGCCAGACCCTGAGCACGTCGAGGTCGGTGCAGGCGGTGACCCGCTCCCGGACGGAGTCGGAGACCTCGATGCCCCGCACGACGAGAATGTGCAGGATGTCCTCGGCTTTAGCCTCGGCTTTGCCCTCTACTTGGCCCTTGGCGCGGCCTTCGAGCCACGACTCTTCGACGATCGTGTTGCTGCCGGGAAAGTTCGGCGTGTAAGTGGCCATCAGATGCCTCCAATAGTCACGGCCCGGACCCTCGCCCAGCCCGATCTCGACGATTTCCGCCCAGTCCACCCGGTCCACGTCTTCGCCCTCGTCAGTCTCGGCATTGCCCATGGACTCCTTGGCTTTGTCTGCCATCCCTGACGCCAGCGCGTCCAGTATCGCAGTCAGACCCGGATCCTTGGCGTATGCGAGCGCGGAGAAGGCGGCGACACCGAGGTCGTGGGCCGCATCGTCCGCCTCGGTGATCACGGGCAGGATTCCGGGCCCCAGGACCAGCGGGTAAACGACGATGCTGGTGTGGAAGCCGCGGCCGACACGGATCGGTTCCGCCGCCCACTCCGCGGTCGCCTTGTCCTTGCATACGACCACTAGGAACGGCGGCAGCCGGTACTTGGCGTACATGTGGGCCAAGTAGTACGTCCAGCTGTTGTGGAAAGCGAATACCCGCCCGCAGCACAAGCCGGGCGAACAGCCCCGGATCCGCCCGGAAGATCCGGTGCATCGCCTCATGCGGTGAACTGACCATGCGACGCAACGTAATCGTGCGAATGCGACATGCGCGGACGTTCGGGGAGAGCTCAGCCGTACGAGTGAACATGCCAGTGACCTATGCCATTTGAGAGCGCCCGGTGAGGGCACCGGGCGCCTTCCCTCATGTCGCCGAGCAGGTCACCGTCGGCACCCCACCACCCCCGGGCGTGCCCCCTAATCCGAAGGTCACGGAACTGCCCGCCTGAACCGCTCCGTTGTGTGCGGCGTTGGATGCCGTCACGGTCGCGGCGCTCTGGGTGTACGTCGCGTTCCACATGGACGTGATCTGTTGGGAGCCGCTCCATGTCCAGGTGGTTTTCCAGGAGTTGAGCGGTGTGGTGCCCGCGTTGGTCACCTTCACCTCGGCGTTGAAGCCGCCGCTCCAGTCGGCGGTGACGGTGTAGGCGGCGGAGCATGCGGTCGTGCCGCCGCCCGGCTCTTCGGGGTCACCGCCCCCGCCGGCCGGAAATCCCGGCGCCTTGATACCCGCCAGATACCCGTCCTTCACGGCATCCACAGTCGACCAGTCATCCTTCAGAATCCCGCCCGTGTCACCGGAGTTGGGGTTCCACGACCAGAACGTCCAGTGGAAGGAGTCCGCGCCGTACGTCGACGTCGATCGCAGGTACGTCGCCAGCGCGGTCAGCCACTTCTGGTCCACCGTCGACTGGAGCGTCGTACCGAACTCGCCTAGCCAGACGGGGGCGATGTTCTGCTTGAAGATGTAGCCCCAGTACTTGTCCCACACGCCCGGCATGTTGTCCGGGAAGGACGGGTCGCTGAACCAGGGCTGCTGGGCCACGCTCGTCGCGTAGTCGTGGGCCGAGTACACGAGCCGGTTGGGGACGTCGAGTTGGACCGGGTACTGCGCGACGCCCATGAGGTTGCCGCCCCACCAGCCGTTGACGCCGTTGTGCGACTGGACGCCCTCGACCATGATCAGCAGGTCCGGGTTGACGGACAGGACGGCGTTCCCGGCGCGTTGCGCGGCGAGCCGCCAGTCGCGTGTCGTGTCGCCGCAGCCCCAGCAGGCGGGGTCGTGGGGCTCGTTGTGCAGGTCGATGCCGATGACCGTGCTGTCGCCCTTGTAACGCTGCGCCAGTGCCTTGAGGTTGGCGATCCACGTCGATTCGGGGACCGACGAGGTGTACCAGAGCGCCGACTGGCCGGCCGCGTCCGGGCGGTGCCGGTCGAGGACGATCTTGAGGCCGGTCTGACCGCCGTACGCCACGATCTTGTCCATGACCTGCAAGGACGTCAGCCCCTGCAGATCGGCGTTCTTGCCGTCCGCGAAGTTGATGCTGTCCGGCATGGTGCCGGCCTTGAGGATGTCGTCGCTGAAGGGCAGGCGGAGTGTGTTGTAGCCCAGCGATCCCATCTGGTCGAGCATGCTCTTGTAGTCGCGGGCCCACAGGCCGTGGACGACGTGGTTGCCGGTCTCGAAGCCGAACCAGTTGATCCCGGCGATCCGGACCGGTTGCCCGGCCGCGTCCAGGATCTGCCGGCCGCTGGTGTGCCAGTACCCGGCACCGGCCTCGGCCGCCTCCGCCGAAGCCGCCGAAGCCGCCGAAGCCGCCGAAGCCGCCTCGGCCGCCCCGGCCGGCTGCGCGCCGACTCCGGCCAGCGGTAACAGGAGCGCGGCGGCCACCGCACACAGCGCTTTGCGCAAGCTGCGGAACATGTCCCTTGTTCCTCTCGGAAGGCGCGGCCCCGGAATCTATGGGAGCGCTCCCATGTACCGCGCACCTCCCAGGAAACTGACGCACCATGGGCACGTCAAGGAGATGCGCGGCATTCAGGGCCCGGCAAGGGACACCGGCTACCGGCTCAGCTTCTGGAACCTCCGCACCGCGAGCGGCAAGAAGATCGCGGTCAGGATCACCGGCCACACCCCCGCCATCAGCAACGCGTGCTGCTCGACCCAGGAGTCCCCGCCCCCGTCCGGCGTACCGAACAGCTCGCGGCTGGCCGCGGCGGTGGAGGAGATCGGGTTCCAGGCCGCCACCCAGCCCAGCCAGTCCGGCATCAGCTGCGGCGCGACGAAGATGCTGGAGATCATCGTGAGGGGGAAGGCCACGGCGAACAGTCCGCCCGCCGCCTCCGGGTTGGGGACCATCAGGCCCAGCCACACCCCGATCCAGATCAGCGCGAACCGCAGCCACAGCAGCAGCCCGAAGGCGCCGAGGAAGCCGAAGCCGCCGTCCGGGCGCCAGCCCATCGCGACGGCCGTCAGCATCATGATCCCCAACTCGGCGCAGGCGGCGAGCAGATCGGTGATCCCGCGCCCGGCGACCACCGCGGACGAGGCCATCGGCATGGAGCGGAAACGGTCGATGACCCCCTTCGTCGAGTCGTAGACGACGAGCGTCGCGGTGTTGATGAAGCCGAACGCCATCGTCATCACGAACATGCCCGGCATCAGGAAGTCCTTGTAGTCCCCGCCGCCGGGGACCTTCATGGCGCTGCCGAAGACATAGCCGTAGAGGAGGACGGAGAGGATCGGGAAGCCCAACTGCCAGGCGATGTTGACCGGTTGGCGCTGGTAGTGGGTGAGGCCGCGGCGGACGATGTTCCAGACGTCGGCGAGCGTCCAGTACATGCGGCCGCGGGCACTCGGTGTGGTCAGGTCGACGGCACTCATGCGGCGGCCTCCTTGTCGGTCGTCTCCGTGCGGTGTCCGGTCAGGCGCAGGAACACGTCGTCGAGGCTCGGCCTGCGCAGCCCGATGTCCTCGACCGGTACGCCCTCGTCCTGGAGCGTGCGCGCGACCTCCGTCAGCGCGGAGACCCGGTCGACCACGGGCGCGTGCACCCGCAACTCGCTCTCCTCCGCCTCGGGTTCACCGTCCGCGACGCGGGCCACGACCTTCACCACGCGCGGGATGTCGGACCGCTCGGCGACGACGACCTCGATACGGTCGCCGCCGACGAGGTTCTTCAGCCCGTCCGGGGTGTCGTCGGCGATGCCCCGCCCCTGGTCGATGACGGTGATGCGCGAGGCGAGCTTGTCGGCCTCCTCCAGGTACTGGGTCGTCAGCAGCACCGTCGTCCCGCCGGCCACCAACGCCCGTACCGACTCCCAGACTTCGCCCCGGCTGCGGGGGTCGAGCCCGGTCGTCGGCTCGTCGAGGAAGAGGACGGCCGGGGCGAGGATCATCGACGCGGCGAGGTCGAGACGGCGCCGCATGCCGCCGCTGTACTTGGCGACGCCCTTGTCGGCGGCGTCGGTCAGGTCGAACTGCTCCAGCAGCTCGGTGGCACGCAGCTTGGCCCGCTTTCCGCCCAGGTGGAAGAGCCGGCCGAACATCTCCAGGTTCTGCCGGCCGGTGAGCACCTCGTCCACGGCCGCGTACTGCCCGGTGAGGCCGATGCGCGCACGGACCTCGCGCGGCTGCCTGGCCACGTCGAGACCGGCCACGGTCGCCCGGCCGCCGTCCAGCCTGAGCAGCGTGGACAGGATGCGTACGGCGGTGGTCTTGCCGGCGCCGTTCGGCCCGAGCAGCCCGTGCACCGTCCCCTCACGGACGGTCAGGTCGAAGCCGTCGAGGGCGCGCTTCTCGCCGTAGCGCTTCTCCAGGCCCTCTGCCTGTACCGCGTATCCGTCACCCATGGGTCCAGGTCCCCCTTCTCGGTCATCCAGTCCTTAATTGAGTACACCGTACCCGATTGCGCGTACACCGTACCCAGTTTTTCCCGCAGGATCTAGACTCGGCCCCATGACGAGCGGCACGAGCGGCACGAGCGGCAAGGGCGGCAAGGGCGGCACCGGCGGTACGGAGACCAGCGGGAGCGGCGACATCGTCCGCACCCTGGAGTTGCTGTGGGAGACAGGGCGACGGCCGAGCCGCGGGCCCAAGCCGGCCCTCACCCTGGACCAGATCGTGGAAGCGGCCGTCCGGGTCGCGGACACCGAGGGCCTGGAGTCGGTGTCGATGCGCCGGGTCGCCGCCGAGCTGGGCACCGGCACGATGTCGCTGTACCGCTACGTCCCCGGCAAGGCGGAACTGCTCGACCTGATGCTGGACCGCGTCCAGCGGCCCTCCGAGAACCCGGCCGACCTGGGCGACGGCACCTGGCGCTCAGCCCTTCAGGCCCTGGGCCGCGCGACCCTCGACCTCTACCGCCGCCACCCCTGGCTGCTCCAGGTCAACCAGTCCCGCCCGATCCTCGGCCCGAGCGCCCTGGACGGCATGGAGAAGGTGCTCGCCCGCATCAAGCCGATGGGCCTGTCCGACCCCGAGCTGATCTCGGCGATCATCATGGTCGACGGGTACGTCGTCGGGGCCGCGCGCACCCAGCTGTACGCGCAGGAGGCGGAGCGCCGGACCGGCCTGACGGACGCGGAGTTCTGGCAGGCGCAGACCCCGATGCTGGAGAAGGTCCTGACGTCCGGCCGCTTCCCCCTCATGGCCTCCCTCGACGAGAACACCTGGGGCACCGACTTCGACCACTTCGAGTTCGGGCTGCAGCGGATCCTGGACGGTCTTGAGGTCTTCGTCGCGGGGCGGGCGGAGGGGAGTCCGTCGGCTACGGCGCAGCAGTAGCCCACGCCCTCCGGCGCGGTGACAGCCCAGTAGTCACTCCCCGACGCGGCAGCCACTCACCCCCTGCGGAACAGCCTCCGCACCCCGAACAGCAGCACACACGCGACGACCACCGCGACGGCGCCGACCTTGATGTCACCGCTCGTGCCGCCGTTGCCGTCGCCGTCCTCGCCGGACGCCGAACCACCGCCCCCGGAGGAGGAGTCCGAGGACCCGGCGCCCTCGGGCGGGTCCTGCGCCACCACAGCGCTCCCCACCCCCTCACTCCCGAGCATGAGCTTGGTGCCGTCGGGCGAGTAGCTGACGGACTCCCCCTGCCCCAGAGGCACGCTGATGCGCTCCAGCCGCTTGAGCTTGCCGCCGTTCCAGTCGTAGGCGATACCGCCGAAGTAGCCGCGTACGGCGAGGGTGCGGCCGTCCGGGGAGAAGGTGGCGTCGGTGGCCCACAGGCCGACCGGGGTGATGGGCTTGAAGACGTTCGTGCCGGAGGCGGAGAGCTTGGCCGGTGACTCGTAGAGGTGCCCGCCGTCCTCCTGCTTGTCGATGATGTAGACGCGCCCGGTCTTGGGGTGCACGACGAGCGACTCGGCGTCGCGCGGCCCGTCCTCGTACTTCACCACGTACTGCGTGGCACGGATGGTCTGGTCCTTGAGCGTCTTGGGCTCGGGCAGCCGGTAGATCCACACATAGGGCCACTCCACACCGTCGTTGTCGCCGATGTCGCCGACGTAGAGCTCGTTCCCCGGCCCCATGGCGATCGCCTCCACGTCGCGCGGGGTGCCGACGCCGGTCATGGTGATCGTGGCGACGGTCTCGCCGGTGCTGCTGTCGACGGCGTAGAGGTAGGCGCCCTCGTCCTGGTCGTTGTGCGTCCAGTAGATGCCCGGGTGCTGACGGGAGGCGGCGAGGCCGCTGGACTCCGTGATGCGGGAGTCCTTGATCGTGAAGTCCTCGTTCCCGGCGGCGGCGGTGGCGGGCAGGGTGAGCGCCCCCACGAGAAGGACCCCGGCGGGAAACGCGAGCAGTCGGCGCATGCCCCCAAGCCTGCCATCCCCAGCCGGGTTCACGAGGGCTGAGCCGCCTCACTGGGATCTGTAGGATCTGAGGGACATCGCGTGCCGGTCATCGACTGGGTGAGGCATGGAGGTGTCGGGAGATGCCCTCGGAGGCATTCCTTGTCAGTCGAGTTGAACCACACGATCATCCATGCCCGGGACAACCGGGAGTCCGCGGAGTTCTTCGCGGGCCTGCTGGGTCTTGAGATCACCGCGGAGTGGGGCCCCTTCATCGCCGTCGGCCTGAGCAACGGCGTCACGCTGGACTTCGCCACCATCCCAGCGGACGAGATCGCGCCCCAGCACTACGCCTTCCTGATCTCCGACGAGGAGTTCGAAGTGGCGTACGCGCAGATCAGGGAGCGCGGTATCGAGCACTACGCCGATCCGCGGCGGCAACACCCCGGCACGATCAACCACAACGACGGCGGCCGCGGGGTCTACTTCATGGACCCGGCGGGCCACTTCATGGAACTCATCACCGTGCCGTACGGCGGCTGGACCTCGTAGACCGCGCAGGCGGCGTGTCGGGCTTCACACGCCGCCTGCCCCTACCGTCCGGTAACGATCGTCCATCATGAGCGGATGCTCAGGTTCATGCCCGTCGGCGACTCCATGACCATCGGCAGCGCCGGCGAACACACGTGGCGCTACCGCATGTGGCAGCACCTGCGTGAGACGTACGGCGGCCCCTTCGCCCTCGTCGGCCCGCGCGAGACGCTGTACGACAAGGCGATGGACGCGCCCACGTCGTACGAGTACGCCGACCCCGACCCGGCCTTCCCTCGCGCCCACCTCGCCGGCTGGGGCGAGGGCTGGCTGCACATGGCGCCGCTGATCGGTGAGGCGGTGCGGTCGTGCCGGGCGAACGTGCTGCTGGTGTCGCTGGGCCTGATCGACCTGGGGTTCTATACGAACGCGGAGCAGACCGCGGAGAACGCCCGCGCCTTCGTGGCCGAGGCGCGGGCGGCGAACCCGCGGGTGCGGATCGTGGTCCTGCCGGTGATCCCGAATGTGCGGGCGGAGACGGACGAGCCCTTCGCCGAGCAGGTGACCCGCTTCAACGAACTGCTGGCGAAGACGGTGGCCGACCTGGACGAGCCACGCTCACCCCTGCTGCTGGCCTCGCCTCCCCTCTCGTACGACATCAACCTCGACACCTACGACGGCACGCACCCGAACGCGAGCGGGGAGCACAAGATCGCGGAGGCGTTCGCGGAGGCGATGCACCAGGCGTGGGATGTGGGCGAGCCCTACGGGGTCTGACTCTCGATGGCCCGGATGAGGCGGATGAGGCGGTCGGCGCAGGGGCGGACGCGCGTGAACAGGTCTTCGCCCCAGTGCTCGTCCCGCTCGCCGAGGTAGATGGCGCGGGCGTGCGCGAGCACGGGGCGGTGCTCGGCGGGGAGCCGGGCAAGGGCCCAGTCGGCGGCGGCGTCCTTGGAGCGGATGGCGCCGGTTTCGAGGGTGGTCCAGATCCGGGCGAGGGTGAGCAGGACGTTACGGGTGTCGGAGTCCAGCTCGGTGAGGAGCTCGGGTACGCCGGTGACGATCGCGCGCCTGAGGTCCGCGGGTGGGACGGGGTCGAGGAGTTCGGCGGGCGGGGGACCGTGGAGCGGGGCGTTCGCGAGCAGCACCATGGTGAGGAGCGGGGCGAGGTCGGGGCTGGGCTCCGGGGCGGGGGGGACGCCGCGCTCGTAGTCGGCGCGCAGCCATTCGCCGTAGAGGAAGTCGCAGGTGGGCGGGTAGCGCCAGGGGCGTACGTCGCCCTGCACGACGACGATGAGCTCGACGGGGCGGGAGGCGCCGCCGGACACCTTCATCAACTCCTGCACCAGTGCGTGGCGTTGGGCCCGGGTCGTGGGTTCGCGTACGACGACCAGGACGTCGATGTCGCTGTGGGGGCGGAGGCCGCCGAGGGTGGCTGAGCCGTGGAGGTAGATGCCGAGGATGCTGTCGCCGAGGGTGTGGTGGAGGAGGGGGAGAAGGCGCTGGGCGTCTGGGGCGGGCATGCGAGTTTCCTCTCGGTGAATGGCCGCAAAGAATTCCCGAGGAACTGTTGAGAAGTCCGCGGATTCCACCTTCGTCGTAATCAACAGCCCCGGCGCGTGCACGGCTTGGCGGGTGGTCGAAACGGAAAGCCGCTGGTATCTCGACGGAACGCCCAGGCCTCGGCTCTGCCAGTCGTTGCGGACCACATACGGGATCTTGAGACCACGAGCAGCCCATGGCAGGCTCATGCCGCATGATCGATGAATTCGCGAAGGACAACCTGCACGGGAGACTGCGGCGGGACCGCGAGGCGCTGCTCTGGAAACTCGACGGCTTGTCCGAATACGACGCCCGCCGACCTTTGACACCGACCGGGACCAACCTCCTCGGCCTGGTCAAACACGTGGCCACCGTCGAGGCCAGGTACTTCGGCGAGGTCTTCGACCGCCCTTCGCCGGAACCGCTGCCCCGGTGGCAGGACTCCGACGGAAGCGATCTGTGGGCGACCGAGGACGAGACCCGCGATCAGATCATCGGGTTCTACCGGCGCACGTGGGAACACTCGGACGCGACGATCAACGAGCTTCCCCTCGACGCCCCCGGCCACGTGCCGTGGTGGCCGGAGCCTCATCCCAACACGAACCTGTTCGCCATCATCGTCCATGTCCTGGGCGAGTCCATCCGGCATGCCGGGCACGCCGATATCCTGCGCGAGGGCCTCGACGGCCGGACCGGGGTGCGCGCCGAAAACGAGAAGCAGATCGACGAGGAAGCCCGTGCGGCCTACTGCGCGAAGATCGAGCAGGCCGCCAGGTCGGCCGCGCCAATCAAGACTTAGAGGTTGTCTCACAGGTCCGGCACAGTTCCTGGTCCACGAGTGTCCCCACGACCTGGTCGGAGTTCCTCAACTCCCGGGCTAGAACATCCCGTTGTCATTCGCGGAAGTAGCCGGCACGTCCTGGATCACATCCCAGTGCTCCACGATCTTCCCGCCTCGCACCCGGAACAGATCCACGATCGCCTGCCCCCGCTCCCCCGGCGCGTTCACGTAGTGACTGTGAACCGCCACCAGATCACCCTCGGCGATCACCCGCTTAGGCGTGACCTTCAGCTGCGGGAACGCCTTGAAGTACGCACCCAGCCCTGACTTCACACCCGCCACACCATCCGCGATGTTCGGGTTGTGCTGGTGGTACTCGGTACCCCAGAACCGATCGACGGCGGACAGATCCTTCCGCACGAGGAGCTGATCGAAGGCCTCGACCACCAGCTTCTTGTTGTACGCGGTCAACCACCCCGGCCCCGGCCGCTCCGTCCGCGGCCAACTCTCCGTCGAGAACATGTCGTTGCCGTTGGCCGAAGTCGCCGGCACCTCCTGTCCCACGTCCCAGTGCTCGGCGATCTTCCCGCCCTGGAACCGGAAGATGTCGACGACGGCCTGCCCTCGCGTCCCCGGCGTCGCGACGAGGTTGGAGTGCACCAGCACGAGGTCGCCCTCGGAGATGACCCGCTTGATGCCGTACGCGAAGTCCGGGAACTGCTGATGGACCGCGACCCCCAGGTTCTTCAACGTCTCGGCACCGTCCGGCGCGAGCGGGTTGTGCTGGATGTAGTCCGGGCGGACGTAGCGGTCGACGACCTCGGTGTCGCCCTGCTCGAAGACACCCTTGAGGACGCGCACGGCGACGGCCTTCTGGTAGCCGAGGCGGGCCTGATCGCCGTAACCGGCGTAGTCGGCCGAGGCAGAAGCAGAAGCAGAAGCAGAAGCAGCCGGTATCGCCACGGCGGGGACCGCTGCGGCGCCCAGCAGGGCCGCGGAGGCCAGGACGGCGACAAGTGCCCTACGGGCAGGCGTGGTGGGGGTCACGATGCTCTCTTTCCAACTTTTCCAGAGGATATTGAAAGTTCAAGCTTACACTGCCCACAGGAGAGCACTAACTTCTGGTTAGTGTCAAGATCTCTTGCCTAGAGCGCACTCCACGCAGCTAGCGTTCAAGCCATGAAGTACACGCAGCTCGGACGCACGGGACTCAAGGTCAGCCGGCTCGTCCTCGGCACCATGAACTTCGGTCCGCAGACGGACGAAGCGGACAGTCACGCGATCATGGACGCGGCGCTGGACGCGGGCATCAACTTCTTCGACACCGCCAACGTGTACGGCTGGGGCGAGAACAAGGGCCGTACCGAAAGCATCATCGGCAACTGGTTCGCCAAGGGCGGCGAGCGGCGCGACAAGGTCGTCCTCGCCACCAAGGTGTACGGCCACATGGGCGGGGACGGCCCGGCGTGGCCCAACCACGACAAGCTGTCGGCCGTGAACATCCGGCGTGCCGTGGACGCTTCGCTCAAGCGGCTCCAGACCGACTACATCGACGTCTATCAGTTCCACCACATCGACCGCGCCACTCCCTTCGAGGAGATCTGGCAGGCCATCGATGTGCTGGTCCAGCAGGGGAAGATCCTTTACGTCGGCTCCTCCAACTTCCCCGGGTACAAGATCGCCCAGGCCAACGAGATCGCCGCCCGGCGCGGCGGCACCATCGGCCTCGTCAGCGAGCAGTGCCTGTACAACCTCTTCGAGCGCCGCGCCGAGATGGAGGTCATCCCGGCCGCGCAGGAGTACGGGCTCGGCGTCATCCCCTGGTCCCCGCTGCACGGCGGACTGCTCGGCGGCGTCATCAAGAAGGAGATCGCGGGCGGGCGGCGCGGCTCCGGGCGGGCCGCCGACTCCCTCGCCGACCCCGCCGTACGCACGAAGATCCAGGCGTACGAGGACCTGCTCGACAAGCACGGTCTTGAGCCCGGCGAGGCCGCCCTGGCCTGGCTGCTGACCCGCCCCGGCGTGACCGGCCCGATCGTCGGCCCGCGCACGGCCGAGCAGCTGGAGTCCGCGCAGCGTGCCGTCGAGTTGGAGCTGAGCGAGGAGCTGCTGGCCGGGCTGGACGAGATCTTCCCGGGTCCGGGGCCGTCTCCGGAGGCCTTCGCCTGGTAGCGCCGCCCTCCGCCTTCTAGCGCCTCCCTCCGCCTTCTTGGGCTCCGTTCCATCGAACGGTTGAACAAGGAGGCAGCGGCCGGACGACGCGGAGCACCCCCTCCCGTCGCCAGACTTGCCGCGCCGCCGCGTAACCGACGTGGCGGCGCGACAGGTCAGGAGGACCCCCCACATGTCCAGGGACTTCAGCAGGCGCCGACTGCTCGCCACGGGGGCCGGGGTCGCGCTCGGCGGTGCCGCCGCGGTCTCGGCGACCGGCGTGCCGGCCAACGCGAACGCCCTCTCCACGAACGCCCACTCCGAGAACACCGTCTCGTCCGGCCCCCGCGTCCGCGAGGAGACCCGCTCGCTCGACGAGTTGTACGCGGCCGCCGTCGCCGAGGGCGGCAAGCTCGTCCTCTACCAGGGCGGGGACGTCGACAGCCAGGCGGCGGGTGTGCGGGCCGCGTTCGGTGAGCGGTTCCCCGACATCGATCTGACGGTCGTCGTGGACTACAGCAAGTACCACGACGTCCGCGTCGACAACCAGCTCGCGACCGGCACCCTGGTCCCCGACGTCGTACAGCTCCAGACCCTCCAGGACTTCACCCGCTGGAAGCGCGAGGGCAGGCTGCTGCCCTACAAGCCCGCCGGGTTCTCCAGGATTCACAAGGGGTTCAAGGACCCCGACGGCGCCTGGACCGCGCTGATGGTCATCGGCTTCAGCTTCATGTACGGCACCGAGGCGGCCGGCGCCCACGCGCCGAAGACGCCCCTCGACCTCGTCGACCCGCGCTGGAAGGGGCAGATCGCCTCCTCCTACCCGCACGACGACGACGCGGTGCTCTACCTCTTCTCCCTCTACCAGCGGGCGTACGGCTGGGACTGGGTGGCGAAATTCGCCGCGCAGCAGCCGCAGTTCGCCCGTGGCTCGCACACGCCGGGGCTCGCGGTCAACGGCAAGCAGAAGGCGATCGGCGTCGGCGGGTCGGGCAGCGCGGTGTCGACGTCGACCGTGACGAAGTGGGTCGTGCCGGAGGGGCACCCCTTCATGGCGTGGGGGCAGCGGGCCGCGGTCCTGAGGCAGGCCGCCAACCCGACCGCCGCCAAGCTGTACCTGAACTGGGCGTTGTCCGAGGAGCGGCAGAAGGCCAGCTTCAACGGCTGGTCGGTGCGTACGGACGTCACCCCGTCCCCCGGTCTGAAGCCGGTGTGGGAGAACCCGGACGCCCATGTGGACGGCTTCCCGAAGTTCATGGAGGACCGCGCCGCGATCGAGCGGCTGAAGCAGACCTTCGCGCTGTACTTCGGCGAGGTGAAGGGCGACCCGTCGCCGGGCTGGCTCGGGCTGCACCCCGGCCGGTAGCCACCCGCCCCCTCACCACACCTCCCCTCCCCTCCCCTCCCCGGCGGAAAGCGATTCCTGCCGGTGTGACCGTGCTTATAACGGTCACACCGGCAACGCTTTACACTCCTGACGGCATCGCCGAGTCCCCTTCGGCCCGTTCCGTTCAGGGAGCCGCCGTCGTGCCTGCCGCCCTTCCCGCCGTACGCCGGCCCCGCCTGCCCGCCCGGCATCTCCCGCACCTGGTCTTCCTGGTGGCCGTCGCCGGCACCCTCGTACGGCTCGTCGAGCTGAACAACGAGCTGTGCTGGTCCATCGCGCCGCCGCTGGCCGTCCTGGCGCTGCTGTACGCCGCCGGGCAGGCCCGTTGGGAGCGGCTGGGCGGGGCGGGGCGGCCGGTGTGGTTCGGGCTGCTTCTGCTGCTGTGGTCGTGGGTGGCCTGGGTCCTCCCGGCGCCGCTCACCTTCGGATACGCGTGGCTGGCCGTGCCGTTGGCCGTGCTGGCCGTGCGGATGCCCACGCGAGGTGAGCGGGCGGTGGCGCTCGGCGTGCTCACCGCACTGCTGCTGGCGGCGCTCGTCCGGGCCGGCGGTCTCGACGCGGATGTGCTGGCGCCGCCGGTCACAGCCCTGTGGGCGACCGTCCTCCTCTACCGCGGCCAGCAGCGCACGGCCCGCGAACTGGCCGACACCCGGGGCGAGTTGGCGCGTCAGCAGCGGGAGGCGGGACGGCTCTCCGAGCGTGCCCGGATCGCCCGCGACCTGCATGACACGCTCGCCCAGGAGCTGGCGGGCAGCCGCATGCTCCTCCAGGCCGCCGAACGCGACTGGGACCGCCGCCCGGAGGCGGCCCGGCGGCAGGTGCGCCTGGTCACCGACGCGCTCGGCGACCATCTCGCCCAGACCCGCGGCATCATCGACGACCTCACCCCTCCCGACCTCGCCCGCGACGGCCTGGAGGCGACGCTGCGCGACCTGACCGCCCGTACGGCCTCGGCCGCCGGGGCGCCCAGGATCTCCTTCAGCGCCGAGAACCCGCCGGTCGCCCTTCCCATGGAGCAGGCCGTGGCCCTGCTGCGGGTGACCCAGGGCCTGCTCGCCAACACCTGCGAACACGCCCGCGCCACGCAGGTCCACGTCATCCTGGCGCACGGCAAGGCCACCGCGGCCGTCGAGGTCAGCGACGACGGAGTGGGCTTCGACTTCGACCCGGACGCCGTACGGTCGACCGCCGCCGGACGCGGATTCGGACTCGCCGGGGCCCGCGAGCGGCTCGGCGTCCTCGGCGGCACGCTCACCGTCGACACCGCGCCCGGCCGCGGCACCCGGGTCCGGGCCGCGCTGCCGGTCGCGGACCGCGTCCCGGTCGGCGCCCGATGAGCGACGACGCGGCCGAGCCGCTGCGGCTCCTGATCGTCGACGACCACACCGTCGTACGGGCCGGTCTGCGCGCCCTGCTCGAAGGCGAGCCCGGCTTCGAGGTCGTCGGCGAGACCGGCGACGGCACCGACGCCGTACGCCTGGTGGCGCGGCTGCGTCCCGACGTCGTCCTCATGGACCTCCGGCTCACCGACCCGGGCACGCCCTCACCCGCCGGAGCCGACTCCGTCGACGGCATCGACGGAATCGAGGCCACCCGCCGGATCCTCGCGACCACCCCCGGCGTACGGGTCGTCGTGCTCACCAGCCACGGCCGTACGGCGGACGTCCTGCGGGCAGTCGAGGCCGGCGCCCGCGGCTACGTCCTCAAGGCGGGCCCGCCCGAGGAGTTGTTCCGGGCCGTGCGGGCCGCCGCGGCGGGCGGCATGGCGCTGGCGCCGGAGGCCGCCGCCAGCGTCCTGGGGCACGCGGCCGAGCCGGGACCGGCACTCACCGACCGGGAGGTCGAAGTCGTACGGCTGCTCGCCCAGGGTCACAGCAACCGGGCCATCGCGAGCACCCTGTTCCTGGCCGAGGCCACCATCAAGACCCACCTCGTACGGATCTACCGCAAGCTCGGCACCGAAAACCGCGCCGCGACCGTCAGCGAGGCCGTCCGGCGAGGGCTGATCGAGCTCGCCTGACCGGGGCGCCGACGACCAACGGGCCGGCTTCGGGTTCTACCGTCCGAGCGCGGCCGCCAGTGCCACCACCACGAACATCAACACAAGCGCACCGGCCATGATCCGGTTCCGGGTTTTCGGGTCCACGCGACCGAGCCTAACCGGCCCCTCCGAGCGGCCAACGGGCGACCACCTCGTACCGGGGCTGCTCCCCCGCCACCCCGGACGTCGGCAGATTGCTGCGCACGAGCACCAGCTCGGCCACCGTCCAGGTCCGGCTCGCAAAAGCGTCGAGGGTTGCGACATACGGCCGTACGTCCACCGCCGAGCGGCTCCTGGCCACCGTCAGGTGGGCCTTGTACCGCCGGTGCTCCCCCATCGGCACCCCCGCCTTCCGCGCCGCCGCCTCGCTGCGGTCCGCCAGCAGCCGCAGGGTCTCCAGGTCCCCCTCCGCGCCCGCCCACAGGGCCCGCCCGTGCCCGAACTGACCGCCGCCGCTCAGCGCCAGCGGGAAGGACGGCGTCCGGTGCGCGGCGCGCTCCAGCCGCGCCGACAGGTCCGGTACGAGGTCGTCGTCGACCTCGCCGTAGAAGGCGAGGGTGAAGTGCCACCCCGGGCGGCCGGTCCAGCGCAGCCGGTCCGCACCCGGCAGCCCGCGCAACTCCTCGACCTCGGCGGCGAGTTCGCGGGTCACGTCCTCGGGCGGCAGTACGGCGGCGAAGAGTCTCATGGCATCCAGCCTGGCACGATGAGGGGATGGAGATCATCATCAGGGACGGCGGACCCGACGACATCCCCGCGATACTCGGCATGCTCGACAGCGGTGTGGAGTGGCTGGTCGCGCAGGGGCGGACGGGGCAGTGGGGCACGAAGCCCCTGTCTCAGAGCCCGAAGACGGTGGAGTCGGTGGCCCGCTACATGGACGAGGGCGACGTCTTCATGGCCGAGGTCGACGGCGTACCGGCCGCCTCCCTCACCCTCACCGACTCGCCCGGCCCCTCCCTGGCCCACCTCCCACCGGTCGGCGAGCCCGAGCGCTACATCCACTGGCTCGCCTCCGACCGCCGCTTCAAGGGCCACGGCGTGGGCAGCGCCCTGCTCACGCACGCCGCCGAGGTGACCCGACAGGCGGGCGTCTCCCTGCTGCGTGTGGACTGCTACGCGGGCGCCGACGGCAAGCTCGTCCGCTACTACGAGAGCAACGGTTTCGTCCGCACCGAGACCTACACGGGCACCGACGACTGGCCGGGGCAGGTGCTGGCCCGGAGGGTCTAGGACCTGCCCCGGCCTCCGGGCCGCGGGATCAGGCGGCCCGAGCTACAGGCGCCAGCTCCTCCTGCCGCTGCCGCGGCACGAACCGCACCTGCGGATGGCCGCGGTTCCAGCCGACCGACAGACGCAGGCCGCCGACGCGGGCCAGGGCCAGGGCGATCACGACCGCCGCGGTGGCGGTGATGGCGCCGCCCACCGCCAGGGCAGCCCGGACGCCGTACGCGTCGGTGATCCAGCCGGCGATCGGCGCGCCCAGCGGTGCGCCGCCCATGAACACCATCATGTACAGGGCCATCACCCGGCCCCGCATGGCCGGGTCGGTGGCCATCTGGATGCTGCTGTTGGCGGTGACGTTCACGGTCATGCCGAAGATGCCGATCGGGGCCATGAGCAGCGCGAACATCCACAGGGACGGCGCGAACGCGGCCACGATCTCCATGGCGCCGAAGGCCACCGCCCCCGCGATCAGCACCCGCATCCGGGCCGTACCGCGCCGTGCCGCGAGCAGGGCGCCCGCCAGGGAGCCGACCGCCATCAGTGTGTTGAAGAGGCTGTAGGACCCGGCGCCCGCGCGGAAGACGTCGTCGGCGAAGGCGGACAGATAGACGGGGAAGTTGAAGCCGAAGGTGCTGACGAACCCGGCGAGGACGATGGTCCAGATCAGCTCGGGGCGACCGGCGACATACCGCAGCCCCTCCCTCATCTGCCCCTTCCCGCGCGGAGCCCGCTCGACGGAGTACAGCTCACGCGCCCGCATCATCAGCAGACCGGCGATGGGCGCGATGAAGGACAGGCCGTTGGCGAGGAACGCCCAGCCGGTGCCCACGCCGGTGATCATCAGGCCGGCGACGGCGGGGCCGACGAGGCGCGCGGACTGGAAGTTCGCGGAGTTGAGGCTGACGGCGTTCTGGAGCTGGTCGGGGCCGACCATCTCGGAGACGAAGGACTGGCGGGCGGGGTTGTCGACGACTGTGGCCAGCCCCACGGTGAAGGCGGCGAGGTAGACGTGCCAGACCTGGACGTGTCCCGTGAGGGTGAGGACCGCGAGCGCGATGCCGGTGGCGGCCATCGAGGTCTGCGTGACGAGCAGCGTGCGGCGCTTGGGCAGGCGGTCGACGAGGACGCCGCCGTAGAGGCCGAACAGCAGCATCGGCAGGAACTGCAGGGCCGTCGTGATGCCGACGGCGGTGGCGGAGCCGGTGAGGCTGAGGACCAGCCAGTCCTGGGCGATGCGCTGCATCCAGGTGCCGGTGTTGGAGACGACCTGGCCGAGGAAGAACAGGCGGTAGTTCCGGACCTTCAGCGAGCTGAACATCGAGGACTTGCGGGAGTTGAGGGCGGGCGGGGTCTTGAGGGCGGGCGGGGAGTCGTTGGGGTCTGGTGCGGGGGCGGAAGCTGCTCCGGGTCCCGAACTCAAAAGGGCTCGCCTCCTTGCGACGGCTACGGCATCGGCTTCGGCTTACAGATGGGCGAGCTTCTCCAGCACGGGGGCGGCGGCGCGGAGTTTCGCCCACTCGTCCTCGTCGAGGCCCTCGACCAGGGTGGCCAGGAAGGCGTTGCGCTTGCGGCGGCTCTCTTCGAGCATCGCCTCGGCCTGCTCGGTCTTCGTGACGACCTTCTGGCGCCGGTCCTCCGGGTGCGGCTCCAGACGGACCAGCCCCTTGGCCTCCAGCAGGGCGACGATGCGGGTCATCGACGGCGGCTGAACGTGCTCCTTGCGGGCGAGCTCACCGGGGGTGGCCTTGCCGCAGAGGGAGAGGGTGCCCAGCACCGACATCTCGGTGGGGCTCAGCGACTCGTCGACCCGCTGGTGCTTGAGCCGACGCGACAGTCGCATCACGGCGGAGCGCAGAGAGTTCACGGCGGCAGCGTCGTCGCCATGGGTAAGGTCCGACATGTTCCTTAGCATAACTCATTACCCTGACTAAAGACCACCGGGCGCGATATCACTCATCCGGGTGATCCGGTGGCGGAACGTGACACGGCGGGCCGACCCATGCCGCGACCCTCGTGTGCATGGGGACCACCGTGCTCAGCCTGCGGATAGACCACGAGCTGCTCGAACGACTCCGAGAGCATGCGGCGAAAAGAGGAATGAGCGTCCAGGACTATGTCGTCCGGACGCTCATTCGTGATGACTTCGACGAGCGGTTCCAGTCCGCGGTCGAGGAGACCGAGAAGTTCTACGGGCTTACGTGAGACGGCCCACGTGAGACGGCCTACGTGAGCCCCAGTGCCGGCATCAGGTAGTAGAAGGCGAAGACGGCCGCCACGACGTACATCGCGACCGGCACCTCCTTGCCCCGCCCGGCGGCCAGGCGCAGCACCGCGAAGGTGATGAAGCCCATGCCGATGCCGTTGGTGATCGAGTAGGTGAACGGCATCATCACCATCGTCACGAAGGCCGGGACGGCGACCGTGTAGTCGGCCCAGTCGATCTCCTTGACCGAGCCCGCCAGGATCAGGAAGCCGACCGCGAGCAGCGCCGGGGTGGCCGCCTGCGACGGGACCATGGTGGCGACCGGCGTCAGGAACAGCGCCACGCCGAAGAGGGCGCCGGTGACGACGTTCGCGAGGCCGGTGCGGGCGCCCTCGCCGACGCCTGCCGTGGACTCCACGAAGGCGGTGGTGGCCGAGGAGGAGCTGGCACCGCCCGCGGCGACGGCCAGGCCGTCGACGAACAGGACCTTGTTGATGCCCGGCATCTGCCCCTGGGCGTCGGTCAGCTTCGCCTCGTCGCTGACGCCCATGATCGTGCCCATGGCGTCGAAGAAGCAGGAGAGCAGGACCGTGAAGACGAAGAGGATCCCGGTCAGCGCGCCGACCTTCTCGAAGCCGCCGAACAGGCTGACCTGGCCGATCAGCCCGAAGTCGGGGCTGGCGACGGGGTTGCCGGGCCACTTCGGGGTCGTCAGACCCCAGGACGGCACGTTCGCGACCGCCTCGATGATCACGGCGAGCACGGTCATCGCGACGATCGAGATGAGGATCGCGCCGGAGACCTTGCGGACGATCAGCGCGAGCGTGAGCAGCGCGCCGAGGATGAAGACGAGCACCGGCCAGCCGTTGAGGTGACCGTCGCCGCCCAGTTGGAGGGGCACGGTCGTATGGGCGGCGTCCGGGATGCGGGAGACGAAGCCGGCGTCGACGAGGCCGATCAGCATGATGAACAGGCCGATACCGATGGAGATGGCCTTGCGCAGGCTGTAGGGCACGGCGTTCATGACGCGCTCACGCAGACCGGTTGCCACGAGCAGCATCACGATGAAACCGGCGAGCACCACCATGCCCATCGCGTCCGGCCAGGACATCCGGGGCGCGAGCTGGAGCGCGACGACCGAGTTGACACCCAGACCGGCGGCGAGCGCGATCGGCACGTTGCCGATGACGCCCATCAGCAGCGTGGCGAAGGCCGCCGTCACGGCCGTGGCGGTGACCAGCTGGCCGTTGTCCAGCTGGTGGCCGTACATGTCCTTCGCGCTGCCGAGGATGATCGGGTTCAGCACGATGATGTAGGCCATCGCGAAGAAGGTGGCGAAACCGCCGCGGACTTCGCGGGGCAGGGAGCTGCCGCGTTCGGAGATCTTGAAGAAGCGGTCGAGTGCGCCGTAGGCGGGCCCGGCTCCCGGCTGTTCAGGGGTGGGGGCCTTGGCAGGAGCCGAGGTGGACATGTTTTTGGTTGTTCCTACGATGAGAAGTGGTCAGACACAAACCGTTTCAGTATGAACATATAGAGCCGGGATCGGCCATCTCCGCGCGTAGATCCGCGTGGATCCGATCGCCTCGTAAGCTGTCCCCCATGGCGAAGTGGACCCCCAAGCACGAGGCGCCGGAGCCCCTGGAGGGCCCCGTGGTCGCCACCATCACCGGCGGCACGATTCTCTGGTTCGTCCTCTTCCTCGTACAGCTCCCCTTCTACGGCTGGTTCGACGACCGCGGGCAGGCCTGGTGGGTGTGGACCTGCCTGGCCGGCGGCGGGCTGGGGCTCATCGGCATCTGGTACGTCCGTAAGCGCGACGCCGCGCTCAAGCGGGCGGCCGCCGTCGGGGCGACGGAGCAGGGACAGTCACCCGCGCCGACCGCCGACTAGGCAGCCGTACAACCCGGGTACGACCCGGGTCCTCCCCAAGTCGGAACTTCCGTGCACTCGGCGGGTGAAGCCGTAAATCCGCACGTACCGTCGAATGCATGACGCATACCGACGCGGGCGCCGGACTGGACACACCTGTGCACGCCGCCCGCGCCCCGGTCGCGACGGGCGGGCTCACCGCCGCCGAGGTGGCCGAGCGGGTCGCGCGCGGTGAGGTCAACGACGTACCCGTACGCAGCAGCCGGTCGATGGCCGAGATCGTCCGCGCCAACGTGTTCACCCGGTTCAACGCGATCATCGGCGTGCTCTGGCTGATCATGCTGTTCGTCGCACCCATCCAGGACAGCCTGTTCGGCTTCGTGATCCTCGCCAACACGGGCATCGGGATCATCCAGGAGTGGCGGGCGAAGAAGACCCTCGACTCGCTCGCCGTGATCGGCGAGGCCCGGCCGACGGTACGGCGGGACGGGCTCGCCGCCGAGGTCAGTACGTCGGAGATCGTGCTGGACGACCTGATAGAGATCGGGCCCGGGGACAAGGCCGTCGTGGACGGGGTGTGCGTCGAGGCCGACGGGCTGGAGATCGACGAGTCGCTGCTCACCGGAGAGGCCGATCCGGTGGTCAAACGCCCGGGGGACCAGGTCCTGTCCGGCAGCTTCGTCGTCGCGGGCGGCGGGGCCTTCCAGGCCACCAAGGTCGGCCGCGAGGCCTACGCCGCCCAGCTCGCCGAGGAGGCCTCGCGCTTCACCCTCGTCCACTCCGAGCTGCGCTCCGGTATCTCCACCATCCTCAAGTACGTGACCTGGATGATGATCCCGGCCGCGACGGGCCTGATCATCACCCAGCTCGTCGTCAAGGACAACGCGCTCGACGACTCGATCGCCCGCACCGTCGGCGGCATCGTGCCGATGGTCCCGGAGGGCCTGGTACTCCTCACCTCGGTCGCCTTCGCGATCGGCGTCATCCGCCTCGGCCGCCAGCAGTGCCTCGTGCAGGAACTCCCCGCCATCGAGGGCCTGGCCCGCGTGGACACGGTCTGCCTCGACAAGACGGGCACCCTGACCGAGGGCGGCATGGACGTCACCGAACTGCGCCCACTGAACGGCAGCGACGACGAGTACATACGGCGGGTGCTGGGCGCCCTCGGCGAGTCCGACCCCCGCCCGAACGCCTCCCTCCAGGCCATCATCGACGCCTACCCGGACGCCGAGGACTGGCGCTGCACCGAGTCCCTGCCCTTCTCCTCCGCCCGCAAGTACAGCGGCGCCACGTTCAGCGAGGGCAACGGCGAGGCGAGCAGCTGGCTGCTGGGCGCGCCCGATGTGCTCCTGTCCCGCGACGATCCCGCCCTGGCCGAAACCGACCGCCTGAACGAGCAGGGCCTACGGGTCCTGCTGCTCGCCCGCGCCGGCCGCGACCTCGACGCTCCCGACGTCGCACAGGGCGCCAAGCCCGCCGCCCTCGTCGTACTGGAACAACGGCTGCGGCCCGACGCCGCCGACACCCTGCGCTACTTCGCCGAGCAGAACGTGCGGGCCAAGGTGATCTCCGGGGACAACGCGGTGTCGGTGGGCGCGGTGGCGAGCAAGCTGGGCCTGGCGGGTTCGACGGTCGACGCGCGTCGGCTCCCCGGCGACGAGGACGGGATGGCGACGGCCCTCGACGAGGCCACGGTGTTCGGGCGGGTCACCCCGCAGCAGAAGCGGGACATGGTGGGGGCGCTCCAGTCCCACGGGCACACCGTCGCGATGACCGGGGACGGCGTGAACGACGTCCTGGCGCTGAAGGACGCCGACATCGGCGTGGCCATGGGGTCGGGCTCGGAGGCCACGCGGGCGGTCGCCCAGATCGTGCTGTTGAACAACAGCTTCGCGACACTGCCGTCGGTGGTGGCGGAGGGGCGGCGGGTGATCGGCAACATCACGCGCGTCGCGACCCTGTTCCTGGTCAAGACGGTCTACTCGGTGCTGCTGGCGCTGATGGTGGTGTGCTGGCAGGTGGAGTACCCCTTCCTGCCCCGCCACCTGACCCTGCTCTCCACCCTCACCATCGGCGTCCCGGCGTTCTTCCTGGCCCTCGCGCCCAACAAGGAGCGGGCGAAGCCGCACTTCGTCCGGCGGGTCATGCGGTACGCGATCCCGGGCGGGGTGGTGGCAGCGGTGGCGACCTTCGCGACGTATCTGATCGCCCGTCGCTACTACACGGGCGAGGGCGCGCTGGACGCGGAGACGAGCGTCGCGACGCTGACGCTCTTCCTGATCTCGATGTGGGTGCTGGCGATCATCGCCCGCCCGTACACGTGGTGGCGCCTCGGGCTGGTGGCGGCGATGGGCCTCGGGTTCCTGGTGGTGCTGGTGGTGCCGTGGTTGCAGGAGTTCTTCGCGCTGCGGCTGGTGGGGGTGACGATGCCGTGGATCGCGGTCGGCATCTCGGCGGGGGCGGCGGTCGTCCTGGAGCTCACGTGGAGGTGGGTCGACCGCCGCTTCCCGGTGTAGCGGTCGGTGGCTGCTGCGACTACTGCGACT
Source organism: Streptomyces sp. NPDC051738 (assembly GCF_044453205.1). Lineage (NCBI taxonomy): Bacteria > Bacillati > Actinomycetota > Actinomycetes > Kitasatosporales > Streptomycetaceae > Streptomyces > Streptomyces sp. NPDC051738. The sequence continues at coordinate 103,239 of NZ_JBITCM010000012.1, read as the reverse complement.
ACTGGACGTCGACGAAGTCACCCGTGGCGTTGGCCGCCGGGGTGGTCGTCGTGCCCGCGAAGACGTAGCGGAAGTAGCCGTCCTGGGTGGCCTTGACGGTCGTCTTGAGGTTGCCCGTCGCGTTGGTCTTGATGGTCTTCACCGTGCTGTACGTGTCGCTGTTCTTCTTGCGGAACTGCAGCTGCACGGGCTGCTCCACGTAGCCGTTGTACGTGCCGCGGTCCCAGTTGGCGCGGGAGAGCTTGCCGGTGATCGTGATGGTCTTGTTCTTCTTCACGGGCTCCGGCGAGGCGTCGACCGTGAGCTTCGAGAAGCGCTGCATCAGCGTGGTGCCGAGGCCGTCCTTGTTGGCGTAACCGACCTTGCTCTGGTCGAACTCCTCGCCCGCCGGGTCCTGCCCGTTGAAGGCGGTGGCCTCGGCCGCGGCCCGCCAGGTGCCGGCGTTCGAGTTGATGAGCTCGTGGTCGCCCGGGTAGACGTCGATGGTGCCCTTGCAGTTGGCGGTGGTCGCGGAGGTCGCGGTGCACTTGGCCGGCTTGTTGCCGAGGAGACTGGCTTCCGGGCTGGCGAAGGAACCGCGGTAGATGATCGGGTCGGTGATGAAGTCGGCGGCCTTGATGTCGACGTCCGCGCCGTGCGTCAGCGTGTACGTCACCGTGGTGGCGACGTGGTTGGTCGTGCCGACCTTGATGGCCTTGGCGATCTTGAAGTTGGAGAAGGTGACGTTCAGGTCGTACCGGGCACCTGCCCTGTCACTGCGGGACTCGGCCTGCGCGGCCTGCGCGTCCTGGCGGATCTTCGCGGTGGCGGCGCGGTAGGAGGCGACGGAGCCTGCGGACTCCTCGGCCTGCGCGGCCGGTGCGGCGATGGCGGAGAGGGCCAGGGCGCCGGAGAGAGCGGAGACGGCGGCCACGGTGGCTCTGATACGCATGCGTTCCCCTGGTACGGAAAGGGGCCCCGTTGGTCGTCGTTCCCTGCACTGCGGGTCACGTCGGGGCCCGGGTGATCGAGGGGCCTGTTGGCCCATGTGATCAGATTGTCGGCGGGGGTTCCCGGTTGTGTCGCCGGCGAGGAATCTTCGTGACCTTCGTCACGAACTCCCCGTAGATGACGGGAAGTTCGTGACGAATGTCCCTACTGGCGCGCGCTGCGACTACTGCACGTCGACGAAGTCACCCGCGGCGTTGACCGCCGGGGTCGTCGCGGTGCCCGCGAAGGAGTACCGGAAGTAGCCGTCCGTGGACGCGGTGACCGTGGTCTTCAGGTCGCCGTACGTGTTCGTCTTGATGGTCTTCAGCGTGGTGTACGTGCTGGAGCCCTTCTTGCGGAACTGCAGCTTCACCGACTGGGTGGAGTAGCCGGCGTACTTGTGGGTGTCCCAGTTGGCGCGGGTCAGCTTGCCGGTGACCGTGATGGTCTTGCCCTTCTTCACGGGCTCCGGGGAGGCGTTGACCGTCAGCTTGGAGAAGCGCTGGAGCTTGGTGGTGGCGAGGAGGTCCTGCTCGGCGACGCCGACCTGGTTCCAGTCGATGTCCTCGGCGAGCGGGTCCTGGTCGTTGAAGTCGACCGCGTAGCCACCGGCCTTCCACGTGGTGGCGTCGACGTTCTCCAGCTCGAGGTCCGGATAGACGTCGATGGTGGCCTTGCAGTTCGCCGTGGTGGACGAGGTCGCCGTGCAGACCGGCCAGTCGTCGCCGAGGAGCAGGTTGTCCCACTCGGCGTAGGAGGCACCGCGGTAGATCTCCACGTCCATGTAGAAGTCGGGGGCGCTCAGGTCGATGTCCGCGGGGTGCGTGACCTTGTATGTGACCGGGACGCTCACGTGGTTGGTGGTGCCCACGACGATCGGCTTGCCGTTGTTGACCTTCACGCCGGAGAAGGTCAGGTCCAGGGCGTACGGCGTACCCGTGTCCTCGGCGGCATAGGTGCTGCGGGCGGACTCGTCGGCGGCCTGCCGCGCCGTCTGCACGGCCTTCAGGACATCGTCCTTGCCGTACGAGGAACCCCCGGCGGCCTGCGCGGCCGGCATGGCGAGGGAGGAGAGGGCCAGGGCGCCGGAGACGGCAGCCACGGTGGCTCGTATGCGCATGCGTTCTCCATATGGAGAGGGCCCCGCGGTCCTCGGTCTCGCGATCCGGGGTACGCGGGGCTCAAGTTGATCAAGGAGTCTGTTGACTCGGTTGATCAGATCTGCGGCGGGGGCGGATGGTTGTACGGTTCGTGAAGAATTTGTGCGAGCCCAGACCGAGCCCGCCGACCCTCCCCGGAAGGCGACGCCTTGACCGTGCACTTCCTTGTCGTCCGCTATCCCAAGGGCGATGACCACGCAGACTCGTCCACCGACGTCACCGCGGTCGGCGCAGAAGCCTTCGGAGGGCTCCTGGGGATGCCGCCGGAGCGGCTGGTCGACCTGTATCCGCTGACGCAGGAGCACGCCGAGCGGGTCCAGCAGCTGACCGGTATCTCGCTCGACCTGGAGAACTACGACTACTTCCTGGAAACCGAGGCGGACTGACGAAACAGGCGGGGGCCGTCCGAGAGGACGACCCCTGTGCCTCAGTCGAACCAACGATCCCGAGCCAACTCCGCGGTCCTGGACGGATCCTCCAACAAAGCCGCCACCTCGAACCGCCGAGGCCACTGCCCCGCCGCCCAAGCCAGCCCGGCCGCGACACCCTCCAGCGTGGCCGCGTGCAGCGCACCGTCGTTCGTCAGCCGCCAGTCGATCTCGACCCCGTCGACCACGAGCTCCTCGTGCTCGACGTACGCCCCCGGCGTCCGCGCCCCCAGCAGCACCCGCACCGACTCCGGTACGTCGTGCTCGGTCCCCTCGGAGTCCACCGACCCCGTCACGGACTCGCTCAGTCGCCGTACCTGGAACAGTTCGGCCAGCTCGGCGGCGCGCGCCGGGCGCACCGGCAGCAGTGGGACGCCCTCCGTGAAGGGCAGCAGGTCCGGTGAGTCGACGACCACCGTGTCCGCCGCGTCCACGACCTCGACGCGGCCGTCGATCACGGCCCGTAGCTCGTCCGGCAGGGTCACCTGCTCGGGGTCGAGGTCGGCCAGGGCGCCGTACAGGGCGTGCAGTTGGGCGGCGGACACCTCCCGCTCCGGGTCGGCCAGGCGGTCCAGCAGCTCGGCGGCGCCGCCCGGCTCGTCGAGCAGCGCGGCGACCGACGTGCGCACGCCCAGCGCCCGCAGCACCTGCTCGTCGTCGAAGCCGGTCGCGTCGGCCTCGTCGTACAGGCCGCGCAGGAGCGGGTCACCGCCGGAGGCGAGGAGACCCGCGGGGCGGCGGCCGTCCAGCACCGGGTTGCCCCGCAGCCACCACGCCGTGTAGGGCCGTACGACTTCGTGTGTGCCGTCGGGCAGCAGGATCCGCACCTGCTGGGTGAGCGCGTCCCGCAGGGGCGGCTGGGCGAGCAGCGCGAGGGCCTGGGGCCACTTGTCCTCGTCGACCAGGTCCAGATCGCGTACGGCGATCAGCTCGGTGGCGACCGGCGGTACCGGCGTGTCCGGGAAGCGGTCGAGGATGTCCTCGCTCCAGACGTCCACGGCGTCCAGCAGGCCCGCGTCGTCGGGCTCGGCGAAGTCGCCCTCGCGGGGGTCGAGTTCGTCCGGGTCGAGGACGATGTCGGTCGCCCGGACCAGGGCGAAGTTGGCGAGGACGCCGCACGCGGCGAGGGCGGACTCGCCCCACTTGTCGGCCAACTCGGCGTCCACGGTGGCCAGTTCGCCTTCCCGCATGACCTGGTGGAAGGGGCTGCCGGGGAAGACCAGCTCACCGGCCGGCGCCAACTCCCCCTCCTCGTCGGCGAGGGCGAGGGCGCCAAGCCACGGCTCGTCACCGGGCTCCAGACCCGCGTCCCGCACGAGCGCGAGCACGGTGTCGGCCAGCTCCTCGGCGTCGGGGGCGTCCTCCTCCCAGCTCACGCCGCCCTCGTCGTCGAGGGAGGCGGCGACGGCGGCCCGCACCTGGGGTGTGGTGAGGACCGCGCGGGGCGTCGCGGGCAGCGCGCCCAGCTTCTCCAGCAACGGGTGCGCGGCGTCCGGGTGGGCGACCTTGAGGCCGAGGCGGGCCAGAATCTCGGGGTCGACGGGGGCGCCGTCGGAGGTGGGGAGCAGGATCTGGCGGGGCCCGATGGTGGTGCGCCCGTCGGCCAGCGGCACGGGCAGCCCGGACAGGCGGTCCGGGTCGACCCCGGCGAGGCTGTCGTAGAGCCGCCGCCACCAACCCGGTTCCTTCTCCAGCCCGGCGAGACGGTCGATCGCGTCGGTGAGCGGGACGCGGGCGACCCCCAGCGTCCGCAGCTCCACGCGCCGTTCGAGCCCGGCGGGCAGGAGGGTGGGCAGTACCTCGGCGAGCACCTGCACCGTGTCGGCACCGGCGCCCTCGACGACCTCGGCGTCACGGGGCCGCAGCGACTCGGGCAGCTCGGAGTCGGGTTCGTGCGGCTCGATGGCGGGCGGGAGGAAGGACGTCCGGGGCAGACGCTCCAGGACCGCCTGGCGCAGGGCGCCGTCCAGCTCGCCCTTGCCCAGCGGGCCGGGCACGAGGCCGATGATGCCCTCGCTCACCGGGCGCCAGTCGGCGAGGAGTTCGGCGTACGCGTCCGCCGCGCGTTGCACGAGGAAGTCGGTCAGCGGACCGGGGGCGGCGTGGCGGCGGGTCGGGTCGAGGGGGAAGGAGGCGATGAGGAGGGCGGGCACGCCGAGGTGTTCGTCACTCGGGGTGGGTGCGTGCACGACGGGGGCCGTGCGTGGCCGGGCGGGGGCGCTGTCGGCGGCGTTGACGGGCACGGCCCAGGTGAGCGACCAGTGCGGACGCAGCCGCTCCTCTACCGGGCGGTCGACGAGCAGGTCGGGCGTGAGCGGGCCGTGGGCGGCGGACGTACGCCAGTGGGTGACACCGTTCTGGGAGTCCTCTACGACGGTGAAGGCGCCGTCGACCCGGCGGCGCAGCGTGCGCGGCTCGGCGTCGTCGGCCTCGATCACGACCTCCTCGAGCCCGGGCAGGGCGAGGAGCAGCGCGTCGTCGACGGCGTGCAGCAGGCGCTCGGCGAGGTCGGCGGCGGCGGTGTCGCGCAGGGGCAGGATGACGGCCGTGTCGTACGGGTCCGGGGCGGTGCCCTCGGCGGCGAACGGCAGCCGGAGCAGCGGGACGTGCCCGTCGCGGCGCCGGATCTCGTCGCCCAGTCCCGGGCTGTGCCGCGCGGTGCTGCCGGCCAGCTCCCGCGCCTCGGCGAGCGCCCACCGGACACCGCCGTGCCGCCCGACGACGGCGGGCTCGTCGGTGACGGCCAGAACGGCGGCGAACCCGACGCCGAACCGGCCGATGGAGGCCGAGTCCCGCTTCGCCGAGGCCCGCAGGGTGGACAGCGACTCGACGCCGGCTGCGTCCAGCGGGGCGCCGGTGTTGGCGGCGACGAGCACCCCGTCGCGCAGGGTTAGCCGCAGCCGCCCGGCGACATTCGCCCTGGCGGCGGCGTCGGCGGCGTTCTGAGCGAGCTCGACGACGAGGCGGTCCCGGTACCCCCCGAGGACGAGATCCTCCTCGGCGTTGGCATCCTCCCGGAAACGGGCGGGGCTGGTGGCCCAGGCGTCGAGTACACCGCGGCGCAGCCGGGCCGTCCCGAAGGGGTCGGCACCCTCGGCTGCGGGACGCACGAACTTGCTCACGATCACTCTCCTCGTCGGCTGAGGAGAAGGTATCGCGCGCAGGAGCGAAAGCGTCCCGCCTGCCTTGCTGTGGTCGCATGTGCGCCCTCGTCCGCGGCGGTGTCTTCGCCGGATCGGGCTGATGCCGGGACCGGTCCCGGACCGGCCGGGGCACCATCCGAGGCAACTCGCCTCGGGAGACGGTATGGACGCAGCGGTGGTGCTCGCTTCGGTTGTGGCTCTGGCAGTGCTGGCGGTCGTCGTGGCTACCGTGCGCGGTCGCCGACGGCGCGAGGCCCGTATGCGGTCCTGGCCCGATCACGTACGGCGCCGTGCTGAGGGAGGCGAGGAGGAGCACCTCCCGGCGCGGCCCCGGCACAGGCTTCCGGACCCGCCCTGGACCAGCAGCGTGAGCACCACCCGCACCCGCTCCGACGAGCTCCGAAACGAGCTCGTTGTGATCGGCAGCACGCGGGGCTTCCTGAGCATGCAAGGAAAGGACCCGCGAACCCGGCAGATCGGTGACGAGCTGGACCGGATAGGCGGGATGACGGAAATGCGCCGCGTGCACGCGATGGTGGTCGACCAACTGGGTCGCCACTACTCACGCGAGTTGGAAGTCGCGTGGGACGGCATCGGTAAATGGCTCGGGTAGCAGGCTCACGGGAGTACCGGCCTCAGCTGGGCCGCTACGTGGCGGTCTGCTCGGCGTCCAGCTGGTGGTCGGCCCAGACGTAGCTCTCGGGCAGCAGGTCGGTGATGCGGACGGTTCGGATGCGGTCGTCCTCGCCGACGATGACCTTGAGGGCGGGAAAGTAGTCGAGAAGGACCTGCCGGCACCGGCCGCACGGGGGAACGACTCCCCGTTCGCGGTCGCCCACGGCGACGATCGTGTCCAGCTCGTAGACACCCTGGGCGGCCGCCGTGCCGACGAGGACCAGCTCGGCGCAGGGGCCTCCGGTGAAGTGGTAGGCGTTCACCGCCGTGACGATCCGGCCGTCCTGGGCACGGGCCGCGGCCGCCATGGTGTGGTTGTCGCCCCGGCAGCGGGTGCGGGCGACGTCCGCCGCGGCCTGGATGAGTTCGTGGTCGACCGGCGCCATCAGATACGGGGACTCCGGGAGGCGTACGGCAGGAAGCCGGCCCAGGCCTGCGGGGTGAGGGTGAGGCGGGGGCCGTCGGTTTGCTTGGAGTCGCGGATGTGGATGGTGGCCGGGGTGGTGGCGATCTCGACACAGGAGTTGCCGTCATTGCCGCCGCTGTAGCTGCTCTTGAACCACGCCAGTTCGGAGGCGTCCCCGGCGGAGGCCTTGCGGATCATGTCTCTCCCAGCAGTTGCTCGATGAAGGCCAGCGACTCCCCTGGAGGAAGAGCCTGCGCTCGGATGGTGCCATACCGCAGCTCAAGGATGCGTAGCTGCTTCAGGTCGGAGACAGGACGGCCATTGAACGCACCGTCGGAGCGCCCCACGGCTGTACCGTCCGCGAACTTCAGCAGCTCGATCCTGCCGTCCAGACCGGAATGGACCTCGCGGTGCGTAGGCATCATCTGGAGTGTGACGCTCCGCATCTGGCCTACCTCCAGTAGACGTTCGAGCTGCCGTCGCCACACCATTGTGCCTCCGAGAGGGCGCCTCAACGGCGCCTCTTCCAGCACGAAGCCGAGCGCTGGTGCAGGATCCCGCTCGAAGATGGACTGGCGGGCCACACGAGCGGCCACCATCCGCTCCACATCGTCCGTCGAGTACGGAGGCTGTGCCGCCTCAATTGCCGCCCGGGCATGCTCCGGCGTCTGCAACAACCCAGGAATGATGTTGCACTCGTACAAGCCGATCTCGACCGCCTTGGCCTCCATCTCCCCCAGCGCCCGCACCTTCTTCGGGTACCGGACCTTCTTCACGTCCTCCTTCATCGCGGAGATCAGCCCACCCGCGTCCAGCACCTCGTCCGCCTTGTCCAGGTACTCAAGCCGAGGAATCCGCTTCCCGCCCTCGATCTTGTAGACAAGGTCCTCGCCGTACCCCACCGCCTTCCCGAACTCGGCGGCCCGCATCCCAGCCGCCTCCCGCCACAGCTTCAGCTGACGCCCGACGGTCGCGATCACCGCCACGCCCCACTCGTCGTCCGGATCCACCTCCCAACCCGGCTCATCCGCCTCCGTCTTGAGCCGTACGCCGTCGCCGTCAACCGCTGTCATGCCCTACCCCTCCGTCGTACCGCCGCAGTGCAGCAGCGCCCTACCCGCACGCCCGTCCCGACAGCCCGGACACGACCGGACAAGCTCCGGACAGTCACCGTACGCACCCGTTGAGTCACTGTTCACAGTAAGCACGCGCGGCCACGCTGAGTGATGTGAATCAAGAAACCTCCGCCCCCACGACTCCACTCGCCCACTTCGCCCAACTCGCCCAACTCGACAACCCCATCCGCAACTTCAGCGTGCAGCTGTCCCCCACACCCCGCGGCGCCCGCCTCGCCCGCCTCCTCGCCACCGAACAACTCCGCAGCTGGGGCCTGCCCTTGGACCCGGCGGCCCACGTGGTCGCGGAGCTGGCGGCCAACGCGGTCCGGCACGGCCGTATCCCCGGGCGGGACTTCCTCCTGCTGCTCTACGTCGTCGGCGACACCCTCCGTATCGAGGTCACGGACACGTGCGGTGACCGCCTGCCGCACCCCCAACACCCAGCCCCCGAGGCCGAGTCGGGCCGTGGGCTGCTGCTCGTGGAGGCGTTCGCGAACCGCTGGGGATTCTCGGAGGGCCCGGCCCCGCGCAAGACGGTGTGGGCCGAAGTCGTCCTCCCACCGGGCTCCAGGAACCCGTGCTCCGGTGCGACGGGCGGCCTCCCCCAAGAACCAAGACGGTGAAAGAACCCGACCAAACCCCACCCCTCCCTCCCGCCCCCGGCGCAAACTCACCCACTCGGGTGAACATCACCAACTCGGCTGGATTCGGGACAGGTTGCCTGCCTTACGCTCGCCGCAACACAACCGCAGACATGCAACGGCCCTCGCCGGGACGGCAATCCCAGTGCGAGGGCCTGACCACCTAGGAAGACAAGACCTTCCCGATGGATACGCAAAACCCTAGCGCGCCCTCGCGCGCCCAGTCCCGTGTTGCCGCCAACAACAACCCGAACCAGCGGCACCGACACCCCAACTCCGGCGGCGGCCTGGTCCACGACAACACCCGCCACACCACCCGCTTCACGGTGATCGGCAACCACCTGGCCCAACACCCGGACCTCTCGGCCCTGGCAATCGGCCTGGCCGTCTACATCCAGTCGCTCCCCTCCGGCGCCCGCGCCGACATCAAGACCCTCGCCGCCCGCTTCCCCGAGGGCAGGACCCGTATCGCCGCCGCCCTGCGCGAGTTGGAGGCCCACGGCTACCTACGCCGCGAGCGCAAACGCATCCCCGACGGCCGCATCGTCACCCGCACGATCTCCTGCAACCAGCCCGGCAGCGGCAGCGACGCCCAGGACCACCAGCCCAGGCCCCGGCCCCGGAAAAGGCGAACCGCGTCCGCCCCCAAGCCCCTCCCCGCCGTACCGCAACCGGCCTACCCGGCCCCGCCCCTCCTCCAGACGGCCACCGACCTCCTCGCGGGCCTGCGCCACCACGACCCGCGCCTCCTGCTCAGCGAGCGCGACACGGCCCACCTGGGCCCCGGCGTCGCCGCCTGGCTGGAACGCGACGTCACCCCCACCGCCGTACGCCACGCCCTGACCACCGACCTGCCACCCGAACCCCTGTGCCGCCCGGCAGCCCTCCTGGCCCACCGCCTCGCCGCCCAGCTACCACCCCCACCCCCGTTCCGCGCCCCAGCACCACGACCGACCGTCCGCCACCCCTTCCAGACCTGCGAAGACTGCGACCGCGCCTTCCGCGCACCGCTGCCCGGAAGCTGCCGCGCCTGCCGTATGCCGGATCCCGTACAGGCCGCCTGAGCGGCTACCTCGTACTCACAAGAAGGACCCGGACAAGCCCGCCAGCTGGGCGTACTACGCCTCGTACTTACTCACGAAGTACCGGCTGCAGCCGGTACTTCTGGTCGTGTGCCAGGACCGCTCCACCGCAGAATGGGCCGCCGGCCCGGTCGACTTCGGCCCTCCCCAGTGGCCCCTGCTCACCCTGCGCCCGCTGGTCGCCGGTCCGCACAACATGCCGGTGATCACCGACCCGGCCGAGGTCCGGAAAGACCTCGCGCTCGCCACACTGTCGGCAATCACCCACGCCAAGAATCCGGACGTCGGGGCCATACTGAAGGCAATGACGACCGTGCTGCGGGACACGCCGCAGGCCATCGCCGACCCGATCATCGAACTCATCGCACAAGGCTTGGGCAAGCGCCCGGCGGCGGAACTCTGGAGGAACCTGGTGGCTGTGGACCTCTCCTTCTACAAGTCGTCCATCGCAGAAGAGATCCGGGACGAGGGCCGGGCGCAACGCGCGGCTACGGACGTCCTGCGGCTCCTGGACCGTCGCGGCATCGACGTCTCGAATGACGACCGCGAGCGCATCACGTCCTGTGACGACCTGGGCGTACTGGGCCGCTGGTTCGATCGGGCCATCACGGCCGCGTCCACGACCGAGGTCTTCGCTGACGAGTAGCCGGCCGCCCCGGTCTGCGGAACTGACGTCGCTACGAGTGGCCCAGCTCCGCAGCATCCTCGTCGGGGACATCCGAAACCGACCCCGAATCCGCCGCCGGCCGCAACGGGAACGGATCCACTCGCGTCTCGTCGATCACCGGCGGAGCCGGACGCGGCGGCTTCGGCATCACCGCGGCCTCCGAGTGGCCGCCGCAGCCGTACGTCAACGACACCACCCGGCCGTCCGCCGGGGCGAACTCGTTCGCGCAGACGCCGAAGGCCTGGCCCAGGGAGCCGCCGATCGGGGCCAGGAAGCCGCAGGTGACGCAGGAGGCGGGGGCCGCCTGGGCCATGGGGGTCTTCGCGCCGAACGCCTCCTCCCAGCGGTCGGCGGCGACGTGCAGGCCGTAGCGGGACAGGACGCGGGCGCGGCGCATGCCCAGTTCCTCCGCCACGGCGGCGATCGAGCCGCGGGAGGGCGCGAAGGGAAGGTTCGCGGGGACCCCGGCCGTGACCTCGGCGTCCTCGGCCTCCACCAGCTCCGCCATCTCCTCGGAGACGGCCGCGCTCGGCACCGGCTCGTCCTCGCCGGAGTAGCCGGGCTCCAGGCGCAGGTCCTCGGCGTCGGTGGGGAGCAGGTCGCCGGGGCCCATGTCGCCGGGGCGCAGGCGCTCGCTCCACGGCACCCACTCGGGGGCGAGGAGGGCGTCCGGTCCGGGGAGCAGGACCACCTCGTCGAGCGTGACGACCTTCGCGCGGGACGCGCGGGCCACCGTCACCGCCCAGCGCCAGCCGCGGTACCCGAGCTCCTTGCACTCGAAGAAGTGCGTGACGACACGGTCGCCCTCGGAGGACAGGCCCGCGTGCTCGCCCACGACGCCGGGCGCGGCGGCCTCCTCGGCGGCACTGCGGGCGAGGTCGACCGCCTCGGCGCACAGACGGTCGGGGGTGCGGCTTCGCGTTGTCGCTGCGCTCACAGGTATCGCTTCTCTCCTACGCCGTCTCTCGGGTGCGGTGCCTTAGGGCGTTGGAACGGACGGAGCGGACCTGTGGGCCGCGTCGACGTCCGCGTCCGAAACGCGCTCGGGCGCACCTACGTCATCCATTGTGCGGGATGGCTGAGATACGCACGCTACCTGTTCGCGAGCGCTGGGCCTACACCGACGGCCCTTTCACCGTGCGCGGCGGCCGACGGAAACCAAACGGAAACCCTGCCGCCGCCCCGAGAGTTGCCGCCCGCAGACCTCCATCCGACCTCCCGCAGACCTGTCGGCAACCTGAGTCCTTGCCCATAGCTTCCCCCCATACGCGCCGTAACCGCACTACCCACCCCCATCTCGGGGCACTATTGCGTCGTGGCAACCGCGAGGCAGCCCCAAGGAGCCACCGGTGTCGGTGGGGCCAAGGGCGGCCGTAGTCGAGGTGGCGGAGCGGGCCGGATCGGCGGCTCACTCCGTGCGGTCGGCCGCGCCCTGCACTTCCCGTTCACCGGCACCGCCCGCGGTATCCGCAAGGCCACCCATGCGCACGGCGCCGGCGAGTCCGGCCTCGGCAAGCTGATCGAGCTGCACGGGGTGAACGGCGCCGGGGACATGATGATCACCGTCGCCCTCGCCTCCACCGTCTTCTTCTCCGTCCCGACCGACGAGGCCCGCGGCCGTGTCGCGCTCTACCTCGGCATCACCATGGCGCCCTTCACGCTCCTCGCGCCCGTGATCGGCCCCCTCCTGGACCGCCTCCCGCACGGCCGCCGCGCCGCGATGGCCGGTGCGATGCTCGCCCGGGCGCTGCTCGCCCTGGTCCTGTCCAGCGCCGTCATCAGCGGCGACCTCCAGCTGTATCCGGCCGCCCTCGGGGTGCTGGTCGCCTCGAAGGCGTACGGGGTGGTGAGAAGCGCCGTCGTGCCCCGGCTCCTGCCACCCCGCTTCTCCCTCGTGAAAGCCAATTCCCGGGTCACCCTCGGCGGGCTGCTCGCCACCGGCATCGCCGCGCCCGTCGGCGCGGGGCTCCAGGCGATCGGGCCGCGCTGGCCGCTCTACGGCGCCTTCGTGATCTTCATCGCCGGTACGTTCCTGTCGTTCTCCCTGCCGCACAAGGTCGACTCGGCCAAGGGTGAGGACACCGCGTTGCTGGCGGCCGACGAGCAGCATCTGCACGGGCCGCACCGCAAGCCCGTCAAGCGGCCCGGGCTGCGCACGGTCGGCATCGCCGTCACCCACGCCCTGGGCGCGAACGCCGCCCTGCGCTGTCTCTCCGGCTTCCTGATCTTCTTCCTCGCGTTCCTGTTGCGCGAGGAACCGATGTCCGGCCAGAGCGCCGCCGTGTCGCTGGGGATAGTGGCCGTCTCGGCGGGCGTCGGGAACGCCTGCGGTACGGCGGTCGGGGCGTGGCTGCGTTCCCGGGCGCCGGAGATCATCATCGTGACCGTCATGGGGTTCGTGCTGGCCGTGGCGCTCACGGCCGCGCTCTTCTTCGGGGCGGTCCTGGTGGCGTTCCTGGCGGCGGTCGCCGGGTTCGCGCAGGCGCTGGCCAAGCTGTCGCTGGACGCGCTGATCCAGCGGGACGTGCCGGAACTGGTCCGTACGTCGGCGTTCGCGCGCTCGGAGACGCTGCTGCAGGTGTCCTGGGTGCTCGGCGGCGCGGTCGGCATCGTGCTGCCGCTGAACGGCTCGCTGGGGCTGCTGATCGGCGCGGGGATCGTCGCCACCGGCTGGCTGACCACCGCCAAGGGCCTGATCGCCTCGGCCCGGCACGGCGGCCACGCACGGCCACGGGTGGCCTGAAACGCCGCGACCGGTCGGGACGCCGTACGCGCCCATACGCCTCCGTGAGGTACGGCACGCCGCCCCCGCGTAGAGAGAGCGTCACACGGGCCCGATAGCCTTCGCCCATGACCATGCAATCCGTTGTGCGACGCCGCCGCGCGCTCGCCGCCGCCGGCGCCGTTTCCGCCGGACTGCTCGTCCTGTCGGCCTGCGACAAGCCGACCCCGCTGGCCACCATCACCGTCGGCACCTCCTCCGTCCACGCGCAGGCGACCTGCGGTGGCGAGGGCGAGGCCCTGAAGTCCGCTGATCTGGCGAAGTGCCTGCAGGACAAGGGCATCGAGTCCATCAAGGTCGACCCCGACGAGACCGTGCGCTTCGGTGTCGACCCGGAGATCGCGGACGAGGGCTGGACCATCCTCATGAACGGCCAGCCGCTCACCGACTCCAGCAAGAAGACCTACCGCACCGTCCCGGGCAGCGTGTTCTTCAACGCCCAGTACGGCGCCAGCGGCGACTCGACGCTCGTGTCGATCAAGGAGGGCGAGCAGGACGTGACGGGTCTGTGGTCCTTCAAGCTCAAGAAGGACAGCTGATCGCTGCCGCTCGGCTTCGCGTGCTCGTGGCCACCGCGGTCCCCGCTGAGAGGGACGCGGTGGCTGGGGCGCTCCCGGTGCCCGGCGCCGACCTGATCGCCGTCGGCGTGGGCCCCGCCCGGGCCGCCGCCGCCACCGCCACGGCGCTCACCACCGCCGCCCTGGAAGGCGCCCCTTACGGCCTGGTCGTCTCCACCGGCATCGCCGGCGGCTTCGCGCCGCACGCCCCCGTCGGCTCCCTCGTCGTCGCCGACGAGATCACGGCCGCCGACCTGGGCGCGCAGACCCCCGACGGCTTCCTGCCGGTCACCGAGCTGGGCTTCGGCACCGTCACGCACCGCCCGCCGGAAGCACTCGTACGAGAGATCGCCGCCGCCACCGGCGCCCGCCCCGGCGCCGTCCTCACCGTCTCCACGGTGACCGGCACCGCCGTCCGCGCCGCGCAGCTCCGCGAACGCCACCCCAGCGCCCTGGCCGAGGCGATGGAGGGCTTCGGCGTCGCCGAGGCGGCGGTCGTTCACGGGGTGCCCGTGCTGGAGATACGCGCTGTCTCCAACCCGGTCGGCCCCCGCGACCGCGCCGCGTGGCGCATCGGCGAAGCGCTGGCCGCACTGACGGAGGCGTTCGGGAAGCTCGCGCCCGTACTGGAGAGTTGGAACGCACATGACCAGTGAGCAGCCCTTGCGGATCGCGTACTCCCCCTGCCCGAACGACACCTTCGTCTTCGACGCCCTCGCCCACGGCCGCGTCCCCGGCGCCCCCGCCCTCGACGTCACCTTCGCCGACATCGACATCACCAACGGCATGGCCGAGCGCGGCGAGTTCGACGTGCTGAAGGTGTCGTACGCCGTGTTGCCGTACGTCCTCGACGAGTACGCCCTGCTGCCCTGCGGGGGCGCGCTGGGCCGGGGTTGTGGGCCGCTGGTACTGACGCGGGAGGCGGGGGCGGACCTCACCGGCCGTAGGGTCGCGGTGCCGAGCGAGCGGTCGACGGCGTATCTGCTGTTCCGTCTCTGGGCCGCGGACACGCTCCCCGACGGGGTCGGCGAGATCGTGGTGATGCCGTTCCACGAGATCATGCCCGCCGTGCGGGACGGGAAGGTCGACGCGGGACTCGTCATCCACGAGGCGCGTTTCACGTACCAGAACTACGGGCTGCACAAGCTCGCAGACATGGGCGAGCACTGGGAGGACACCACCGGGCTGCCGATCCCGCTGGGCGCGATCATCGCGAAGAGGTCGCTGGGCGCTGCGGCGCTGACGCGGCTGGCCGACTCGATCCGCACCTCCGTACGCGCCGCCTGGGACGACCCCGAGGCCTCCCGCCCGTACGTCATGGAGCACGCCCAGGAAATGGACCCGTCCGTCGCCGACCAGCACATCGGGCTGTACGTCAACGAGTTCACGGCCGGACTGAGTGAGGACGGGTATGCGGCGGTGCGGGGCTTGCTGACGCGTGCGGCGGCGGAGGGCCTGGTGCCGGCACTCGGGCCCGAAGCGCTGGCGTTTCCCTGAACCTGACCCAGGCTTCCGCCTTCACGCACACCGGCGGCAGAAAGAGGTGCCACGTGCGGCGGCCGAGGGGCTGGTGCCGCCCCCTCGGCCCGGATGCGCTGGAATTCCCGTAGTCGGGTCTGACCGGTCTGGTCGGATCTGACGCGTCTATACGTCGAGTTGGTCGGCGACCGCCCGCAACAGGCCGGCGATCTGCTTTCCGGCTGCCTTGTCGGGGTAACGGCCCTTCTCCAGCATCGGCGTGATGTTCTCCAGGAGGGTCGTCAGGTCCTGGACGATCGATGCCAGTTCGTCCGGCTTCTTACGGGTTGCGGCCGCGACCGAGGGGGTCGGGTCCAGGACGGTGACCGAAAGTGCCTGGTCGCCGCGCTGGCCCGCGACCACACCGAACTCCACCCGCTGGCCCGGCTTGAGAGTCTCGACTCCGGCGGGGAGGACCGAGGAATGAACGAAGACGTCACCGCCGTCGTCGCGGGAGAGAAAGCCGAAGCCCTTCTCGCTGTTGAACCACTTGACCTTGCCGGTAGGCACGTCTGTCCTCGTCCTCGTACTCGTCGGAAAACTGCTTCTGAAAACGGCTCTTGATAGCACTACAGCGGGTCGACCATGACCCGCCGGTACCAAGGCTAATGCTCCCCGGGCAGGTGACAAGACGTCGCCCGGTAGTTCCCTCGCGCAGGGAACTACCCTGGTCCGGTGCGCGACAAAACCCAAACGAATTCCGCCGCTCCCGGTGACCGACTGATCCGTGCCGGTGCGGTCCTGTTCTTCATCGGTGCCGTGGCCACTCTGGTCACGGTGGCCCCGTTTCTGCTCGGTACGACGCCCTTTCCGACATACATGTTCGGACTGAGCATGTTCATGGGCGTCGGATTCCTCGTCGCCGGCGCGGGGGTGTTCCAGTCGATCGCGGCCGGAAGGCGTCAGGCGCGCGGCGCTTCGAGGTAGCCGGCGAGCCAGTCCGGGAACTCGGTCAGGTCCGTGAGGACCACGTCGGCGCCGAGCGCGCCCAGTTCGTCGGCGCTGAACGGCCCCGTCGCCACGGTGACCGACAGGGCGTCGGCCGCGCGGGCGGCGCGGATGTCGCCGTCGTGGTCGCCGACGTAGACGCGCGCGTCGTGCTCGCGCAGGGCCTCCGCCTTGCGCTCGGCCCACAGATTGCCGATGACCGCGTCGGGCTGGATGCCGAGGTGTTCCAGGTGCAGCTTGGCGTTCGGCTCGTACTTGGCGGTGACGACTATCGCGCGTCCGCCGGCCTCCCGTACGGCGGCGATCGCCTCGCGGGCGCCGGGGAGCGCGGGGGTCGCGGTGATGGCGATCGTCGGGTACATCTCGCGGTACTGGTCGGCTATGGCCGCGACGTGCTCCGCCGGGAACCAGTTGATCAACTCCTCCTCCAGCGGGGGCCCCAGCCGGGTGATCGCCAGGTCGGCGTCGATGTATGCGCCCGTGCACTCGGACAGTGCCGTGTAGCAGGCGTGGATGCCGGGGCGGGAGTCGATGAGGGTCATGTCGAGGTCGAAGCCGACGGTGAGTGCCATATCGGCCATTGTGCCCAGGCCTGCGGCGGGGCAGACGGTGGGTGGGTGTGATGTGCGCCCAGTAGCTCGGTTGTGTGCGTTGTACGGCGACTGCGGGCCTGTGGGGGTCGATCGCGCAGTTCCCCGCGCCCCTTAGGTCTGCTTCTGTGAGCGCCAGACGATGAACAGCGCCGATGCCACCGCCGCGCCCTTCAGTGCCCACGGCCACGTGTCGCTGATCGCGGCGTTCATGTGGCCCTCCGCGATCGGGGCTCCCCAACGGCCGGTGGTGCGGCCCCAGAGCCAGGTGATGCCTGCCGTGAGGGAGAGGGCGGGCAGGATGATGACCGCCCACTTCGTTTCGGCGTCGGTCAGGCGGCGGGAGCCCCAGGCGATGAGCCAGCCGAGGAGCAGGGCGATGAGGTTGCCGAGGATCGCGCCGGCGACCAGGAGGGCGGCGGCGAGCAGGAGGAGGGGGTTGCTCCAGCGGCCGGTGGGGAGGGTCGGGCGGGGAAGGAGGCGGCGGCGGCGACGGGGGGCCTCGGTTTCCGGTTCCGGTTCCGGTTCCGGGTCCTCTGCCTTCTCGACCGCGGCCTGGTCGGGCTCCTTCTTCCGCAGCAGCACCTCGTCCTTCGCGGGCGGGCGTCTGAGCATCTCCGGGATCTCCACGCCGCCGACGAATCCCGGGACGTCCTCGCCGGGGCCGAAGGGCGTGCTGTCGACCCGCCACCAGTCGGGCTGGGTCGCGCTGCCCCCGAGGTCGGTGGTACTGGCGAGGTGGGGCGGAGGGGGCGCGTCGTCGCGTGCCGTCGGGGTTTCCGCGGGGCGCGGGCGCGGCACCATCCGGCGCAGGCCCTTGCGGCGCTCCCCGTCGGGCTCGTCGTCCCGGCTCTCCGGCTGTACGGGTACGGAGGTGACCGGCGCCTGGGGGGTGGGGGCGGCCGTGCCTCCGGCGGCCGTGACGACCTCGTCCGGGGTGCCGAGGCGGGAGATGATGCGGCGGACGGCGGCGGGGCTGTCGACCGGGGCCTTGGCGCGGCGCCGGTCGATCTCGCCGCGCAGCTCGTTCACCAGGCGCATGCGGGTGGACGACGGCAGCTGTCGCTGCTGGGCCACGTCGCCGACGCGGCTCAGATACTCGTAGACGACCTGGTCGCTCTCGATCCCCACGAAGTCCCCTCCGGGGTGGGTGCGTTGCGTTGGATACCCCGTGGGACGACGTTAGCGCAGGACAGGGTGGGTCGGGTGGGTCCTGTCCGTGGGTCGGTTCGGTCAGATCGGCCTGCACTCCCCCGAGTTCTCCGCTTCGGAGCACAGGCCGTGGCCGTGCTCGTGCAGGATGTCGCGGCCGCTCTGCTGGGTGAGGAAGTTCAGGAAGGCCGCGGCGGCGGAGCGGGCCGGGGCGTCGCCGTAGGTGTAGGCGTACTCGGTCTGCCAGTAGGGGTAGTTGGTGTCCTCTACGCCCTGCGCCGTGGGTTGTCTGCCGTCGATCCTCAGCTTGGCGAGCTGGTCTGCGGCCTTGTGGTCGTCGACTCCGGCGGCCTCGCTGTAGCCGATGGCACCGGGGGTCGTGGCGGTCGTGTTCAGCATGGTGTCCGTGCTGGTGACCTGGCAGCTGCCGTACTGGGTCGCGTTCAGGGACGCGCAGTCGGTCACGGTGAACTGGGGCGGTTCCTTGCCGTCCAGGACCTTGGCGACGAGGGTGTTGCGGGTGCCCGAGCCGGGGTCGCGGTTGACCAGATGGACGGGGACGTCGTTCCCGCCGACGTCGGACCAGTTCTTCACCCGGCCGGCGAAGATGTCGCGGATCTGGGCCAGTCTGAGGTTCTCCACGCCGGCGTCCTTGTTGACGACGAGGGTGAACACGGAGAAGGCGACGGGCTTGGGGACCAGCCGGGGGTGGCCGTCGGAGGCGACGCCGTCGGTGAAGGTGACGCGGTCACCGAGACCCTCGCCGACCTTGATTCCGGCGTCCTTGCCGGCCTGGTCGAGATCGGTGACGCCGTCGGTGCTGCCCTTGAAGGGGTTGTCGTCGAGCGGAATGGACAGACCCGCTCCCTCGCACCGCTTGAGGTAGTCCTCGGCGGCGGCTCGCACGGCGGGCCCGAAGGCCGTGGAGCCGGTGAGGTGCAGGGTCCCGCCGACGCAGTCCAGCGGGGGGCGGCGGTCGTCGCGGATGAGGAGCGTGAAGGAGGCCTGTACGGCGACGGCGGCGATCAGGATCCAGATGACCCACCAGGCGGGCCGGGAGGCGAAGACATGGCTCTCGGTCCTGGTCGCCTTCAGCCTCAGGAGCCGCACCAGCGGGTCGTACCAGCGGCTCGGTCCCTCGGCGCCCTCGACGACCGGATCGGGGAAGGGGTCCTTGGAGGTGTCCTCGGGCCAGCGTTCCAGCACGACGAGCACCTTGTACTCGGCTCCCCGCAGCAGCGTCACCTTCGGCAGCCGGATGATGCCCGTGCGCTCTTCCCGGATGTTCTCGCGGCTGAAGCCGTCCTTGGCGACGAAGCGGGTGCGTTCGTCGCCGTCCTGCGCCAGGTAGCGCTCGGTCCTGAAGAAGAAGTCGCGCAGCACGCCCTGGCTCGGATCGGTGAGCACGACGGCCGCGACCTGGCGGGCCCGGAAGGTGACCTTGATGCCGTAGGGGTCGTTGGGGTCGGCCAGGTAGTCCTCGGACCCGATCTTGGCCGATCCGGCGTTCTCGATGCGCAGCAGGACGAACGAGGGGTCCTTGAGTTCGTGGTCGTCGTGCTTCATGTCGTTCAGCACGCCGGCGTACGGCTTGCCGGCCGCCTCCGCGGCCAGGGTGTCCATCTGCACCCGGTAACCGAGCCGCTTGCGGCCGATGATGGCGAACTCCCAGACGAACGCCGCCACCGGAAACGCGAGACTCAGGATCGCGATCCACCGCTCAAGCTGCTCACTCACCGCCGGGACCCCCAATTCCCTTGCACTGTGAAGTAGTTGACAGGGTGCCCAGGGTGACCAGTGGGTGCGTCGTGTTGCCAGGGGTGCCGGAATCCTCCGGATGATGTTCATCCGGGGGTCATCTGCGAAACGTTCCGTTCGCCCGTGGGGCGGCGTTCCGGGCGACCGGCACACCCCCTGTCCCGTTGCCCCACCCGCTAACGTGAGCAGGATGAGCGACCCGGACCCGGCTACACCGCCCCGTTCCCTCGCGGAGGCCCTCCGCGTGCGGGACGACGCCTCGCTGGCCGTGCTCCTGCGCAGCCGGCCCGATCTCATCACCCCCGTCCCGACGGACCTCACCCAGCTGGCGACCCGCGCCGGCACCCGGGCCTCCGTCGTGCGCGCCCTGGAACGGCTGGACCGTTTCACGCTGCAGACGGCGGAGGCGCTGGCCGTGGCGGCGGACCCGGCGACGTACGACGAGTTGCTCGGCCTGATGGCCGGCGACGCGGGCGACCCGGCCGTGGCGGGCGCCCTGCCGCACGCCCTCGGCACCCTGCGCGACCAGGCCCTGGTGTGGGGCGGCGACGACCGGCTGCGTCTGGTCCGCACGGCACGCGAGCTGCTGGTGCCCGCGCCGCAGCACCCGTCGCCGACGGGACTCGGCCCGACGGTGCGGGAGGCCACCTCCGGGATGTCGCCGGGCCGTATCCAGGAGATCGTCACGACGGCCGGGCTGGCCTCGACCCACGACGCCGTGTCCGCCGTGGCCTCGCTCAGCGCGCTGTTCACCGACCGGCGGCGCATGGCGGCCCTGCTCGCCGACGTCCCGGAGGAGTCCCGGGAGGTCCTGTCCCGCCTGGTCTGGGGCCCGCCGTACGGGCAGGTCACCGCCGATCCGGCGCCCCATCTGCGCCGGCTCCTCGACCGCGGTCTGCTCCTGCCGACGACGCCCGGCACGGTCGTCCTCCCCCGCGAGGTGGCCCTGCACCTGCGCGAGGGCCGCGCGCACCGCGCCACCGAGCCGCTGCCGCCGCCCGTGGAGGCGGCCTCGACGCACCGTCCACAGGTTGTGGACACGACGGCGGCCGGGCAGGCGTACACGGCGCTGGCGACCGTGGAGGACCTGCTGAAGGACTGGGACGAGGGCGGGCCTGCCGTGCTGCGGGCCGGCGGGCTCAGCGTGCGCGACCTCAAGCGGACCGCCGTCGCCCTCGACGTGCCCGAGCCCGTCGCCGCGTTCTGGGTCGAGCTGGCCTACGCCGCCGGGCTGCTGGCCTCCGACGGCGAGGCCGACGAGCGGTACGCGGCGACGCCCGCCTACGACGAGTGGCTGGACCAGCCCGTCGCCCAGCGCTGGGCCCTGCTGGCGGAGACCTGGCTGACGGCGACGCGTACGGCGGGGCTGATCGGCGGGCGGGACGCGAAGGACCGTACGTTGTCCACGCTGGGCCCCGGACTCGACCGCTCCGCCGCGCCGGAGGTACGACACCGGGTGCTGACCCTGCTCGCCGGGCTGCCGGAGGGACAGTCCCCGTCCGCCGAGTCGGTGCTGGCCCGGCTGCGCTGGGAGCGGCCGTTGCGCGGCCCCCAGCAGGACGACGACCTGCGCGGCAGGCTCGCCCGCTGGGCGCTGAGCGAGGCGGAGCTGCTGGGGGTGACGGGGCGGGGGGCGCTGTCGACGCAGGGGCGGGCGTTGCTGGGCGCACCCGCGGCGACGACGCCGGTGACGGCCGGTCGGCCTGCGACGGGGAGTCGGGGCGGAGGTCCCTCGGCCACGGGTCCGTCGGGGACGACGCGCGATGCGGGCCCCTCGGTCGTGGGTCCGTCGGCGGGCACGGGCCTGTCTGCGGCTGCCCGCGACGCCGGCTCCTCGGCGACAACCCGTGACTCGGGTCCTTCGACCACCGGCCCCGCAGCCACCGCCCCTTCGGCACCGGCCCCGCCCGACAACGCCCCCACCGGCCCCGGCGACAAGCTCCCCGTCCACCACGAGCACCCCCGCCCCGCGGCTCACCCCGAGCCCCTCTCCCCCGCCGAGCAGGCCGTGGCCACCGCCGCCGCCGTGCGGCTGCTCGCCCCGCTGCTGCCCGAGCCGCTCGACCACGTCCTGCTCCAGGCCGACCTCACGGCCGTGGCGCCGGGGCCGTTGCAGCGGCCGCTCGCCGCCATGCTGGACGTGCTCGCGGACGTGGAGTCGAAGGGCGGGGCGACGGTGTACCGCTTCACGCCCGGCTCGGTGCGCCGCGCGCTCGACGCCGGGCGCAGCGCCTCCGATCTGCACGCCTTCCTCGCCGAGCACTCGCGTACGCCGGTGCCGCAGCCGCTGGCGTATCTGATCGACGACGTGGCCCGTAGGCACGGGCATCTGCGGGTGGGCGCCGCCTCGGCGTACGTCCGCTGCGACGACGACGCGGTGCTGAACGAGATCCTCGCCGACAAGCGGGCCGCCGGTCTGCGGCTGCGGCGTCTCGCGCCGACGGTGCTCGCCGCCCAGGCCGACCCGGCCGCGCTGCTGGAGGGCCTGCGCGCGATGGGCTTCGCGCCGGCCGCCGAGTCGGCCGAGGGTGACGTCGTGATCACCCGCGCCGACGCCCACCGCACCCCGCCGCGCACGGCCCCGGAGCCGGTCCCGGACGGTCCGCCGACGCCGGACACCACACTGCTGGCCGCCGCGATCCGCGCCATCCGGGCGGGCGACCTCGCCTCCACCACGCCGCGCAAGCCGAGCGCGAGCGCCCCCGCGGTGACCGGCGGCGAGCTGCCCCGGACCACCTCCGCGGAGACCCTCGCCACCATGCAGGCCGCCGTGCTGACCGGCGAGGTGCTGTGGATCGGGTACGTCAACGCCGAGGGCGCCGCGAGTCAGCGGGTGATCGCGCCGGTGCGGGTCGAGGGCGGGTTCGTGACGGCGTACGACCACACCGCGGACGAGGTGCGGACGTATCCGCTGCACCGGATCACGGGTGTCGCCGAGCTGGCGGACGACGCGGGCTGATCCACTCACTCGTTCGGGCGTAGGCGTGGGTTCATGCACGCCACGCCGGGGTTTTCCCACCCTTGTATGACCTTGAGGGGCCTTTCGCATCGCGCCGACGGCCGCCGGGCAGCAACCCGGTGTCCTGAGCAAGCAACTGAAAGGGAGTCCCCATGCGAGCCGTTCGTCGCGTCGCCGCCGTCCTGACCGCCACCGCGGCGATGGTCGGCGCCCTCACCACCCAGGCCGCCGCCATCGGCATCGATCTCGGCGGGGGCCTGACCTTCTGACACGTCCCGCCCCGCTCCCGGGCCGGTCCCAGTCCCTGGGACCGGCCCACTCATCCGTCCGCTTCATCCGTCCGTTTCAGAAGGGTCCCGAAGTCCCCATGCGTTCCAAGCGCCCCGCCCGTTCCGCCGTCGCCGCCTCCGTCACCGCGCTGATCTCCGCCACCGCGCTCGTCGCCGTGCTCGCCCCGGAGGCCGCCGCGAACCCGTCCGCGCTGCCGCTGCCCATCGGGCCGCAGGGCGGGGAGCCCTTGATCACCGAGGGCATCACCATCGAAGGACCGCTCCTGAACAACATCAATCTGCCCACGCTGAAGTAGCCCGGCGCATCCGGTAGCTGTCCCCGTCGATCCGTACGACCTCGGCGTGGTGGGCCAGCCGGTCCACCATCGCCGGCGCGGACGGGCCGCCGAAGATCTCGTCCCAGCGGCCGAGCGGGCGGTCACCGGTCACGATCAGAGAGGCCCGTTCGTAGCGGTGGGCGACCAGCTGGAAGAAGAGGGCGGTGGTCTCCGCGTCGAAGGGCGTGTAGCCGATCTCGTCGACGATCAGCACGGCGTGGTCGTCGAGCGCGGCCAGTTCCTCGGTGAGCCGCCCGGCGTCCCGTGCGCCGGCCAGTCGGGCGGCCCACGCCGCGGCGGTCGCGAACAGCACCGAGTGCCCGGCCTGACAGGCGCGGACGCCGAGGCCGACGGCCAGATGCGTCTTGCCGGTGCCGGGCGGGCCGACGAAGGCCACGTTCCGGCGGGCGGCGACGAAGTCCAGCTTGCCGAGCCGGGCCACGATCTCCCGGTCGAAGGAGCGCGGGTGCTCGGAGTCGAAGTCCTCCAGCTGCTTGCGGGCGGGGAATCCGGCGGCCCGCAGCCGCTCCTCGGCGCTCGGTTCGTCCTCGCGCGAGGCTGCCTGGGCCGGCACGAAGACCTTCTCGGCGGGCTCCTCGGGAGCGTGCTCGCGGTGCGTCTTCTGATGGCCGCGCTCGGCGTGCGCGGCCATCGGCCCCGACATGTACGCCAGGATCGCCGCCGAGGCGATGAACGCCATGTGGATCACCGTGCCCCACAGCAGTGAGTGGCGCGGGGTGTGGTGGACGTCCACGAACATCTGGAGCAGATGGACGGAGGAGATGCCCACGATGGCGGTGGCGAGCTTGACCTTCAGCACGTTGGAGTTCACGTGCGAGAGCCATTCGGGCTGGTCGCGGTGGCCCTGCAGGCCGATGCGCGAGACGAACGTCTCATATCCGCCGACGATCACCATGATCAGCAGATTGGCGATCATCACCACGTCGACCAGCTTCAGCACGGCGAGCATGACGTACGTCTCGGTCGCCTGACCGCTCACGCACCGGAGGATTAAGGTCCACAGCTCGTTGAAGAACTTGTAGACGTACACCCCCTGGGCGGCCACGAGGCCGAAGTAGAGCGGGGCCTGCAGCCAGCGGGTGGCGAACAGGGCGTACCCGAGAGTGGTGGTCGTGGGGGAGGGATCACGGCTGGTGGGCTGCACGGTCGGCAATTCTTCGCAGCCTGCGCCGTCCAGGTGAAAACCACGTCACTCACAAGAATGAAAAGACATCCTGTAGGACTCCGGAATCGATCAGGCACACTGGACGTTTGGCCGGGTGGTCTAGCGGAAGGGCTGACGCACGTGAACGGACCACTGATCGTCCAGTCGGACAAAACCCTGCTCCTGGAGGTCGACCACGAGCGGGCCGATGAGTGCCGTCGGGCGATCGCCGCGTTCGCGGAGCTGGAGCGCGCGCCGGAGCACATCCACACCTACCGGGTGACCCCGCTCGGCCTGTGGAACGCGCGCGCGGCCGGGCACGACGCCGAGCAGGTCGTGGACGCGCTGGTGACGTACAGCCGCTACCCCGTGCCGCATGCCCTGCTGGTCGACATCGCCGACACGATGGACCGCTACGGCCGGCTGACGCTCTCCAAGCACCCCACGCACGGCCTCGTCCTCACCACCACCGACCGCCCGGTCCTGGAGGAGGTGCTGCGCTCGAAGCGGGTCGCGCCGCTCGTCGGCGCCCGCATCGACCCGGACACCGTGGCCGTGCACCCCTCCGAGCGGGGCCAGATCAAGCAGACGCTGCTGAAGCTGGGCTGGCCGGCCGAGGACCTCGCCGGGTACGTCGACGGCGAGGCGCACCCGATCGAGCTGCACGAGGACGGCTGGGCGCTGAGGCCGTACCAGAAGCAGGCCGTGGAGAACTTCTGGCACGGCGGCAGCGGGGTCGTGGTGCTGCCGTGCGGCGCCGGTAAGACCCTCGTCGGCGCCGGGTCGATGGCCCAGGCGAAGTCGACCACGCTCATCCTCGTGACGAACACCGTCTCGGCCCGGCAGTGGAAGCACGAGCTGGTGAAGCGGACGTCGCTCACCGAGGAGGAGATCGGCGAGTACAGCGGGACGAAGAAGGAGATCCGGCCCGTCACCATCGCGACGTACCAGGTCCTGACGACGAAGCGGAAGGGTGTCTATCCGCACCTGGAGCTCTTCGACTCCCGCGACTGGGGGCTCATCCTCTACGACGAGGTGCACCTGCTGCCCGCGCCGGTCTTCAAGTTCACGGCCGATCTCCAGGCCCGGCGACGGCTCGGGCTGACCGCGACCCTCGTCCGGGAGGACGGGCGCGAGTCCGACGTGTTCTCCCTCATCGGCCCCAAGCGGTTCGACGCGCCGTGGAAGGAGATCGAGGCGCAGGGCTACATCGCGCCCGCCGACTGCGTCGAGGTCCGGGTCAATCTCACCGACTCCGAGCGGCTCGCGTACGCCACCGCCGAGCAGGAGGAGAAGTACCGCTACTGCGCGACGACCGACACCAAGCGGAAGGTCACCGAGGCCATCGTCCGCCGGTTCGCCGGGCAGCAGATCCTGGTCATCGGCCAGTACATCGACCAGCTCGACGAACTGGGCGAGCATCTGAACGCCCCCGTCATCAAGGGCGAGACCTCCAACGCCCAGCGCGAGAAGCTCTTCGACGCCTTCCGGGAGGGCGAGATCAGCGTGCTCGTCGTGTCCAAGGTCGCGAACTTCTCCATCGACCTGCCGGAGGCCACGGTCGCCATCCAGGTCTCGGGCACCTTCGGCTCGCGCCAGGAGGAGGCACAGCGGCTGGGGCGGGTGCTGCGGCCCAAGGCCGACGGCCACCAGGCCCACTTCTACTCGGTCGTCGCCCGCGACACGATCGACCAGGACTTCGCCGCCCACCGCCAGCGGTTCCTGGCGGAGCAGGGGTACGCGTACCGGATCGTGGACGCGGACGAGATGCTGGCGGAGGGCTAGGCAGAGAACCGGGCTGTAGCGGCTATAACGGGCCATGGCCTGCTAGGCCCGCTACAGCCCGGCTGTGCGGCCTAGAAGAACGCGTGGTACTCCATCCAGCCCTTGGTGTTGCCGGACTTGGAGTAGTACCAGTCACCGCCCTTGGCGGTGCAGTACACGGTCACGTTGCTGCCCGCGAACACGGACTTCTTCACCGTGGAGCTGAAGCTGGGCTTGGCGTACATGTCCGCGTGGTCCCACTGGACGACCTGCAGGGTCTTGTTCCTGATGTTCTTGGTGCACGACGAGTGCTCCCCCACGGCCGAGGCGCTGGGCGCGGCCACGAGCGTGGCGCCGAGGGCGAGTGCGGTGGCGGCGGTCAGACCGCTCACCGCCTTGCGGAACGGAAGCGACGAGAAGCGCATACAGATTTCCCCGTTTGCTCGATCGAATGAATCAACTGAATCGAATGATTCGAGTGATTCGGACAACGGCTGATCATGCTGCCACACACGATGGTGAGCACCAGGAGGGGGTACGGGGCAGCCAATGCCTGCTGCCACCACGGCAGTTCGAGGTCCAGGGCACCCTCGTGAGGCACCAGCCACATGGTGCGGGCCGTGAAGACGACGACCACGAGCCATGCCGTACGCAGCCGCCCCTCCGCCACCAGAACCGCGATCAGCGGCACGCACCACACCCAGTGATGGGACCAGCTGATCGGCGAGATCAGCAGCGCGGTGAAGGCCGTGAGGAGGACGGCGTGGCTCTCCCGGGCGGCCCGCGCGGTCAGCCACAGCCCCGTGAGGGCGACGGCCGCCGCCGGGAGCGCCCAGGCCGGGCCCGGTTCGGCAGTTCCCAGGGCGCGGGCGACCAGGCCCTGCAGGGACTGGTTGTCGACGATCCAGGCCTTGCCCACGCGGTCCGTCTCGTAGAGGCGGCGGGCCCAGAAGTCGAGGCTCGCGGAGGGGAGCGTGAGGACGCCGACGGCGACGGTCCCCGCGAAGGCCGCCGTCGCCGTGCACGCCTCCCGCAGGCGCCCTCGCAGCAGCAGGTACGCGATGAAGATCGCCGGTGTGAGCTTGATCCCGGCGGCGACGCCGATCGCGACGCCCTTCCAGCGGGCGCCCGACGGCCGGGTCAGGTCCCACAGGATCAGGCAGGCCAGGGCGAGGTTGATCTGGCCGAAGAGGAGGGTCTGGAAGACCGGCTCAAGCCAGAGGGCCAGGGCCGTGGCGGCGCAGCGGACC
Source organism: Streptomyces sp. NPDC051738 (assembly GCF_044453205.1). Classification (NCBI taxonomy): domain Bacteria; kingdom Bacillati; phylum Actinomycetota; class Actinomycetes; order Kitasatosporales; family Streptomycetaceae; genus Streptomyces; species Streptomyces sp. NPDC051738. The sequence goes on along the minus strand of NZ_JBITCM010000012.1, from coordinate 75,900 downwards.
GGGAGGCCGAGGGTCAGGCCGGCGAGGCGGGCGGAGAGATGGATCAGTACGGCGACCAGGAGCGCGTTGCCCACCAGGAAGGCCGCCTTGAGGACGGCGACCGGGATGAGCGCCGCCGGGACGAAGAGGAGGGCCGCGAAGGGCGGATAGGTGGCGGGGAGCTGCCACTCGGTGACCGTGAAGCCGTAGAGATCGGCGCCGCCTCGGAGGACGGCTTCGCCTTCCGCCCGGTAGACCAGCGCGTCGGCCATCGGGAGGCGCTGGTGGACGCTGAGGGCGATGAAGGCTGCGAAGGCGGTGAAGGCGAGGAGGGAAATCGCCAGGAGGCCGTAGGGAGTTGCGGAGTGTGATCGGCAGGTCACGCAGTGACCCTAGGCGTCACTTGCGGCGGACGCCCGCTTCCTCGCCGTACTCACCGAGGACGATCACGTCGAAGGCCGCACCCGCGAACACCCTGACGGCACGCAGGGCTTCGCCGAGGCGGTGACGGTGGTGGCTCCCCTGGAGCGCTGTCGCTCCTCGGGGGCCCATGGGGGCTGGGTGGATGGTTGCTGCGCTCATGTCTTCATGATGGGTTCATCGGCACGAAGAACGCATCGGCCTATGGTGCCAAGCCGCGTACTACCTCCGTACACCTCCGGACGGACCCCCCTACCCCCAGGGAGGAGGGCGGCGTCGGCGGCGTCCCCTAGGGGGCGGAAAACCCTTCACCCGCAGACCCGTCACCCGTTGCGACCCGGAAAATGCATTGGCATCCGACCTCGGCGCTCACCTAAAATCTCCGCTCTTGCCCGCCTCCGTTCATGGAGCGCCGCCGACCGGACGGAAACCGGTCGGCACATCGCAGCGCCGCCCGTCTCACTCGTAGGCCCTCCGGAGGCACCCCCCTTGTCCACGCCCGTCGACGACCCCCTTGGCCCACCCGACCCGCTCGACCCGATCGACCCGCTCTCCCGGGAGCGCGCCCACCTCGCCGGTTCCCGCGCCGCCCTGCGCGCCATGCGGGAGGACGTCGAGTCCCTCGACATCAGCGACGTCACCGCCAACTGGGTCAACGCCGAAGTCCTCGCCCACCAGATCGACCTGCGCATCAAGGCACTGGCCGACCTCAGCGACACCCCGCTGTTCTTCGGCCGGCTGGACTATCTGCACGCGCCCGGAGTGGAGCAGGCGGAGGGCGCGGAGGGCGAGCGCTTCTACATCGGGCGTCGGCATGTGCACGATGCCGACGGCGACCCGATGGTGATCGACTGGCGGGCGCCTGTGTCCCAGCCGTTCTACCGGGCCTCGAAGAAGGACCCGCTGGACATCGCGCTGCGCCGCCGCTTCGGTTACACGGGCGGTGACCTCACGGCTTACGAGGACGAGCACCTCTCCGACCCGGCGGAGGCCGCCCGCACCAGCAAGCTGCTCCAGCAGGAGATCGAGCGCCCGCGCGTCGGCCCGATGCGGGACATCGTGGCGACGATCCAGCCGGAGCAGGACGAGATCGTACGGTCCGGTCTCGGCGGCACGGTGTGCGTCCAGGGCGGCCCCGGCACCGGGAAGACGGCGGTGGGCCTGCACCGGGTGGCGTACCTGCTGTACGCCCACCGCGAGCGGCTCGCCCGCACCGGCACGCTGGTCATCGGGCCGAACAAGTCCTTCCTGCAGTACATCGAGCAAGTGCTGCCGGCGCTGGGCGAGTTGGCGGTCCGCCAGGCGACGGTCGACGACCTGGTCGCGCGCGTCGAGGTGCGCGGCGCGGACGAGGCGGCGACCGCGGTGGTCAAGGGCGACGCGAGGATGGCGGAGGTGCTGCGGCGGGCGATCTACTCGCACGTGACGATGCCGACGGAGGCGGTGGTCGTGGTGCGCGGATCACGGCGGTGGCGCGTCGCGGCGTACGAAGTCGAGGAGATCGTCCGCGAGTTGCTCGCCCGCGACATCCGCTACGGCGCCGCCCGCGAGGCCCTTCCGCAGCGCATCGCGCACGCCGTGCTGGTGCAGATGGAGCGGTCCGGCGAGGCGCCGGACGACCGGGTGCAGGACGCGGTGGCCCGCAACAGCGCGGTGAAGGCGGCCGTCAAGGAGCTGTGGCCGCCGGTCGACCCGGCGAAACTGGTGCTGCGGCTGCTGTCGGACGCCGACTTCCTCGCCGTACACGCGGACGGGGTCCTCGACGAGGACGAGCAGAAGACGATCCTGTGGGCGAAGCCGGCGCGGTCGGTGAAGTCCGCCAAGTGGTCGGCCGCGGACGCGGTACTGATCGACGAGGCGAACGACATCGTGGCCCGCACCCCCTCCCTGGGCCATGTCGTCCTCGACGAGGCGCAGGACCTCTCGCCGATGCAGTACCGGGCGGTGGGCCGCCGCTGCACGACGGGTTCGGCGACGGTCCTCGGCGACCTGGCGCAGGGCACGACGCCGTGGGCGACCCGCAGCTGGGACGAGGCGCTGGCGCACCTCGGCAAGTCGGACGGCCTCATCGAGGAACTGACGGCCGGCTTCCGCGTCCCGACGGACGTCATCACCTACGCCTCCCGCCTCCTCCCCCACATCGCGCCCGGCCTGACACCGGTGGCCTCGATCCGTGAGAACCCGGGGTTCTTCGAGGTCCGTACGGCGTCCGCGGAGACGGCCGAAGTCGTCGCCGCGTGCGGGGAGTTGCTGGGCAACGAGGGGTCGGTCGGACTGATCGCCGCGGATGCGCGGGTGCCCGCTCTGGCGGAGGCGCTCACGGCAGCGGGGATCACCTACCTGGCCCCCGGCGAGGAGACGACCCGCGAGACCCGCCTGACCCTGGTCCCGGCTTCGCTCGCGAAGGGTCTGGAGTACGACTACGTCGTCCTGGACGAGCCCCAGGCGGTGGTGGACGGCGAGCCGGATGAGCGGACGGGGCTGCGGCGGTTGTATGTGGCGCTGACCCGGGCGGTTTCGGGGTTGATCGTGGTGCATGGGGCGCCGCTGCCGGCTCAGCTGGATGGCTAGTGAGGTGCCTCAGGATGGCTGGTGCGGTGCCTCTGGATGGTTAGTGGGGTGCCTCGTGCGGTTCGTCGCCGGGTGCGGGCGCGTGGGGGCTGGTCGCGCCCGCGCGGCGGTAGCCGCAAATTCAACACAGCCCCGCGCCCCTGGGTAGGTCCAGGACTCGGCGCCATTCCCGCACCGCCTCCGCCGACACCGACCCGTCCCACCCCTCCGGCCGCGCCGCCCCGCCGATGTGAAACCCATCGATCCCGGCCGCCACCAGCCCCGGCACATGATCGAGCCGCAGCCCACCCCCCACCAGGATCCGCTGCTCGTACCCGGGCTCCCCACTCCGCGCCGCCTCGGCGAGCAACGTAGAAAGCCCGTCGTCCACCCCCGCCGCCGAACCCGCCGTGAGATACGTGTCCAACCCCGGCATCCCGTCCATCTGCTTGCGCAGCGCGTCACGGTCCGCGGCCCGGTCGATCGCCCGGTGGAAGGTCCACCGGCATCCATCCAGCGCCGCCACCACCCGCTCGACGGCCGCGAGGTCAAGACCGCCGTCGGTGTCGAGGAAGCCGAGCACGAACTCGTCGGCTCCGGCGTCCCGCATCTCGCGCGCCGTACGGGCCAGCCGGTCCAGGTCTCCTGCCGCGAAGCCGTCCGTCAGCCGCAGCATCACGCGCAGGTCGATGTCGACGGCGGCGCGGATCGCGGCGACGGTCTCGACCGGCGGGGTCAGCCCGTCGGCCGCCATGTCGGTGACCAGTTCGAGCCGATCCGCACCTCCGGCCTGGGCGGCGACCGCGTCCTCGACGCCGAGGGCGATCACCTCCAGGACTGCACGCTTGCTCATGGGACCCCATTCCTCGGCATTCGACGACGACTGCACGCGTCTACAGGTCTAGTCCAATCCAAGGGTACGGGTTGGAGACGCCGTCGCGGAGGAGGGCCTCCCAGTTGGCGTGATCCCCTGCGGTCACCCGAAGATGTTCAGCTCCCGCACCTCCGCCCCCGCCAGCTCGTACGACGCCCCTTCCGCCGAGCGTCCCGCATACAGCCGTACGAGTGTGGCGGCGTCGCCGATGTACCGCGCCGGGGGCCGCGGAGCCGCCGGCTCGCCCAGGCGCAGGGGTTCGTCGACGTCGTCCAGATCGGCGTGGAGCGGGATGAGCCGGCGCTCCCGGGTCAGCCGGACCAGCAGCCGCAGCGCATCCGGCAGACCGGCGCCCGCATACGCCCCGGGCTCCCCGAGCACCTCCCGGACGTCCCCGGCGTGCACCCACTCGCCCAGCGCGATGCCGTCCAGCGCTCCGCCCGCCTCGGCGATCACCGGGCCGGCCTCGGTCATCCCGCGCTCCAGCTCGTCGACGACCCGCGCGTTGGGCCAGTCGGCGCGCTCGGCGATGTCCCGGTCGTTGGACTCGGGCGAGAACACGCCCTCCTCGAACCGGCTCTCCACCACCCGCATCAGCGCGGCCGAACAGTGCGCCAGCACATCCCGCACCGACCACCCCGGACACGCGACGGTCGGCAACGCGAAGTCGGCGTCCGACCTCGCGCGGAGCAGCGGAACCAGCGCGTCCCGCTCGACGACCAGCAGCCGTCCCGGCAGCCCGGGATCCCGTACCTCGTGCACGTCAGCAGAAGTCATGCCCTCCACGCTAGGGGCCGGGGCGGCCGGGACGGGAGAACGCCGGGACGGGAGAATGAGGACATGGCCGATCTCGAAGATCTCCGGTCCCGCTGGCTGCGCACCCTGCTCGCGGCGCGGGACGACGATTCCCGCGCCCCCGCCCTTTCCCCTTCCCCCGCCCCCTCCCCCGACCGGTACGGGGAGGCCCTGCTGCGCCGCTGGTCGGAGCCGCAGCGGCGATACCACACCGTCGAGCACCTGGCCGCGGTCCTCGGGCACATCGACGTACTGGAGCAGTACGCGGACGACGTCGTGGCGGTGCGGCTCGCGGCCTGGTTCCACGATGCCGTGTACCTGCCGGAGAGGTCCACGAACGAGGAGCGCTCCGCCCGGCTCGCCGAACGCGCCCTCCCAGAGGCCGGGGTCCCCGCGGAGCGGACCGCCGAGGTGGCCCGCCTCGTCCGCCTGACCACCGGCCACGACCCGGCGCCGGACGACCGCGACGGCCAGGTCCTGTGCGACGCCGACCTCGCGATCCTCGCCGCGCCGCCCGCCGCGTACGCCGCCTACACGGCCGCCGTCCGCGAGGAGTACCACTTCGTGCCGAACGACGCCTTCCGCGAGGGCCGCGCCGCGATCCTGCGCCAACTCCTCGCCCTGCCAAGCCTGTTCAGCACCCCGCACGGACAGGACAAATGGGAGGCGACCGCCCGCTACAACCTCGCCTCCGAGCTGGAAATGCTGTCGCTCTGAGCAGCCCGTCGCCGTAGCCTGCACGGCATGCGAGACATGGGTGGGGAACGCGTACAGGAAGCCGTGGCGGGCAGCGTGGCGCTGCTGCGGACGGCCGTGGAGCGGGACTGGACAGCCGTCCGGGCCGGGCGGGTGGAGTGGGACTGCCACACCACCGCCTTCCACATCGCCGAAGACCTCATCGCCTACGCCGCCAACCTGGCCGGACGCGCCCAGGACGCCTACGTCCCGTTCGAGATCACCCTCGACGAGGGCACCGGCAACGAGGGCCTCCTCCACGTCATCGAGACGACCGGCGCCCTCCTCACCGCCGCCGTCCGCACCGCGCCCCGCGAGGCGCGCGGCTTCCACCCCTACCCCTTCCGCAGCGCGAACCGCGAGGGCTTCGCCGCGATGGGCGTCGCCGAAGTGCTGCTGCACACGCACGACATCGCCGAGGGGCTCGGCCTGGCATACGAACCGCCCGCCGAACTCCCCGAGTTCGTGCTCACGACGATCTTTCCGCACGTCCGGCCAGGACCGGACCACTGGCGCACCCTGCTGTGGGCCACCGGCCGCGGCGACCTGCCCGGCCGCGCGCCCGTCACCGAGTGGCGCTGGCGCAACAACCTCGTCATCCCCACCGACCGCCTCACCCTCCAGGGCGTCACCCCCGCCTCCGCCGCCGACCTGCGCTCCGGCGGCGACGGCGGCTTCGAATGGGTCGCCGGCGGGCCCTTCCAGGGCACGCGGGAGGCCGCCGAGTGGATGATGAAGGCGTACGAGGGAGGCGTGCACCGGCCCGAATGGGGGCTGTTCGTCCTCGTCCGGCGGGAGGACGGCCGCGCCGTCGGGGGCGTGGGCTTCCACGGCGTACCGGACGACCAGGGCCGGGCCGAGGTCGGCTACGACCTCGCCGAATCCGCCCGCGGCCACGGCTACGCCGGCGAGGCCCTGCGCGCCCTCTCCGACCTGGCGCTGACCAGGGACGACGTCAAGCAACTGTTCGCGACGATCGAGGACACCAACACGCCGTCGCAGGGCGTGGCCACGCGCGCCGGATACGTCCGGGCGAGCAGCGAGGAGGAGCGCACGGCCCACGAGGAGCAGGACATGGACCGGACGCTCCGGCTCTACGTCCGCCGGGGGCGGCCCGCGGCAGCCTAGCCTGAGGCCGAGCCGAGCCGAGGCGCGATGAGCCGAGGCGCGCCGAGCCGACCCGCACGCCTTCAGGGAGCCCGCCATGTCGTTCACCGACGAGGAGACCGCCTACCTGTACGCCAACCCGCTCGCCCGGTTCGCCAGCCTCTGCGCGGGCGAGCAGCCCGATGTCGTGCCGGTGGCCCTGGAGTTCGACGGCACGCACTTCTGGGTGGGCGGGCCGGGCGCCGAGGTGCTCGGCACCCGCAAGTTCCGCAATGTCGGGCACGGCCGCGACAAGGTGGCCTTCGTCGTGGACGACATGGTCTCCGTCGAGCCGTTCATCGCGCGCGGCATCCGGGTGTACGGCATCGCCGACGGGCCCGTCGAGCGGGCCGGCATGGTGGGCCCCGGGCACTACCTGCGCATCACGCCGACCCTCTCGTGGAGCTGGAACCTGTCCGACCCTCCCCGGCCCGCCGGCGACTCCTGGTACCCCATGCGCCGAGCCACGCACACGTGACCCACGTCACACCCAAGGGGCCACGACTCATGTCACATCCCGCCGAGCCGTTCCGTCAGAGCTGTGTAACCCACAACCGACGACAACGACTTGGGAGTTGGCCATGAGCGCTCGCTTGAACCTCTTCGAGAACCCGATCGCCGGCAAGGTCATCAAGCACTTCGGCTCGGCCGGCAAGGTGGTGCACGACTCGCCGCTGCCGCTCAGCACCCAGCACCTGGTGACGCTCCGGGCCAGTCAGATCAACGGCTGCGGCTTCTGCACCGACATGCACAGCAAGGACGCCGTGGCCGCGGGCGAGGACTGGCTGCGCCTCAACCTGGTCGCGGCCTGGCGCGAGGCCACCTGTTTCACCGAGGCCGAGCGCGCCGCCCTGGAACTCACCGAGGAGGGCACCCGCATCGCGGACGGGGCCGGTGGGGTCCCGGACGAGGTCTGGGCGAACGCCGCCAAGCACTACGACGAGGAGCAGCTCGCCGCCCTGGTGATCCTCATCGCCATGATCAACACCTACAACCGACTGAACGTCATGATCCAGCAGCCCGCGGGCAGCTACCAGCCCGGCCAGTTCGCCTAGGGCCTGCGAGCCTGCCGCACGGCCGAGGGGGCGCCGGACCAACGCCCGTCAGCCCAGCTCCCGCCCCTTCGGCCTGCGCAGTCCCGCCCCGTACAACAACCGCACCACCTCACGGCTGCTGACCTCCACCGCCCCCGCGCGCACCACATCGGCGTACCGATGGGACGGGATGTCGTAGTGATCCCGCTCGAAGGCCCGCCGCGGCACGCCCAACCCCTCGGCGAACGTGTGCAGTTCGTCGTACGACACGTCGCTCACGAGGTGCGACCACATCCGCCCGTGCCCCGGCCAGGTCGGCGGGTCGATGTAGATCGTCACGAGGTGCCGGCCGACCCCAGTGACCCCACCGCCGCGACCTTCACGCCCGCCTCGTGGCACACCCAGTGCGGATCGGGGCCCAGCTCCGGCTCGATCTCCAGCGCGTGCGGGACGCCGGAGCGGCAGACCGGGCACAGCGGCCAGCGGCCGTACTTGTCCAGCAGGGCGTCCTGCACGTCCTGGGCGACGAGCCCGGCCACGTACGCCACGCCGTCCGGCCACTGCTCCACCCACCAACGCCGCTGTACGACCGACTCCTCGACCAGCGAGACGACGTCCGCCTCGGCGACCTCGCCCGCGACCAGATCGGCGAGCACCAGGGCGCGGGCCGTGTGCAGCGCCTGCTCCAGCGGAGTGATGGGTTCCATGGGTCCCATTGTGCGCACTCTTGACCACGACACCGAGCCGAAAATATCTTTCATCTGTGACCCAGGAAGTGAAGGAAAGTTTCGGCAGTGGTTCCGGAGGGCCCCCGCCCGCGCCCGCCGCCCTCGCGGCCAAGGTGCGCACGCTCGCCCCGTCGATGACCCGCTCCATGCAGCGCGTCGCCGAAGCGGTCGCGAACGACCCGGCGGGCTGTGCGGCCCTCACGGTCACCGGCCTCGCCGAACGCACCGGCACCAGCGAGGCCACCGTCGTGCGCACCGCCCGCATCCTCGGCTACCCCGGCTACCGCGACCTGCGCCTCGCCCTCGCCGGCCTCGCCGCCCAGCAGCAGTCGGGCCGCGCGCCCGCCATCACCACCGACATCGCGGTGGACGACCCGATCGCGGACGTGGTCGCCAAGCTCGCCTACGACGAACAGCAGACCCTCGCCGACACGGCCGCCGGCCTCGACACGGGCCAGCTGGGAGCGGCGGTGTCGGCCGCCGCCGGGGCCCGCCGGATCGACGTGTACGGCGTCGGCGCGTCTGGGCTGGTCGCACAGGACCTTGTGCAGAAGCTGTCGCGTATAGGGCTGATAGCCCATGCGCACAGTGATCCGCATCTTGCCGTGACCAACGCCGTGCAGCTCCGTGCCGGTGACGTGGCGATCGCGATCACGCATTCCGGGTCGACGGGGGATGTCATCGAGCCGTTGCGGGTCGCCTTCGAGCACGGGGCGACTACCGTCGCGATCACCGGGCGGCCGGACGGGCCCGTCACCCAGTACGCCGATCACATCCTTACGACGTCCACGGCTCGGGAGAGTGAGTTGCGGCCCGCGGCCATGTCGTCTCGGACCAGTCAGCTTCTTGTGGTGGACTGCCTGTTTGTGGGGGTTGCTCAGCAGACTTATGAGACTGCGGCGCCTGCGTTGGCCGCGTCTTACGAGGCGCTGGCACATCGGCATCGTAGATAGACCGTAGGTCCGACTGTTGTGGGTTGTCTGCGGGTCCATTGTGGCTGGTCGCGCAGTTCCCCGCGCCCCTGGAGGTCGGACAGAGCACCGCACATCAGAAAGAGCCGTCTCTCATGACCTCTCCATCCAACCCCCGTGATCTCCGCGCCGAGTTGGACTCCCTGACAACTGAAGCCTTCCGGCCCGAGCTCGCCGAGATCGATCAGCTGCCCACCCTCGATATCGCCCGCCTCATGAACGGTGAGGACGCCTCCGTGCCCGCCGCCGTGGCGTCGCGGCTGCCGCAGATCGCCGCCGCCATCGACGCCATCGCCGAGCGGATGGCCCGGGGCGGCCGGCTCGTCTACGCGGGTGCCGGTACCGCCGGGCGCCTCGGGGTGCTCGACGCCTCCGAGTGTCCGCCGACCTTCAACACCGAGCCGGACCAAGTGGTCGGGCTCATCGCGGGCGGGCCGGAGGCGATGGTGACCTCCGTCGAGGGCGCCGAGGACTCCGAAGCGCTGGCCCGGGCCGATCTCGACGCCCTCCCGCTCACCCCCGCCGACACGGTCGTCGGCATCTCCGCCTCCGGGCGCACCCCGTACGCGATCGGCGCGGTCCAACACGCGCGGGCGCAGGGGGCGTTGACGGTCGGCCTGTCCTGCAACCCGGACAGCGCCCTGGCCGCCGCGGCCGAGCACGGCATCGAGGTCGTCGTGGGCCCGGAGCTGCTGACCGGCTCTACCCGGCTCAAGGCGGGTACGGCCCAGAAGCTGGTCCTCAACATGCTCTCGACGATCACGATGATCCGCCTGGGCAAGACGTACGGAAACCTGATGGTCGACGTCCGCGCCTCCAACGACAAGCTGCGCGCCCGCTCCCGCCGTATCGTCGCCCTGGCCACCGGCGCGCCCGAATCCGACATCGAGCGGGCCCTGACCGAGGCGGGCGGCGAGGTGAAGACGGCGATCCTGATTCTGCTGGCCGGCGTGGACGGGCCCACCGCGACGGGGCTGCTGTCGGCGTCCGACGGACACCTGCGGACGGCGCTGAAAACAGCCGGGGACTGAGTCAACTCCCCTGTTAGCGTGGCCGCATGACGGCACCGACGACGTTCCGCATCGGCGGCGATCTGGAAGTACGACGGCTCGGGTTCGGGGCCATGCATCTGCGTCCCGAATCCGCCGAGGAGCGCGCCGCCTGCGTCGCGGTCGCCCGGCGCGCGGTCGAACTGGGCGTCACGCTCATCGACACGGCGCATCTGTACGGCTGGGGAGCGAACGAGGATCTCCTCGCCGAGGCCCTCTATCCGTACCCGGAGGGGCTCCTGATCGCCACGAAGGTCGGGTTCCGGCAGACCACGTCCGGTGAGGGCTGGCGGCACGCGGGCGAACCGGACGATCTGCGCGGGCAGGTCGACGAGGCCCTGCGCCGACTGCGCCTGGACCGCATCGAGCTGCTCCAACTCCACCGCCTCGACCCGGGCGTGCCCCTCGCCGACCAGCTCGGCGCCCTCCGCGACCTGCGCGACGAGGGCAAGATCGGGCGGATCGGCCTGTCGGAGGTGACGGCCGACGAGCTCGCCGAGGCGCGGTCGGTCGTCGACATCGCGAGCGTGCAGAACCGGTACAACCTCCTCGACCGTGAGCACGAACCCGTACTGAAGGCCTGTGCGGCCGCGGACATCGCGTTTCTGCCGTGGCGGCCGGCCGCGGCGGGCGGGTCCGGGGGGAGGTCGGCGGAGATCGCCGCGGTGGCGGCCGAACTCGACGCCACGCCCACCCAGGTCGCCCTCGCGTGGCTGCTGGCCCACTCCCCGGTGATCCTGCCGATTCCGGGGACGTCGAGCGTCGCGCACCTGGAGGAGAACCTCGGGGCGGACGCCGTACGCCTCAGCCGGGAGCAGTACGACCGGCTGAGCCGCGCCGCCACAGAAACCCCGTAGCTCGCGCACAACCCTGCCCGGGTCACGCTGGTCTTGTCTCCGTGAACTCTGCGCCGCTACCGGGCGCAGAGCGTTGAGCACGGGAGATGCACCATGTCAGCCACTGCCATTCGCCGTACCGTCCTGGCCGCTTCCGCGGTCTCCCTCGCGCTTCTCGCCACCGCCTGCGGTGGCGGCGAGCAGGGCGGTGAGGACAAGGAGGCGAAGGGCGGCTCCACGTCCGAGAAGTCCGCGGCGAAGGCGCTCACCGCCGCCGAACTGGAGAAGCTCGTGGTCGCCAAGGGCGATGTCGAGGGCCACAAGATCACGGTGCCGGGGAAGGACGACGTCTTCGAGCCCGGTTCGGTGTCCGTCGACAAGGCCGAGTGCGAGCCCGTCGCTCAGGTGCTGTCGGCCCTGCCGGCGAGCAAGCCGGCGTCGAGCGTCCAACGGCTCGTGGTCCAGGAGCCCGAGGCGGCCAAGAAGGACATGCCCTCGATGGAGGAGCTCGCGGAGATGACGGAGGAGGAGGCCGAGCAGGCGACGCTCGACTCGCTCGACATCACCAAGACGATGGCCTCCCTCTGGTCCTACGAGGCCGACGGCGCCGAGCAGACCCTCGCCACGCTGCGGGAGGCGGGCAAGAAGTGCGCCGGGGGCTTCTCCATGACGATCGACGGGGAGAAGCAGCAGGTCAGCAAGGTCAGCGAGGAGAAGCTCTCGGCCGGCGAGGACGCCGTCGCCTGGACGGTGGCCACGAAGACGGGCGCCACCCCCGCCGAGACCAAGGTCGTCGTCTTCCGGCAGGGCACCACGCTCGCGGGGTTCTCGTCCTTCAACATCGCGGCGGTCACCCGGGGCGAGGCGTTCGAGCAGCCGACCGCCGTCATCGAGGCCCAGGCGGCCAAGCTCGGCTGACCGGGACGGGGTAACCGGGGGACCCCCGGGGGGGGGAGGGGCTCCCCCTCCCCCCCCCGGCCAGCTCGCCCCCACGTGGCGCAGGACACGTTCATGACAGGATTGCGTTGGGGAAAGGTCAGGGAAGGCATAGAGGCGCCATTGCCGCCCTGAAGGGATGACCCGTGCCGTCCACTGCGCCTCCCCCCATACCCCGAGCCGCAGGATCGTTTCCGTTCATCGGCCACGCTCTGAAAATGCGCGACAACCTCGGCTTCATCGACTCACTGCGCGAGACACGGGAACCACTCGTCGAGATCGTCCTGCAACCGGGGACGCGCACCATCGTGGTCCAGGACCCGGCCCTGATCCACCAGATGCTCAAGGCCCTGGCGCCCACCCTCGACAAGGGCCGGCTCTACGACAAGCTGGGCCAGCTGCTGGGCGACAGTGTCGTCACCGCCACCGGCCGGACCCACGTCCGCAAACGCCGCCAGGTGCAACCGGCGTTCGCCCACGCCGAGATCAGCCGGTACGTCGACATCATGCGCGCCGAGGTGGCCGCCACGGTCGCCGGCTGGGAGCCCGGGCGGCCCCTCGACGTACGCGAGGCGATGGTCGGGCTCAGCCTCGACATGCTGGCCAAGACGGTGTTCGCCGGCAGCCTCGACGACGCCGTCTTCCGCCGGCTGCGCAGCGACCTGTCGGTGGTGTTGAACGACGTCGGTGTGCGCATCATGCTGCCCGACTGGGCCGAGCGCCTGCCGCTGCCCTTCAACCGCCGCTTCGACCGGGCCCGGGACGGCGTACGCGCCACCATCAACACCGCCGTCGACGAACTGCAGGCCTCCGGGCACGACACCGGGGACATGCTCTCCATGCTGCTGCGCGCCATCGACGAGGAGACCGGCGAGCCGCTGACCGGGCATCAGATCTGCTCCGAGATCCTCACCCTGGCCGTGGCGGGCACCGAGACCACCGCGTCGGTGCTGTCCTGGCTCCTGTACGAACTCGCCCGCCACCCCGATATCGAGGCCCGGATCCTGGCCGAGCTGGACGAGGTCCTCGGCGAACGGCCGGTCACCCTCGACGACGTGACCCGGCTGCCGTATCTGAACCGGGTGATCACCGAGACCCTGCGGCTGCACCACCCCGGCTGGCTGGTCACCCGCCGCACCACGGAGGAGACCCGGCTCGGCGAGTGGACGCTGCCCGCCGGCACCGAACTGGCCTACTGCCAGCACGCCCTGCACCGCGACCCCGAGCGCTTCCCCGACCCGCACACCTTCGACCCGGACCGGTGGAAGGACCCCGCGCAGGAGCTTCCGCCGGGCGCGTTCCTGCCCTTCGGGGACGGCAAGCACAAGTGCATGGGGGACCGTCTCGCCCTCACCGAGATGGTCACGGCGCTCGCGACGATGCTGCGTTCGGTACGGCTGGAACTCGCCGAGGGCCAGGTCATCCGCCAGGTCGCCCGGCTCACCGTACGGCCGCGCGCCCTGCGGATGACCGTCCGTCCCCGGAACCGTCCCGAGCCGGGGGCGGCCCAGGGCCGGTCCTAAGGCCTGTCCTAGGGCTCGGGCTGTCAGTGCCCGTCGCTACGGTGCACTGATGACCGACACCACATATTGGACCTGCCCACCGGACCGAGAAGTTCGGGCATCCAGCGATGACTGCACCCTCACCCTTCTCCTCCCCCCGTTCCCCGCGGGCACCGTGAACTTCTCCCCCCACAACCCGGAGGAAGCCCGCCACTTCGCCGAGAAATTCAACACCGTCGAGGAGATCCTCGAAGAGCTGCCCCCTGCCTCCGCAGCCGACTCTCCGGCTCTGGTGACGCGGGCGGACCTGGACATCATCAAGGTGGGCTGCTGGGGCAACGTCATCTCCATATCCGACCCGGCCCTGGCCGACAACATCGGCGATGTGCCGCTGCTCGGGGCATCCACCATGCTCCGCGAGCGCCACCCCGACGCCATGATCGTCGGATCGGCCAACGTCGACTTGGGAGAAGACCGCGCCGAACACGTCATCCAGCTTCCCGACGGCTTGATGCTGCACACCGAAGGCTGGCCCGGCGTGCAACCGCTGGAAGTCACCGGCGACCCTCGGGCCGTGGTGCGCGCCCTCGGCATCAGCTCCGAGACCCTCGCCGACGAAGCGATCGACCTGGACGAGGAGTCCGATGAGATCGACTGGCGGACCCTGTGCCGGCTCGCGCTCGGACCGTACGACCCATGGGGCCGCCGGGACCTGAGGATGTCCGTCTTCCGCGTCCGCCACACCAGCAGCTCCACCTTCCGGATGGAAGAGACGTGGTTCTGGAACCGGTAGCCCGGACCGGGCGATTGAGGTCAGAATCTGACCTCATTGGCTTCTAGCGTGAGCCTCGACCGATGGAACACACATCCATGGAGGCCGAGACCATGCAGGACACCACGCACAACACCGCCACCGCCCCCGCTTCCGCCCCCGCCACCGCCACCGCCACCGCCACCGACGAGCGCGCCGACCTCCTCGAAGCGCTGGCCAAGCACCGCCAGTTCCTGCGCTTCACCACCCGCGACCTCACCGACGAGCAGGCCGGACAGCGGACCACCGCCAGCGAACTCTGCCTCGGCGGCCTGATCAAACACGTCACGTCGGTGGAACGGAACTGGGCGGACTTCATCCAGCACGGACCGTCGTCCATGCCCGACTTCACCGCCATGACCGAGGCCGACTTCGCCAAGCGCGCCGACGAGTTCCGCATGCTGCCCGGCGAGACACTGGAGGGCGTCCTGGCCGACTACGCCGAAGTGGCCCGCCACACCGACGAGTTGGTCACCACCCTGCCCGACCTGAACGCCGCCCACCCGCTGCCCAAGGCCCCCTGGAACGAGCCCGGCGCCCACTGGTCGGCCCGCAGGGTCCTGCTGCACATCATCGCCGAGACCTCCCAGCACGCGGGCCACGCCGACATCATCCGGGAGTCCCTGGACGGCGCGAAGAGCATGGGCTGAGCCGACCACGTGGCGGTTCGGGGCTTGAGTGGTTCACCGACGCCCCTCGGTGAACATCTCGATCAGGCCCTGAGCCGTGTTGTTCTCGGAGTCGATCCCCTCCACCTCGACACCTTCATAGGTGACGGCCTCGGCGCTGCGGGGGGACATCGCCTGCTCGTACTCGGCGAGGGCGCCCTCGATGTCGTCGGGGTACGCGGCGAGGGCCTTGCCGAGTTCGGCGCCGTCGAGCATGGCCAGGTTGGCGCCCTCGCCGTTCGGAGCCGCGAGGTGGGCGGCGTCGCCAAGCAGGGTCACCCCCGGCACCCGGTCCCACCGGAGCCCGGTCGGCAGAGCGTAGTGAGGGCGCAGTACCGGTGCGATGTCGCCGTCGCTGACCAGCGACCTGAGCTCCGGCGCCCACCCCTCGAACTCCGCCGCGATCCGCGCGGTGGCCGCGGCGGCATCGGTGAAGTCGACGGCGGCGAACCAGTCCTGCGGCTTGGACAGCACCACGTAGGTGTGCAGGGTGTCGCCGCTCTCCCGGTGGGCGTGGATCTCCTTGCCCGGCGAGGGCGCGATCATCGACCCGCCGCCGACCGCCTTCGCGGCCGCGGGGTGCCGGGTGTCGGCGCCGAACAGGTAGGTCTCGACGAACGACGTGCCTGCGTACGAGGGTGTGGCGTCGCAGAGCAGCGGGCGGACCCGTGACCACGCGCCGTCCGCGCCGACCAGCAGGCTCGTGACGACGGTGCCGCCGTCGGCGAACGTCACCTCGTGGCGCCCCTCGCCGAGGGCGCGGGTGCCGCTGACCTTGCGCCCCCACCGGACGGTACCGACCGGGAGCGAGTCGAGGAGGACCTGCCGCAACTCACCGCGCTGCACCTCGGGGCGTCCCCCCATCCCGTCGTCGCCCTGCTCGAACATGACGGTCCCATCCGGGTCGAGGACCCGCATCGCCTGCCGCCCCTCCAGGACGATGGCGCGGAACTCGTCCATGAGACCGGCCGCCTCAAGGGCGAGCTGCCCGTTGTAGTCGTGGACGTCGAGCATCCCGCCCTGCGTACGCGCCCCCGCGGAGGACTCGGCCTCGTGGACCGTGACCGGGATGCCGTGAACGTGCAGGACACGGGCCAGCGTGAGGCCGCCGAGTCCGGCGCCGATGATCGTGACAGGCGTGTGCATGGTGACTCCTCGGGATCGGGGCCGCCCGGTGAACCCCGGCCGGCCGTCTCCGCAAAGGTGCAAGACCCCACCTACAGGCCACCGACACCGGACCGACAACCCCCGACAGCACCCGACAGCCGACCGACACCGCAGATCGGCAGATCGGCAGATCGGCAGATCGGCAGATCGGCAGATCGGCTCAACAGGGCATACGCCCCTCCCGGTTGACGGCCTGAACCTGCTCCCGCAACACCTCCGCACGCGACGCGACCTCCACCGCATCCGGCGGACAGTCCCACTCCCGCCCACCCCCGACGGGCCGCAACTGCACCTTGCCGCCCACATGCCCTCTGACCTCGCCGATACGCCCGTCCCGCACATCCACGGCATGACTGCCGACGACCGGCCGCTCCCCGCGCACCACGGAGGCCAGCTTCTCGGCGACACGGACATTGCAGCGCCCGAGGTCGCCGAGCGGGAACGGCTCGTCACTGGCGCCGGTCACCGGATCCACGCACAGGGACGGCAGAACAACCCCGGCGCCCACGAGGGCCTCCCTCAGGGACACCACGACTTCTTCGGTCGACCGCACACTTGCCTCCACATCCACGCCCATATCCACGCTGAGTTTGCGATTCGCAACACAGCGTGTCGGTCGTGTGCCTAACCTGGCCATACGTGGCGTACCAACAACGTCGTCTGGTGGACCGGGAGTTGCCGATGCCAGGACCAAAGGACCTCGACCCGTCGTCATCGCCGCGCGCGCTGCTGGGCGCGGAGCTGCGGCACGCACGCGAGAAGGCGGGACTCAGCCAGGAGCAGCTGGGCCAACTGCTGTTCGCCAGCGGCTCGTTCGTCGGGCAACTGGAGGCGGGGACGCGGCGGATACAGCCCGAACACGCGCGGGTGTTGGACGAGGTGCTGGGGACGGGGGACTTCTTCCAGCGGAACTGTAGGGCTGCGGCCAAGTCCCGCTATCCCGAGCACTTCGCGGAGGCGGCAGAGGCTGAGGCGGAAGCCACGGCGATCCGGCAGTACGCGCCGATGCTGATCCCGGGGCTGCTCCAGACGCCTGCGTACGCACGGGCCGTGACACGCGCATACGGCCCGACAGCACCGGAGGAGATCGTCGACGAGCGGGTGGAAGCCCGGATGGCGCGGACCCGTCTACTCGACGATCCAACAAAGCCGTTGTTGTGGGCGGTGCTTGACGAAGCGGCGTTGCGCAGGGTGACCGGCGGCCGACCGGTGATGGCGGAGGTCCTCCGTCACGTCGCGGACCTGGCCCGCCGGGCCCGGGTCATCGTGCAGGTGCTGCCGTTCAGCGCGGGAGCGCACACGGCGATGCAGGGCCCCCTGAAGCTGATGGACTTCGAGGACGCCCCTCCGCTGGTGTATTTCGAGGGGGTCGGCACCGGGCGGCTGGAGGACGACCCGGCCACCGTCGCCCGTCTGAGGTTCACCTTCGAACTCCTCGCAGCCGCCGCACTCTCGCCGGAGAAGTCTCTATCCCTGATCGAGGCAGTGGCGCAGGATTACGCCCATGAGGAACATCCCTGACTACGACCTGAGCACGGCCACCTGGCACAAGTCCAGCTACAGCGGCGGCAGCGGCGGCGACTGCCTGGAGGTCGCCCGCTGGCGCAAGTCGACATACAGCGGCGGGGATGGCGGCGACTGCCTCGAAGTAGCCGACGGCAACCCCGCCCTCATCCCCGTCCGCGACTCCAAGAACCCCCACGGCCCGAAGCTCGTGTTCCAAGCCCCGGCCTGGACCGCGTTCGTCAACGCGATCAGGAACTGATCCGCCCCCGAAGCTCAAGCATCCAGCCCCGAGCCCTCTTTTCAAGGAATGGTTGGAGGGCCTCAACCCACCCTCCCACCCCGCGAGTTGACTTGACGCGTTCGGCTTGCCACGCACAGTCACGATCGTTTAGCGTGCCCGAATAACGAACAGCCCCCGCCAGGTGCTACCAACACCTGCGGGGGCTTAACCAGCGAGATCGAAGACTGATGAGGACCGATCCCATGGCTGAAGCCAAGCTTAGTGCTGCCTCCCTGCCCGCGCACGCGTCCCCGCACCCCATGGCCAATCCCGGCTACGGCAAACGCAGCGCCCCGGACCAACCCCCCCGTGCCGCCCACGGCTTCGCCGCCCTCCCACCCCGCGAAGCCGCCATCGCCGCGTACATCGACCGCCTCCCCGACGGCGCCGACATCTCCGTAAAAACGCTGGCCAAGCAGCTGCCGTACGGACAGTGCGCCCTCCGCACGGCCCTCAACAACCTCCAGCGGGCAGGCCACTTGCGCCGAGGTCGCGAACGGATCACCGGCGAGGGCAGCTCGCGATGGATCACCCGATCGTGGTTCACCCGTACCGCCCGCGACGACGACTGGTGGACGACGTTCACACGGGGCGACGTACCGCAGGAGCCCCCGGACAACCACATCCCCTCCCGCCCGAGCCGCTCCCGCGCGCACATCCTCCTGGCCGCCCTCGGCCGCGAAGCCCCGGCCCTGTCCCTCTCGGAGGCCGACTGCGCGGCCCTCGCCCCGCTGGTGACCGACTGGTACGCCCGAGGCGCCACCGACACGGACGTACGCCGAGCCCTGACCACCGGCCTGCCCACGCCGGTCCACCACCCGGCGGCCCTCCTCCGCCGCTGCCTGACCGACAAACTCCCACCGGAGAAGCCCACCTCGCCCCCACCCCTCCGCATCCTGGAGTGCGCGAAGTGCGGAGTACCCGGCCGCCCGGAGGCTCTGCCCGGCGGCATCTGCGGCGCGTGCCGGGGTGAACGCGCCCCCAGTCGCCACCACGCGCCTCTGCAAGCCTCCACCGTCCAAGCCCGCGCGGCAGAAATCCGTGCCGCAATGGATCAACGACGACACGAAAGGACACCCGCATGACAGCACCCACAGTCCGACGTCACCACTCCAGGGCAGGATGGGAGGAAGGAGGCGACGCCATGACCCCTGACACCGCTGAACGCCCGCAGATGTCCGTCGAGGACTTCGATGAACTCGTCCGGAGGGCTCCGAGGGAGCTGCGCAACCGGCTGGAGTTCCTCGGCGGGAGGCTCTGCATCCGGCACAGCCCACTCGACGTCGACGAATTCGAGGAGCTGGCCGCCGCAGCTCCGGAAACCGTGCGGCTCGAGTACATCAACGGAAAGGTAGTCGTCAAGGCCATGCCGGACGGGAAACACACGTCGATCTTCATGTGGCTGCTACGCCAGTGCATGCAGCAGCGCCCCGATCTGGACCTCGCACCCGAGCGGGGCGTCAAGGCTGAGGCCTACCGCAAGGGCCGTGCCCGTACGGATGGATTCCTGGCACCGGTGGACCACTTCGTGGAGGACGGCGAATGGTCCGAGACAGACGGGGCGCTCATGGCCGTCGAAATCACCTCCCACGATCGCGACACCGACCAGCGCGACCGCATCGACAAGCCCGTGGGATACGCCGAAGCCGACATCCCGGTCTACCTCCTCATCGACCGCGACAACAACACCGTCACCGTCTACAGCGAGCCCAAAGAAGGCCGCTACCAGCAGTCACCCTCCTACCCCTGGGGCGCATCCGTTGAGCTCCCCTCCCCCGTGAACATCACCCTCGACACCGAGAAGCTCAAGGACTACGCGCACTGACCACCACGGAATGGACGGAGCAGCCACATGACTCCGCGGGAAAAGCTCCAGCGCGTGCTCGACGAAGCCGACATCGCCGAAGCGCGCGCTCGTCAGGCGACTCCGTCCGGTCCGTCGATGTTCCACGACGAGTTCATGGCCCAGTTGGAGGCAGAGGATCTCCATGTGCATGCTGAAGGTCGGCCGCAGCACCTGACCAGGCCCTCGCAAAGCCCCGGAGCCACCCCATGAACCACGCCCAACTAACCGCCCTCGGCCGAGCCCTCCGTCTCCTCGGCGAGCACGGCGAGTCCCTCACCGCCGACACCCCGGACGCCAGACTCCACGAGGTCAAGGCGGACCTGCGCCGCGCGCTCGACCTCCTCGACGAGAGCGTCACCGGCGCCGCCCCCACCACCCGCTGCCCCGAGCACCCGAACGGCCCGGTCGACGAGAACGCCCACGACCTCTGCCTGCTCTGCGAAACCCGCCGCCGAGCCGCCCGCCGCTCCGAGTACAACGGCACCGGCCCCGCAGGCCCCCGCTCCCCCGAGCACACCGCCCCCTCCCGCTACGGCGTCCGCGGCGACCGCCCCCAGCCCCAGCAGCGCTGGCTGCCGGAGCTGTGGAACGGCCAGGAGTGGCAGCTCTGCGGCACCCCGCGCCGCGACCGCCGCGAGGCCGAGCTCTATCTCGCCGCCGCGCGCCGCGGCCCGCGCCCCGCCATGGCCTACCGGCTGGTGCACGAGTTCACCGACTACGAGGTGCTGCGCGTCTGGGGCACGCCGGTGAAGGTCGACATCGAGCCGCTGGGCAATCTGTAGCCCCTACTTCGCCGCCGCCCCCACCTGCTCCGCCGCACCCTCCGCCACCGGCTCCCCGGCCGCGGCCACCGTCTGACGCGGGATGAAGGACGCCACCACGAAGGCCAGCAGCGCCGCCCCGGCGCCCACCGCCAGGACCACCTTGAAGGCGTTCTCGGACGGGAGGGCGTACCCGCCGAGGTTCGTCGTCAGCTGGGCGAGGATCACGCCCGCGACCGCGCTCGCCGAGGACGTACCGAGGGAACGCATCAGCGTGTTGAGGCTGTTCGCGGCCGCCGTCTCCGACGCGGGCACGGCGCTCATGATGAGCGCGGGCATGGAGCCGTAGGCGAAGCCGATGCCGGCGCCGTTGATGCAGGCGACCAGGACGAAGTGCCAGACCTCGGACATCAGGAAGATGTTGAGGCTGTAGCCGGTGGCCACGATCAGGACGCCGATCATGAGCGTGACCTTGGGCCCCTTGGCCCGGGAGATGGCGGCCGACACCGGGGCCGTGGCCATCATGACGAGACCCGACGGCGCCATGCACAGGCCCGCCACCAGCATCGACTTGCCGAGACCGTAGCCGGTCTGCGCGGGGAGCTGGAGGATCTGCGGGATGACCAGGCTCATCGCGAACATCGCGAAGCCCACCGCGATCGAGGCCAGGTTGGTGACCAGCACCTGACGTCGGGCCGTCGTCCGCAGGTCGACCAGCGGCTGCTCGGTGCGCAGCTCCCACCAGCCCCAGGCCTGCAGGATCACCACGGCCGCGGCGAACAGGCCGAGCGTCGTCCCGCTGGTCCAGCCCCAGTCCGCGCCCTTGGAGATGCCGAGGAGCAGACAGACCAGGCCGGCCGACATGCCCATACCGCCGACGAGGTCGAAGCGCCCGCCCGTGCGCACCCTCGACTCGGGCACCACCAGCAGCACGCACACCAGCGCCACGACACCCATGCCGGCCGACGTCCAGAACAGGACGTGCCAGTCGAAGTTGTCCGCGATGAGCGCGGCGGCGGGCAGCCCGAGCGCGCCGCCGATGCCGAGGGAGGCGCTCATCAGGGCGGTGGCGGAGCCGAGACGTTCGGCGGGGAGTTCGTCACGCATGATGCTGATGCCGAGGGGGATGACGCCTGAGGCAAGGCCCTGGAGCACGCGTCCGACGATCATCGGGACCAGGGCGTCGCTCAGAGCGCAGACCACGGAACCGGTCACCAGCAGCACGACGCTGACCAGCAGCATCCGCCGCTTGCCGTACATGTCCCCGAGCCGCCCCATCACGGGCGTCGCCACGGCCGCCGCGAGCAGGGTCGCCGTGACCGCCCAGGCGGTGTCCGACGCCGGGGCGTCGAGCAGCTTGGGCAGCTCCGGGACGATCGGGATGACCAGGGTCTGCATCAGCGAGACGACGATCCCGGCGAAGGCCAGCACCGCCACCACGGAATTCGTTCTCGGCGATGGGGGGTGGGACGACATGGCGGAGCCTCCGTCGGCGTACGAGCAAAAAGGGTTGCTGATTGACCGAGGCAACTTTAAGTCAGTTGATTGACTTACTCAAGCGACGCAGGTCACCCCCACACAGTGGGGATGACCAACCGGACGTCAGCTCAGAGTCTTCAGCGACCCCGCGTCGTACGCCGCCAGCTCGCCGAAGCGGCCGGCCAGCACCTTGGCCGCCCACTCCGGGTCCTGCAGCAGGGCACGCCCGACGGCGACCATGTCGTACTCCTCGCGCTCCAGGGCGTCCAGGAGGTCGTCGATGCCCTTGAGCGCGGAGCCCTGCCCGGCGAACGCACCCAGGAACTCACCGTCCAGGCCGACCGAGCCGACCGTGATGGTGGGCTTGCCGGTCAGCTTCTTCGTCCAGCCCGCGAGGTTGAGGTCGGAGCCGTCGAACTCGGGGATCCAGTAGCGGCGGGTGGAGGCGTGGAAGGCGTCGACGCCGGCCGCGGCGAGCGGGGTCAGGATGGCCTCCAGCTGCTCCGGGGTCTCGGCGAGACGGGCGTCGTAGGCCTCCTGCTTCCACTGCGAGTAGCGGAAGATGACCGGGAAGTCCGCGGAGACCCGCTCGCGTACGGCGGCCACGATCTCCGCCCCGAACTGCGTACGGGCGACCGGGTCACCGCCGTACGCGTCCGTGCGGCGGTTGGTGCCCTCCCACAGGAACTGGTCGACCAGGTAGCCGTGGGCGCCGTGGATCTCCACGCCGTCGAAGCCGATGCGCTCGGCGGCCGCGGCGGCCTCGGCGAACGCCCCGATGACGTCGTCCAGGTCCTGGCGGGTCATCGCCTTGCCGGTGGCCTCCGTGGCACCGATGCGCAGCCCGGAGGGACCGACGGCGGGGGCGTCGGCATACGGCGGCTCCCCCTGCTTGCGCACCATGCCGATGTGCCACAGCTGCGGGACGATCGTGCCGCCGGCCGCGTGCACCGCGTCGGCGACCTTCGCCCAGCCGGCCAGCTGCTCCTCCCCGTGGAACCGGGGGACGCTGTCGCTCTGCCCGGCCGACTCGTGGCCGACGTACGTCCCCTCGGTGACGATCAGGCCGACGCCGGCCGCGGCGCGACGGGCGTAGTACGAGCGCACGTCCTCACCGGGGATGCCGCCCGGAGAGAACATGCGGGTCATCGGCGCCATCGCGATGCGGTTCGGGACGGTGAGACCGTTGATCACGGTCGGCCGGGACAGGATCTGGGCCGCGCGGGAGGCGGTGGGCTCAGTGACGGTCACGTGGGGAGCTCCTTGGAAGCGGTCTCGTTTATACCGGGAAGTATGTGCACACGCATTGTTGCACCACATTAAGCAACGATGGATGTGAGACCGCCCATTCCCAGGAGAGGGTTCTGTTTCGTGTGCGGCTGCGGATGGCTCGTGGTTGCTCGCGCAGTTCCCCGCGCCCCTGGAGGGGCGTCCGCTGCACGCCCTGAGGGGCGCGGGGAACTGCGCGACCAGCCCCCACGCACCCGCAGCCGCCAAAACACCAAGGGCGGCACCCCCTGTCGCAACAGGAAGTGCCGCCCTCGGTAAGGACGTTGATCAACCGGAGGCCAAGCCCCCGAGGTCGATCAGAAGTCCATGTCACCGCCCGGCATACCGCCACCGGCAGGCGCGGCGGCCTTCTCCGGCTTGTCGGCGATGACGGCCTCGGTGGTGAGGAACAGCGCGGCGATCGACGCGGCGTTCTGCAGCGCCGAGCGCGTCACCTTCGCCGGGTCGATGATGCCCTCGGCGACCAGGTCGACGTACTCGCCGGTCGCGGCGTTCAGGCCGTGACCCGGGGTGAGGTTGCGGACCTTCTCCACCACGACGCCGCCCTCAAGGCCGGCGTTGACGGCGATCTGCTTCAGCGGGGCCTCAAGGGCGAGCTTCACGGCGTTGGCGCCGGTCGCCTCGTCACCCTGCAGGTCCAGCTTCTCGAAGACGGAGGTCGCCTGGATGAGCGCCACGCCACCACCGGCGACGATGCCCTCCTCGACGGCCGCCTTGGCGTTGCGCACGGCGTCCTCGATGCGGTGCTTGCGCTCCTTGAGCTCGACCTCGGTCGCGGCACCGGCCTTGATGACGGCGACGCCACCGGCGAGCTTCGCCAGGCGCTCCTGCAGCTTCTCGCGGTCGTAGTCCGAGTCGCTGTTCTCGATCTCGGCGCGGATCTGGTTGACCCGGCCCTGAACCTGCTCGGAGGAGCCGGCACCGTCGACGATGGTGGTCTCGTCCTTGGTGATGACGACCTTGCGGGCCTTGCCCAGGAGGTCCAGGGAGGTGTTCTCGAGCTTGAGACCGACCTCCTCGGAGATGACCTCGCCACCGGTGAGGATGGCGATGTCGTTGAGCATGGCCTTGCGACGGTCACCGAAGCCCGGGGCCTTGACGGCAACGGACTTGAAGGTGCCGCGGATCTTGTTGACGACCAGGGTCGACAGGGCCTCGCCCTCGACGTCCTCGGCGATGATCAGCAGCGGCTTGCCCGACTGCATGACCTTCTCCAGGAGCGGGAGCAGGTCCTTGACGGAGCCGATCTTGGAGTTGGCGATCAGGATGTACGGGTCGTCGAGCGACGCCTCCATACGCTCCATGTCGGTGGCGAAGTACGCCGAGATGTAGCCCTTGTCGAAGCGCATACCCTCGGTGAGCTCCAGCTCCAGACCGAAGGTCTGGGACTCCTCGACGGTGATGACGCCTTCCTTGCCGACCTTGTCCATCGCCTCGGCGATGAGCTCGCCGATCTGGGTGTCGGCGGCGGAGATGGAGGCCGTGGAGGCGATCTGCTCCTTGGTCTCGACGTCCTTCGCCTGCTCCAGCAGGGCGGCGGAGACGGCCTCGACGGCGCGCTCGATACCGCGCTTGAGGGCCATCGGGTTGGCGCCGGCGGCTACGTTGCGCAGGCCTTCCTTGACCAGGGCCTGGGCGAGAACGGTCGCGGTGGTCGTACCGTCACCGGCGACGTCGTCCGTCTTCTTGGCGACTTCCTTGACCAGCTCGGCGCCGATCTTCTCGTACGGGTCCTCGAGCTCGATCTCCTTGGCGATGGAGACACCATCGTTGGTGATCGTGGGGGCGCCCCACTTCTTCTCGAGGACGACGTTGCGGCCCTTGGGGCCGAGCGTCACCTTCACGGCGTCCGCGAGCTGGTTCATGCCGCGCTCGAGGCCGCGCCGCGCCTCCTCGTCGAACGCGATGATCTTGGCCATGTGAAGTGGTCCCTCCAGGACTGGGGGTGATTCCTTCGGACCGCGCCCGCGCCCGCGACGGACGGCTCGCATGCCTTGTGGTTCCTTGCCCCACCCGGCCTGCGGGCCTCACCGACCCGGTCCTCTTTTGTCACTCTCACCTTCAGAGTGCTAACGCCAATGATTAGCACTCGGCCCATGCGAGTGCAAGCGGCTCTCGGGGATCGGGCGGGGCGGTCAGCCCGGCGCGAACAGGACGCGAACGGGGCTCGAACGGGGCTCGGGCACCTTCCGGGGATGGCGAAGGGCCCGCACCCCGGGGGGTGCGGGCCCTTCGAAGAAGAACGTCGCTGCTGTTAGTCGACGCGTGCTTCAGGTGGTCGCCAGACGGACCATGTCCGCCTGCGGCCCCTTCTGGCCCTGCGAGATCTCGAAATCGACCCGCTGACCTTCCTCCAGGGTGCGGTACCCGTCCATCTGGATCGCGCTGTAGTGGACGAAAACATCCGCACCACCGTCGACCGCGATGAAGCCGTACCCCTTCTCCGCGTTGAACCACTTGACGGTGCCCTGAGCCATGCCTAACTCCCCTATTACTGGCCCTTGCACAGATCCACACTTCGCGGATCCGGGTCAGACCTCACCCCCCATCGGTCGGGGGCGTGCGCCGGAACGCGTCGACCGCGGCTGAATGTATCTGCCCAACTGCCGTCTGCAACAGGTCAATCGGACGAGAAATCCGGGCACGACCGGTCGGGAATGTGGGGACAATTCCGCTGACTTCAGGTCAAGTCGGGCCAGGCAAAGGGAACAAAAGCCGCAAAAAACCCGCACACTTTGGCTACTTCTTGTCGGGCTTGCGGCAGAAATCAAGAGCTATACGAGGGCTGCCGACCCGTGGACCGGCGGCATGTTCCCCAACTGTACCTCGCTCAACCACACAGAATTGCCCCCTCCGCTTCTCTCACGGAGGGGGCAATTCGGTGAACTCTTAGTGACTGGGGTTACCGATGGTAATGATCGGTCATTCGGTCACCCCGTCATAGGCGGAAGTCAGCCGCCGGCCACGGCCGGGATGATGGAAACGCCCGCACCGTCGGGAGTGGCCGTCTCCAGCCCCTGCTCGAAACGGACGTCGTCGTCATTGACGTACACGTTGACGAACCGACGCAGCTTGCCCTGGTCGTCGAGAACCCGGGCGGCGATCCCGGTGTGGTTCTTCTCCAGGTCGGCGATGACCTCGGCGAGGGTGACGCCCTCGGCGGTCACTTCGGCCTGGCCACCCGTGTAGGTGCGCAGGATGGTGGGGATGCGGACGTTGACGCTCACGTTATGACCTCCGGTCAGGTAGACGCCCCAGGGGCGCGGGGAACTGCGCGACCAGCCCCCACCGGCCCGCAGACGAAAACGGCTAAGCGAGGCCGGCCTCGCGGAACGAATCAAGGTTGGGACGAATCGTCGCAGTCAGCCCCGTACCCGCCACCGCGTCCAACGTCTTGAGACCGTCACCGGTGTTCAGGACGACGGTGGTCTTGGTGGGGTCGAGAAGGCCATTCTCGATCAGCTTCTTCGTGACGCCCACCGTGACGCCGCCCGCCGTCTCGGCGAAGATGCCCTCCGTGCGGGCCAGGACCTTGATCGCGTCGACGATCTGCTCGTCGTTGACGTCCTCCACCGCACCGCCGGTGCGCCGCGCGATGTCCAGGACGTACGGCCCGTCGGCCGGGTTGCCGATGGCGAGGGACTTGGCGATGGTGTTCGGCTTCTGCGGCCGGACGACCTCGTGCCCCGCCTTGTACGCGACGGACACCGGGGAGCACCCCTCCGCCTGCGCACCGAAGATCTTGTACGGCTTGTCCTCGACGAGCCCGAGCTTGATCAGCTCCTGCAGCCCCTTGTCGATCTTCGTGAGCTGCGAACCCGAGGCGATCGGCACGACCAGCTGGTCCGGGAGCTGCCAGCCGAGCTGCTCGCAGATCTCGTACGCGAGCGTCTTCGAGCCCTCCGCGTAGTACGGCCGCAGGTTGACGTTGACGAAGCCCCAGCCCTCGCCGGCCGGGTCGCCGATCAGCTCGGAGCAGAAGCGGTTCACGTCGTCGTAGTTGCCCTCGATGCCGACGAGCTCGCCGCCGTAGACCGCGGCCATGACGACCTTGCCCTGCTCCAGGTCGTGCGGGATGAACACGCAGGAGCGGAACCCGGCGCGGGCGGCGGCGGCGCCGACGGCACCCGCGAGGTTGCCGGTCGAGGAGCAGGAGAGGGTGGTGAACCCGAAGGCGCGGGCGGCCTCCAGGGCCTGGGCGACGACGCGGTCCTTGAAGGAGTGCGTCGGGTTGCCGGAGTCGTCCTTCACGAACAGCTTGCCGGCGTCGACGCCCAGCTCACCGGCGAGGTTGTCGGCCTGGACGAGCTTGGTCCAGCCGGGGTTGATGTTCGGCTTGGAAGCCACGTCGGCCGGGACGGGAAGGAGCGGCGCATAGCGCCAGATGTTCGCGGGACCCGCCTCGATCCGCTTGCGGAGTTCCTCGGCGTCGTAGGCCGAGAAGTCGTAGGCGATCTCCAGCGGGCCGAAACACTCCTCGCAGGCGAAGACCGGTCCGAGGGGTACCCGGTGACCGCACTCACGACAGGAGAGCGCGGCGGCGGGGCCGAGGTCTACGGTGGAATCGGTGGTGCTTGCAACAGTCTGCACAGCCATGTGAGGCGAGGCCCTTTCTCCTCATCTTCCTCACGACGCATCTCGCCGTGAGACGGATTTGGCACCTTCCCAAGCCGGGAGCCTCGCCACGTCAACGTGACAAGACCGGCTGGAGGGTTGCCGGGGCTTCATCGGGCCGTTTCCCTCTGCCCCTCTGGATGAGCTGTATGCGGTTGTTAACAACGGCCGACCTCGGACATGCGATGGTCATCCGCGTTGTTCAAGACTGTAACCGAAGGCCAGGACAGTTGAGATAGTCGTCCGAACCGCGAGATGGATCACACGATTACCTGCTGTGATCACGACAGTGAGGAGCAACAGACTGTGCTGGAAGAAGCCGAGCGCTGGCTGAGTACCCGCTCCTGGTCCGTGACCGATCGTCCACTCCATCAGATCCTGGCCGCCAAACAGCGTACGGGTCAGTCGGTCTCCGTCGTGCTGCCCGCGCTCAACGAGGAGGAGACGGTCGGCGACATCGTCGCGATCATCCGTCACGACCTCATGAAGCAGGTCCCGCTGGTCGACGAGATCATCGTCGTCGACTCCGGGTCCACCGACCGCACCTCCGAGGTGGCCGCCGCGGCGGGCGCGACCGTCGTGCACCGGGACGAGATCCTCCCGCGCGTCCCGACCGTGCCCGGCAAGGGCGAGGTCCTGTGGCGCTCCCTGCTGGTCACGAGCGGGGACATCGTCTGCTTCATCGACGCCGACCTGAAGGAGTTCTCCTCCGACTTCGTCTCGGGCATCGTCGGCCCGCTGCTGACCAACCCCGAGGTCGACCTCGTGAAGGGCATGTACGACCGCCCGCTCGGCGGCGCGGCGGGTCAGGGCGGCCGGGTGACCGAGCTGATGGCGCGCCCGCTGCTGAACATGCACTGGCCGCAGCTGGCCGGTTTCGTGCAGCCGCTGGGCGGCGAGTACGCGGCCCGCCGCAGCCTGCTGGAACAGCTCCCGTTCCCCGTCGGATACGGCGTCGAGCTGGGCATGCTCATCGACGCGCTGCACCTGGTGGGGCTGGACGCGCTGGCCCAGGTGGACGTGGGGGTGCGCAAGCACCGGCACCAGGACGGGCAGGCGCTCGGCCGGATGTCCGCCGCGATCTACCGCACGGCGCAGCTGCGGCTGGCCCGCGGGCATCTGATCCGGCCGTCGCTCACGCAGTTCGAGCGGGGCGGGGACGGGTTCGAGCCGCGCACGTACTCCGTGGACACCGAGGAGCGGCCGCCGATGGTGGAGATCGCCGAGTATGCGACGCGGAAGGTCGCGTAAACGCCGGAAACCGGCCGTATACAGGGCGTACGAGAACCCTCGTACAGGGCGTGAAAGAACCCTCCACTGAGCGGAACCGCACGTTTGAGCGTTTCCGGGCCGGGCTAGGTTGAGGCGTATGGCTTCCACGCAGGATGCGCAGGGCGCGGCCAGGGTGCTGGTCGCGTCGAACCGCGGCCCGGTCTCGTACCAGGTGCGCGACGACGGTTCATTGCACTCCAAGAGGGGCGGCGGCGGAGTCGTCTCCGGGCTGTCGGCGATCGGGCCGGAGGCGGGCGCCCTGTGGGTGTGCTCGGCGCTGTCCGACGGGGACCGCGAGGCGGTGCGGCGCGGGGTCGGCGAGGACGGCGTGCTGATGCTGGACATCCCGGCCGACGTGCACGCCGACGCCTACAACGGCATCGCCAACTCGGTCCTCTGGTTCGTCCACCACATGCTGTACCAGACACCGCTGGAGCCGGTCTTCGACGCGGAGTTCCGGCGCCAGTGGGCGTCGTACGAGACGTACAACCGCGCCTTCGCGGAGGCGCTGGCCGGGCGGGCGGCGCCGGGGGCGGCGGTGCTCGTCCAGGACTACCACCTGACGCTGGTGCCGGGAATGCTCCGCGAACTACGCCCGGACCTGCGCATCGGTCACTTCTCGCACACGCCGTGGGCGCCACCGGAGTACTTCCGGATGCTGCCGGACGACATCCGCTCGCAGGTCCTGCGCGGGATGCTCGGCGCGGACCGGCTGGGGTTCCTCACCCGGCGGTGGGCGAGCGCGTTCGAGGCGTGCTGTACGGAGTTCGCAGGCGGGCTCGGGGATACGCGGGTCGGCGTGCACGGCCTGGGCGCGGACGCGGACTTCCTACGGGAGCGTTCGCATCAGCCCGACGTGGCCGAGCGGATGGCGGCGCTGAAGGACGAGATCGGCACGGCGGCCGACGGGCGGGCCCGCAGGGCGATCGTGCGCGTCGACCGGACCGAGCTGTCCAAGAACATCGTGCGAGGCCTGCTGGCGTACCGACAACTGCTGGACGACCACCCCGAGTGGCGCGAGCGGGTGGTGCACGTGGCCTTCGCCTACCCCTCGCGGCAGGACCTGGCGGTCTACCGGGACTACACGGCCGAGGTCCAGCGCCTGGCCGAGGAGATCAACTCCGCCTACCGGACCCCGACCTGGACCCCGGTCGTACTCCACGTCAAGGACGACTTCGCCCGCTCACTGGCCGCGTACCGGCTGGCGGACGTGGCCCTGGTCAACCCCATCCGCGACGGCATGAACCTCGTCGCCAAGGAGGTACCGATCGTCTCCGACGAGGGCTGCGTGCTGGTCCTCTCCCGAGAGGCGGGCGCCTTCGAGGAACTGGGCGAGGACGCGATCACCGTCAACCCGTACGACGTGATCGACACGGCACGAGCCCTGCACGAGGCCCTGTCCATGGGCCCGGAGGAACGAACCGAGCGATCGAAGCGCCTGGCCGCGGCGGCCACCGCACTCCCACCGGCGCAGTGGTTCCTGGACCAGCTGAACGCGCTGGGGGGAGGGACGGCCGGGCGGCCTGCCTGAGTCCGGTCAGCCCGCATCGGGCGCGAGCGGACAGGTCACGTCGACTGGTCCGCGATCGCTCGCAGCAGTCGTACGACCCCCTCCGGGCCGTCGACCACGACGTCCGCCCGCTCCGACAGTTCGGTGACCTCCTCGCTGCCGCTGCAGACCAGGAGGCCGGGGGTGCCGTCGGAGCGGAGTTTGTCGATGGCGGTGTAGGCGGGGAGGTCACCGAGGTCGTCGCCGGCGTAGAGGACCGACTCGGCGCCGAGGTCGCGGACGTAGTCGAGCAGGGCCACGCCCTTGTCCATGCCGGGTGGGCGCAGTTCGAGGACCATACGGCCCGGTTCGACGATGAGGCCGTGGTGGGTGGCGAGGTCGGTGAGGGGTGCGCGGAGGGCGTCGAAGGTGCCCTGAGGGTCCGCCGCCCGGCGTGTGTGGACCGCGAGGGCGTGTCCCTTGTCCTCGATCCAGGTGCCCTGACCGGCACCGCTGCCGGCGAGGACGCCCGGCAGTTCGGCGCGGACGGCCGCGACGCCGGGGTGGGGCTCGGGCGCGGTGACCTCACCGCTGACGGCGTCCCAGCGCTCCGCGCCGTAGTGCCCGAGCACGACGAGGTGCTCCAGCCCCGGGACCCCGGCGAATCCGCCGTACCGCACGGCGACGTCGGCCGGGCGGCCGGTGATCACCGCGATGGCGGCCACCTTCGGGGCGAGCGCCGTGAGGGCCGAGAGGGCGTCGGGGTGGGCGCGGGCCTGCTCCGGGTCCGGCACGATCGGCGCGAGCGTGCCGTCGAAGTCGAGCGCGACCAGCGCCCGCGCGGGGCGGGCGAGGATGGCGGCCAGGCCGTCGCGGCCCGGTTTGGTCGAGGGTGTCGGCAGGGGGCCGGGGTGGGAGTGGGGGTCCATGGTCGGGTCCTGGTGACTGGCCATACGGCGACCCTATCCAGGGAGCCCTCGACCTACGCCTCATCCGGGGAGCCCCTCATCTCTCCGCCCGCCGCGCCTCCCGTACCCGCCGCAGGCGGTTCACCGTCACCGGGTCGTGGGCCAGGGCGCGTCGGTCGTCCAGCAGGGCGTTCAGGAGCTGGTAGTAGCGGACGGGGGCCAGGCCCAGTTCCTCGCGGATCGCCCGCTCCTTGGCGCCGGGGCCCGGGAAGCCCCGGCGTTCCAGGGCGAGGATGGCTTGCTCGCGGTCGGCGAGGGCGGCGGCCTCGGGCCGGTCGCGGCCCTGGTCCTGGCCATCGTCCTGGCCCTGGCCTTGGCCCCGGTCCTCGTCCCGGTCCTCGTCCTGGTTCATGTGTCGCACCGTAGCCCCCGCCACCGACACCCGGCGACTACCCCGCTACTCCGCGCTCTCCTCCCGCGTAGCCGTCGACTGCAGCTGCCCCAGGATCGCCGACGGGCTGCCGCCGGACGCGACCGTCCTGCCGATGCGCTGCTTGATGTCCGCGCTGACCGCGGCCCAGGAGGTCCGGCCGACCGGGTAGAGCTCGGAGACGGGGAGTTCTTCCAGGAACGGCTTGAGGTCGGCGTCCCGCTTGGCCGCGGTCATCACCGTGGACGCGGAGTTCGTGACGGGAAGGAGGTCGTACTCACGGGAGAAGTCCAGGACGTTCTCCTCGGCGTAGACGAAGTCGAGGAACTCGCCCACCTGCTCGGCATGCCCGTTCTGCTTGAAGGCCAGCATCCAGTCGGCCACTCCCATGGACATCTTGGTGGGCCCGTCGACACCGGGCATCGGCACCATGCCGAACTTCACGCCCTTCTTCTCGGCCATCTGCATCAGCGAGGGGTGGCCGTTCAGCATGCCGACCTTCCCGGCCGCGAAGGCGGTGAACGCGTCCGCCCGGTTGAGCTCGCCGGGTGCCACCGGCCCCGTCAGCCCCTTGCCGACCAGGTTGTTCTTGAGCCAGTCGAAGGTGGCAACGTTCTCCGCGGAGTCGATGCTGTACGTGCCGAGGTCGGTGTCGGTGTAGCCGCCCCCGCCGCTCAGCAGCCACTGCATCGTCTCGGCCTGCGCCTCCTCGGGACCGAGCGGCAGCGCGTACGGGTACTTCACGCCCTGAGCCTTGAGCGCCTCGGCGTCGGCGGCCAGTTCCTTCCAGGTGGTCGGCGGGGTGAGGCCGGCCTTCTCGAAGAGGGTCTTGTTGTAGAAGAGCAGGCGCGTGGAGGAGGCGAACGGGATGCCGTACTGCGCCCCGCTCACCTGTCCGGCGTTCGCGAGCTGCGAGACGAAGTCGGCCTGGACGGGGATCGAGAGCAGGTCGTCGGCCTGGTAGAGGAGGTCCTGCGCGGCGTAGTCGGCGTACGCGCCGATCTGCGCCATGTCCGGCGCCTCGTCGGCGGCGACCATCCCCTTGACCTTGGCGTCGACGTCGTTCCAGGAGTACACCGTGACGTCGATCGTGACGCCGGGGTGCTCGGCCTCGTACGCCTTGACGAGCTTGTCCCAGTACTTCTGCGAGCTGTTCGCCGCGCTGTCCCCGTAGTCCGCGGCGACCAGCTTCAGCGTCACCTCGTCCGAACCACCGGTCATCCCGCAGCCGCCCAGAACCACCGTCAGCCCCAGCGCGGACACCGCCGCGATCGTTCCGGTACGCCCTGTACGTCCCGTACGCCTACGCCGCTGCACGCAAACCCGCCCCACACCCATGTTCGAAACTTTCGAAACGTCATACATATTGCCCCCATAAGGTCTACACCACGTAAGTGGACTAGACCTCTCGCGGGTGCGCAAGACACACTGTCCCCCGTGAGACATGTCATCGCCCTCGATGTGGGCGGCACCGGGATGAAGGCCGCCCTGGCCGGAGGGGGCGGCGAGCTGCTCCACCAGGCCCGCCGCCCGACCGGCCGCGAGCGCGGGCCGGACGCGGTCGTCGAGGGCATCCTCGACTTCGCCGCCGAGTTGCGCGCCCACGGCGAGCGGCACTTCGGCGAGCCCGCGGTCGCCGTGGGCGTCGCCGTCCCCGGCATCGTCGACGAGGCGCGGGGCATCGCCGCCTACGCGGCCAACCTGGGCTGGCGGGACGTACCCCTGCGCCGGCTGCTCACCGAACGGCTCGGCGGCCTCCCCGTCGCCCTCGGCCACGACGTGCGCACCGGCGGTCTCGCCGAGGGCCGGATCGGCGCGGGCCAAGGCGCCGACCGCTTCCTGTTCATACCGCTCGGCACCGGGATCGCCGGCGCCATCGGCATCGACGGCCGGGTGGAGGCGGGTGCGCACGGCTTCGCGGGCGAGATCGGCCACATCGTCGTACGGCCCGGGGGCGCCCCCTGCCCGTGCGGGCAGCGCGGCTGCCTGGAGCGGTTCGCGTCCGCGGCGGCGGTGAGCGAGGCATGGGCCGCCGCCTGCGGGGACCCGGAGGCGGACGCCGCCGACTGCGCCAAGGCCGTCGCGTCCGGCGACCCGAACGCCGTACGGATCTGGCAGGAGGCCGTGGACGCCCTCGCCGACGGCCTGGTCACCGCCCTCACCCTGCTGGACCCCCGCACCCTGATCATCGGTGGCGGCCTCGCCGAGGCAGGGGAAACCTTGTTCACACCGCTGCGGGAGGCCGTCCAGCGGCGGGTCACGTTCCAGAAGCTGCCGTCCATCGTCCCCGCGGCCCTTGGCGACACGGCGGGATGCCTGGGTGCCGGCCTACTGGCCTGGGACCTCCTCGACAACACCGACCGTACGGAGGTAACCCCCTGATGGCTGCCGACCTAGGGGCGCGGGGAACTGCGCGACCAGCCACCACGCACCCGCAGCCCGCGACGGACAAGGTGCCCCTCATCCTGTCCGGCGCCAACGTCGTCATGCCGACGGGAACCCTCAAAGACGCCCAAGTGATCGTCGACGGCACCCGCATCGCCGACACAGCCCCGGAGAACGCTCACCGCATCGACCTCACCGGCCACTACCTGGTCCCCGGTTTCGTCGACATCCACAACCACGGCGGCGGCGGAGCCTCGTTCACTTCGGGCACCCCAGACGACGTAGTCACCGGCATCCACACCCACCGCCTGCACGGCACCACCACCCTCGTCGCCTCCACCGTCACCGGCGACATGGACTTCCTGACCCAGCGGGCCGGCCTCCTCTCCGAACTCGCCGAGCAGGGCGACATCGCCGGCATCCACTTCGAGGGCCCGTTCATCTCCCCGTGCCGCAAGGGCGCGCACTCCGAGGAGCTGCTGCGCGACCCCGACCCGGCGGACGTACGCAAGCTGATCGACGCGGCGCGCGGCCACGCGACGATGGTCACCCTCGCCTCCGAACTGCCGGGCGGCATCGACTCCGTACGCCTCCTCGCGGAGCACGGCGTCATCGCGGCGATCGGGCACACGGACGCGACGTACGAGCAGACGGTGGAGGCGATCGACGCGGGCGCGACGGTGGCCACCCACCTCTTCAACGCGATGCCGCCGCTCGGCCACCGCGAGCCGGGCCCGATCGCGGCCCTGCTGGAGGACGAGCGGGTGACCGTCGAGCTGATCAACGACGGCACGCACCTGCACCCGGCCTCCCTGCAACTGGCGTTCCATCACGCGGGCGCGGACCGGGTCGCGTTCATCACGGACGCGATGGACGCGGCCGGCTTCGGCGACGGCCGCTACATGCTCGGCCCGCTGGAGGTGGACGTGGCCGACGGCGTGGCGCGCCTCGTCGAGGGCGGCTCGATCGCGGGGTCCACCCTCACCCTCGACCGCGCCTTCAAGCGGGCGGTGACGATCGACCGGCTGCCGGTCGAGGACGCCGTCGCGGCCCTGTCCGCCAACCCCGCCAAGCTGCTCGGCCGCTACGACCGCATCGGCTCGCTGGAGCCCGGCAAGGACGCCGACCTGGTCCTGCTGGACTCCGACTTCGAGCTCAAGGGCGTGATGCGCCGGGGCGAATGGGTGGTCGGTCCCCAACTGGGGTGATCTGTCCCGCTGTTGAGGGCGGTGGTTGTCCTGGAAGACTGGGACGACCGCCGCCCGTTTGGCATGATCAGGCCTCCGGGCGGAGTGTCCGGCGGACAGACGGCGAACACATCGCGAACTTCGGGGGAGGTCGGCCACAGGTGATCCTCACGGTCACGCTGAACACCGCTCTCGACATCACCTATCAGGTACGGGCGCTGCGGCCCCACGCCTCCCACCGGGTCTCCGAGGTGATCGAACGCCCCGGCGGCAAGGGCCTGAACGTGGCCCGGGTGCTGGCGGCCCTCGGCCACGAGGTGACGGTCACGGGTTTCACGGGCGGCGCGACGGGCCGTGTCGTACAGGAGCGGCTCACGGCCACGCCCGGCGTGGTGGACGCGCTGGTCCCGGTGACGGGAGCGACCCGGCGCACGATCGCCGTGGTGGACGCGCACACCGGCGACACGACCCAGCTCAACGAGCCCGGCCCGACGATCACCCCCGCCGAGTGGTCCGCCTTCCAGGAGGCGTACGACGACCTGCTCGCGTCGGCGTCCGCGGTGGCCCTGTGCGGCAGCCTGCCGCCGGGCGTGCCGGTGGGCGCGTATGCCGGTCTGGTGCGGGCCGCGAAGGCGGCGGACGTACCCGTGCTGCTGGACACCAGCGGAGAGGCGCTGCGCCGGGGCGTCGCCGCGCGCCCGGACATCATCAAGCCCAACGCCGACGAGCTGGCCGAACTCACCGGCTCCCACGAGCCGACGCGCGCCACCCAGGACGCCCGCCGCCGAGGGGCCCGGACGGTGGTCGCCTCCCTCGGCGCGGCGGGCCTGCTCGCCCTGACCCCCGAGGGCCGCTGGCGAGCCACCCCGCCCACCCGCGTCCACGGCAATCCGACCGGCGCGGGCGACGCGGCGGTCGCGGGCCTGCTGTCGGGGCTGGTGGAACACCTGCCGTGGCCGGACCGCCTGGCCCGCGCATCGGCACTCAGCGCGGCGAGCGTGCTGGCGCCGGTGGCGGGGGAGTTCGAGCGGGCGGCCTACGAGGAGCTGCTGGGGCGGGTGGCGGTGACCGGGGAGGTCACCGCCGCGTGATCAGGAGCTGGACTTGACCCAGCCCTTGACCAGCCACATCTGGTCGATGAGGGCGTCGCACTGGTTGCCCTGCTCGCAGGAGACCTTGATCGTGTTCGTGCCCTTGTTGAGCTGGACGTAGTTGTAGGTCTTCGTCCAGCCCTTCTCGTAGTCCCCCTCGGCGGCGCCCGTCCAGTTCTTCAGGTCGACCGGCGAATCGGAGGCCGTGCCGTTGACCGTGAGCGTGGCGTTCTGGTCCTTCCCCGGGACGCTGTAACCGACGAAGACGGTGTACTTGCCCTTCTTGGGGATGTCGTTCACGGACCAGGTGACCGAGGAGCCGACCTGGTTGAAACCGGTGACGTAGACACCGCCGTCGGCCTGGGCGCCCTGGACGTCGGACGCGGTCGTGGCGCCGCCGCCGAGGGCGAGAGCCTTGGCGTCGATCGTCGGCAGGTCGTCCTCGGCCGCCTGGCTGTTGCTGTTCGACGGGCTCGGCGCGGTGCTCTGCTGGGACTGCGTCGGCGTGGAACCGGCCTCGCTGTCCTTCTTGTCCTCGTCGCCGTTCCCGCCCAGCATGGCCACGCTGATGCCTATGACGACAGCCGCGACCACGGCGATCGCGCCGATCAGCAGCCCCTTGGTGTTCGGCCCCCGGCCACGCCCGCTGCCGCCGCTGTACGCCGGCTGCTGCTGGGCCGTCGGCGTCCCGCCGGGGAACGTCTCCGGCGCCGCGTAGTGCGCGCTCGGCTGGCCGTACGCGCCCTGCTGCTGCGGGATCGGGCCGTTGGGCGCCGCCGGCGCCTGCTGACCGTACTGGCGCTGCCCGACCGGACGCACGCGGTTGACCGAACCCGGGTAGCCGTAGCCCCCGCCACCGGACGGCGGCTGGGCGCCGTTGGCCTGCCCGTCGGCGTAGAGGTAGCCGAACGGGTCGTCGTCCTCTGGCGGCGTGTTCGCGCCGTTGTTGCCGGACGTCATCCCTGTGGTACTCCTCACCAGGTGCGGGCGAATGCATAGGTCTGAAGAATGGCGAGCCTACCCGCTCCTGCTGGCCCAAACGGGTGACACAGACCGCATCAGCTCGCTGACCTGGGGGTTACCCAGCGCGTCTGTGCTGTTTGGGACGAGATCGTTTCTCTACGTACATCCGCTCGTCAGCGGACTTCAACACTTCATCCGCAGTCATCCCGCAGTGTGCCCACCCGATCCCGAAGCTGGCGCCGACGCGGACCGCCCGCCCCTCGGCCCTGATCGGCTGGATGATCTCGTTACGCAGCCGTACGGCCAGGTCCTGGGCGTCGGCCCGGCCGAGACCGTCGGCGAGGATCACGAACTCGTCGCCACCGAGCCGGGCGACCGTGTCGCCGTCACGGACGCCGCGGGTCAGCCGCCTGGCCACCTCGATGAGAACCGCGTCACCCGCGTTGTGCCCGAACCGGTCGTTGATCGACTTGAAGCCGTCGAGGTCGCAGAAGAGCACCGCGAGCCCCTTGGTGCCGTCGTCGCGCCGGTCACTCTCGTCCGGGGCGATCGTGTGGACGTGGTGGTCGAAGCCGTCGAACGCCGCCGCGCCCGGCCGGAAGTCGAAGCCGTGGCCGTTGGCGTCGTACACGGCCGGGTGGCCGTAGGCAGCGTCGGTGGACTCCAGGGCGCCCGCGTTGGTGGGGTGGGTGCACAGCCGGGAGGAGAGGCGGGAGCGCAGCTCGGCGGAGTTCGGCAGGCCGGTGAGCGAGTCGTGCGAGGCGCGGTGGGCGAGCTGGAGCTCGCGGCGCTTGCGGTCCTCGATGTCCTCGACGTGGGTGAGCAGGAAGCGGGGGCCGTCGGCGGCGTCGGCGACGACGGAGTTACGGAGCGAGACCCACACGTAGGTGCCGTCTCGGCGCCCGAGCCTGAGCTCCGCCCGGCCGCCCTCCGCGGACGTCCGCAGCAGCGTGCCGATGTCCTCGGGGTGGACGAGGTCGGAGAAGGCGTAGCGGCGCATCGCGGAGGCGGGGCGGCCCAGCAGGCGGCACAGGGCGTCGTTGGTGCGCAGGATGCGGCCGTGCTGGTCGCCGCCCATCTCGGCGATGGCCATGCCGGAGGGGGCGTACTCGAAGGCCTGCCTGAAGCTTTCCTCGCTCGCGCGCAGGGCCTGCTGCTCGCGCTCCAGCCTGACCAGTGCCCGCTGCATATTCGCGCGTAGACGTGCGTTGCTGATGGCGATGGCGGCCTGGAACGCGTACATCTGGAGCGCCTCGCGCCCCCACGCGCCCGGCATCCGGCCGTTGCGCGGCCGGTCCACGGACAGGACGCCGATCAGCTCACCGCAGGCACCGCCCTGCACGCCGGGCGTGAACATCGGCGCGAACAGGCGGTCCGACGGGTGCCACTCGTCCTCGAAGCGGGGGGCCGGGCCGTCGGTGTACCACTGCGGGACGTCGTCGTCGTCGAGGATCCAGCCCTCGGTGTGCGGGATGAAGACCAGGTCGCCCCAGTGCTCGCCCATGCTCAGCCGGCGCTCCCAGGACTCGCGGGAGCCGACGCGGCCGGTGATCAGGGCCTCGGCGGCCGGGTTGCCGGCGAACGCGGCGACGACGAGGTCGCCGTCGGGGCGTACGAGGTTGACGCACGCGAGCTCGAAGCCGAGGCCGGTCACGACGCCGTCGGCGACGGTCTGCAGGGTGTCCGCCAGGCTACGGGCCGTGTTCATGTCAGCCATGACCTGGTGCAATTGCCGCAGGGTCGCAAGACGGACGTACGGCTCCGACTCGGTCTCCATGCTCGCCCTCCCCCCGAGACCTCGCAGCGAATCAAGGGTTCTACTTCGGCGTAACTTCCCTTGCTAGTTCCCAGCCACTGAATCACAGCGCGCTGCCCACTCGGTACACAGGGTCAACAATTAATGGCTCTTGTGACTCAAGTCACAGGTAAACGTGAACAATTGAGCGGGGTTTCTGCGTTTTTCCTGTGCGTTTACTGAACGCAAACTTTGTGCGTGTGTGGAGATGCCACGAAACGTATCCGAACTGACGCGTCGGGATCGGCAGTCGTGGGCAGTGGGGCCCTTGCCGACAGCCTCTTGCCGACCGTCGGTCGGTCCGCGGTCCTAGGTCCGTTCTCGGGCGGAGGCCCGATGTGGGACGTGCGGAGGTGACATTAGCGTCTTCGGCGTGCCGAACACTTCGCCTCCCCCCGCATCCACCCCCGCGTCTCCCCCAGCGCCGCCCGTGACCGCCGTCCTCCCCGCCTCCCGGAGCGGCTCCGGGCATGCTGAGGGAGTGAGCAACGACGAGTTCCGTGCCGCCATGTCGCGGCTGGCCGCGGGTGTGGTCCTGGTGACCGCGCTGGAGCCGCCGCTGGACCCGGACGACCCGCACGCTCCGGCCGGCGAGGACGTCGGCATGACCGCGACCGCGTTCATGTCGGTGTCCCTGGACCCGCCGTTGGTGCTGGTCAGCCTGCGCGAGGGCTCCCGCATGGACGACCTGCTCGACGAACAGCCCCTGTGGGCCGTCTCGGTGCTCTCGGAGAGCCAGCGCCACATCGCCGGCCGCTTCGCCATGAAGGGCCGCGTCAGCGACCGCCTGCTGTTCGCCGACATCCCGTACGTCCGCGGCAAGGAGAGCGGCGCTCTCCTGGTGGGCGGCGCCCTGGCCACCCTGGAGTGCCGCACCGAGCAGCGGGTGACGGCCGGCGACCACACCCTGGTGATCGGCCGCGTCCTGGCCGCCTCACTGCCGAGCGGGGACGGTGGACCGCTGACGTATTTCCGGGGCCGTTACCGGCAGTTGGGCTGAACTCCGTCGCACGGAACTCCACCGCACCGAACTCCGCCGACCGCCGACGGATCCGGCGCACAATTCCATGGCGGCAAATGATCACCCGCCTTACCCTGCCCGGATGACGTCGACCACTTCCACGCCGCGCCTCGAAGAAATCACACCCGCGAACTTCGAGGCCGCCACCGGGATACGAGTCCGCCCCGACCAGGAATTCGCGGTCTCCCCCGTCATGCAGTCCCTCGCCGAGGCATACGTCCACCCCGCCGGCGTCGCCTGGCCCCGCCTGATCGTCGACGGCGACCGCCCGGTCGGCTTCCTGATGGCCTTCTTCGACATCGACTGGCGCGGCGACGGCACCCTGTTCCGCTCGGGCCTGTGGCGGCTGAACATCGCCGCAGACGAACAGGGCCGCGGATACGGCCGGTTCGCGGTCGAGTCGGTCGCCGCGGAGATCCGCCGCCGGGGCGGCAGCCAGCTGTACGTCACCTGGCACCCCGGCCCGAACGGCCCCGAGGACTTCTACCTCGGACTCGGCTTCCGCACCGACGGCGAGACCAGCGAGGGGGAGACGGTGGGGGTGCTGGAGCTGGACGGGCCGGGGGAGTCGTAGCCGCGTACGCACCCCGACGCGGGCGCCCGAGCGGGAAAGGCTCTAGATCTCCCTGACGTCGAGCCGGGACACCCGCCCGGGTTCCGTCACGATGTCGATCACGGCGATCCGATCGCGTACGAACGCAAACCGCAGCGCCCGTTCCACCCGCCCCTCGGCGAGCACCACGAACCCCGGCACACCGTCGACCAGCGCGGTCCGCGCGACCCCGGCGAGCGGCCCGAACGTCGCCGCGCCCCGCGCCACCGCCGCCGCGCCCGTGGTCACCCCGACCTCGGTGCGCGCGATGACGTCCGGGTCGAGGACGTCGAGCAGCCCCTCGAAGTCCCCCTCCCGCGCGGCGGCGAGAAAGGCGGCGACGACCTCCCGCCGCTTGCGCTGCCCGGCGCCCCCGGTCTCGGGCGCGCCGACGCCCTGCACCCGGCGCCGGGCCCGGCTGGCGAGCTGCCGCGCGGCGGCCGGCGTACGGTCCACGACGTCCGCGACCTCGTCGTACGACACCCCGAACAGGTCGTGCAGCACGAACGCCAGCCGCTCGGCGGGCGTCAGGGTGTCCAGTACGACGAGCAGGGCGACGCCGATCGAGTCGGCGAGGAGGACGTCCTGCTCGGGGTCGGGCGCGGCCGCGGTCGCGGAGGCGGTGGGAGCGGGCGGCTCGGGCGCCGCGGCGTCCAGGGGTTCCTCCGCGCGGGACCTGCGGGAGCGCAGCATGTCCAGGCAGACCCGGCCGACGACGGTCGTCAGCCAGCCGCCGAGGTTGTCGATCCGTGCGGTGTCCGACCGGCTCACCCGGAACCAGGCCTCCTGCACCGCGTCCTCGGCCTCGGCGGCCGAACCGAGCATGCGATGCGCCACCGCGCGCAGATGGCCGCGGTGCGCCTCGAAACGCCGGGCAAGGAAGTCGGTGTCGTCGGCGCTCATCAGTGGCAGCCTCTCGTCGCGGTCCGTCGTCAGTTGCTTGACGGATGGCGCGACGCGGATGTGACAGCGGGGCCCTTGCGCCTGGGGCCTGTCCGGCGGATCAGGCCGTCCCCGAGTCGGCAACCGACGACAACGCGGCTTAAGGTCCCCCCTCTGGGGGAGCGCGTGCCAGGCCCCGCGACGCCGGCATGATCCGCCGGGCAGGCCCCAGGGCCTTGCCCAGGTCCCGCCCACCCCAGCCGCGCCCGAGCCACTACCCCCAGTCCCGCCCGGACCGCCCCCGCTTGGTGTCTGAGCGCTGCTTCTTCTCCCTCAGCCGTCGCTCGTTGATCCCGCGGGGAATCCGGGTGGGCCTGCGCGGCTTGGGCGGCGGGGCCGTCGCTTCGGCGAGGAGCGCGGCGAGGCGTACGGCGGCGGTCTCGCGGTTGCGCCACTGGGAGCGGTGCTCGGAGGCGCGCACGGTGACGACACCGTCGACCAGCCTCCCGGCCAGCCGCTCCAGCGCCCGCCCCTTCCAGACCTCGGGCAGCGCCTCGGTCTTCGCCAGGTCGAACCGCAGCTCGACCTGGGAGTCACTGGTGTTGACGTGCTGGCCACCCGGGCCGCTCGACCGCGAGAAACGCCACATGAGCTCGGCCTCGGGAAGCGAGACGGAGCCACGGATGACGTAGGGACCAGACATGTCTTCCATGTTCCCCGCCTGTCCCGTCCACGTCACGCGAATATCGCCCGCGCAGCCGCCCTCGCAGCCACTCTCGCAGCCGTCCTCCTGGCAGCCCGCGTCTCCCCTTTGGGTGCTCTTTGGCAAAGAAAGTAAAGACACCTGGAACTTGAGGTACCCCTCTGCGCGTTCATAGGGGTAGCTGTAGCTTCTAGCCGTACCGCAACGAGGGAAGGGACTCCCAACAATGGCTGTAAGCCTGTCCAAGGGTGGCAACGTCTCGCTCACCAAGGAGGCTCCGGGCCTGACCGCCGTCACCGTGGGCCTCGGCTGGGACGTCCGCACCACCACCGGCACGGACTTCGACCTCGACGCCTCCGCGATCGCGGTCAACCCCACGGGCAAGGTCTACTCGGACGCCCACTTCGTCTTCTTCAACAACAAGCAGACGCCGGACAGCACGATCGTCCACACCGGCGACAACCGCACCGGCGAGGGCGCGGGCGACGACGAGGCGATCAACGTCAACCTCGCCGGCCTCCCGGCCGACGTCGACAAGATCGTCTTCCCGGTCTCCATCTACGACGCCGAGAACCGCTCGCAGAACTTCGGCCAGGTACGCAACGCCTACATCCGCATCCTCAACCAGGCCGGCGGCGCCGAGATCGCCCGCTACGACCTCTCCGAGGACGCGGCCACCGAGACCGCGATGGTCTTCGGCGAGCTCTACCGCAACGGCGCCGAGTGGAAGTTCCGCGCGGTCGGCCAGGGCTACGCCTCGGGCCTGGTGGGCATCGCGCAGGACT
This sequence comes from Streptomyces sp. NPDC051738, assembly GCF_044453205.1. Lineage (NCBI taxonomy): Bacteria > Bacillati > Actinomycetota > Actinomycetes > Kitasatosporales > Streptomycetaceae > Streptomyces > Streptomyces sp. NPDC051738. The sequence goes on along the minus strand of NZ_JBITCM010000012.1, from coordinate 32,420 downwards.
TCGGCGTGAACGTCTGAGAATCAGGCGCTGGCCCGGTCAGCACGAAGACCCCCCAACTCACCGTTGGGGGGTCTTCTTCATGTGCGGATGAAGGCGTCGCTCGGAGGCACTCCGGCCCCGAACGCTCCATGCCCGACTCTCCTCGCGGACCCGTACTTCGCCACGCCCACGCGGAGGCCAGGAAATGTTCTGCGACAGATCCGTCACAGATCAGGTCAAGCGGCCCGGGTGAGCTTGTTCTCATGATCCGTTCAAAGTTACGTTTCCCGAAGTCGCTTTCGAACGGGGGTCCTTGTGGGAGTAGTCCTGCCGAGCGAGCTGGATGCGGCCCTGGACCTGATAGGCATCAGCTGGCCCAACGTCGACGAGGACGACTACCGCGAAATGGCCCAGGCCATGCGGGAGTTCGCCGACGACATCGACGACGGCGCCGCCGACGCCCACCAGGCGATCACCGACCTGATCGGAGGCAACGAAGGCCTCGCGATCCAGGCGCTGGAGAAACACTGGGGCCTCGTCAAAGGCAAGCATCTGACCAATCTCGCCGAGGCCGGCCGCGTGGCGGCGACCGCGCTGGACGGGGTCGCGGTGCTGATCGAGGGCGCGAAGCTCGCGGCGATCGTCCAACTCGGCATCCTCGCCGCCGAGATAGCGGCCGCCATCGCGGCCGCCCCCGTCACCCTGGGCCTGTCGACGCTGGGCGGTATCGCGGGCACGCAGGCCACCCGGATCGCGGTGAAGCGCATCTTCGAGGAGGTGTGCGAGGAGATCGCCGGGCGGATCATCGAGGTTGCGACGGGCCCGGTCCTCCAGGCCCTCGGCTCGATGGCGGGCGACCTGGTCCTGCAACTGGGCGGCAACGCCCTGGGGACCCAGAACGGCGTCGACCTCGGCCAGACCGCGAAGGCCGGCCGGGAGGGCATGAACGAGGGCGTCGACCATCTCAAGTCGGGCGGCGGAATGCAGCTGGCCAGCGCGGGCGGCGGGTCGATGCAGCTGGCCGGCGCGGGCGGCGGCGGGTCCGGCGGGGGCTCGGGCGGCGGCGGTCAGTTCGCCATGGACCCGGACTCCTACGACCGGGCCGGCAACGGGCTCAAGAGCGCGGGTGGCAAGATCCGCGACGGCGCCGGAAGCAAGCTGTCGCGCGCGAAGTCCTCGCACGGCCGCGCCAAGGGCAAGGACCCGCTCACCAATCTCCTCGACCCCGTGGTCGACGAGCTCGTGGAGGGGATCGGGAAGGGCGTCAAGCGCTCCGCCGACCACCTCGACGACAGCATGACCAGCGGCCTGAGCAAGATGGCCAAGCGCCACAAGGACAACGACGACGAGACCGCCCTTTCCCTGAAGCAGCTCCAGAAGGGCAACGACGGCAAGACGCCCATGTACCTCATGAGCGACGACGGAACGCTCAAGCGGCTGAAGACGGACGGCAACACCGACAAGCTGACCCAGGAAGACCGGGACCGCATCGGCCTCAAGCTCGACGGCGACAACGCCGGACGGCCGCTGCCGGGCGAACCGAACCTCAAGCTCCAGGGCAAGGAGCGGCCGCGCCCACTCAGCAATTCACAGCAGGTGGAGCTCGGGAGCACACCGCTGTCCCAGGCCGTGCAACTGGCCCGCCACTCGGACAAGAGCTACGGCAATCACAAGCAGGTGAACGGCGAGGACAAGTTCGAGAGCAACAACTACGCCGCCGCCCGGTTCAACAGCGCCAAGGACGGCGACGGCGACTTCGTCATGGTCGCGCGCAGTTCGGGATTCCGGCACTCCGAGCGCATGATCGGCTTCCCGGTCCTCCGGGACGGGGCGGGCGACCGTATGACAGAGCTGTACACGGAGAGGGCCCCCTGTTCGTCCGCGCCGAACTGCAGCGCGTGGATGAAGGAAAGGCTCTCGCATGTCGATGTCACCCACAGCATCGATTACGGGAACACAAAGGAATCAAGAGCACAGGGCAACGCGGAAATGATGGATTACCTGGATCGCCTCAAAGCGAATCGGGGTAAATAGCTCACGTGCTAGCATCGGGCACTCCTCTCATTCGCAAGGCAGGCAGGTCACGAGATGCCATCCCCGATCGACCGGGAAACCCTGGAGTCCGAGTTCGCCCCGGAAGAACTCATCACCTTTCCCGAAGCGGTGGTGGCGAACATCCGGCACGAGCCGAGCGCGCGCTTCCTGCGTGACGTCGGCATTCCGGCCCGCCCGAATCCCTGGTTCGACCTCGTCGACGGGACCCCGGAGCAGGCGAGGCCGCTCGGCGAGTGCTACGACGACCTGCGTGAGCGCTGGACCGACCTGCCCGAGGGGGCCGAGGGCTGGATCCTCCTCGGCATGGTCCCCTACGACGACATCGCCCTGGACGGGGGCACCGGTACCGTCCACTGCCTGCCGGGCGACGAGTCCGAGATCTATCCGCTGAACAAGGACGTGAATTCTTTCGCGCACTTTCTCTATCTGCTGGAGAAAGAGCGTCCGAATTACGATTTCGAGTCGGAGCTGGAATCGCTCGACCTGGAGGGTGCGGCGGGGCGTCTGACCGAGCAGATGAGGGAAATCGATTCGGCCGCTCTGGAGGTGGGCCAGTCACGCTGGCACGACATCCTGGAGTATGTCGCCGATCCCGATGCGAGGTAGTCGCGATGAACAGCAGTGACGTTCGGAATTTCGGGAGGATCACCGTTCCGCTGACGGTCGGCCCGTACTTCGCGACGGCCGAGTCCGACCCCGTACCCCTGGAGGAGTTCGCGCGGTCCGTCGGCCGTACGGTCGTACGGGACGAGTGCCGGCAGTGGAGGCGGTTCGGCTCGGACCGCGGCTTCGAACTCTGCGCCGACGACGAGGGCGTCGTACGGGCCGTACTCCTCGACTGGGCCGAGCAGGCGCGTTTCGTGAACGCGACCGAGGAGGCGTTCACCCAGTCGCTCACCGCGCTGGACGAGGCCCTCACCGTGATCCTCGGCACCGACCAGCCGCGGGAGGCCGCCGCCGCGTACGCGGAGCTTGAGCAGCGGTTGCGGGGCATCGACCCGCGGGCGTTCGAGGGGCGCGAGAACTGGTGGCCCTTGGTCCTCGACGACATCAGGGACACCGCGAGCGCGGAGTGGTTCACCGCGTTCGAGATCGTCGACGAGCGGGGCGAGAAGCAGATCGTCACGCAGGCCGGCGACATCGGCGTCCACCCGGAGGAGCGGCTGTGGGCCCGGCTACGGGCCGCGGGGGTCGCGCCGGAGCAAGTACTGCGGATCCACACCGAGTTGGAGGCCTGCTTCATGCCGGGCCACTACTGCTCACTGTGGCTCGGGCAGGTCTTCCCCGAGGCGCAGCTCACGCACAACTTCCCCTACGGGGAGACGGCCGAGTCCCGTACCGAGGGCATCCGGCTGCTGCGCGAGGCGGCCGAGCAGCCACCGCAGTAGGACGCCGGAGAACGACAAGAGGGGAAGCAGCACATCATGACCGTCGGTGCCGTCACACCGGACATCGCCTCCTGGCCGCCGCTCGACGACGACAAGCGGGCCGCCGGGCAGCAGTTGCTCGACTGGGCGGCCGACGGAAACGGGCCCCGGCTGTGTCTGGTGCGGGGTGCCGAGGGCAGCGGCAAGAGCGCTCTGCTCGCCTGGCTCCTGGCCGGAACGATCGACCGGCCGGGCATCACCGTGCATGCCACCGTGCCGTCCGAGGGGCTGACCACCGAGACCTTCGCCTGGGAGTTGGGGCGCCAGCTCGGCTACGGCCCCCTCTCCCCCGCGCGCCTACTGGACCGGGTGAGCCGGGACGAGCGGCCGTTGCTGCTCCTCGTACCCGATCTGCACCGGGCCGGGGCGGGCCCCGCGGATCTGCCCGCGGCGGCACCGCGGACCCTGGTCGCCGAGCTGCTGGAGCCGCTGCTGGCGATTCCCCATCTCCGCGCGGCCGTTGAGGTCGGCGCGTCAGCGCTCCTGGCCGCGGACGCCGTCGAGGTCGTCGACCTGGGCGACCGCACCGACCGCACCGACCGCACCGAGGTACCCCCTGCCGGCGAGGCGTCCTACACGGACCTCGTCGCGACGGTCCCGCACACCTCCGACGGCCGGCCGGACTGGGCCGCGGCACCCGCCACGGTGCTCCGGCACATCCTCGACGCCGCCCTGCGCGCCGACGACGAAAGGGCCGCCGTACGCGGCCTGTTGAGCGACCCCGGGTTCCTGGTGCACGGCTCGGCGACGGCGCTCACCGCCGTACTCGCCGACGAGCGCATCCCCGTACCGGGGCAGCTGCGCCGAGTGTGGCGGCGTGCCGCGCCCGAGCTGACGGCGCATCACACCGACAGCGCCGAGCGGGCCGCCCTGCTGCACACCGCGGCCGTGGGCACGGACAAGGTCCTGACCGACTTCCTCCAACCCCTGGCCCGACGCCACTGGTGGACCGCGGAGTGGAACCGGCAGGATCTCGCGGTGACCGCGCTCGCGCAGGTGCCGGGGGAAGAGCGACGGCTGCTGACGGCCGACGCCACGGGGCGGCTGCGGACCTACGACGTGGACAGCGGCGCGTCCGCCGGGGCGATCGGTGCCGCGCCGGCCGTGGGACCCGGTGATGCCACGTCCGTGGAGCCCGGCTCCTCGCCGTCCTACGTCCGCCCGGCCGCCGTACGACCGCGGTCCGTCGCCGCGCGTGACGCCCGCTCGCTGCTGCTGCTCGACCGGTCCGACGCGCTGCTCCCTCTGGTGTCCGAGGACGACCCGACCGCCGCGATCGTGCTCGGGCACATCGCCGAGCACCACGGTTCGGCCGCGCTCGCCGGGGAGGAGTCCCTGGTCACGGCACTTGGCAGTGGTGGCACGCGGAGTCCGTACGCCGTCGTCGGCGACCGGAGCGGCACGGTCCATGTGTGGTCCCTGGGCGAGTACCAGGACACCCCGCGCACCTGCCGTGTGCACGAGCTGCCGGTGACGGCAGCCACCGGCGTCGACACCGCCGACGGGCTGACCCTCACCTTCAGCGCCGCGTCGGACGGTTCGGTACGGCTGTGGGAGACGGGCTCGGACGAGCCGATGCCCGTGCCGGTGCAGCAGCGCCGGTATCTGGTCACGGCCCTCGCCGCGGCCGACACTCCCGTCGGTCCGGTGCTCGCCGTGGCCTGGAGCGACGGCGAGCTGCACCTGTGGCACGTGTTCTCCGGCGAGGTGCGCGTCCTGCCGCTGCCGCACCCCTGCGACACCCTCGCACTCACCCCCGAGGCACTGCTCCTCGTCGGGGGCCCCGAGGGGCTGTGTGCGATACGGCTACGGCTGGACGCGCTCCGGGAGCAGTGAGGCGCCTGAGCCGGGGGCTCGCGTCGGTCACAGGTTCACCGGCTCTCAGGGCCGGTCGGGCTTTCCCTCTCCGTACAGCCAGTCCTCCCAGATGCCGGTGAAGTCCTCCCCCGGCGCCGTCTCCTCCACGTACGCCGTGAAGTCGTCGGTGTCCGCGTTGCCGTGGCGGTGGTCCGCCGCCCAGCCCTGGACGATGGCGTAGAAGGTGTCGTCGCCGACGGTCTGGCGGATCTTGTGGAGGACCATCGCGCCGCGCTGGTAGACGGGGCTGTCGGAGATGTGCGCGGCGCTCGTCGGCTTCGCCGGCGGGAAGGACCAGAGGTCCTTGTGCTCGTCCTCGCCGTGGTCGTACAGGGCGTCGAAGGTCTCCTGGGCACTGTCGCCGTCGTGGTCCTCCCGCCACAGCCACTCCGCGTACGTCGCGAAGCCCTCGTTCAGCCACATGTCCCGCCAGCTCTTCGGCGTCACGGAGTTGCCGAACCACTGGTGCGCGAGCTCGTGGACGAACAGCTCGGTGCCGGGGGCGCCGGGGAAGACGGGCCGGTTCTGGGTCTCCAGGGCGTAGTCGGAGACGTTCGGGCGGGCGACGATCGCGCCGGTGGAGGAGAAGGGGTAGGGGCCGAAGTTGTACTCCGCCCACTCCATGAACTCCGGGATCCGGGCGAGGACCGCACGCGCGGGGCCGTCCTGGGAAGGCGCCACGGCGGTGTAGACGGGCAGTTCGCCGGCCGCCGTGCCGGTGACCGTGGAGCGACGGATGTCGTAGTCCCCGATGGCGAGGGTGGCGACGTAACTGGCCATGGGTTCGGCGGTGTGCCAACGGAAGGTCGTCCGGCGGTCGCTGGTCGTCCGGTTGGTCAACTCGCCGTTGGAGACGGCCTGGAGCCCCTCCGGCACGGTGACCGCGATGTCGTACGACGCCTTGTCGGACGGGTGGTGGTTGCCGGGGAACCACGCCATGGACCCCGTCGGCTCGCCGAGCGCGAGGGCACCGTCGTCGCCGGCGAGCCAGCCCTCCTCGGAGCCGTCGGGGTCGGTGATGGTCTGCGGGGTGCCGGAGTAGCGGACGGTGAGCCGGAAGGTCTCGCCCCGGTCGAGCTCGTCGCCCGGGCGGACGACCAGTTCCTGGCCGCTGCGGCTCCAGCGGGCACGCTCGCCCTCCACCGTGACCCGCTCGACGTCCATGCCCTTCAGGTCGAGATCGAAGGCGGAGAGATCCTGGACGGCCCGTGCGGTGATCTCCGCCGTGCCGGTGAGGTGGCGGTCGGCGGGGTCGTAGGCGAGGTCGAGGGCGTAGTGGGTGACGTCGTAGCCGTCGTTGCCGGCCTTGGGGAAGTACGGGTCGCGCACGCCGGAGCCACCGGGCGTGCCCTGGACACCGCCGCCGCACGCGGCCAGGGCGAGGGCGGCGAGCACGGCGCAGCCGACGGCCCGGAAGGTACGGGTGGCCGGGAGCGTACGGACAGCCGGAGGCGTAGGGCCGGCCGGGAGCGCACGGGCAGCCCGGACCGTACGGCCGGTCAGGAACATCCGGACGGTCAGGGCAAGGGACGCAGAACAGGACACGCAAGTGATCCTATGAGCGTGGGCCGTGACACCATCACCTCCGTGCTCGACATCGGCTACGCCCTCTCCACCCGCTTCCCGGACCCCCCGCAGACGGACTACCGCCGCGCGGACGTCCGTGCCCTCCGCCACGACCTGTTCTGCGGCGACGTCTACCTCGCCGACACCAAGGCGGACCGGGAGTTGTCCACAGCCTGGGGATGGGTACCGGTGCTCGACTTCGCCTGGGCCCTGTGCGACATCGCCGAGCGGCTGGACCGGGACCCGGCCGGCTCCCGCGCCTCCCGCCCCCAGCACGCGGAACTGGACTTCACCGAGTCCACGGACCGCATGCTCTTCGAGCGCCGCTTCGGCTGGGTGGACATCGAGGCGGACTGGATGCCCGCGGAGGATCCCCCGCTGTCCTTCTCGCACACCGAACTGCGCCGCGAGGCCCGCGACTTCCTGCACGACCTGCTCGCCGACCTGATCGACCTGCACGACGACCTCGGCGAGAACCCGGCGATCTGGACCCTGCAGGCGCGCTTTCCGCGGGTGGCGTAGCGCCCCGCGCAGGAGGCTTGCCGAGAGACGGCGGCAACAACAAAGGAGCCCCTCCCGTACGAACGGGAGGGGCTCCTGATCCGAGCGCCGGGCAGGCCTTGCACCTGCATTTCCCCGCAGGAAGCGGGGCGTCTTTCCTTGGACCACCAACGCATCACCGACCGCCAGGAGTTCTGGCGAGCAGCTCTGTATCAATCATACCGGACCCGTCCCGGTGCCGATCACGGACCGGCCTCCACCCGCACCCCCAGCTCCGCCGCCAGCACCGGCGCCAGATCCAGCAGCTGCGCAGGGCTGATCACCGCCCCCGCCAGCCGCTCCACCCCGCGCGCGATCTCCAGCTGGGCCGCCCCCCGCAGGTCCACGTCCGTCAGCGTCACCCCGCTGAGGTCCGCCCCCTTCAGCACGCAGTCCACGAACTCCACCCGTTCGAGCCGGGCGCCCCCGAAGTCCGGCTCGACCAGGACGCAGCCCTCGAAGACGACGTCTCTCAGCTTGGCCTTGCGCAGGTTCAGATAGTCGATCTTGCCGCCTCGGATCAGGACCCGCTCCAGGACGGCGCCGTGCAGCTGCGCCCCGCCCAGCCGGGCGTCGACCAGCTCCACATCGCGCAGGGTCGCCTCGGCGAGGTCGGTGCCGACGCCCCGGGGGGCCGTCAGGACGGAGTCGAGGAGCCGGGCGTGCCGCAGTCTCGTCTCGTCCAGGGCGCAGCCCCGCAGCGCGCAGTCCATGAATCGGGCGCCGCCGCCGTCCTGCCCGGTGAGGTCCTCCTCGCGGAACTCCAGGCTGTCGTAGTCGCCGTCCGGCTCCAACCGCCCGTCGCGGTACGGCTCCAGCGCCGGCAGCCGCACCTCGGGCCGCCGTGCGCCCTTCACTCCGCTCTCACCCATCGCTTTCCTCGCCATGCCCACATGCTGCACCCCGCCACTGACAATCCCCCTGACCTACGCATGGCCTGCGTGGAGACCGCCGATGTCACATTCCGGGGTGCCAGAACCGTCGTACCCACAACGTCGTACCCACAACAAGGCAAGCAAGGCGACCCCGACCAAGAGGGAGACCCCCAGCCATGCACCGCATCACCGTCGTCGGCGGCGGTTTCGCCGGACTCACCGCGGCCATCACCGCCGCCGAGGCGGGCGCCAAGGTCACCGTGTACGAGGCCCATCACACCCTCGGCGGGCGGGCGCGGACCGCCGAGGGGCCGTACAAGACCAACGAGGGACCGCACGCCCTGTACAGCGGCGGCCCGCACTGGGCCTGGCTCAAGCAGCGCGACCTCATCGGACCGCTCGCGCCGATCCCGCCCCTGGAGGCCGCCCGGCTGCGGCTGCGGCACCGGGGTGTGCTGCGCCGCACCCCGCCCTTCGCCATGCTCAAGCTGCTGCGGCGCGGTCTGCCGCAGGCGCCCGTCGACGTCGACTTCCTGACCTGGGCCACCGGTATCGCCGGCGAGGAGGGCGCTCGGGCCGCCGCGCACTACTCCGCGGTCGCCCTGTTCCACCACGACCCCGGCGCCCTGTCCGCCGCGTTCGTGCGGGAGCGGCTGCGGCGGGCCACCAAGCTGCCTCCGGAGGCGCACTATCCGCGGGGCGGCTGGGCGACCATGATCGACCGGATGGCGGCCCGGGCCTGGAATCTCGGGGTACGGATGGAGACCCTGTCCCGCGTCGACGAACTCCCCACCGACACGCCCGTCGTCGTCGCCACCTCCCTCGACGCGGCCCGCCGTCTCCTCAAGGACGACTCCCTGACGTGGACGAGCGGCCGTACGGCACTCGTCGACCTCGCCGTGCGCACCCGGCGCGGGGACGCCTTCGTCGTGTCCGATCTCGACGCGACCGGGTGGCTGGAGCGGTTCACCGCGCAGGACCGCTCCCTGGCGCCGGCCGGTGAGCAGCTGATCCAGGGACAGATCCCGCTCGCCCCGCACGAGTCCAAGGCCGACGGCGTCGCCCGCGCCGAGCAGCTCCTCGACCTCGGCTTCCCCGGCTGGCGCGAACGCGTCACATGGCGGCGCGCGTCCGTCGCGAGCGGCCGTACCGGCGCCGTCGACCTGCCCGGCACGAGCTGGCGCGACCGTCCGGCCGTCGACCGCGGCGACGGCGTCTACCTCGCGGGCGACCAGGTCGCCGCCCCCGGCGTCCTGTCCGAGGTCTCCTTCAACAGCGCGCTCACGGCGGTGTCCCTGGCCCTCGGCCGGCACGCCCTTGACCTCAAGCAAGCTTGAGGTTGCAGCATCTGACTGCCGCCTCCGGCGACGGGGTGGGCGCCTGACCGACCCGTATCTCTCCACGATGGGGGACCCCGATGCACGCCATCCGCCTGCACACCTTCGGCCCGGCCGAGAACCTCACCTACGAGCAGGTCGACGACCCCGCACCCGGCCCCGGCCAGGTCCGCATCGCCGTGGCCGCGGCCGGCGTCCACCTCCTCGACACCGCCCTTCGCGAGGGCATACAGGGCCCGGCACCGAGCCCGGCCACACTGCCCACCATCCCCGGCCGCGAGGTCGCGGGCGTCGTCGAGTCCCTCGGCGAGGGCGTGGCCGCGCTCTGGCTCGGCAAGCGCGTCGTCGCCCACCTCGGCTTCGCGCCGGGCGGGTACGCCGAGCTGGCCGTCACCGATGTCGACCGGGTCCACGAGATCCCGGAGAACCTCGACTTCGCCCAGGCCGTCGCCATGATCGGCACGGGCCGTACGACGATGGGGATCCTGCAGTTCGCCGAGCTCGGTCCGGACGCGGTCGCCGTGATCCCGGCGGCGGCCGGCGGCATCGGCACCCTGCTCGTGCAGTACGCCCGCAACGCCGGTGCCGTGGTCATCGGCCTCGCGGGCGGGCCCGAGAAGGTGGCCCGGGTGCGGGAGAACGGCGCCGATCTCGCCGTCGACTACAAGGACCCCGCGTGGCCCGGGAAGGTCCGCGCCTTCCTGGGCGGGCGCCCGGCGACCGTCGTGTTCGACGGCGTCGGCGGCGAGGTCGCCCGCGAGTCCGTCGCCCTGCTCGGGCCCGGCGGCCGGCACCTCGTCTTCGGCTGGTCCGGCGCGGGCCTGCACGACGGCGAGCCCTACCTGGTCGACGGCGTCTCCGAGCAGGTCCTCGGCCCCGTGATGATGCGGAAGGCGGGCGGCCCCAACCCCGTACAGACCCTGGAACTGCGCGCCCTCGCCGAGGCAGCGGCGGGCCGCCTCACCCCGGCCGTGCAGCGCTTCCCGCTCACCGAGGCGGCGGCCGCCCACCGTGCCCTCGAAACGCGCGGAACCACCGGAAAGGTGGTACTGGAGCCATGACCGGCCGCAAGCCCCCGCACCAGCGGATACGTCAGCCCTCTCCAGATGCGACACGGCCCGAGTCATGGTCTTCTGGCCGGGTGAGTATCACCCGAACGGGTGAATCCGCCCAGGACGCCGATCCCCGCCGCTGGTGGGGCCTGGTGATCATCGCGCTCGCGCAGCTCATGGTCGTCCTCGACGCGACCATCGTGAACATCGCGCTCCCGTCCGCGCAGGAGGACCTCGGCATATCCGACGGCGACCGCCAGTGGGTGATCACCGCCTACACCCTGGCCTTCGGCGGGCTGCTCCTGCTCGGCGGCCGGATCGCCGACCTGGTCGGCCGCAAGCGCACCTTCGTCATCGGCCTCATCGGCTTCGCCGCCGCCTCCGCGCTCGGCGGTGCCGCCACCTCGTCCGGCATGCTCTTCGGCGCCCGCGCCCTCCAGGGCGCCTTCGCCGCCGTACTGGCCCCGTCGGCCCTGTCGTTGCTGACCACGACCTTCACCGACCCCAAGGAGCGCGGCAAGGCCTTCGGCATCTACGGCGCCCTGGCCGGCAGCGGCAGCGCCATCGGATTCATCGTCGGCGGCCTGCTCACCGAGTACCTGAACTGGCGCTGGTGCCTGTACGTCAACGTGCCCATCGCCGTGATCGCCGTCATCGGCGCCCTCGCCCTGCTGCACGACAGCCCCGGCCGGCCGGGCGCCCGCCTCGACGTGCCCGGCGTGCTGCTCGGCTGCGGCGGCCTGGTCGCCATCGTCTACGGGTTCGCCGAGGCGCAGCCGCTCGGCTGGACCGACCCGATGGTGCTCACCCTGTTCGCGGTCGGAGTCGTCCTCCTCGCGACGTTCGTGTGGTGGCAGACCAGGGCCCCGATGCCGCTGCTCCCCCTGCACATCATCAAGGACCGCACCCGCGCCGGCTGCTTCCTCACCATGGCGCTCGCCGTCATCGGCATGTTCGGGCTGTTCCTGTTCATGACCTACTACCTCCAGGTCATCCTCGACTACTCGCCGGTGATGACCGGCCTTGCCTTCCTCCCGCTCACCGCCGCGATCATCACCGGCTCCACCCAGATCGCCGCCCGGCTCCTGGACCATGTGGCGCCGCGCCTGCTCATGGCCCCGGGCGCCCTGCTCGCGGCGGTCGGCATGGTGCTCCTGACCCGGCTGACGGTGCACTCGTCCTACGCGGCCGACATCCTGCCCGCCCTGATCCTCATGGGCCTCGGCATGGGCCTGATCTTCATGCCGGTGTTCGCCACGGCGACGGCGGGCGTGCCCCCGCAGGACTCCGGAGTGACCTCCGCGACCGTCAACACCTCGCAGCAGGTGGGCGGTTCGATCGGTACGGCCCTGCTCAACACCGTCGCCACCACCAGCAGCGCCGCCTACCTCACCGCCCACCTCACCGACCCGGCCCAGCGGGCCCTGGTCATCAAGGAGGGCGTGGTCCACGGCTACACCGTCGCCATCTGGTGGGCCGCCGCCATCATGCTCCTGGCCGGCCTGGTCGCGGCCCTGATGGTGACGGCGAAACCCCCGGGGCACGGCGCCGCGCAGGAGGCGCGGATACCGGAGAACGTGGCCTGACGCCACCCACGACCGCCACGACCGCCACGACCGCCACGACGCGAGTGACCTCCACGAACGGGGGGAGGGGCCCCACCGGACCGCGGAGCCCCTCCCCCACCCTCCGTCGAGGGTCGGCCTGCTGTCGCAGGGTCAGCCGGCGACCGCCTTCGTCGCCCTGCTCACCGCCGACCCGTCCTTGTGACCGGTACGGTGCGCGACCACCTTCACGGTGATCTTCTTGCCCTTCTGCGCCGACTTCAGCACGAGCGACGACTTGGTCGCCCCGCTGATCGCCTTGCCGTTCGCGTACCACTGATACGCGTACGAAGTCGGCGCGAGGCTCCATGTCCCCTTGGTCGTCTTCAGGGTCCTGCCGACCTTCACCGTCCCGCTGATCACCGGCAGCTTGGTCGCCTTGGGCGCGTCGCCCTTGGCCACGGTCACCGCCGGCGAGGTCGCCGACCCGCTGACCCAGCCGGTCCTGACCGCGGTGACGGTCACGGTGAGCTTCTTGCCGACCGCCGAGGCGGGGACGGTGTACGTCGCCGCGATCGCCCCGCTGATCGCCGTCCCGTTCGCCTTCCACTGGTACGTGTACGACGACGGGGTCGCCGACCAACTCCCGGGCACGGCCGTGACCTTGGCGCCGGTCTTGGCCGTGCCGGTGACCTTGGGGGCGGCCGTGTTCTGCAGCTTGGGCTGGGGGGTCACGGTGAAGGTGCCCCGCGGGAACTCCCAGCCGCGCGTGATCACGCTGACGTTCCAGGTGCCGGTGGCCACGCCGGTCAGGTCGAGGGTCGCGGTCACCGTCCGGTTGTCCGCGGCGACCGAGTCCGCCTTCGCCGTGACCGTCTTCCCGGACTGGGTCAGCCGGACGGTGACGTCCGGGCCGAGGGCGGTGCCGGTGACCGTGAGCTTCACCTTGCCGCCGGCGGCCCCGGTGTCGGGGCCGACCGCGGTGACGGCCGTCTCCTCGGTGCCGCACGGCGTGGACGTGCAGGTCAGCTGGGCGCTGTAGGCCGTGCTGGACGCCTTCTCGGGCAGGCCCAGCAGGAACAGCGTCGGCGTGCTCTGCGAGGAGGAGCCCTGCGCGTCGCAGTCGTAGCCCTCCGGGATGTAGTGCGTGCAGCCGTTGACCCAGGTCGACGTGTTGTACAGCACCGGCACCGCGGTGGTGGTGGCGCCGCCCGTGTCCTTGATGTCGGTCTCGAAGCGGTCGAACCCGGCGGTCGGCAGCGCAGCGCAGACGGCGGTGCGCGACTCGTCCAGCGTGCCGGTGACCGGCCCGTACCCGTACGCCACGGACGGCACCTTGACGCACTCCGGCGCCGGACCGTCGGCGGTCGCGACGCGCAGGGGGTCCAGGCGGTACTCGGGCGCCGCCTTCAGCGTGACCGGCGTCTGCACGAGCACCTGGTGGGTGGTGGACCCGGTGACCGCGCAGGGGGAGTTGCGGAACGAGCACTCCATACGGCCGTCCCCGGCGATGACCGCGGAGTTGGCCGTGCCGAGGGCATCGCGCACGTTGACGTGCACGACGTCGGTGGCCGCCGCGGTCGTCACCTGATGACAGTCGAGGGTGCCAGGGCCGGCGTAGGCGCTCTTCACGGAGGGCCCGCCGACCTTGGCCGCCGCGGTCTTCGTGCAGCCCGCCGAGGAGGCGCTCGCGGTGACGTCACGCCGGGTCAGGGTGTAGGTGGCGGCCTCGTCGCGGCCGTTCACCAGCACGGTGTGGGCCTTGCCCGGGGTGAGGGAGCAGATGGTCCAGCCGTTGGTGGTGGCGTAGCGCTCGCAGACCCGCTTGCCGTCGGAGTCCAGCACCGAGAACCACGCCGAGGCGGTCCCGGAGGTGGCGATCAGCTGGAAGATCTCGGCGTCCGTGTGCGCGTCGGCCGGGATGCCGAGGCAGTGCGAGAAGACGCCGTCGCCGGTGGCCGGCGTGGCCTTCGCGCCGTCCGCCGAGAAGCTGCCGGCGGGCAGGACGGGGCAGCCCTCGGCGACGTCGGTGCGGTGGAGGGCCACCGCGTAGGCGCCCGTCGCCGAGTCGCCGCTGTCCTCGGTGTGCACCAGCGCCCGGTAGGGGGCCTCACCGGTGAGCGCGCAGTCGCCGCCCCGGAGTTTCTCCTCGTCGCACTGCGCGGTGCCGGTCCGGTCCAGGACCTCCACCTCGGGGGTCAGCCCGGCCGAGGAGAGCGAGGTGAGCGCGGCGATCCGGGCGCCCTGGGGCGCGTCCAGCGTCAGGCAGTCGTACTGCCCGACCGTGCTCAACTCGCCCTTGTGCAGCCCGGTCCCGGTCGCCACACATCCGGTGTCGGAGGCACGGTCGAGGACGACGAGGCCGGCGCGGGTGTCGCGGAAGGGGTACGTGCCGTCGTCGAGGACGGCCGTGTAGGTGCCCGGCGTCTTGATCCGGCACGGGTCGGCGCCGTACCGGCACACGCTCAGCCCGGCCGCGTCGTACACCCGGGCCACCCCGACCTCCCGGTCCTCGCTCACCGAGTGCACGGTGTACGGGCCCGGCGCTCCGGCGGTGAAGGTGAAGCACGGGTTGGCGGTGAGGTCCTGCCGCTCCAGCGCGCCGAACGGGCGGACCGGGGCGGCGGTGCAGCCCTGCGGGTCGCTGAGCCGGCGCACCTTCACCGCGAACTCGGCGGGGAAGCCGTTCTCGGAGCGGGAGACGGTGGAGATCACCCGGTAGGGGCCGTCGCCCGGCAGGACGCAGCTGTCCTCGTTGTTCTCCGGGAACCGCTCGCAGATCCGCCTGCCGGTCGCATCGGTGATCCAGGCGAGGGACTCGCCGTACACCTTCGAGCCGTACCTGAGCCGGACCCGGTCACCGCTCGCGCCCTCGAAGGGCTGGCAGTCGACCTCCACCCGGCTCACGGTCGTCCGGGCGATGTCCGGCTGGTCCCAGTTGGTGCCGACGGGGTCCGCGCAGCCCCTCGTCGAGTCGAGCGGCACGAACGTGACCGACGTGTCCTCGTCCTCCCAGCCGGAGTTGAGGACCTTCAGCGTGTAGGTGCCGGCCGCGGGCACGTCGCACATGCCGTACGTGGCGTACTGGTCGCCGGAGCAGTCCACCGCGCTGCCGTCGGCGGCGAGCAGCTGCCTGGTCACCGTGTTGCCGTTGGCGTCCAGCGCCGGTGCCAGATACAGGCCCGGGGTCTCGACGGTGACGGTGTAGCAGACGCTGGAGTCGGGTGCGACGGTCGCCTTGCCGACGGCGTCCCCCGGGTCGCCGAACGGCGCGAGCGCGAGCGGCGCGCACGCCTCGTCGGCGGCGACGGCGGGGCTCGCCCCGGTCAGGGTCAGCGTGGAGGCGAACAGCGAGACGGCGGCGGCGAACACGGCCGGAAACAAGGCCGTCCGCCGCCGTCTCACCCGTCTCGCAGGCGGACAGGAATCGTCCTCGGACACGGAAATCCCCCCTGGATCAGTGGTCGTTGAGGCGATGGTCGCACACGGGTACGACAGCGCACTCGCGAGTATCCAGGGGCAGAAGTCGGCGAAGGTTTCGTCAGTGCCGCCCGGCCACCCGGTCGGCGATCCGCGCCAGTGTCGAGGCCTCGACACTGCTGGTGAGGCGCTCCCGCCGGTCCGCCGCCCGGTAGGTGGCGTACAGCCCCTGCACCCCGAGCCAGCGCAGCGGTTCCGGCTCCCACCTGCGCACCTTGTGCCCGACCCACGGCAGGTCCGTCAGCTCGGTCCGCCCGCCCTGCCCGGAGTCCTGCTGCACCAGGTCCCGCAGGGTCCGCGCCGCGAGGTTGGCGGTGGCGACGCCCGAGCCGACGTAACCGCCCGCCCAGCCGAGCCCCGTCGAGCGGTCCAGCGTCACCGTGGCGCACCAGTCGCGCGGCACGCCCAGCACGCCCGACCAGGCGTGCTCGATCCGCAGCCCGGCCAGCGCCGGGAAGAAGTCGACGAGGACGTCCCGCAGCGCCTCGACGGTCGCCGCCTGCGTCCGCCCGTCGTTGTCGGTCCGCGACCCGAAGCGGTACGGCACCCCGCGCCCGCCGAGCGCGATCCGTCCGTCGGCGGTGCGCTGCGCGTACATGTAGGCGTGCGCCATGTCGCCGAGCGTCTCAAGGCCCGCCCAGCCCACGGCCTCCCACTGCTCCTCGGTCAGTGGTTCGGTGGCGATCATCGACGAGTTCATCGGCAGCCAGGTCCGCTTCTGCCCCTTGAGGGCGGCGGTGAAGCCCTCGGTGCAGCGCAGGACATACGGCGCACGGACGGTGCCGTACGGCGTGACGGCGTGCTTGGGCCGGATCTCCGTCACCGGCGTCAGCTCGTGGATCGTCACCCCGAGCGCCGCCACGGCCTCCGCGAGCCCCTTCACCAGCTTCACCGGGTGCACCCGCGCCCCGTGCGGCGTCCACGTCGAGCCGACCGCGTCCGCGACCCGGATCCGCCGGGCGGTCTCCCGGGCGCCGAACAGCACACGGTCCTTCTCGCCGTACGACACCTCGTGCTCGTGGAAGTCCTTCAGCCGCGCCCACTGCGCGGGCGTACGGGCGACTTCGAGCACCCCGCCCTTGTGGACACCGGCGTCGAAGCCCTCCTCGGCCGCGGCCCTGATGACCTCGTCCACGGTGTCGTTCATGGCCCGCTGCAGCCGTACGGCCGCGTCATGGCCGTGCCGCTTCGCGTACCGGTCACGCCCCGCGATGCCGTTGTACAGCCACCCGCCGTTGCGCCCCGAAGCCCCGTACCCGCAGAACTTCTGTTCCAGGACGGTGATACGGAGGAAGGGGACCGCCTTCTTCAGGTAATAGGCAGTCCACAGTCCCGTGTATCCACCGCCCACGATCACCACATCCGCGGAGGCGTCCCCCGCAAGCGGCTCGCGCACCTCAGGGAGGCCGTCGTCCGCGTACCAGTAGGAGATGCCGCCGTTCACGGCGCCTCTGTCCGAGCTGCTCATGCGAGGACGGTAATTGGGGTGAGCCGATTTCGGGAGCCCCGTAGGGTCCGCAGAATGATCGACATTCCGCACGGACTGGCCACGGTGCAGGAGGAGATCCACGGCGAGGCGGGGCGGGCGTTCATCGCCGGACTCCCGGACCTGGCCCAGAAGTTCCTAGACCGCTGGGAGCTACAGCTCGACGGGCAATCGATGCACGGCATGACCGCCCTGATCCTGCCCGTCGTCCGGCAGGACGGGTCCCCGGCGGTCCTGAAGCTGCAACTCCTCGACGAGGAGAGCGAGGGCGAACCGGTGGCCCTGCGCGCGTGGGACGGCGACGGGGCGGTACGGCTCCTCGACCACGACGCGGCCACGGGCACGATGCTCCTCGAACGCCTCGACGCGTCCCGCATGCTCGCGCACCTCCCGGACACCCACGAGTCGGTCCTGGTCATCGCCCACCTCCTGGCCCACCTCACGTCGTCCCCCGCGCCCGCCGGACTGCGCCGCCTCGGCGACATCGCGCTGGCCATGCTGGAGTGGACGCCCTGGGCGCTGGAACGCATCCCGGACCCGGAGGCCCGCCGCATCGTCGCCGACTGCGCGGCGGCCGTACGGGAAGTCGTCGACGAACCCGGCGACCGCCTCCTGCACTGGGACCTCCACGACGAGAACGTCCTCGCCTCCGAACGCGCCCCGTGGCTCGCCATCGACCCCAAGCCCCTCGCCGGCGACCCCGGCTTCGAACTGTGGCCGGCCCTCGACAACCGCTTCGACGCCGACGACGTCCGCTGGCGCTTCGACGCCATGACCGACATACTCGGCCTGGACCGCACACGCGCGCGTGCGTGGACGTACGGCCGCCTCCTGCAGAACATCCTCTGGGACGTCGAGGACGGCCGCCCGCTGGAAGACCGCCAGCTGGAAATCGCGAGGCGACTGCGCGAACCGTGAGGCCGACCTCAGGGCAGCGCCCTTCAGGGGCGCGGGGAACTGCGCGACCAGCCACCACGCACCCGCACCCGGCAGACCACCCAAGGCCCCGAGCTCTCAGCCGCCCCATCACGTCCGTCTGTCCCCAACAGGCAACAGCGTGAACGAAGTTCGCATGACCCCTCACCAAATGGGCACGACTCCCTGGCATGAGCCCCACGAATATGCACAGCGCGAACTCCCCCACCCCTGAGCCCGACTTCCTCCCCGGCCTGGAACTCTCCCGCCGCTTCTACACCGACGCCGTACGCCCACTCCTGGAGGAGGCCGCCCCCGGCATCCCCCACTCCGCGGCGCGCATAGGCAGCGGCTCCGAGGTCCTCGGCTACGACACCCCCCGCTCCGCCGACCACGAATGGGGCCCGCGCCTCCAGGTCTTCCTCCACCGCCACGACGTCCCCCGGCACGCCGCCCGCATCAGACACATACTCGCCGAGCACCTCCCGAAGACGTTCCTGGGCCACCCCACGAACTTCGCCCCCACCGGCGAAGCGGACCGGGACATCCGCGTCATGCGGCGCACCGACGGCCCCGTCCACCACCGCGTCGAAGTGACCGGCACCTCCGCCTGGTTCACCGACACCCTCGGCTTCGACCCGGCGCAGGACATCACCCCGGCCGACTGGCTGGCCACCCCGACCCAGCTCCTGGCCGAGGTCACCGCGGGCGCCGTCTTCCACGACGGCCTGCACACCCTCACGCCATTACGCCGCGCGCTGCGCTGGTACCCCCACGACGTCTGGCTGTACGTCCTGGCCTGCCAGTGGCAGCGCGTCGCGCAGGAGGAGGCCTTCGTGGGCCGCTGCGGCGAGGTCGGCGACGAGCTGGGCTCCGCCGTCACCGCCGCCCGCCTGGCCCGCGACCTGATGCGGCTCAGTCTCCTGATGGACCGCCGCTACCCGCCGTACGGCAAATGGCTGGGCAGCGCCTTCGCCCGCACCGCCGCCGGCCCCCGGCTGTCCCCCGTCCTGACGGCGGCCCTCGCCGCCACGGACTGGCACGCGCGCGAGGAGCACCTCGTCCACGCCTACGAGATCGTCGCGCACCAGCACAACCAGCTCCACCTGACCGACCGCGTCGACCCGGCCACGCGCGCGTACCACTCCCGTCCCTTCCAGGTCCTGCGCGCCGACCGCTTCACCGCGGCCCTGACCGCCCGCATCACCGACCCGGCCCTCAAGGACCTGCCGCCCGTCGGGGCGGTGGACCAGTTCGCCGACAGCACGGACGTCCTGACGCGCCCTGCCCTGACCAGGGCTTTCACCACGACGGTCCAGCAGACGCGGCAGGAGCGTCGTACGCCGCCACTTCCTTCAGTTCCCGCGCCACGGCATCACCGATCATCCTCGCGGCACCCGCACGCGCGTGGCTGACGACGGTGAGCGTGTAGGCGTCGGCGGTGTGGACGAGGCAGAGGTTCGCCGTGCCGGGAGGGGAGAGCTGTGGCAAGGGGACGACGCGCGACAGCGGGCGGCCGAGCAGGCGGCTCGGGTTGTCCCGCCACTTGAAGGCGGTGCACAGGCTCGTGGTGGCCTCGGGGCGCGCCAGGCTCCTGGCCATCACCCCGGCCAGCAAGGGCACGGCACGCGCCGCCGCCTGCAGCGTGGGAAGGATCGCGCGGTGGGCGTCGAGGCGACGCGGAAAGGCCGCGACCAGGTCCTGGCACGTCTGGAGGCGGGCCTCCGGGGACTCGACGTCGACGGGCAGCGGGATACGCAGCGCCGTGACGCCGTTGCCGAGCCGCTGAGCGTCGTGCCGGGTCCGCAGGTCGACCGGGACGGTGGCGTAGAAGGAGGCTGATCCGCCGGGCCAGGAGCGCAGGGGGCCGTAACAGGCACTCAGGGCGCCGGCATACGTGCTCAGCAGCAGCTCGTTGAGCGTCGCTCCCCGCCCACCGGCCGGCCGACGGCGCGCCGCACGCATCACCTGCGGGTCGAGCCCGACCACGGCCACGGACGGCCGCGGTGGACCGGGGGAAGCCGTAGGAAGGGGCCGGCCGACGGCCCCGATACGGCGCAACTCCCTGCCCAGGGTGGCGGGACGGAAGGGCGCGCGCGGTTGCGCCACCGCGAGCTGGTGCGGCGACGGCGGTTCGGCGTCGTCCATCAGCAGCCGGAACAGGGTCTCCAGGGATCTGCCGTCCAGCAGCGCGTGATCGGCGAACAGCACGACGGCGTGCTCGCCCGCCGGGGTGGCGGCTCGCGTCACCATCAGCCGCCACAGGGGCCGTTCGGCCGACAGCGGGCGGCTCACCCCTTCGGCCAGCAGCGATTCGAGATCCTGGTCCGTGGCGGTGACATGCGCGCCGGGATCGAACGACCGGGCGGCCGCCCACCGGTGCCCCGCCAGCGCCGGCGGCCCGGCGGGACGCTGGAGAACCCGGCTCATCCGCTCCAGCCCGCCCCATCGTTCGCGGACCCGGGACTGGATCTCTGCCGGCTCGAACGGCGTTCCCGGAAACACCGCGGCGATGCCGATCGTCCCCGGGAGCCCGTTGCGGAGGTGCCCTTCTTCGATGGCGGTCAACCTCATGGGACGAACCCTCCGCTGATCAGCCGTGCGGCGAATCGAGGACGACGCAGGCGTTGTGGCCCCCGAAGGCGAAACTGTTGCTGATCACCGGGCCGTTCGGGATCTTGCGCGGTTCGCCGGTGACGACGTCCAGCTCGCACCGGGGGTCCAGCCGCGTGAGAGACGCGGTCGGCGGCGCGAACCCTTCCCGCACCGACCAGGCCGTGATCACGGCTTCCAGCGCCCCCGCCAGCCCCAGACCGTGCCCGGTCACCGACTTGGGCGCGGTGACCGGCACCCGGCCGGGTCCGAACAGCGCCGCGATGGCCTGCGCCTCCGCGATGTCGTTCAGCTCGGTGCCGGTGCCGTGCGCGTTGACATGGGTGACGGCCTCCGCGGTCGTACCGGCGTCCGCGAGCGCCTGCTCCATGCACGCCCGCGCCCCGGCCCCGTCGGGATGCGGCGCCGTGAGGTGATGGGCGTCGGACGTGCGGCCGTACCCGGTCAGCGTGGCGTAGATCCGGGCGCCGCGCGCCTGCGCGAGGTCCAGCCGCTCCAGCACCAGGAAGGCCGCCCCTTCGGCGAGGACGAACCCCTGCCGCGCGGCGTCGAACGGCCGTGACGCGGTGGCGGGGTCCGCGCACTCGGTGACCATCGCACCGGCCCGCCCGAAGGCCAGCGCGGTCGTCGGGGTCAGCGGGCTGTCATGGCCGCCCGCCACCACGACATCCGCGCACCCGGCCCGGATCATCTGCATCGCCTCACCCACCGCATGCGTCCCGGAGGCGCACGCGGTGGAGACCGTCAGACTGGGGCCGGTGATGCCGAGCCGGGCACTGATCCAGTACGCGCCCGCGTTGTGCATCAGCCGGGGCGCGTACAGCACATCGGGATGCCCGATGCCGTTCTCCTGGCTGATCACCCCGCCGTACCCGGTCCCGGTGACCACCGCCCGCCGACCGGCCTCGACCGACAGCCCTCCGGCGTCCTCGACGGCGTCCACGGCCGCGCACACCGCCAACTGCACCGACCGGTCGGCCCGTCGCACCTCCTTGGGCGTCAGGCAGCCGGCCGGGTCGAAGTCGGTCATCGGACACGCGGGGTATACGACGGTGCCCTCGTCGTCGAACGTGTGCAGCACGGTCGCCGAACGGCCCTGTACGAGGCTCTCCCACAGCGCCGCCGGAGTCGCTCCGGCGGCGCAGCGGACGCCCAGGCCCGTGACGGCGACAGCGGGTCGGCGGTTCACCGGGCGACGGGGGTGTGGGCGGGCCGGGCGCGCAGGCTCACGATGAGGTCGGCGACATCACCCACGGTGGACACGCCGGTCTTGTCGGTCCCTCGCAAGGACACCCCGAACAACTCTTCGGACGCCGCCTCCAGTTCGGTGATGTCCAGGCTGTCGGCTCCCAGGTCGGCGACCAGCCGGGCCTGCGGCACGACCGCCTCCGGCGGCACCGACATCACCCGCGCGCACAGCGGGCGCAGCGCTTCCCATACGTCGCCGTGTTCCACATCCATGCAACTGCCTCCATCTCCTGGTGCCGTCAGGGCTGACTCACACCGACGGCGTCGCCGTCCGAGCCCATGTCTCGAACTCCGTGACGACCGCGTCGCCGAGCCCTCTCGCCTCGTCCGGGCGCAGGTTGCACACCACGGTGAGGGTGAACGCGTCCCCCGCCTGGGCCAGGGCGAAGCTGACGGTGCCCGGATGCTGCAAGGGCGGCAGCCCGACGGTGCGCACGAGCCGGCGCCCCTCGAAGGTGCTCGGCCCGCCGGGCCACTTCATCGCTGTGGTCGCGGTCGCCGCGAAACAGGAGCGACGGCCGCGGTTGGTCAGCAGCCTGGTCACCCACGGGCCGGTCCGCCGTACCGCTTCGGTGGCGGGAAACAACATGCCGGCGTGGACGGCGGCCCGCTCGGGGACCGAGGCCAACGCGGCCTGACACGCCCGCAGCCGCGCCACGGGCCCGTCCACGTCGACGGGCAACGGAACCCGAACCACCGTGAGCGTGTTGCCGAGTTCCCGCGGATTCGCCCGGGTGCGCAGATCGCACGGTACGGCCGTGTACGCGGGTTCGTCCCGCTGCCGCCACCCGCGCACCGGACCGTACCGGGCCCGCAGCGCCCCGGCGACCGCCCCGACCAGCAGCTCGTTCAGCGTCGCGCCCCGGCCGTCGGCGGGCTGCCGGCGCGCGGACCGGACCAGGTGCGCGGGCAGTTCACTGACCGCGACCGAGGGATACGTCTCCTGCGGCGACCGCATCGGAAGGGCCTGCCCCACGGCCGCCATCGCCCTGAGCTCCCGGCCCGCGGCCCGCAGCCCCGCGCGCGTGAGCGGCGCCGACCGCGCCGACTCCCGCGCCGTCACGGGGCTGTCCGTCAGCGAACGCATCAGCGTCGCCAGGGAACGTCCGTCCAGCAGCACGTGCTGGGCCACGAGGGCCAGGGCGAACCCGCCGCCGTACGCCGCGCCCGGGACCACGAAGAGCCGCCAGGGCGGGACCGCGCCGGTGAGCGGTCGGTCCACGCTCTCCGCCCACAGATCGTCCAACTTGCCCCGGGCCACGGTGACATGCGTGACGGGATCGAACGGCCCCGGTACGACCCACCGCACACGACGCCGCCGGAACGGTCCCCGCCGCGCCGCCGTGCCACCGCCCGAGGGACGGTCGAGCACACAGTTCATCCGCTCCAGGCCGGTCCACCGCTCGGCGACGCGCGCCCGCACCTGATCCACATCCGGTTGTTCACCGGAGAAGACCGCCGCCAGGCCGATGACTCCCGGACACCCGTTGAGCAACAGCATCTCGTCGGCACAGGACAGTCTCATGCGACAGGTCGCCCACCCTTCCTGGTAAACGAGATCACCCTACACGCAGGGTGACGAGCCTTCACTCAACGTATTCGGACACGCCCAACAGTCCAACGCCCGCCCCGTGCTGGAGCGGGCGTCGGACCGAACGCTTCACACGCTCTACTTGAGCGCCGCGCTGTTGCAGCCCATGTCCGAGCCGAGGTGGGTGGACTGCGCGCCCGGGTTGCCCTCGCCGTTGAGCGCGCCCCCGAGCAGGGCGTTGAGGGCGCCGACGCTGCCGAGAACGTCGATGTTCATGTCGTGCGAGCGGCACTCGATGCCCTGCGTGATGTCCAGGTCGTGAGCTCCCCCCTCGCCGTGGGCGACGGCGGTGCCGACACCGAAGGAGCCGACGGTGCCGAGGACGGCGCCCACGAGGGCGACCTTCTGAAGCTTGCGCATTTCTTCTCCGTTGGTCGAGCGGATGTGCTGTGCAGCAGATCGAGTTGGAACGGTGGACAACTACGGAAGGCGGCTCAGCCGAGCCGCGGCAGACCCAACTGGCCCACCGGGGGCGCCTGGACCTGTCCGAGGCCGAGCCCGGGCACCTGCGGCGCGCCGGCCGTCGGGACCAGCGGGTTGATGAGCGGGTTCACCTGGGGGTTCACCTGCGGGTTCACCTGCGGGGCAACCCGCGGCGGGGGCTCCGGGTTGAACACCTGGGGCGCGTTGACCTGCGGGGCGACCTGCGGCATGACCTGCGGCGCGGTCTGCGGGGTGACCTGCGGCACGACCTGGGACACCGGCGACTGGGGGGCGGCCTGCGGCGCGGAGTGCGACGGGGTCGAGGCCTGCGCGGCACCGTTCGACTGCGCCGAGGCGGAGGCGTGACCGCCCTGCGGCCGGGGGGCGGGAGCGGGCGCCGGAGCAGGAGCCGGGGCCGGAGCGGGAGGCGGCGCCGGGGGCGCGTACTGAGGGGCCGGGGCAGGGGCCGCGTACTGGGGGTGGGGCTGCGGGGTGGAGGCCTGCGCGACACCCGTCGAACGGGCCTCCGCCACGGCGTACTGCGGCGGCGGGTACTGGGGAGCGGGCGCCGGGGCGTACTGGGGCGGCGGCGCATACTGCGGAACAGGTGCCGGAGCAGCGTACTGAGGCGGCGCGTACTGGGGAACTGGCGCCGGGGCGTACTGAGCCGGGTATTCGGGAGCGGGCGCCGGAGCACCGTACCCGTAGGGATATTCGGCCGCCTCGCTGACGCCGGCGCCGATGGCGGACAATCCGCCGGCCGCCGCTACGACGAGCGCGGCCTTGTGAAGCTTGCGCATGGAACCCTCGGCCCTTCATTACCTGTGCAGGGAATCCGTGTATTCAGTGGAGCCAGCAGCGGATCCCGTTGCCCTCTCTCTGACTCCTGATCGCTGCCCTCTCTCCGCTGGCAACGACAATTTCCTGGCCAGGTCACGGGATCGGAAAGCCCGTCACTCAATTGCCATCGATCTGATAAACGGTTCTGAGGATTTGTCATTGATTAATACCTCTGGCAAATGGGTGACCGCGCCCCGATACACGTGACCAGCTATGCGCTCGCCTCGTTCCCCACAAGGTCAGAGCAATGGCTCACAGCATTTCCGTACGTTCCATGCACAGGTCAATGAAGGGCCGAGGTTCCATGCGCAAGCTTCATCAGGTCGCGCTCGTCGTCGCAGCAGCCAGTGGTCTGTCAGCCATCGGCGCCGGCCCCAGCGTCGCCGACGCTCCCGTTGCCTACCGGGGCACCACCCCGCCCCCCGTCGGACAGCGGGATGCCCAGGCCCACACCTGGACCCGCTCGCAGGCCAGCGTCCAGTCCTCCGGCAATCCGTCCTATGCGCAGCGGCCGGCGGCGGCGCCGCCCCAGCGCGGTGCCGAGGTCAGCCCGCAGGTCAGCCCTCAGCTGAGCCCGCAGATCAACCCGCAGCTCTCCCCCGCTCAGGCCCCCGCCTCCGACCCGCTCGGCCAGACCAACCTCTTCCGCCCGTCCCAGGAGTGCAGCCCGCAGTCCCTGCTCAACGCGAACGTGCCGGTCGCGGCCCTCGCCGCCGCCGAGGCCACAGGCGTCGACTGCGACCAGGCCAACAGCCAGGCGAACGCCGCCGCCTCCGCCCGCGCCACCAGCTAGGCGCCTGGCCCGCCGTCTCCCGTGCAGCGAACCGTGCTGGTCACAGCCCTCATCGAGCGGCCGTGACCAGCACTTTCTCTTGGGGCGATCCGGCTTCCGGGTGTTCTTGATACGAGATCACGAATCCCGGCGCGCCTTTCGGACATATCGAATAGTTCTTATTAATCTACGGTAACTGTACGAAGTCGATCTCCTACAGATCGCACCCACCTCACTCCACCGGAGATGACATGCACAAGCTTCGCAAGGCTGCCGTTCTGGTCGTCGCCATCGGCAGTGTCAGCCTTCTGGGCGCCGGCACCGCCACCGCCGACCAGGGCGGTCACGGCGGCAAGGACGGGGGCAAGTTCAGCGTCCTGCAGAGCTCCAACTGCAAGTCGCACGACCTGAACCTCGACGTCCTGGGCCAGGTCGGCATCCTCAACGGCCTGCTGGGCAACGCGCTGAACGGCGAGGGCAACGCCGGTGGGCAGGACACCCACCTCGGCTCGTCCATGGGCTGCAACAACAGCGCCTTCTAAGCGCATGACGGCCGCTTAGCCGGCCGACCACAGGAAAAGGTCCCGGTACCAGGCTTCGAGCCCGGTACCGGGACCTTTTTGTGTCGTGATTCAAGCGCGACACGAGACATTTCCCGGATATCCGCCAAGGTGGTGAGACTTCTCCGAATTCGGCGTGCCGCTTATAAATCCCAAATATTTCCTATTAGCCTCCGTAATTGTTCGAAGTCGATCTGTCATGGATCGCACCCTCTTCACTCCACCGGAGAAGAACATGCACAAGCTCCACAAGGCTGCCGTCCTGGTCGCCGCCCTCGGGAGCATCGGAATCCTGGCCACCGGCGCTGCCCACGCCGACCAGGGCGGATGGGGCAAGAACAGCCGGAGCCACGGCGGCGGCAGCTTCAGCGTCCTGCAGAGCACCTCCTGCAAGTCGCACGACGCCAACGTCGACGTCCTCGGCCAGGTCGGCATCGCCAACGGCCTGGGCGGCAACCTGCTGAACGGCGAGGGCAACCCGGGCGCGCAGGAGACCGGCCTGGGCTCGTCCATGGGCTGCAACAACGCCGTCGGCGGCAAGTAAGCCAGAGCCGCACCCTTACCCGGTGCCCCGGCCTCAGGCCGGGGCACCGGGCTTTTCTCGGGGGCGCCTGGCTTCTGCCGGACGGCCTCCACCCCGGAAATCAGAAATGCCGGACCGGTTTTCACTCCCGGTCCGGCATTCCGCGCTTTCTCCGCTCACCCTCAGAACTTGAACTTGAACGTGGGCGCCTTGTAACCCTTGGGCAGCTTGGCCCTGTTCGAGCACTCGACAACCGGACCGGACTGCAGGGACCCGTCGTTCAGCATGGCCCCCTCGGGAAACGTGAAGCGAGGGTGCTCGACGACCTGGCAGTCCTGCGCCTGCTTGACGACGTACCCGCGCTTGTCCTTGCGGATCGACTCGCTCTTCTTGATGCAGACGATGTCGCCCTGAGCGGTGATCGTGCACTCACCCTTGGGATCATCATCGGCGTACGCGGGCGCGGCACCGCCGTAGATCACGGCGAGCGCCCCGAGGAGCCCCGTGACGGTGGCGAACTTCTGTCGACCGTTCATGTAGTTCGTTCCTCTGCAGTCGAGACATTGCTGCAGCCCGGACGCGCACCCTGAGGGGTCTGCCACGCGTCCGGGCTGCAATTTGCTAAGGGTTCGAGGGATATCGATGCACCTGCCGTGAGATTCGCCCTAGGGGGCCGACCGTGGCGCGGAGTACGGAGCCGTCCGTTCCGCGGCCGTCACGACGACGTTCGCTGTGCCCTGAAACTCGCGCATCGATTTCCTCGGTACGTCGTTACTGAGCGGCGTAAGGAGCGGTGTACTCGCCGTAGCCGTACTCCGGCGCCACGGTCTTGGGAGCGGCCTCCGGAGCGGCGGCCGGCGCAGCGGCGGGCGCGGCAGCCGGAGCGGCGGCGGGCGCAGCCTGCGGGGCAGCGTGCGCCTTGTCGGACGGAACGCCCCACGTGCCCACGGCGTTGGCCGTCGAAGTGGCCACCGCGGTCACGTTCTGGGCGTCCCAACCTTCCTCGTGAGCGAACGCGGAACCCGCAGCACCGAAGGCGGACAGCCCTGCAACCGCTGCAGCTACGACCGCAACGCGCTGAAACCTGCGCATAGTTTGACCCTTTCTTCCCGGGCACGATGCCCTGGTTGACTACTTAGTGTGAGCATATACACGTAATCCGTAGCAATTTGGGATCTTTGACCCTTCTCGTGTCGTGTCGGCCCACGCCAAGGAGACGATGCGGTCGCGGCGCGCACATCGTTCTCCCTTGTTCCTCCTTGAGAGCAACGACGTTTCCCCGAGGGCGAGTCACGGGCGGAGAGCGGCGGTCACCCGTTTGCCGACCCGCGAAAACGCGAAACAGCGGAAGGCCGAACCAGGTCAACCCGGTCCGGCCTTCCGCTGTTTGAGAGATGGGGCAGGCGTCGGCGGTTACGCCCCCGGGCCGCCCAGAATGCGTCCCAGCGCGCCGAGGTGGCCACTGTCGCTGTTGTCGTTGGCGGCGGGTGCCTGCATCGGCATCGTAGGCCGCGTCATGTCCTTGCAAGTGATGTGGGGACCGATCCGCGTAGTCCCGCTGTTCAGCAGGCCCGCGGCGGGCAGGGTCACAGGCTCCGTCGGCTGGCAGGTCACCGACCGGCGGACGGTGAAGTCGCCGCTTTCGGGCAACTGGCCCACGATCCGCTGGGTACAGACGATGTTGCCCTGGCTGTCCGGCGCACAGGCACCCGGATCAGCCGCGGCGTGCGCCGGGGCGACGCCGATCCAGGTCATGGCGAGGCCGCCGAGAAGCCCCGAGACGGCCGCGATCTTCTTTCCGTTGAACATGTGTTGCGTCTCCTTTGTGAGGGGTGCCCGGGCGCCATGCGCCGCGAACCGCCGCGCCGGGCCCCGGGATGTCGGAGATACGGGCCCCGGCGTGCCACCCATGTCCGGGATGCTCGGGGCCGTTTCGCTTACGAAGGGAAGGACTGACCTGGTCTTCGAGGTTCGGGGCGCGCGCCTTGCCCACGTCGCACGCGATGCCGCTGGGGGGAGCGGCCGCCGCAACGACTCACCGACGCACGGGAGTTCAGCGATCGCGGACGCGGACGGGCCCCTTCGGGGACTGACCCCGAAGGGGCCCGCGGAAGGCGTCGCGCACGACCGTGCCGCCGACCTCAGCCAGTGAAAGCGTTGTTGAACTGACCGCAGGTGGTGTCGAAGGTCTCGGAGAGACCGAGAACGGCGATCGGAAGGTCGCCGCTGGCCACCGTCTGCGGGCTGCACTCCTGGTAGGGGCGGTAGAGGTCGGTCGAGGCCGGCTTGACCTCGTAGGCGACACCGGTACCGGCACCGATGCCGGACAGGGTGCCGGCCGCCGCCGCGACGATCATGACCTGGTGAAGCTTGCGCATGGGACCCTCGGTTTTCATTACCTATGCATTGAGGCTGGTTGCCTACTGTGACTGCACGAACACTAGCAGTAGTCAACAGCTTCCATGCCGGTGCATATCCCGTGTCCGAGGGGGGAGATGGGTGTGCGCGGAATTACCGAGAGTGGCGAATGCGCCTCAACGCAGGGCGGCTCAGGCGTATTCGGATTGACGCCTGAGCCCTGCGACGGATTGTTCATACAGTCGGAGCCCCCTGTCGGATTCGAACCGACGACCTGCTGTTTACAAGACAGCCGCTCTGGACCAACTGAGCTAAGGAGGCGTGCGCGCGCTTATGAGGCTCGCGCCCGTGCAGTGTACCCAAGGTCCGAGCGGGCCCTGTCGAAAATTTCCGCGAAGTTCACATGCCTCCAGGTACTGACAGATCAGGCGAACGCCAGGTACCGTCCGAAGCCAGTCCGCACATGTGGACTAAACCAACCACCTTCCTACAACGGATCGTCCGGCACGTTCCTGCCGGTAGAAGGGGGCCCATTCACCATGGCCACTGTCTCGTTCGACAAGGCGACCCGGATCTACCCGGGCACCGAGAAGCCCGCCGTAGACGCGCTCGACATCCACATCGAGGACGGAGAGTTCCTCGTTCTGGTCGGCCCGTCCGGCTGCGGCAAGTCCACCTCGCTCCGCATGCTCGCGGGGCTCGAGGACGTCAACGGCGGAGCCATCCGCATCGGTGACCGCGACGTCACGCACCTGCCGCCGAAGGACCGGGACATCGCCATGGTGTTCCAGAACTACGCGCTCTACCCGCACATGTCCGTCGCCGACAACATGGGCTTCGCGCTCAAGATCGCCGGCGTCAACAAGGCGGAGATCCGCAAGAAGGTCGAAGAGGCCGCGAAGATCCTCGACCTCAGCGAGTACCTCGACCGCAAGCCGAAGGCCCTCTCCGGTGGTCAGCGCCAGCGTGTCGCCATGGGTCGCGCCATCGTGCGTGAGCCGCAGGTCTTCCTCATGGACGAGCCGCTGTCCAACCTGGACGCCAAGCTCCGTGTGTCGACCCGTACGCAGATCGCGTCGCTGCAGCGCCGTCTCGGCATCACCACCGTCTACGTCACCCACGACCAGGTCGAGGCCATGACGATGGGCGACCGCGTGGCCGTCCTCAAGGACGGTCTGCTCCAGCAGGTCGACACCCCGCGCAACATGTACGACCGCCCGGCCAACCTCTTCGTCGCCGGCTTCATCGGCTCCCCCGCCATGAACCTGGTCGAGGTCCCGATCACCGACGGCGGCGTGAAGTTCGGCAACTCGGTCGTGCCGGTGGACCGTGACGCGCTCGCCGCCGCCACCGACAAGACCGTCACCGTCGGTGTCCGCCCCGAGCACTTCGACGTGGCCGGCTCCGAGTCGGAGCAGGGCCTCGCGGTCACCGTGAACGTCGTCGAGGAGCTCGGCGCCGACGCGTACGTCTACGGCACCGCCAAGGTCGGCGGCGACGACTCCAAGGACCTCGTCGTCCGCGTCAGCGGCCGTGACGTCCCGGAGAAGGGCAGCACGCTGCACATCGTCCCGCGCTCCGGCGAGACCCACGTGTTCTCGACGTCCACGGGCGAGCGGCTCTCCGACTGAGCGAGCGATCTCGTCGCCCGAGGCTGACCCGAGGGTGAGTAGTGGCAGCACAACCCGGGTAATTCACCCAGGTTGACGAAGAGGGCCCCGCAGATGCCTGCGGGGCCCCTTTTGTTGTCGACAAATACCCCGGCAGATCGGTTCATTTCGAGCGCTGTGCGTCAACACCGCACTCGGGGAGGGGCACCACTTCGTCCCCCGAACCGGTGACCAAATGTCGCCATATCAGTACTGAACGCTACCCTCACTCGCGTGAAGCACTCCACCAAACAACAGACACGACGCGGCCACCGGGGCCCCGCCCGCCAGCTCGGCCGCACTCTCGCCCTCGTCCTGCCCGTCGTCCTGGTGCTCTCCGGGACCCTCGCGGTCACCCGGGTCAACTGGTCGGGGAACCCCTCGGACTCGGTGCTCACCGCGACCGACGTCTCGAGCGCGGGTAACGCGAAGAACACCGCCCCGCGCGCCCCGCAGGAGGTGCTGCGCGATCAGCTCCTGACCGAACTGCAGGAGAAGGACCCGGGCGTCGCCCTGACCCATCTCCAGCAGGCCGTCCATGAGCGCCCGTCGCTGGCTCGGCACTGCGGCTCGATCGCCCGTGCGCTCGGGCGGGCGGCGGTGCGGATGTACGGTCCGACGCGGGCGCAGTCGTTCGCCCGGCCCGTCTGCGACACCGCCTTCGCCTCGGGGGTCGCGGCTGCGCACAGCTGATCGCACGCAGCTGGGCCGGCGCAGATGACCTCGCGTAGCTGAACACTCCTATTGCGGACGGTAACGGCTGATTAAGGAACGGTTGCCGGAGAATGCCGCGAGCGGGACGCCGCGTACAGTTCGGTCATGACTGATCCGAATGCCGCGTCCCGCCCCGTCCAAGCCGTCATCCTGGCCGGTGGCCAGGGGTCCCGGCTGCGTCCGTACACCGACGACCGGCCCAAGCCGATGGTCGAGATCCCCGGTACGGGGACGCCGATCATCGGCCATCAGCTTGCGTGGCTGGCCGAGGAGGGCGTGACGGATGTGGTGGTCAGTTGTGGCCACCTCGCCGAGGTGCTGCAGGACTGGCTGAAGTCGGCCGAGCTTCCGGTGCGGGTGACGACTGTCGTCGAGACGGAGCCGCTCGGCAGGGGCGGTGGTCTGAAGTACGCGGCCGGGCATCTCCCGCATCCCGATCGGCCCTGGTACGCCACCAACGGTGACATCTGGACGCGTTTCTCGCTGCGGGACATGGCGGACTTCCACACGGAGCGCGATGCCGTCGCGACGCTGGCGCTGGCGCGTCCGCGGATCCCCTGGGGCGCGGTGCAGACGGACGGCTTCGGGCACATCACCGACTTCATCGAGTCGCCGCCGTCGACCTTCGAGATCAACGCGGGCGTCTACGTCTTCTCGCCCGTCTTCGCCGGTCTCCTCCCCGAACGCGGCGACCACGAACGTACGACGTTTCCGCACCTCGCCCGAGAGCGGCGGCTGGCCGGGTTCCCGATTCCCCAGGGGGCGTACTGGCGCGCCATCGACACGGCGAAGGATCTGACGGAGGCGGCCAAGGAGCTGGCGGGGCTGGGGCGGTAGTCGCTCCGCGGGGGTGCGCGTTGATGCCTGCGGCGGCCTGTGCGGGGTGGGTGGGGGTTCGCGTAGCGCCTGCGGGTTCGGTGGGTGGGTCGGGGCCGCGTCGGGGGGTGTCCGTCCTCGGACCGGCGGCTGGACTTAGGCCAAGAGGGTGCTGCGTGTTGACGCCGGCCACTGCGGGC